>OMZP01000043.1 GCA_900315585.1 uncultured Eubacteriales bacterium | reverse complement strand
ATGGCAGAACACTACCTTCAATGCCGCAGGACAACGCAACGTACAGATCCTTCGCTCCGCTCAGGATGACAAACGACGCAATTCCTGTCATCCTGAGCGGAAGGTTGGAAACCCGGAGGGTTTCCAAGTTCGGCCTGTGGGCCGAACCGCGGGGTTTCAATCCAGGGGATTGAAACCCCGCGCCGCGCGAAGGATCTGTACGAATCTTCAAGGGATTACATTCTGCAAATCCCCCAACTTTCCGTGAAGAACCAAAAAAATGCGTTCCCCGGAACCCCTCCGGCCCTGCGGGCCACCTCCCCTTGAAAGGGGAGGCAAGAGGAAAGCCTGCGGGCCACCTCCCCTTAAAAGGGGAGGCAAGAGAAATGTCTGCGGGCCACCTCCCCTTGAAGGGGAGGCAAGAGGGATGTCTGCGGGCCACCTCCCCTTAAAGGGGAGGCAAGAGGAAAGTCTCCGGCCGCTTCCCCGCAGCGGCGGGGAAGCCTTCTTTACTCCCCCTCGAACAGCCCTTCCCGCGTGATATTCCTCAGCCACTTCCGGCTCCGGTAGTGCCGGATGACCCAGGGCCACTTCACAAATTCATCGGTGCAGAGCAGGAAGTAGACCCACAGCGGCGGCAGCTTCAGCGCCGCGGCGGCGATGAAGCCCAGGGGCACGGCGTAGACCCACATGTCGATGGTGTCGCAGATGAAGCCGAAGCGGCTGTCGCCCCCGGCGCGGAACACCCCGGCGATCAGCGTGGTGTTCACCGCCGCGCCCATCACATAGTAGCTGTTGATGAGCAGCATCACCCGCAGATACCCCTTGCCCACCTCCGACAGGTTGGCGAAGCGCAGCACGAAGGGCATGGCCGCCAGGATGATCCCGCCGCCGATGAGCCCGGAGATCACCGTCAGCCGCATCAGCTTTTTCGCAGCGTCCTCGGCGTCGGCCAGGCGGTTTTCGCCGATGATCTGGCCCAGCAGGATGCCGCCGGCGCTGGCCACGGCGAAGCAGAGCACGGTGCCGAAGTTGTGCAGCAGCGAGGCGAAGCTGTTCGCCGCCACCATGTCGTCCCCCAGGAACTGGCCGATGATCACCGAATACATGGAGTAGCCCAAGCCCCAGATCACGTCGTTGGCCAGGGCGGGCAGGGCCATGCGCAGGAAGTCCCTGAACAGCAGCTTGTTCCGCGCCAGCAGCAGCGCGGGCTTCAGCTTCACGTCCCGGCTCCGGGCGGACACGATCAGCGCCAGCGCCAGCTCCACCCCGCGGGAGATGGACGTGGCCAGCGCCACCCCCGGCGCGCCCAGCTTCGGCGCGCCGAACAGCCCGAAGATGAACACCGCGTTGAGCAGGATGTTCAGCGTGAAGGCCACCGTGTTCAGCGCCGTGGCGACGGCCACCCGCCCGATGCTGCGCAGCACGGCCAGGTAGGCCTCGATCACGCCCCAGCACAGGTAGGCGAAGGCGATGTTGCGCAGGTATTGCGCGCCGATCTCGATCAGCTCTGGGTTCGGCGTGAAGGCCCGCATCAGCAGCCGGGGCGCGAAGAACGCCGCCGCCGCAAACAGCGCGGACACCGCCATGGAGAAGCGCAGCGTGATGCCCTCCACCACCTCGATGGCCCGCAGGTCGCCCTTGCCCCAGTACTGGGCGCAGAGCATCGTCGCGCCGGTGCCCAGGCCGTAGAACACCATGAACAGCACGCTGGCGTATTGCGCCGCCAGGGACACCGCGGAGATGTGGGCGGGGCCGACGAAGTTCAGCATCACCACGTCGGCGGAGTTCACCGCCGCGCTCAGCAGGTTTTGCAGCACGATGGGCAGCGTCAGCTTCGCGATCTGCCGGTACAGGTCCGGCCGGTTGGCCTTCGGGGACACGGGCATCCGCCTCTCTTGCGTATGGAATCAGGCCAATTATAGCGGCAAAAAGCAACGGGCGTATTATGGATGAGATAATAATGGAATCAGACAAAGAAATCGATTGGTTTTGTACGAATGAGATTCACGCGCTGAAGGCGCAATTCATTGGGGCTGTCTCAATTTGAGACAGCCCCAGTTGTTCAGTTGTTCGTCGTTCCCGCCGCGTTCTCGGCGGGGGTGTCCACCGCGTCGTCCACGGCGTTCTCCACCTTGTCCGCGGCGCTGTCCACGGCGTTCTCCGCGCCCTGGGCCACGGTGGTGGGCTCGGGCGCGGCGGTGGCCTCGGCGGCGGGCGCCTCGGTGGCGGTGACGGTGGTGGTGGTCTTGCCCTCGCAGGCGGTGAGCGCCAGCAGGAGCAGTGCGGTCAGCAGCAGTGCAGTCAGCTTTTTCATGGTCGTCCTCCTGAATTTGTTGTGGGTTTCACAGGAAATAGGATATTCAGGAGGGACGGCAATTATGCCAAATCACAGCGGCCGTTTTTCCACGACGCCGGAGCGCCGGGGGTATTTCTCGGGCGTGGGGGCGGCCTTCGCGATCCAGGCGGCGCGGTGGTCCCAGTCCCGGCCGGGGATGGGCAGCGGCTGCACCCGCTCCAGGCGTCCGCCCAGGGTGGCGACGGCGGCTTCGGCCTGGTTCAGCTCGTCCTCGAGCCCCGGCCCTTTCAGCGCCAGTGCCCATCCGCCGACCCGCACGAAGGGCAGCAGGTACTCCGACAGCACGTTCATCGGCGCGACGGCCCGGGCCGTGGCCAGGTCGAAGGCCTCCCGCAGTTCGTCCTTCCGGGCGGCGTCCTCGGCCCGCAGGTGCAGCGCCTCGGCGTTCAGGCCCAGCGCGTCGATCACGCCCTTCAGGAACTCCACCCGCTTGGCGAGGGCGTCGATCAGCACAAAATGGGTGTCCGGCAGCAGGATGGACAGGGGCACGCCCGGGAAGCCCGCGCCGGAGCCCACGTCCACGGCTCGCTCGACGGCCGGAAAGCCCCCCGCCAGCACCGCGGCGCAGTCCAGGTAGTTCCGGTCGATGGCCTCGGCGGGGTCCTCCGGCACGCGGGTCAGGTTCATGCGCCCGTTCGCCTCGGTGAGCAGCGCGTGATACCGCTCGAATTGGGCGGCCTGCGGTTCGGTGATGACGAGGCCCATGGCCTGGGCGTGGGCGAGGAGGGTTGATTTGAACATAGAGTTTCCTTTCAGGAATTAGGCAATAGGCAATGGGCAATAGGCAATAGGGATAGTGAATTTCGCGGCAGCAGCTATTCCTATTGCCTATTCCCTATTCCCTAATGCCTGGTTTATCAGAACTTCGCCGCTTCCAGCGCGTCGATGACCCGATCGCACCACTGATCGAACTCCGGGTCCTCCACCTGGAGCTCCGGGTGGGCGAGCACGTAGTCGATGGCGATGCGCACGCCCTGGTCGAAGCGGTAGTTGGTGCGCATGTCAGGCACGATCTGCTTGAGCTTGGTGTTGTCAAACACCACGCTCTCGGCCTTGTCGCCCAGCAGGCTGCCGGTGTAGTCGTAGCCCAGCGGGTCGCCCACGGCGGCCAGGAAGTCGCTGGACACGTGGTAGGGCTTGAGCTCGACCCCCAGGGCGTCGGCGATGGTCTGATAGATCTGGTTCCAGGTCAGGGTCTCGTCGCCGGTGATCTGGAAGGCCTCGCCGATGGCGTGGCGGTTGCCCATGAGGCCGGTGTAGCCGATGGCGAAGTCCTCGTTGAAGGTTATGGTCCACAGGCTGGTGCCGTCGCCCTGGATGATCACGGGCTTGCCCTCCAGCATCCGCTTGATGACCTGCCAGGAGCCCTTCTTGCCGTGCACGCCCAGGGGCACGCTGCGCTCGTCGTAGGTGTGGCTGGGGCGCACGATGGTCACCGGGAAGCCCTCCTGGCGATACTTCTCCATCAGGAAGTCCTCGCAGGCGATCTTGTTGCGGCTGTACTCCCAGTAGGGGTTGGCCAGGGCCGTGCCCTCGGTGATCCGGTGGCAGGCCACCGGCTTGTGGTAGGCCGAGGCGGAGGAGATGTAGATGTACTGGCGGGTGCGGCCCCTGAACAGGCGATAATCGCGCTCCACCTGGTCCTTCGTGAAGCCGATGAACTCGCACACGCAGTCGAACACGGTGTCGCCGATCTTCTGAAGCACCGTCGCCTCGTCGCCTATGTCGCAGACGAGGCTCTTCGCCCCCGCGGGCACGGCCTCCGGGCGGTTGCCCCGGTTCAGCAGCCAGACCTCCCAGTTCAGTTCGTTGACCAGCCGACGGACGATGGCGGCGCTGATGGTGCCGGTACCGCCGATGAACAATGCCTTCATGGATGATCCCCCCTGTGATGATCGTTTTTCAAAATATGCCCCGGCGCGTTCGCCGGGGCATATCTGTTTTTCATTTCGCTCAGAACGCCAGGTAGTTCAGCGACACATAGCCGCTCAGGCGCTTGGTGCTGACATAGGCCCAGTTGCCGGAGGTGTACTGCACGTTCACCCGGGTGCCCCGCTTGAAGCTGCCCAGGATGGCGGAGTAGGTGCCGGGGCCCTTGCGCACGTTCAGGGCGCTGGCGGTCACCTTCGCGGTGGCCTGCCGGGTCAGGTAGCTGGCGGAGATCCAGCCCACCTGGCCGCCGAAGGTCTTCACCCGGCGCCAGTTGCCCACGCTCTCCAGGATCGTGACGCCGGTGCCGCGCTTGATCTTGCCCAGGATGGCAAACTGGGTGCCCGCGCCGCTGCGCAGGTTCAGCGTGGAGGCGGTGGTGCGCCACACGCTGTCGGAGTAGGCCGGCGGGTTGTCCGCCACGACCTTCACGGTGACGCCGATCACCGGGATCGGGATCCAGCCGGACAGGCCGGAATCCGTCACGACCACGCTGGCCATGTCGTTCTCGGTGTAGTACACCCGCACGGTGTCCGCCGGGGTGACGGCGCCCTTCACGGCGCTGGCCATGTCCGCGCTGGCATACACGGCGCTGTTCGCCACGATGGCCTTGAAGCCGTTGCCCAGGGCCTTGGTGGTGCCGTCGATGTACATGGTGCGGATCCAGCCGTAGACCTTGCCGTTCTTCACCAGCGTCCAGTCGCCGTCCTCGTCGTAGGTCTTGACCTTCTTGTTGTGGGTCACGTAGCCCACCACAGAATACTCATAGCCCGGGCCGCCGCGCATGTGCATCGTGCCCTTGCCGGTGGAGCTGATGTAGACCTTTCGGCTCGCGGCCATCGCCGTGGAGGGCACCACGGCCAGCAGCATCAGCAGAACCAGCATGATGGAGAGCAATTTCTTCATTTTCCTATCCCTCGCTTTCTGAAAAAACATCGAACCCACGCCCGGAAGCCGCTGGCACTCTTATATGCCCGCCGCTTCCAAAACATGGCATTTCTCATGTCCATTATACCCCATATCCAGTCGAAAAAATATTACAATTATGTCACAATTCGCCGGGCGGATGTCACCGGCCTGTGCTATAATGGAGGGAAGAAAAACGCGGAGGTGTGCCATGCGCGTCTACACCGGCAAGAGCCGCTGGATGGAGCCGGCGCTGATCGAGGTCCTGCGAAGGAACATGGCGGGGACCGAGGAGGCCCAGGTGGTGGTGGTGCCCAAGCAGCTGACGCTGCAAACCGAGCGCACCCTGCTGGATAAGCTGGATCTACAGGGCTCCTTTGCGCTGCAGGTTTTGAGCCCGGAGCGCCTCTGCGGGCGCATCTTCGAGGCCGCGGGCCAGCCCTCCGGCGTGCGGGTGGACGAGCGCGGGCGGGTGATGCTGGTGCGCGCCGCCGCCCGGGCCGTGGACGAGCGGCTGAAGCTCTACCACGGCGCGGTGAATCGCCGGGGCTTTGCCGACCGCTGCGCCCGCCAGCTGGAGCTGATCCGCCAGGCGGGGCTGACGCCGGAGGCGCTGTTTGCCTGCGCCGGGGAGGCCGAGGGCCTGCTCAAACTCAAGCTGGACGACCTGGGCGTGATCCTGGAGGCCTACGAGGGCCTGATCGAGGGCCGCTTCCAGGACGGCGAGGCGGAGTTTGCCTGCGCCGTCCAGCGCGCGCCCTCGGCGGAATTTCTCGCCCGGGCCCACGTGTACTTCTACGGCTTCGACCTGACCCCGCCCACGCTGCACGGCCTGATCGCCGCGGTGGCCGCCGCCTGCCCCCAGACGGACGTGTTCCTGCCTCTGGCCAACGACGAAAGCGCCCCGGATTTCGACGTCTACCTGCCCCTCCAGGGCTGTTTCAGGCGGCTGATGCACGCGGCGAAGCTGGCCGGGGTCGTCGCGCCGGAGCGGGTGTGCGTCGGGGCCGAAGCCCTTCCCGGCCGGGAGTGCCTGGTGCTGCCGGAGCCAAAGCAGGACGACGCCCTGGCCCACCTGGCGGGGCAGCTGTTCGCCTTCCCGGTGAAGCCGGACGATAGCCCGAAGCCGCCCAAATCCCTCCAGCTGGCGGCGCTCAAAAACCCGCTGGAGGAGTGCCGCTTTGCCGCCGCGCTGTGCCGGAGGCTGGTGATGCGGAATCATTGGCGCTGGGGTGACATACAGATATTGTGCCGGGACCTGGACGGCTATCGCCAGCCGATGCAGGAGGCCTTCCGCGCCTACGGGGTGCCGCTGTTCCTGTCGGCCAGCCGCGCCGCCTCCCGCCACCCGCTGGCTGAGGGCCTGAACTCGGCGCTGCGCCTGTGCGAGGCCAACCCGCGCATGGAGGACGCCCTGGCGCTGTTGCGCTGCGGGGTCATGCCCCTGGAGCCGGACGAGGCGGACCGCCTTTCCAACCACGCGGAGAAGTACGGACTCAAGCCCTGGGCGCTGCTCAAGCCCTTAAAGCGGGGCACCGAGGCGGAGCTCATGGCCCTGGAGCCCCTTCGGGCGCGCTTTGCCGAGCCGGTGAACGGGCTGAAAAACCGGTTGAAGAGGGCAAAGGATTTGAAGGCCCAGCTGACGGCGGTGTTTGGGTTCCTGACGGACATCGGCGCGGCGGATCGCCTGCAGGCCCACCTGGACGCGCTGATCGCCGCGGACCTGCGTCAGCAGGCGGGGGAGGAGAGCCAGGTCTGGAACCGGATCATCGGCGCGCTGGACCAGATGGCGGGCCTGATGGGCGAGGCCCCGCTGCCGCTGAACGAGCTGCGCCAGACCCTGACCGAATCCCTGGACGCGGCCATCATCAAGCCGCTGCCCCAGTCCGGCGACGCCGTCTACGCCCAGACCACGGACCGCATCACGGCCCAGCGGGCGAAGGCGCTGCTGATCCTGGGGGAGACGGACCGGGTGATCTCGGACGCGGACGGCCTGTTGAACGCGGCCCAGATACAGACCTTCGCGCGGATCGCCCACGCCTATGTGGGCTCCGACGACGCGGAGCTGTCCCGGATGCGGCGGTTCTATCTGAAATCCGCGGTGGAGATGGCTGGGGAATACCTGTGCGTCACCGCGCCCCTCAGCGGCCTGGACGACAGCGCCCAGCGCCCCGGCGCGCTGATCGGCCTGATCCGCGGCGTGTTCCCGGCGCTGGTGGAGCGGGGCGGCGTGATGGAGGACGCGGGCATCCAGCGGATGCTCCGGGCCGCGCCGGAGGCGGCGGTGGCCTACGGGGCCCGGGCCCTGTCCGGCATGGGCGAGGGCGAGGCGGCCCAGAGCTGCGACACCGCGGCCCTGGCCGGGGCGCGGAAGCTGGCCAGCGACGGGGAGCTGCCCGTCTGGCAGAGCGAGCGGCTGAACCTGGCCCTTCGGCAGGTGGGCATGGCCCTGCGCCACGGGGAGAGCGCCGAGCGGCTGAACCCGGCGACGGCGAAGGCCCTCTATGGCGAACTGCGCCGCCAGAGCGTGACGCGGCTGGAAAAGTTCGCCCAGTGCCCCTTCGCCTATTTCACCCAGTACGGCCTGAGGCCCCTTCGCATCGAGCCCTACCAGCTGAACGTGAAGGACGAGGGCACCTTCTTTCATGACGCGGTGCACGAATTCCTGCTGGCCAGCATGGAGGACCTGAACGCCCTGGACGAGCATGAGGCCGAGGCGCGGATGGACGGCATCGCGGACCGGCTGCTCCAGGCCATGGCGGAGACGAGCCCCCTGGGGGACAGCGCCGTGTCCCTGGCGGAGGGTCGGCGGCTGAAGGCCACGGCCCGCACCTGCGCCGTGGTGCTGGCGGAGCACATGCGAAAGAGCCGCTTCAACCCCGCGGCGCTGGAGTCGGATTTCGGCGTGGAGGACGGCACCGCCCGCCTGACTGTGAACGCCGTCTCCGGCGAGTGCACGCTGGAGGGCCGCATCGACCGCATCGACGAGTGGGCCGAGGGCGGCTATCTGCGGGTGATCGACTACAAGCGGGGCGGCAAGGACCTGGCCCTGGACGCGGTGTACCACGGGCTGAGCCTGCAGCTGCCGGTCTACCTGGCGGCGGCCATGAAAAAGCGGGACGAGCAGAGCGCGGGCGTCTACTATTTCAGCCTGGACGAGGGCATTCAGGCCACCCAGAGCACCGACAAAAACGAGGTGGAGAAGGCCCGGCGGGACGGCTTCCGGCTCACCGGCCTGGCCCCGGACGACCTGGCGCTGCTCGAGGCCCAGTCGCCCAACTTCCCGGAGGTCTTGAACGTGCGGGTGAACACCGGCGGCGGCCTGCGCAAGGGCACCCTGGCCACCGACGCCGGGGGCTTCCGGGCGCTGATGGGCCGCACCCTCAAAAAGGCCGGGGAGCACCTGGACGGCATCCGCGCCGGGCTCATTCAGGCCGCCCCCGCCCGCTTCCGCCAGCAAAACCCCTGCCAGTACTGCGATTGGCGCGGCGTCTGCCTGTTCGACGAGCGCATGGACGCCCGGTGCGTGAGGCGGTTTACCTCCATGCGCGGGGACGAGGTGCTGGAGAGGTTGAAGCTGGAGGATGAGGCCGGCAGGCCCAGGGAATAGGGAATAGGCAATAGGCAATAGGAATAGCCGCTGGGGTTGCAGATACGCCCGTAGGGACGCCATTCATGGCATCCGTCGTAGGGGCGCCGTGGCGGCGCCCGCCCCTGTGCCGGGGACCCGGATTGCCACGGCCTGCGGCCTCGCAATGACGGGATACATGATAGCAGGTCTGATTTCTATAGGAATGATTCAATGTACTCAAGTCAACGTCATTGCGAGGAGGGCGCAAGCCCGACGTGGCAATCTGGTCTCCCAGGAACGCACAGATCCTTCGCTGCATTCAGGATGACAACAAAACGAATCCGTGTCATCCTGAGCGCAGCGAAGGATCTGTACATTATATCCACAAATCACATAATAGCAGGAGAATAACCTCCCGCGCCTCAGGCTATTTCAACTCCACACTCCACACTCCACACTCATTCCACGTCCTCCCCGTCCTCCAGGCCCCCGCGCATGGGGATGTCTAGGGGGACGAAGTTGCCGCGGCGGCGATGGGCGCGCTGCACCTGTTCGGCGTGGCGGAGGGTGAGGGCCTGGGAGGCGCGGATGCGCTTCATCAGCAGCGTCACGACCTCCTCGATCTCGCTGCCCTGGGAGTAGTCCGCCTCCACGGAGAAGTCCACCCGGCCCTGTAGCAGCATGTCGTCGGCCAGCTCGGTCTTGCCCGGCGCGTGCACGGCGATGGAGTAGCCGCCCTTCTGCTTGGTCATCTTCATGCAGGGCACGTCCGTCAGGCCGTCGCCCACGTAGATCATGTTGGAGAAGGGGATGCGGCGCATGTAGGCGGGGGTGAAGGCGTTCAGGTCCCGGTCGTTGGTCACGTCCAGGATGCCCTTGTTGATGCGGAACAGGTACTGGGTCTTGTTGGTGTAGTTCACCGCCGTGGAGGGCCACACCGCGCGCCCCGCCTCGTCGTAGCAGAAGGAGGCGGCGAACACGGCCTTGAAGTACTTGCCGATGGCGGAGCCGCGGATGATCTCGGTCAGGCCGGAGGAGATGATGTAGTGCTCCACGGTCACGCCGCACTCCCGGCCGATTTCGTTGATGCGCTCGAACCAGCTTGTCACGCCGGGGAAGAACTCCACGTCCCTGCCCAGGGCGATCAGGTTTTCCTTCGTCAGCTCCATCTCGCCGCTGGCCATCTGCTTCATCAGGTACATGTAGGTCAGGATGCCGTCCATGTCGTGCTCCCGCGCGAAGTCGGCGCACTTGCCCCAGAACACGTCCGGCTCCACCTTGATGCCCGGCAGGAAGGAATATTCCTCCATGTCCCGGGGGGAGAGGGTCTTGTCGAAGTCGTAGATCAGGGCGACGATGGGGGTGGGCATGGGGATACCTCCTGGTGTGGGGTCGTATAAAAGGGATTAGGGACCAGGGATTAGGGATTAGGAATAGTGGCTGCCGCGGTATGATACCGAATCATTCGCCCAATGGCTTCAACGCGGGAGCAATGCTCTTGCAATGCGCTGCCCATGCGTGCGCGGCATTTTCTAATCCCTAGTCCCTAATCCCTAGTCCCTCTGAAATGGTTGGTTTGTCAGGCCGCCGGCTCCGCTTCGGGCGCGGGGGTCGGGGTGGCCTGGGCGTACTCGGTGCGCGGGGCGTCCTCGGAGTAGAGCAGGGTCAGCGTCGCGTTGTCGGCGATGCCCGTCACCTCCAGGTTCGCGGCCTGCTGGAACATCTTCACGGCCGTCTGGGTGTTCTTGCCGAAGGCGCCGTCGCGGTCGTCCAGCAGGAAGCCCAGCATGTACAGCCGGTTCTGCATCTCCAGCACCTCGTCGCTCTTGTCGCCCTTGGAGAGGGTGGCGTAGGTCACGGTCTCCGGCTCCGGCGTGGGCGTGGGCGAGGCCGCCACGGTCACACGCTCGCCGTTGAGGATGGCCGTCAGCTCCTGGGCGGTGGTGGCGGCTTCCACCTGGGCGATCTCGTCGTTGACGATGGCCCAGCGGGAGGCGGAATCCTGGCCGGAATCCCCGGCGGTGTTGTCGGCCTCGGTGGCGTCCATCAGGATGGCGTTTCCGATGTTGCCCTGGATGGTCTGCAGGGCGGAGACGAACAGCGAGTCGTTCACGGCGGGCTCCGCCGGCAGCAGCGCGTCGATGGCGCCGGAATCGGCGGTCACGCGCTCGGTGAAGCTCAGCACGCCGTCGTTGCGGTACACGTTCACCAGCTCGTTGATGTAGGTGGCGTCGGTGCGGCCCTTGATCAGCTCCACGCCGCTGTCATACAGCGTCTGGGTGACGCCCTCGATCTTCGAGGCGTTCTGGGCGCCGCGGATGTGGCGGAACCACAGCACGCCGCCCACGATCAGCGCCGCGGCCAGCACCATGATCAGCGCCACCCGCAGGATCTCCTTCACGCCGATGGCGCGGCCATAGCGGATCTCGTCGAACTCCTCGTCGTCGATGTCGTTGAACACCTCGCTCTGGTCGGTGTCGATGTCCGGGTTCGTCTCCTGGGTGTCGTCATAGACCACGCCCTCCCGGGGGGTGGTGTAGCTCTCCTCGGTGTCGTCCACGGCCTTGCGGCGGCGGGCGGCCTTGCGGCTCTGGTTGGCGTCCAGCTTCTGGATGTAATCCTCCACCTCGGTGCTGATGCCGGCGCGGCCCGTGGACTCGATGGGCCGGGCCTGGAGTTCGGAGGTGTCCATGCTCTCCATGGTCAGCTCCTCGTCCACCGCGCTCAGCGTGCTCAGCGCGCCCTCGCTCAGGGGCTCCTTCGGGGCCGCGGCGGCTTCCTCAGAGGCCTTTTCCTCGTCCGTGCCCTCGATTACCGCGCGCATGTCCGCGCGGATCTCCTCCGGGGCCGAAGCGCCGTCGTACACCGGGCGGTAGGTGGTGCGGCTGTCCACCGCGCCCTCCTGCTGCTGCTCCTCGGTCATGGTGGTGTAGGTGGTGCGGGTGTAGGCCGCGGATGCCTGACCGGCGGGGGTGTCGGGCAGGATGTGGGCCTGCGCCGAGGTATAGGGCGTTCCTTCAAAGCGGCTCTCCCCCACGGGGGTCCCGCAATGGGGGCATTGCGTGTCTTCCGGCATCAGGGTTTTGCCGCAACGGGAGCAAAACATGGCTCGGCCTCCTCATCTCGTAAAAACTGGCAATTCAGTGATATTTGCATATGTATCCAAATAGAACCATCCTATCTTATATGATAGGATGGTTCCGCTGCCAAATCAAGGTTATAATTATGACTTTAATGAGGTATTTTATACTTGGGATGTCTAATTTATGGAGGGATTAGAGATTAGGGATTAGGGATTAGGAATAGTGGCAGTGGCGGGGGAGCAAGCTCCCCCGCCGCCAGCGTTATGCCGTCACCGTCGGCGGGTTGCAATACGGGCAGGGCTGCAGGCCCTGGCGCAGGGCGTCGCGCACGGTCAGCTCCCGGCCGTTGGTCTGGGTCCGGCAGACCTTGGAGGCGTGGTAGTAGATGGCGTCGTCGCCGAACACGCTGTACACCGTGGTCTCGTAGGCCTCTTCGTTCTGCTGGTTGGCCATCTCCAGCTTCTCCTCCTCGGTGAGCAGGTCGCTGGCGGTGCCGCCCTGCTCCAGCACCTGGGCCAGCTGCTGTTCGTAGAGCAGCTGCTCGATGTTGTACAGGGCGTTCAGCGTCTGGCCCTCGGGCGCGGCGGTCACCTGGGGCGGCGCGGCGGGCACGGGGGCGCGGGGGGTCAGCTCCGCGTGGGGCGTGAACCACACCACCAAGAGCGCCATCTCCACCGTGGCCAGGGCCGTCACCAGCATGCGCCCGCGGGTGCGGAACACCCCCTGGTGCCACAGGTACATCAGCCCGATGGGCGGCAAGAGCAGCGTCAGCACCAGGCCGATCGTCGCCCGCGATGACACGGCCCGCTGCCTGCTGGGCTTTTCCACGTTCGCGGTGTATCCCGCGCCTCTGCCGCTCGTCGCCATGCCGTCCTCCCGTAAAATGGTGAAATTTCGTATCCTCATTATACTTTTTGGCGGCGGGGCTGTCAAGGGGATGTGAAATGGGGACGGTTCTCTTGACACATTTTTGCGCCTGCGCTATAATAAAATGTGAAATGAGAACCGTCCCCATTTCACATTTTTCAAAGGGAGGGATACCATGCCGAGGGCATCACGGAAGCTGGGAGAGAGCCGCTATTACCATGTCGTCATTCGGGGGATCGGCAAGCAGATCATCTTCGAGGATGACGAAGACAACGAACGTTTCCTGTCGACGCTGCAAAGATACCGCCGCGAGCTGGGCTTCCAGCTGGTCGCGTATTGTCTGATGGAGAACCACGCCCATCTTTTGATCTGCGACCCGGAGCAGCGGCTGCCCCTCATCATGAAGAAGGTCGGCGTCAGCTACGTCAGTTATTTCAACCGGAAGTACGATCGAACGGGCCATCTGTTCCAGGATCGATACAGGAGCGAGGCGGTTGAGACGGATGAATACCTGCTGTGCGTGATCCGCTATATCCATAACAATCCGGAAAAGGCGGGCATTGCCAGGGCTTCGCAGTATCGCTGGAGCAGCTACGATGCCTATCTGAATCCGACCGGGGAGGTCGACAATGCGACAGCCCTGGAGATCCTTGCCGACTGGGGCGGGTTTTCAAAGCTGATGCGGGAACAGGCCGATGACCGATGCCTCGACGTTGAGGCGCGCAGGACCCTTCGTGACGAGGAGGCGAAGCGCGTCATCCGCTCTTTGCTCGGCGTGGAGAGCGGAACGCAGCTGCAGCAGCTGGGCCGGAAGGAGCGCGATGCGGCGCTGCGGAAGCTGAGGGAATCGGGCTTGACCATTCTTCAGATCGAGCGCCTGACGGGCATTTCCCGCGGCGTGATTCAGCGCGCATAATGTGAAATGGGGACGGTTCTCATTTCACATTATGCCCAAATAACGTGAAATGAGAACCGTCCCCATTTCACGTTTTTCGCCCCTTGAATTTCCACTGGAAACGATGTACAATATATTATAAGGAAATATGGCCTTCGGGCCTTACAGGAAAGGCGGTAACAGCATGAGCATTGTGAAGAAGAGCTTCGGCAGGCTTCCCGACGGCAGGGAGGCGGACCTGTACGTCATGACCAACCGCTCCGGCGCCAGCGTGGAGATCACCAACTACGGCGGCATCATCCGGGCCATCAACGTGCCGGACAAGCACGGCGACATTGAAAACGTGGTCCTGGGCTACAACGACGCGGCGGGCTACTGCCCCACTTGCGGCTACCTGGGCGCGCTGATCGGCCGCGTGGGCAACCGCATTGCCAAGGGCGAGTGCGAGCTGAACGGCGTCAAGCTCACCCTGGCGAAGAACGAGCGCGGCGTGACCCACCTGCACGGCGGCAACGTGGGCTTCAACGAGAAGCTGTGGGACGTGACCCCCGTGGAGGGCATCTGCGAGGACATGCTGCTCCTGAAGTACGTAAGCCCCGACGGCGAGGAGGGCTATCCCGGCACGCTGAACGTGCTGGTGACCTACACCTGGACCGACGAGAACGAGCTGCTCATCCGCTATGAGGCCGTGTCCGACAAGGACACCCTCTGCAACCTCACCAACCACACCTACTTCAACCTCTCCGGCGAGGCCTCCGGCAAGACCATCGAGGACCACGTGTTCGAGATGAACTGCGACACCTTCACCGTGGTGGACGCGGACTGCATCCCCACCGGCGAGCAGCGGGACGTGACAGGCACGCCCTTTGACCTGCGCCAGCCCACCCGCGTGGGCGACAGCCTGGCCAAGACCGACTCCGACGAGCAGCTGGGCTACGGCGGCGGCATCGACCACAACTTCAACGTGAACGACTTCGAGGCCGGCCTGCGCTTCGCCGCCGAGGTCACCGACCCCGCCACCGGCCGCGTGATGGACGTGTTCACCGACATGCCCGCCATGCAGCTCTACTGCGGCAACGCCCTCAAGGGCATCCATCCCGGCACCTCCGGCCGCGTCTACGGCAAGCGCGAGGGCTTCTGCCTGGAGACCCAGTTCGCCCCGGACTCCATCAACCATCCGGAGTTCATCGACTCCGTCCTCCGCGCCGGGGAGAAGTACGACTTCACCACCATCTTCGCGTTTGATATTGCGGAGGATTAGGGAGTAGGGATTAGGGAATAGGGATTAGGAATAGTGGCTGCCGCCATTTCTGATACAATGATCCTGCAGAAGCCGCGGCAGCAGCATTTCCTAATCCCTAATCCCTCGTCCCTGATCCCTCCCCATCACGCAGACCGATCTATAGCAGGCCAACATATCAACAAGGAGAAACACCCATGCAAGTTCGCACCCGATTCGCCCCCAGCCCCACGGGCTACATGCACCTGGGCAACCTGCGCACGGCGCTGTACACCTACCTCTATGCCCGCCGCACCGGCGGCAAGTTCATTCTGCGCATCGAGGACACCGACCAGGAGCGGGAGGTTCCCGGCGCGGTGGACATCATCTACAAGAGCATGGCAACCGCCGGCCTCTCCCACGACGAGGGCCCGGACGTGGGCGGTCCCTGCGGCCCCTATGTGCAGTCCCAGCGCAAGGACACCTACATGCCCTACGCCAAACAGCTCATCGAGTCCGGCCACGCCTACTACTGCTTCTGCACCAAGGAGCGCCTGGACGAGGCCCGGGAGGCGGCGGAGAAGAAGGGCGAGACCTTCAAGTATGACAAGCACTGCCTGCATCTGTCCAAGGAGGAGATCCAGGCGAAGCTGGACGCCGGCGTGCCCTACGTGATCCGCCAGAACATCCCCACCGAGGGCAAGGCGGGCTTTGACGACGTGATCTACGGCCACGTGGAGGTGGACTGCGATACGCTGGACGACAACGTGCTCATCAAGGCCGACGGCCTGCCCACCTACAACTTCGCCAACGTCATCGACGACCACCTGATGGGCATCACCCACGTGATGCGCGGCAACGAATACCTGTCCAGCGCCCCGAAGTACAACCTGCTGTACGAGGCCCTGGGCTGGACGCCGCCCACCTACGTGCACCTGACCCCCGTGATGGTGGAGGCGCCGGTGCTGGACGCAAACGGCCAGCCGGTGCTGGATGAGGCGGGCAACCCCGTCACCAGCAAGCGCAAGATGTCCAAGCGCAAGGGCGACCCCTCCTTCGAGGACCTGCTCAGCCAGGGCTACCTCACCGAGGCCGTCATCAATTACCTGGTGCTGCTGGGCTGGAGCCCCCGGGGCGAGCGGGAGTTCTACACCCTCTCCGAGCTGGAGGAGGTGTTCGACTTGGAGGGCCTGAGCAAGTCGCCCTCCGTGTTCGACATCCAGAAGATGAACTGGTTCAACGCCGAGTACATCCGCAAGCTCAGCCCTGAGAAGTACCTGGAGCTGGCCACGCCCTGGCTGTCCCAGGCGCTGGACCCGGATAAATTCGACTTCAAGCGCCTGGCGGAGCTCTTGCAGGGCCGCACGGAGGTGTTCAACCAGCTGCCCGGCATGGTGAAGTTCCTGGCCGAGCTGCCGGAATTCTCCAGCGACCTCTACGTGAACAAGAAGCAGAAGTCCACCCTGGAGAGCGCGAAGACCGCCCTGGCGGCGGCGCTGCCGCTGCTGGAGGGCATCGGCGATTGGACCGAGGCCGAGCTGCACGACCGCGTGATGGAGGCCATTCCCGGCCTGGGCATGAAGAACGGCCAGTTCCTCTGGCCCCTGCGCATCGCCATCTCCGGCCAGCAGTCCACCCCCGGCGGGGCTTTCGAGATCGCCTACCTGCTGGGGCGGGACGAAACCCTCCGCCGCCTGCGTCTCGCGCTGGAAAGAATTTGAAATCAGGCAATAGGGAATAGGCAATAGGCAATAGGAAGTGCTGAGAAGCGCGGCCAAAAGCCTTCCCCACTGGGGAAGGTGGCAACGCGAAGCGTTGACGGATGAGGTCTTCATACTAATCTCAACTAAAAATACACGCATCTGTGGGCGTCTTTTCCGTTCTGGCTTAGCATCGCTTCGGTCAACGATGCGCTGCATCGCCTCCCTCCGCTCTGCGTTGCCAGAACGGAAAATCCACTCCACATCTGCATACATTTTTAATTGAGATT
>OMZP01000036.1 GCA_900315585.1 uncultured Eubacteriales bacterium | reverse complement strand
TACAGATCCTTCGCTTCGCTCAGGATGACAAACGACGCAATTCCTGTCATCCTGAGCGCAGCGAAGGATCTGTACGAATCATCAAGGGATTACATTCTGTAAATCCCCCAACTTTCCGTGAAGAACCAAAAAAGTTCGGCAACCAGGTTTGCATCGTCGGACTACAATTCTGTTACAGACGGGTGAAAAACGCCGTAGGGACGCCATTCATGGCGTCCGAATGGAGCAATCTGCCCTGCGGACGCCATGAATGGCGTCCCTACGAGGGCTGACCAGGCGCTTTGTCACAATTCTGTAATCTGACGTTTCGGCCCTGGTTCGGCAACGGGGCGGCATCCAATACTATTCGTTTTACGTTTTATACCAGAGTATTACCAGAGCCGCCGGCGGTCGTAGACGCCGCCGGCGAGGTCGTGCCAGGTCATGACGCCGTCTTCGAGGAGGCAGTAGCTGTGGGGCGTGCCGTTCTTGGGGATGGAGACCGAGCCGGGGTTCAGATAGGTGAAGGTCTCGTGGCGGCGGCAGGCGGGGAGGTGGGTGTGGCCGCAGAGCAGGAAGTCGCCGGGCAGCAGGGGCGGGGGATTGTCCTCGCCGTAGACGTGGCCGTGGGTGGCGTAGAGGACGTGCCCGTCGACGGCCAGGGCGCAGTAGTCCGCCATCACCGGGAAGCGCAGCACCATCTGGTCCACCTCGGCCTCGCAGTTGCCCCGCACGCACAGAAGGTGCGGCGCGATTTCATTCAGCCGGGCGATCACGCTCTTGGGCGCGTAGCCCTCCGGCAGGTCGTTCCGGGGGCCGTGGTAGAGCAGGTCGCCCAGCAAGAGCAGGCGGTCCGGTTGCTCTTGCCTCCAGGCGGCCAGCAGCCTTTCGCACCAGGCGGCGGAGCCGTGGATGTCCGACGCGATCATCAGCTTCATGTTCAACACCTCGCTTGGCGGTTAATTCGGCGGCTTTCATCATAGCATGATTCGGGCGGCGGCGCAAGGGATGGGATTATAAAAATACATACTATGGTATTAAAAACCATATTAAACCGTATAAACAACCGGTTTAATATTAATGTAAGGTTATTTTATGCGGCAAACCGGCCTATTTTTGGAAAATCGCGGGCTTTTGTGATGGAGAAATTAGCATAGCCGTGTTAGAATGGGGTGATTTTGACAAGACCCGGTTCGCGTCCGCGAGCCGAAGACCATGAAGGGGGAAAATGCCCATGGCCAACCCGAAGAAGCGCATGGGGGATCGCTTCGACGCCACGCTGGTGCGGGACATCGATCCGCTGCACTGGTTTGTGCCCTATCTCTACCCGAACCGCGCCGACAACGAGGCGTTCGTCGAGGAGGAATTCGACCTGACGAACCTGGAGGCGTTCCTGGCGAAGAAGAACGAGGGGCTGGACCACGGCCACCGCTACACCATCTTCCACGCCGTCTGCGCCGCCGTGGTCAAGGCCATCACGCTGCGCCCGAAGATGAACCGCTTCATCCAGGGTCGAAGGCTGTACCAGCGGGACGAGTTGAGCCTGGGCTTCGTGGTGAAGAAGCAGTTCAAGGACAACGGCGCCGAGGGCCTGGCCTTCATCAAGTTCCCGGAGGACACCACCATCGATTCCCTGCACGAGCGCATCATGAAGGAGATCTTCGAGTGCCGCCGGGACGACGTGATGGACAACTCCACCAAGGGCATGGAGTTCTTCACCCACCTGCCGCGCTGGCTGATGCGGATCGTGATGTGGGGCCTGCACCGGCTGGACTTCTACGGCCGCGTGCCCTATAGCCTGATCAAGGCCGATCCGAACTACGCCTCGGTGTTCCTGACGAACCTGGGCAGCATCAAGCTGAACGCCGGGTATCACCACCTGAGCAACTGGGGCACCACCTCGGTGTTCGTCATCATCGGCGAGCGGACCCGCAAGCCCGTGTTCAACGAGGACGGCACCTATGAGCTGCACGACGTGCTCCCCATCGGCATCACGCTGGACGAGCGCATCGCCGACGGCTATTACTACGCCAAGACGGTCCGGCTGATCAAGAAGCTGATCGAGAACCCGGAGCTGCTGGATTTGCCCGCCAACGAGGAGGTTGAGTATTGATGAGCGAGATCAAGACCCCGTGGGAGCCCTGGATGGGCGAAGTGCCCATGCACCTGGATTACTTCCAGGGCACCATGGCCGAGGCCGTGGAGCGGATGGGGGAGAAATACGCCGATTTCGACGCCTATGAGTTCATGGGCAGCCACGTGAGCTATAAAAAGCTGGTGGAGCAGATCCACGAGTGCGCCAGGGCCCTGAAGGCCATCGGCATCAGGGAGGGCGACAAGGTCACCATCTGCATGCCCAACGCGCCGCAGACCGTGGTGATGTTCTACGCGGTGAACATGGTGGGCGCCATCGCCAACATGGTGCACCCGCTGTCCGCCGAGGGCGAGATCGAGTTCTACCTGAACGATTCCGAGTCCGTGGCGGCGCTGACGCTGGACCAGTTCTACGGCAAGTTCGCGTCCATCCGCAAGAACACGCCCTGCCTGAAGCACCTGATCATCGCCACCGTGAAGGACGCGCTGAAGCCCATCATGAAGATTGGCTACGCCCTGACCCAGGGCCGCAAGATCCCGAAGGTGCCCAAGGACGCGGACGCACTGATCTGGAAGGACTTTATCGCGGGCGGCAAAAAGTTCACCGGCGAGGTCCGGGTGCCCCGCGAGGCCAACGCCCCGGCGGTCATCCTCTATTCCGGCGGCACCACCGGCATCACCAAGGGCATCCTGCTGAGCAACCTGAACTTCAACGCCCTGGCGGCGCAGATCGTCGCCACCAACCCCATCTGGGACGAGGGCGACAAGATGCTGGCCATCATGCCCATGTTCCACGGCTTCGGCCTGGGTGTGAGCATCCACTCCATGCTGGCCAACGGCGGCTGCTGCATCCTGGTGCCCCGGTTCACGCCCCAGACCTACGCGGAGCTGCTGCGCAAGCACAAGCCCAACTTCATCGCGGGCGTGCCCACGCTGTACGAGGCGCTGCTGCGCATTCCCAACCTGGACGATTTGGACCTGAGCTGCCTGAAGGGCGTGTTCTCAGGCGGCGACAGCCTGCCCGTGGAGCTGAAAAAGCGATTCGACAAGTTCCTGAAGGACCACGGCGCGAAGATCGAGGTGCGCGAGGGCTACGGCACCACCGAGTGCGTCACCGCCTCCTGCCTGACCCCGCTGACCAAGGCCAAGGAGGGCTCCATCGGCATCCCCTTCCCGGACACCTATTACAAGATCGTCAAGGTGGGCACCGAGGAGGAGGTCCCCTACGGCGAGGAGGGCGAGATCTGCCTGTCCGGCCCGACGGTGATGCTGGAGTATGTGAAGCATCCCCAGGAGACGGCCCAGACCCGGCGCACCCACGCCGACGGCCGCGTGTGGATCCACACCGGCGACCTGGGCGTGATGGACGACGAGGGCTTCATCTACTTCCGCCAGCGCATCAAGCGGATGATCGTCACCAGCGGCTACAACGTGTACCCCTCCCAGATCGA
The DNA here is from genome assembly GCA_900315585.1 of uncultured Eubacteriales bacterium. Classification (GTDB taxonomy): domain Bacteria; phylum Bacillota; class Clostridia; order Christensenellales; family Aristaeellaceae; genus UBA2862. The sequence continues at coordinate 18,160 of OMZP01000036.1, read as the reverse complement.
GAACATCCTTGACGCCCACGAGGCGGTGCACCTCAGCTGCGTCATCGGCGTGCGCGACCCCTACAAGATGCAGAAGGTCAAGGCCTTCGTGGTGCTCAAGCCCGGCTTCGAGCCCAGCGACACCACCCGCGACATGCTGATGGACTACTGCCGCAAGCACATCGCCAAGTACGCCATGCCCTATGACATCGAGTTCCGCGACGACCTGCCCAAGACCCTCGTGGGCAAGGTGGCCTACCGCGTGCTCGAGGAGGAGATGGAGAAGACCGCGCCCGCAGTGGCAGTTGCGAAGGCGTAAAAAAGCACATGGTGTGCTTTATTGTGATTCCTTGTGCTTGAATTGGAAAATTAATGAGTTTTTAATATTTCTCTTGACAGAGATAAAGAATTTGGCATATAATAAAGGAGTGACTGGCATACTGTCATATTAAAGGGAGGTGTGCAGAATGGCAACAAAGAGTTTCCTCAAGAATGTCAATTTGCACGGCAGACGCGAATGCCAGGATTTTATCAGAGCACTGGAACGATCTGACGAAACACCAGCACCTGTGATGCCGACAGAAGAAAGCATCAAAGTACACAACATGAGCAAGAATGTCATCCGCAAAGTATTCTCTGAGAATGCTTCAACAGAGACGGGTACTGCTGCTATCAATTGATTATGTAATATTCAATGCTTTTTGATTGCTGAGAGGTACGGAGGATGACAGGGTATTGGCAGGCTAATCTAGCGGATATGATCGAAGTACTTGGGGAAGCCGTCGTTCGAGATGAGCTTTCCCATTTTTCGTGTCCGCTCAACCCAGATGTAGAGCAGTTTATCAAAGAGAAAGCACTTGAATTTGGTAAAGCAGGATTTGCAGCGACGCATCTAATTTATCATAGTTTTAAAGGAAAGCCGGTACTGGTGGGCTATTATGCCTTGGCAAATAAGTCTGTATGCATAAAAGGTACGCAGTTGAACAGTAAATGGAGAGGGAGACTTCGCAGGTTTGCCAACTATGATGAAGCACTGAAGCAATATCAGATTGCGCTGCCACTGATTGGACAGCTGGGCAAGAATTATACGAATGGCTATAATCAGCTGATAACCGGCGATGCTCTTTTGGGCTTTGCTTGTCAGAAGATTCGTGAAACCCAATTAATCTTTGGTGGCAAAATGGCATATCTCGAATGTGAAGACAAACCAGAGCTTATAAGTTTCTATCGCAGAAATGGTTTTTATGAATTCGCCCATAGAAATCTTGACAAGGATGAGATTGGGCATGATACATCAAGGTATTTAGTCCAAATGATCAAATACTTCTCAGATAAGGGAAGATAGTGTCAAGTTTGATTATTTCAACACCAACCCCCGTGCGCTGGAATCAGTGGCGCACGGGGGTTGGTTTATGATCGCGGCAGCGAAAGGGGTTGAGCGCCCTGCGCTCAGTCGCGGCAGCGAATGGGGTTTGGCCAGGCCGGGGGGCGGGCGTCGCAACGCGCCCCTGCAGCCATGCAGCGAAGAAATCCCGCGCTGGAATCAGTGGCGCGGGATTTTGTGTATAGAAAGGCGGCAGCGAATGGGTGAAGGGCTCAGCCCTTCTCCTGTTCGGCCTGGACGTCCGGGAAGGCGGAGTACATCGGCTTCTCGGTGGAGCCGTGGAAGGTGCGGGCGACGTAATTCTTCGTGATCTTCATCACCACGCCGGAGAGGGCGATGACGCCGATCAGGTTGGGAATCATCATCAGGCCGTTGAAGGTGTCGGCCAGGTCCCAGGCCAGGTTGTCGCCCATCACCGCGCCGCCGAACACCAGCAGCACGAAGAGGATGCGGTAGGGGATGGTGTTCTTCTCGCCCAGCAGGTACTCCGCCGCCTTGGTTCCGTAGTGGCTCCAGCCGAGGACGGTGGAGAAGGCGAACAGCGCGATGGACACGGCGATGAAGGCCGAGCCGATCCAGCCGAAGCGGATGGAGAACACGGTGGACACCAGGTTGGCCTTGGTCAGGACGATGGTTGCGCCCGCCTCGGTGACGTACTCGGCGACGGTCTCGCCGGTCTCCAGGTTCACCAGGCCCGAGGAGAGCACGGAGAAGGCGGTGAGGGTGCAGACCACGATGGTGTCCGCGAAGACCTCGAAGATGCCCCACATGCCCTGCTTGACGGGCTCCTTGACGTTGGAGTTGGAGTGCACCATGACGGAGGAGCCGAGGCCGGCCTCGTTGGAGAACACGCCGCGCTTCATGCCCTGCTCGATGGCCAGCTTGATGCCGTAGCCCACGATGCCGCCGCCGGCGGCCTTCGCGCCGAAGGCGCCCTTGAAGATGGCCCCGAACACGCCGCCGATCTGGTGGATGTTGGCGAAGAAGATGACGATGGAGCCCACCATGTACAGAATCACCATGAAGGGCACGATCTTCTCGGTGACGGCGGCGATGCGCTTCAGGCCGCCCACCACCACCAGGCCCACCAGGACCATCACGATCACGCCGGTCACCCAGGTGGGAATGCCGAAGGCGGTCTCCATGTTGCCGGAGATGGAGTTCACCTGGGTCATGTTGCCGATGCCGAAGGACGCCAGCAGGCAGAACAGGCTGAACAGCAGCGCCAGCACCTTGCCGATGGCCTTGCAGCCCTTGAAGCCGCCCAAGCCGTCCCGCAGGTAGTACATCGCGCCGCCGGACCACTCGCCGTGGCTGTTCTTGCGGCGGTAGAAGATGCCCAGCACGTTTTCGGAGTAATTGGTCATCATGCCCAGGAAGGCCATGACCCACATCCAGAACACCGCGCCGGGGCCGCCGATCATGATCGCGCCGGCCACGCCGACGATGTTGCCGGTGCCCACCGTGGCGGCCAGGGCCGTGCACAGGCTCTGGAACTGGGAGATGCTCTTGTCCTGGGTGTGGCCTGTGACGTGCTTGTCATGGAACACCGCGCCGATGGTCTTGCTGAACCAGTGCTTGAGGTGGGTCAGCTGGAACACCTTCGTCAGGCAGGTCATCAGCACGCCCACGAAGGCCAGCAGGATCAGCGCGGGAACGCCCCAGACCACGCCGTTGACCGCGTCGTTCACCCTGGCCACGCCGTCCAGGAAGCCGCCGGAGGCCGCCTCCGCCTCGCTGATGGCGGATTCCACGGTCTCGTTCACTTCCTCCGCCGCTTCCTCCACCACCTCGACCACGGATTCCACCTCGGCGGTCTCCGCCATCGCGGGCAGCAGCGTCAGGCTCGCCAGCAGCATCAGCGCCAGCATCAGGCCCATCAGTTTCTTCATATTACGTCCCCCCTCGTGATAGGATCGGCCCGGAGGGAACCGGGCAAATTCATTCTGATAACATGATAAATCAAAATGAATGTTGTGTATAATTATAAATTCATATTTGCGTCGTGTCAATGAAAAATCGCGCAAAATGCGCGATTTTAACTTGATGATAATGCAGATTAGAAATTCAGTCTTCTTTCGTGTGGAGGAACACCGCCGCGGCGGCGATCAGGAAGGGCAGGCCTGCGAGGATGCCCATCGGCTCGGGACCCAGCAGCCGGGCAGAGCCGGTGTCCGGCAGGCAGACGGCGAGGGGCAGGGTCCCTGCGGCGTTGATGGCTCCGTGGAGCAGCGCGGGCACCCAGATGGTGCCGCTCTTCTCGTACAGCGCGTCGTGCAGGATGCCCCAGCCCGCCGCAATGACGCAGAACAGCAGCATGCCGGTGACGGGGAAGCCGAAGTAGCCCGCGGCGTTGCCCGCCGCCGCGCCGTATTCGTAGCCGATCAGCCAAATCAGCGGCCAGTGCCACGCGGCCCAGATCACGCCGCCCAGCAGCCAGCCGTGGCGGCGGCCGAAGCGGGCCTTCAGCTGCGGGTACAGAAAGCCCCGCCAGCCGATCTCCTCGCCCAGGGCCACGAAGGCGTTGATCAGCGGCCCGTAGGTGAGGCTGCCCATCGCGGAAACCAGGATATATATCGGATAGGACAGGCCCTGCGCCTCCATCTGCTCCAGCGCCGCTTCGCCGACGCTGGCCTTCAGGTAGGCTCCAGTCAGGTCAAAGTGGCCCGGGAAGCAGAGGAAGTAGAGGGCTGCGCCCAGGGCGGTGAGCACCATCGGACAAAGCCAGGCGATCAAAATGGGCCTGAGGTTTTTCCGGATCTGCGGCTTCCAGCCCATGTCCGTGAACCTCCCGCCCGCCAGCCACGCGCCCAGGGCGGGCACGAACATCATCGCCGCGAGCACCAGCTGGCCGAGGGCCTGGTTGGTGCGGTAGAGGGGCGCCACGGCGAACTGGATGGCCCAGGCCAGGCCGAAAGTCCAGGCCAGGTACTTCACGACCTGGCCCTTGTTGAAAGAGACGTTACGCATCGGCCTTCGCCTCCGCTTCGGCGGCCACCTCCACGCAATAGCCGTGGTGGCCGCAGTCGGGGCAGGTGAGCTTGCGGGTGTTGGGGGTGTGGGATGCCCAGAACGCCTGCTTGAACGCGGGCTTGAACACCTTGTGGCACTTGGGGCAGATGTAATTGACGTGGTCAAAGTAGTACTTCGACGCCCAGATGGCGTAGGGGATGGCCACGACGGCCCACGCCGCCACCAGCCACCACCAGCCCTTGACGATGCCCAGGGCGATGCTGCCCCACTGGAGGATGCCCAGCGGCAGGGCGACCAGCAGCAGCTTCATATGGATCTTTCTCAGAGCCTTCCTGTTGTTCATGGTGTAGGCTATGTCGCCGATGGATTCGACGGAGAAGGTCTCCACGCCCTTGAGCTCCTTCCTCAGCGCCGTCAGCTTGTCCAGCTGCTCCTGCCGCTCGCCGATCTCCGAACGCAGCGCCTGGGTCTGCTGATCGATCAGCAGGTCGATGACCGCCGCGGGGTCGTCGTCGGAGAGCAGGCGGGAGATGGCGTCGATGGAGAAGCCCAGGTCCCGCAGAAAGCAGATCACGCGCATGCGCTTCAGGTCGTCCTCCGAGTACAGCCTGCGGCCTCCCTCCGACAGCTCCGCCGGAACCAGGATGCCGCGGTTATCGTAGTACTGCACGGTGCGGACCGTCACGCCGCAGAGCTTTGCGACCTCTCCCGTCGTGTATTTCGACACAGCATTTCGCCTCCTTGACCCTGACAATAGCACATGACGCAGCGTCACAAGCAACCCCTGACGCAGGGGGATTTTTCAAAAAAAGTTGAAAATCGGGATTTGGGGCTGCAATTCCCCAAAGAGGACAATCCCTCCGTCCCGCTGCGCGGTCCACCTCCCTTTACACAAGGGAGGCTTCTTCCGGGAGACTGTAAAGGCTCCCCTGTGTAAGGGGAGCTGTCGCCACGGGCGACTGAGGGGTTGTGGCTTATTTGTGATACGGCTCTCCGGTGCGAATGCGCTCCGCCCGGTAGAGCTGCTCCAGCAGGATCACCCGCATGAGGCCGTGGGGGAAGGTGAGGTTGGAAAAGGACAGCTTCAAATCGGAACGGGCCAGCACCGCCTCCGACAGGCCGTTGCTGCCGCCGATGACGAACACGTTCCGGCGGCCATCCCCACAGAGGGCGGCGAGTTGTATCGACAGGGCGACGGAGTCCGGCGCGGGGGCCTTTATGCACAGGGCGATCACGCGATCCGTGGGCCGGATGTGGCGCAGGAGCGCCGCGCCCTCCTTTTCCTTGATCTGGGCGAGCTGGGCCTCGCTGGGCCTGTCCGGCTCCCGCTCGTCGTCCACGGCGATGATCTCATATTTCCCATAGCGGGACAGCCGCTTCAGGTACTCCGCGCAGCCCTCCTGCTGCCACTTCTCCTTCAGCTTGCCCACGCAGAGGATCGTTGCGTTCATGGAAAGCCCCTTTCAAATCGAATGCGGAACAGTTGTTCCTATTGCCTGACCGCCAGCATCTGCACGATCACCGCGGAGGCGGCCATCGCCAGCACCGCGGCGGCGAGGAGGATGCGCTCCCGGTCCGCCAGCGGCCGGTGGATGCGGGGGATGAGGACGACGCCGGCGGTCTTCGCCCGCTGCCAGAGGGCGTAGAGGACGATCACCATCAGGCCCTCCATCATCATGGTCTGCATGACCATCGCCGCGGTCTGCAGCGCGCTGAAGGAAGCGGCATCCGTGCCGACCTCCGCCTGCGGCCCCATCAGGAAGGGGATCGCCAGGCAGGCGGCGTTGTAGAGGGTGTGATAAGTGATGCCGGCGTAGACGGAATCCAGCGCCCAGGTGACGAGCCCCGCCACCGCGCCCACCAGGATATAGGCGGGCAGGCCGTAGAGGTTGCCGTGGAGCAGCGCGAACAGCGCCGCGCTCACGCCGATGGCGAAGGCCGTGCCCCGGGTCTCCCAGGCGGAGAGCACGAAGCCCCGGAACAGCAGCTCCTCGAACACCGCCGGGAAGGCCGCCATCGTCAGGATGGACAGGGCCAGCTCGCTCCGGGTCTGAGGCATGGGGACGGTCCCCGGCGCGGTCAGCCCCAGACTGTCCAGCATCAGGCTCCAGAGGAAGGACAGGAAGCTGGCCACGTAGACGCTCAACAGCGCCAGCAGCGCCAGTGCCAGCGCCGACAGCCCCGGCAGGGGATTGAGCCGCAGCCCCTCCGACAGCCCCGGCTTCCGCAGGACGTACACCAGCAGCGGCAGCCCCACGAAGGGCAGGTAGTACAGCGCGTTCAGCGCCGCCATGCCCTGCACGTTCAGCGCCCATTCCGCCAGGGACGACAGCCACAGCCCTGCCACCGCCAGCAGCACAAGCGCGCTCGCCGCGGTCAGCGACGGGCGCTTGATGCCTTCGATGCGATTGTAGATGGGATCTTGCATCATTTAATCGGAATACACTGATTTGTCGGGGGTATCGGGGGCGACAGCGCCCCGATGTTCAATCGTCCCCGGCGACATGCGCGGCGGGGGAAGCAGGTCCCCCGCCACAAAGCTATACGTTGAATCGGAACACGGTCACGTCCCCGTCCTTCATGACGTACTCCTTGCCCTCGCTGCGCAGCAGGCCCTTTTCCTTGCAGGCGTTGACGCTGCCCTCGCGGATCAGGTCGTCATAGGGGACGATCTCGGCGCGGATGAAGCCGCGCTCGAAGTCGGTGTGGATCTTGCCGGCGGCCTGGGGCGCCTTGGTGCCGTTCACGATGGTCCAGGCGCGGACCTCCTTGGGCCCCGCGGTCAAAAAGCTGATGAGCCCCAGCAGCCGGTAGCCCAGCACCACTAGACGGTCCAGGCCGCTGGTGCCGATGCCCATGTCCTCCAGGAACATGGCCTTCTCCTCGGGCTCCATCTGGCTGATCTCCTCCTCGGCGGACGCGCAGATCACCAGCACCTCCGCGCCCTCGCTGTCGGCGATCGCCCGCACGGGCTTCACCAGGGGCAGTTCGCTTTCGTCCTTGCCCAGGTCCTCCTCGCCGATGTTCGCGGCGTAGATGACCTTCTTGCTGGTCAGCAGGAACCAGTCCCGCACCACGGCCTGCTGGTCCTCGTCCAGCTTGCAGGTGCGGGCGGGCTTGCCCTCGTTCAGGTGCGCAAGGAGCAGCTGCCCGGCCTCGGCCTCCACGGCGTACTTCTTCTCGCCCTTCTTCATCATGGCGGCGGCCTTCTCGGCCCGCTTGGTGACGGTCTCGATGTCCGCCAGGATCAGCTCGGTGTTGATGACGTCGATGTCCCGGGCCGGGTCCACGCTGCCGTCCACGTGGATCACGTTGTCGTCCTCAAAGCAGCGCACCACATGCACGATGGCGTCCACCTCGCGGATGTGGCTCAGGAACTTGTTGCCCAGACCCTCGCCCCGGCTCGCGCCCTTCACCAGGCCGGCGATGTCCACGAACTCCAGCGTGGCGGGGGTGTATTTCTCCGGGTGGTACATCTCCGCCAGCACGTCCAGCCGATGGTCCGGCACGGCCACCACGCCGGTGTTCGGCTCGATGGTGCAGAAGGGATAGTTCGCCGCCTGCGCGCCCGCGCAGGTGATGGCGTTGAACAGCGTGCTCTTGCCCACGTTCGGCAGGCCAACGACGCCTAACTTCATATGTCCTCACATCTCCTTATTTTCAGGGGTTTTCGGGCCTCTTTCAAGGCTCTTTGTACCATTTATGTACCATTTTCTCCGTTCTCGAACAGCCGAATGGCACTTTCCATGGACTCGTCCGTCACATGAACGTACCTGTCCATGGTTGTTTTCATGCTCGCGTGTCCCAGCAGTCTTTGCAGCACCTTGGGCTGCATTCCGCTTGCCAATTTCTTTTCCCTTGAGTTTCTTTCCCATTTGAACTCCTTTCCTGCGTTGAGAAAAGAGCTCCATGCAACAAATGTATTGTACCACGAAGTTCTCTTTTTCTCAATAGCGGACATGTAATCAGATGACTAATTTATCAGGCATTATCTGAGCGTATTCATGCAAATCATTGGGGAGAGTATAAAAGAAACAAGGTCCACCTGGAAGCAACCCTGATCGCTTATGGATGATGCGGGGGTGGCTTCCAGGGGGACCTTGGTTTGTGCAAGCATAACATAGCATCCCGCAAGCCAAAATTCCCTGCAAGGCTTGTCAATACCCCGGTAACATGGTATAATTACAGTGAATTAATGGAAGGTTATACCAAAAAAGTCGGATAAAGGGATTGACAGCCGTGCAGAAAAGGGATGACCTCAGGCAAGCGAATCGACCCCGGAATGACAGTTGATACAGCGCAAGGCATAGGGCGAAAGACCCTATGTCCTGCGCTTTTGTGTTGAAAAGGAAGAAACAGGAGGAAAAGACCATGAAGAAGACGATGAAGCGGATGATGTCCCTGCTGATCGCGGCGCTGCTGGCGCTGTCGATGGCGGCGCTGGCGGAGGAGCCGGAGATCGAGGTCCAGCTGGGCGACGATTTCGCCGAGGAGGGCGCGGAGGAGATGAGCGAAGAAGCGCCCGCGAACGAGACGGTGAGCTGGTGCTTCATCGTGGGGGATGAGTTGTATGCCACGCAGGAGGCCCGGGAGGGGGAGGCAATCGTGCGTCCCGAGGACCCGACCGCGCCGGAGGGCATGGTTTTCGCGGGCTGGGCGCTGGAGGACGGCACCGCGCTGTTCGTGGACGCGGACGGCGACGGGGAGGCCGACCCAGTGATCGCTCATGTCGACGCGCTGATTACCGAGGTGAACGCCCTGGCGGTGTTTGAGGCCGCGCAGGAGGGTTTGGTTGAAGAAGCCGAGGCCCAGGAGCCTTCCCCTTTAGGGGAAGGTGGCACGGAGCAAAGCGACGTGACGGAAGAGGTCGCTGCTCCTGATGATGTGAACAATGAGGACGAAGGGGAAGAGGAGACGACCTCATCAGTCTCGCCTGACAGCGAGCCAGCGGGGGCTTACCAGCCCGACCTCGCTGAAAACTCTCCACTGGAGAGTTTTCCGGGCGCTGCGGTCTCCCCTGAAGGAGAAGCCTCTGAGGCCACCCAAAAGCCTTCCCCCGATGGGGAAGGTGGCGCGACAGCGCCGGATGAGGTCTCCTCTCCGGACGATATGAACGCGGAGGACGAAGGGGAAGAGGAGACGACCTCATCAGTCACGGCTGACGCCGCGACAGAGGGGGCTTACCAGCCCGACCTCGCTGAAAACTCTCCACTGGAGAGTTTTCCGGGCGCTGCGGTCTCCCCTAAAGGGGAAGCCTTGGAGACCGAGGAGCCTTCTGTTGAAGCGGTTCCCGCCCTTCCCACCGCCAACGCCTTGACCTACACGGGCGAGGCGCAGGCGCTGGTGAGCGGCGAGGGCTGGCTGTACTCGCTGGACGGCGAGAGCTACGGCCCGGAGATTCCCACCGCCGTGGACGCGGGGGAATACACCGTGTATTTCAAAGCCGCCGGGGAAGCCGAGGCCCAGGCGCTGACCGTCGTCATCGCCAAGGCGGACGTGGTGTTCATCGCGCCGGTGGCGGCGGCGACGGGGGACGCCTGATCCCCGGCACACCAGTAGTTGAAGAAACACCATATAATTGGGAAGCGCATTGTGACTACACGGTCAATGAAAAGTTTCTTGCCTCCCTCCCAGAGGGAGGTGGCAGCCCGCAGGGCTGACGGAGGGAGTTTGACGACTGCGGCGGTCATAACAGACGTGAAGGAAGAATATCAGGAGGATAAACAGCGAATGAAGATGAAGAAACGATTATTGAGCATTCTGCTCGGCTTGGTGATGGCGCTGTGCTTGATTCCGAGCCTTGCTTTCGCGGAAGGCCCAGACACTGGCGTGGCGGGTAGCGGGCTCCAGACGGTCGATAGCAAGCCGTCGCAAGCCATTCAGGCGACGCACATTGTCCGTTTCACGACCGACACGGGTAAAAACCTCAACGCCAGGGTGGTCGAGGGCAACGGTGCGCTCAGCTACGCTGTGAAGAGTGGCGGGGAGTACATCGACGTGGGCTCCGATGGCGCGCTCACGTTCAAGAAAGCCGGTACGGCCTACGTTACGGTAACGGCGGCGGAAACCGACACGTATGCGGAAACATCTGTGGACGTGCCCGTTAAGGTTTACGACACCTACGAGTACGAAATCACCTTTCAGGACGTGCAGTATGTGGTAAACACCACGTTTTTCAGTTTAAACTCGCTCGACATAAAACTGTTCGACAAGGACAGAACGGTAGTGGGAAGCACCACTGTGACGAGCCCCCAAAGCGGCGGTAGAGTAACGGTGCCCGCAACTAATTTCGCAGATAGAGTTGAGATGACCGCGCATATTGAGAACGCGAGGTTAGGTGGTTCCGTTACGCTCACCGGATCCAACGGAATAGGCGCGCCCATTAACGTATCGAACGGTTCGGGGAACAAGGTCTTCACCTGCAACTACGGGGTGAATGCGCCGGAGCCTGAATACACGCCTCCCGTCGCCAAAACCAACCTGACCGCTAACGGCAGCGAACAGACCCTGGTACATAAAGGAAGCGTGTCAGTCGGCGGAGTCATTCAGTATTGCTCTGGAACCGAGTCTAAACCTGATGCTGTACATTATTATGATTGGAGTGAGCTTCTTAACTGGACGAAACAAAAGGAGGCGGGCACGTACTATGTGTGGTGGAGGATTCACAACACCTCTAATGGTCATTCCGTCGGCCAGGGGCGCAGCGAACTCGACCAACAGTGCATTAAGGTAACGATCGGTAAGGGCACCATCAGCCCGACCGTCAATATCGAAGGGTGGACCTACGGCGAGACGGCCAAGACGCCCACTGTCACCGGCAATACCGGCAACGGCGCGGTGACCTACACCTACAAGGCCAAGGACGCGGAGGACAGCACCTATTCCAACGAAGTTCCCAGCGACGCGGGCGAGTATACCGTGCGGGCCAGCGTCGCGGAGTCGGGCAGCTTTGCCGCAGCTACCGCCACGGCGGACTTCACCATCAGCAAGGCGGAACAGGCAGCGCCGAAAGTGTCGCATACACCGGCTGCTTCACAAAAAGCAACGGACGGAACGCTGACGATCACGGACGCCAGTAAAGCATGGGAATACTCGGTCAATGGCGGCAGCTGGACACAGGTGAATGCAGGGACGGCAAAAGTATCGAACCTGGCCCCGGGAATCTATAGGGTTCGTTACCAGGAACAGGCGAACTATCTGCCGGGCAATGTGGTCGAGGAGAGCCTCGGCTATAACCTGTCCGGGACGGTGACCTGGGTATACAGCTACACAGCCACAGGAGCCGGTAATGCGGGCACTGTTCATGAAGACCAGCGTTCAAAAAAGGCCCGCGTGACGCTGCTCAATCATGGTGCATCATATTCATCGTTGCAAATCATCAACGCGGGCACTGCTGCAACTTCCGGAGGTACTACAAGCGCGAATGGAACATATACTTTCAACGATCTTCCTGTCTCAGTAGGTGGTGCAGCGACATCCTTCTCGGTCAGCGCTGTCGCGTTGAATGAGGATTCTACCGAAAACGCGAGTTATGCGTTATCGTTTTCAGATATGGACCAGATAAACCCTGTCCTGTCCTTCCTTCAGGATTGTTTCACTTTGCCGTGGAAGGTGACTATCAACAGCGCGGACGTCGCGCCAACCGTGGTCTATGTGAAGGTGCTTTTTGATACAGACTCCGGCAAATATACATCATATGCAGCAAATGAAAATAAGGATAAGGAATATTCGATCATCTCCCAGCAAGCCAGTGTTCCCCGAGGGACTCCCTGCGTTGTGAGCGGGGAAGGTACGGAAGGATATCCTTATACAGCGAGCGGATCCTTCCCGGTTTGGATTTATCATCCCAATGCTAATAATGATGATTCTCAATACAAGGTATTATTAACAGGCTTTACGGCAGGCGGCCAATACTACAGCCTTGAACATGACGCCCCTATTATTTCGACAGGGGCAGAAGTTGTCTACAGTCAACATTTGGGAGGTGCGAACGGCACGCTGGAGATCACGGTTGAAAAACTTAATGTGCCGGTTGTGGAATTCGACCCCAACGGACCGGAAGACGCTGAAAAACAATATGTTTATGCGGATGCGAGTACTTATACTGCTGAAACCCAAATGTACACCGTGACCGAGGAGCAGATCAGCAAGACACAGAGCCCCGTCTGGGAAGGCTACACCTTCCAGGGATGGTATGACGCCAAGGAAAGCGGGAACCCCGTTTCCGGACCGATTACGCTGAACAGCAAGGTAATGCTCTATGCGCATTGGAAGAAGAACCTGCAGGATAGCTGGATTCAGGCTGTTGAATCCCAGACCTATACGGGTGGAGCAATCACGCCGAATGTGACAGTGGCTGACGGAAAGACAACACTGACTGCAGGCAAGGATTATACGGTTGCTTTTGAAAACAATACGAACGCGGGCACGGCCAGCGTAAAAATATCGGCTGTTACGGATTCCGCTTATACGGGCGAAGCAACCGCGTCCTTTACCATCGCCAAGGCGACGCCTGTGGTCAAAGCGGCGGCAAGCGGGATTACCTACGGCCAGACGCTGAATTACAGTGTTCTGACGGGAACAGCCCGTTTGGGGAAGTCCCTCGTCGAGGGAACGTTTACGTGGAAAAACGCAGGCACAGAGCCCGCTGTCTCTGACAGCAATCAAACGGAATATGACGTGGTCTTCACGCCAGACGAGAGCGTCAACCATGAGGAGGTCAAATTAACGGCAAAACTGACTGTATCGAAAGCCGTCCCGACAGTGACCTTCCGGCCCGCGGGCAGGTCGCTGACCTATGATGGTTCTGAACAGGAGCTAATCGAGGCGGGCAGGGTAGAAGGCGGTACGCTGGTATACTCGCTGGATGGTGAAACATATACCGAATCCGTTCCTACGGGAATCGAGGCCGGAAGATATGTCGTCCTTTTCAAGGTCAACGGGGATGAAAATCATACATCCGCCGGTCCGTTCGTCGTCACCGCGACCATCGCGCGCGCCGACTCTAGCGGCGCGCCTGTGGCCAAAACGCTGACCTACACCGGACAGGCGCAGGCGCTGGTCGAGGCCGGTTCCACCGACGGCGGCACGATGCTCTACAGCCTGGACGGCGAGACCTGGAGCGCCGAGCTGCCCACCGCCAAGGACGCCGGGAACTATACGGTCCTGTACAAGGTGCAGCCCGACGACAACCACACGGCTTCCGAGCCTGCCAGCATCCCTGTGACCGTTGGCAAGGCCGACCCAACCGTGACCGCGCCGAAGGCCAGGGAACTGACCTACACCGGACGGGCGCAGGCGCTGGTCGAGGCCGGTTCCACCGACGGCGGCACGATGCAGTATTCGCTGGACGGCAAGGATTACAGCGCATCCGTCCCCACCGCCACCAACGCCGGAGCTTATACGGTCTTATACAGGGTGGAGGGCAACGGGAATTACAACGGCACCGAGGCGAAAAAGATTGCGGTGACGATCCTGAACGCCGCCAACGCGGCCACCGCGCCCGCCGCGCCCGTGAAGAACGCGCTGGTGTACAACGGACAGGCGCAGGCGCTGCTGACGAAGGGCGAGGTGAACGGCGGCAAGCTGCTCTACGCCCTGGGCAAAGACGACAAGACCGCGCCCGCCGAATGGAGCGAGAATGTGCCCACCGGCAAGGACGCCGGAACCTACTATGCCTGGTACAAGGTGGAGGGCGACGCCAACCACAACGGCATGGACCCGACCCCTGTGACCGTGACCATTGAAAAGAAGCCGCTGGTCGTGGCCGCCGTGGCCGCGAGCAAGACCGCCGGCGAGGCCGACCCCGCGCTGACCTATGCGCCGCCGAGAGGCCTGGTGGAAGGCGACGCGCTGACCGGCGCGCTGACCCGCGCCGCGGGCGAGACCGTGGGCACCTATGCCATCCAGCAGGGCACCCTCACGGCGAGCGCGAACTACGAGCTGGATTATATCGAGGCGCTGTTCACGATCAACGCGGCGAACGAGCCGTCCCAGCCGAGCGAGCCGTCTCAGCCGGAGCCGCAGCCGGAGCCGCAACCCCAGCCGCAGCCGGAGCCGCAGCCGGAGCCGCAACCCCAGCCGCAGCCGGAGCCGCAACCCCAGCCCCAGCCGGAACCGCAACCGGAGCCGCAACCCCAGCCGCAGCCCCTGCCGGATGACGATGGCGAGATCATCGTGGAGGTGGAGAAGGCCGAGGATGTGCCGGAGATGCAGGTGGAAGGCCTGACGAAGGAAGTGGCGAGGGACCTGGCGACGCCGGAGGAGCTGGCCCGCGTGGATGCGGGCGAGACGCTGAATACGTATTTTATGGTCACGAGCATCGATGCCAACGTCCCGCAGGCCGACAAGCAGCTGGTGACGGCGGCGATCACCGCACAGAACAGCAATGCGCAGGTGGCACAGTATCTCGATTTTTCGATGTACAAGCAGATCGGCAACGATTCCCCGACGCGGCTGACGGATCTGCACGGCCACAAGATTTCAATTACGATCACGGTTCCGCAGGCCTTCCGTGCGCCCGCGGGGATCAGGCGAACCTTCAACACTGTGCGCGTGCATGAGGGCAAGGCAGAGATCATCGGCAGCGGCACGGGCAACAGCGTGACGGTGGAAAGCGATCTGTTCTCCACTTATGCGCTGACCTATGTGGACGAGGCCGAACCCCAGCCGGAACCCGTTCCGGAGCCCGCGCCGGAACCTCAGCCGGAGCCTGCACCAGCACCCGCACCCGCGCAGCCCGCGCCTGCGCCCGCGCCGGTTCCCGTGAACCCCGCGGAGGTGCTGATCGCCACGATGGTCTCCACCGGCGACACTTCCCTGAACGTCACCTGGAACGGCGTGCAGGGCGCAGACGGCTACGACGTGTTTTTCACCAACTGCGGCAGCTATGACTTCGCCTATATGGGCACCGTCCCGGCAGGCCAGCCGCTGAGCTTCGACTTCGCGGGCCTGAACGCCAACTATGGCTACAAAGTGATTGTGAAGGCGTGGCAGGGCGCGTCCGGGAACTACATCAAGGAGAGCCCCGTCAGCCACTGCTACACCGGAGGCGGCGCGAAGAAGCTCGCCAACCCGGGCAGCCTCACGGTGAAGAAGGACGCACTGACCATCAAGCTGGGCAGGAGCGCGTCCATCAAGGCCACCGTGAAGGGGGTCAAGAGCGGCAAGATCCTGGCCCACGATGGCAAGGTGCGGTACATCTCGAACAATCCTGCCGTGGCCGAGGTGTCCGGCAAGGGCAAGGTGAAGGCCGTGGGCGCTGGCAGCTGCACGGTGTACGTGCTGACCACCAACGGCATCTGGAAGGCCGTGACCGTCACCGTAGACGCCAGTCCCAGCAAGGTGAAGATCAACAAGGCCGACCGGATCATGGCCGTGGGCGAGACCCAGGCGCTGGGCGCGAAGGTCGTGCTTAAGCCCGTGAACGCCGTCACCACCTTCACCTGGACCAGCAGCGACCCGGCTATCGCCGCCGTGGACGCATACGGCAACGTCACCGCCCTGGCTCCCGGCAAGGCCACCATCACCGTCACCGCCGCCAACGGCAAGAAGGCGAAGGTGAAGATCAAGGTGAAGTAAGCTGTCTCAACCCAGAAGCGCATTGCCGTCGAGGAAAACACAAGGGGACGGTTCTCAAAACACAAGGGGACGGTTCTATGTGTTAACGAGAACACGTCCCCTGTGTTATAATTCGCACGGGTGAGAATCAATGCCGAGGGAAAGCAGAAAGAGAAGCAACAGCGGCGTCTATCATATCATGCTGCGGGGGATCAACAGACAGCAGATATTTGAAGACGATGAGGATTACAGCAGGTTTCTGGAGACACTGGCGAAGTATCGGGAAGAATGTGGCTACAGCCTGTATGGATATTACCTGATGCCGAACCATGTACATCTGGTGCTGCGTGAAGGAAAACAGCCGTTGGAAACGATCATGCGGCGGATTGGTGCAAGTTTTGTATATTGGTACAATGCAAAGTATGCGCGGACGGGGCATTTGTTTCAGGACAGGTTCAAAAGCGAGCCTGTTGAAAGCGACACTTATCTGTTGACGGTGATCCGTTATGTGCACTGGAATCCGATAAAGGCCGGGTTGTGCAATACCCCGGAGGCGTATCCCTACAGCAGTTACAAGCGTTATTTTGAATCGCAAGGCATGATTGACAGTACAGTCATAGAGGGGATCATGGGTGCGGAGGAATTCAAAGAGTTTCACTTGACACCAGGAAAAGAAGAGTGCCTTGATATTCGGGAAGTTGCGAAGCAGCATGTTACCGATGAACAGGCAGCGGCGTTGATGAAAAGATTGACCGGCTGCCAAAATGCATCGGAATACCAATCGTTGACAGTGGAAAAGCGGGATGAAGGGCTTAGAGAAATGTTGAGACAATGCGTCTCCATTCGGCAGACCAGTCGAATAACTGGCGTCAGCTTTGGAATCGTGAGGAAATATGTGACCAAGTTGTGAGAACACAGAGAACCGTCCCCTTGTGTTCTTTAATGGATGAAGCTGCTTAAAACGGTTTCAGTAAGAGCACATCAGACAAGACGAGCAAACCCTGATTGTATCAAAGCCGGGATTCAGAGCCGCCGCACATCCGACAGGATTTGTGCTCTGGCTCTGGACCCGCTTTTCATTTCAACGGCAATAGAACGCTTGACAATTTAGCGAAATCATGATAAGATTGCGCTAAAGTAAGGGGGTGTTGAGAATGTCTCAAATTCGACCTGTGTCCGATCTGCGCAACAATTTCGCAGATATTTCCCGCACGGTTCACGAGACCGGAGAGCATGTCATTCTTACGAAGAACGGCTATGGAGACATGGTTGTCGTGAGTTATGAGGAATACCAACGCATCCAGCATGAGATGAGCGTCGTGGCGCAGCTGCGGGAGGCGGAGTGGGAGGCGCGTTCTACCAAGACGCGCTTTACGCACGGTGAAGTGATGGACAGTCTACGCGATCGCGTCCGAAAGGCAGCGTTGAAAAACGATGTATGAGATAATCTATCTTTCGACAGCGCGCAAACAGCTCGAGGACATCGTCGATTATATCGCGGTTGAATTGGCGGCGCCGGACGCCGCACTCGATTTCATTGAAGAAGTTGATAAAGCGGCCAAGAGCCTGGCAGAGATGCCCTACCGCCATCCGATTTATCATACCAGCTTCGCGGTGCTGGAGGAAGTGTGATGGATTTCTGTAAAGAACTACAACGTGTTCTACAAGATCTTTGAAGAAGAAAAGACAGTGGAAATCCGCCGCGTATTGCATCAGCTTCAGGACGCAGAAAACAGATTGAATCATTCCAAAGAATAGTATCGAGGAGGTTGGTTGGAACGATTGCTGTTATCAACGGTGATAACGTTTTGATAACAGCAGGTCAGTATAGTCCATAGATACTGGATAATACAAATCGTAGAGAGTATGGATTATCACGAAATCCAAACAAAAATGTAAGGTATCAAGAATTGCTTGCTGAGTGGGAATAGTTAATTATGTTCTATCAGCCTCGAAAAGTGCCGTAATTGCGGTATTTTTCGAGGCTTCGCCTTTTTTGTGGCTAAAAAATGGTTCTTCACGGAAAGTTGGGGGGATTTGCAGAATGTAATCCCTTGATGATTCGTACAGATCCTTCGCGCGGCGCGGGGTTTCAATCCCCTGGATTGAAACCCCGCGGTTCGGCCCACAGGCCGGACTTGGAAACCCTCCGGGTTTCCAACCTTCCGCTCAGGATGACAGGAATTGCGTCGTTTGTCATCCTGAGCGCAGCGAAGGATCTGTACGTTGCGTTGTCCTGCGGCATTGAAGGTAGTGTTCTGCCAT
>OMZP01000058.1 GCA_900315585.1 uncultured Eubacteriales bacterium | reverse complement strand
CCTGTCCCTTTTGTTGCATTGTTATGCGCAGGTTAAATCTCGCCCGTTCCGCCTCTCAACCCCTTCGGAGGGGTTGACTTTTCATAGTTGGTCTTTCGGGTGAGAGTGGAGTGAGGAGTTAGGAGTGAGGAATGAGGAGCGAGGAATGAGGAGTGAGGAATGAGGAATGAGGAATGAGGAATGAAGGCGCAAATCCCTCCGGGATTTGTTCTGTTTTTTGTGCACGCGGTCTTGTTCAATAAATGAAATCCGCAAATCCCACCGGGATTTGTTCTGTTTTTTGTGCACGCGGTCTTGTTCAATTAATGAAATCCGCAAATCCCTCCGGGATTTATTCTGCTTTGTGCACACGGTCTTGTTCAATAAATGAAATCCGAAGGATTTCTTCCACCATTCCTAATTCCTCATTCCTAATTCCTCATTTTCATAAACGCGTACGTTCCCACCGACACGGCGACGGCCAGGTTCAGGCTGTCGATCTCGTCGCTCTGGGGGATGAGCACGCTCTGGCCCAGGCTGGCGAACCGGGGCGGCAGGCCGGTCTGCTCGTTGCCGAACACCAGGGAAAAGGGCGGCCTGGCCTCCCGGGCCACGTCGTTCAGGGGCCGCGCCCCGTCCAGCATGAAGGGGTAAAGGGGGCGGTCCGGGAAGTCGGCGCGGTAGGCGTCGAAGTCGTCGTAGACCTTCACCCGCAGCTTGAAGAACGCGCCCATGGAGGCCCTGAGCACATGGGGGTCGAACACGTCCACGCAGGGCCGCACCACCGCCACGTCCCTCACGCCGAAGCCCAGCAGCGAGCGCATGGCGGTGCCGGCGTTGCCGTTGTCGGAGATCTGGCAGAGCACGGCGTGGCTGGCGGCGGGGTTCAGGGCGCAGTCGTACTTTTTGAACACCAGGCCCGCGAAGCAGTTGTCCTTCTTGGACTCCCGGCGCAGCACCCGCTCCGCCATCTCCTCCCGCACGCCCAGCGCCGCGCACTTCTCCCGCAGCTTGATCACGCCCTCGTTCTCCAGCCCCGCCGGGTGCAGCAGCAGCCGCAGGGCGCAGTCGGGCCGGGCCTCCAGCAGCATCAGCGCGGGGAACACCCCCAGCTGATAGCTGTAGTCCAGCTTCCGGGAATAGGGCTCTAACTTTGGCATATCATTGCACCTCAAAACGTAACTTAGGTTGAAGGCGTCTAGAGTTCAGATGAGGATGTCGATTTGCGGAACATTTCTCTAAACTCTCAACTCTAAACGCTTAACTCTCACTCATTGTATCGTATCCATCCCCGAATGTAATCCCTCAGCGCCTTGCTGTGGGTCTCCATGGGGAAGTGGCCCGCGGAGGCGAGGCGGTGGAGCTCGGCGTCCTTCAACAGCGCGTGCACCTGCCGCAGCCGCACGTCGTCCAGCAGCGGGTCCCGCCCGCCGATCAGCGCCATCGCGGGGCAGAAGCCGGAACCGGTTTTGGGCGGCAGGGCGGACTGCTTCAGCATCCGCTGGAAGTTGGCCTCCCCGCCGGGGCGCAGCAGCGGCGCGCGCATCCGGTCCACGATGTAGTCGTCCAGGGGGAAGGCGGCGTAGTGCTCGATCATCCGCTTGAACCGCGGGCCGTTTTCCACGTGGGCCCGGAACCATCCAGGCTCGTCCGAGGGATGCTTCACCGGCGGGGCCACGCTGAACAGCGGCGCGATGTGGATCTGGGATTTCACGCTGTCCGGGTACTGCACCGCCATGCGCAATACCGTCGCGCAGGCGCTGCCGCAGGCCGTCAGGTGCCACAGGGACATGGGCGTGCCCAGACTGCGATCCACCTCGTCCAGCACGCCCCACATCAGGTTGGCGCGGGTGTCGGCGTTCTGGGGCCCGGGGCAGGCGCTGCGTCCGAACCCCGGCAGGTCCGCCAGCACCGCCAGGCAGCCCAGCCCGGAGAGCTCCGGCAGCAGCTTGCGCCAGTGGAAGGTGCTGGTCAGCGGCGAGGCGATGAGCAGCATCCGGCTGTGGATGGGCGTGTCCGGGCACACCACGGAGAAGTGGATGCGAACGCCCGAAAAGGACAGGTATCGGCTCTCCTCCGTCAAACGCATCCACCCCGATCCACATGCTTTCGTATACTTATCTACTATATATTGTAGCATATGGAAGGGAGTTTTACAATGGGGAACAGGCAATAGGCAATAGGCAATAGGAATAGTGAGCCGGTAGGGACGCCAGTCCTGGCATCCGTCGGCGGGGCGGCGATGCGCCGCCCGTCATAACGTAAATTCTTTTTGGTGAAATCGGTAAACAAGGGGCGGAAAAGGTTCTGTTCCGGTAATAACCTCGTAAACAGGCTTGCCTCAAACCGGGAAGTCATGTATAATAGAGGGTACGATGGAAATTGTGGCGCTTTGCGCCGGAGGATCGACATGCCCATTTACGACTACAAGTGCACCCAGTGCGGCCACCGGTTTGACCTGCTGAGGTCCGTGTCCAACCGGGACGACGCGACCTGCCCCAAGTGCGGCGGCAGCGTGGCGAGGGTCTACGAGGGCAAGTGGTCGTCCCTGGGCAAGCGCGCCGCCGGCGGCGGGTGCAGCTGCGGCGGGAATTGCGCCGGCTGTTCGGGCTGCTCCCGATAGCCGCTGTCGGAACCCTATTGAGTATCGCTGAGCCCGTTTGGGCCGGATGGAGATAAGATGAAGGAAAAACTGCGCATTTACGGTGGGGCCCGCCTGGAGGGCGAGGTCATGGTCAGCGGCGGCAAGAATGCCGCGGTGGCCATTCTTCCGGCTGCGCTGCTGGGGGATTCCCCCTCGGTGATCGAGAACGTCCCGGACATCAACGACGTGCATATCATCATCGAAATGCTCCGCTACCTGGGCGCCCAGGTGGAGTTCGCGGACAACGTGGTGACCATCGATCCCCGCACCGCCGACAAGTTTGACCCGCCCTATGACCTGGCCTGCCAGATGCGCGCGAGCTATTACTTCGCGCCGGTGCTGCTGGGCGTGTTCAAGCGGGCGGAGGTGCCCCTGCCCGGCGGCTGTGACCTGGGCCTTCGGCCCATCGACCAGACGCTGAAGGGCATGCGCGCCCTGGGCGCGGACGTGGACACCCCCGGCGGGGTGATCATGGCCAGCGCCGACGAGCTGATCGGCGGGGACATCTTTTTGGATATGCCCAGCGTGGGCGCGACCGTGAACAGCATGCTCACCGCCGTGTCCGCCAGCGGCACCACCTGCATCCACAACGCGGCCAAGGAGCCCCACATCGTGGACCTGGCGAACTTCCTCTCCGCCATGGGTGCGGTGGTGAAGGGCGCGGGCACCGACGTGATCCGCATTCGCGGCGGGCGGCACCTGCACGGCACGAACTACACCGTGGTGCCGGACCAGATCGAGACCGGCACGCTGATGATCGCGGCGGCCGCCACCGGCGGCGACGTGGTGATCACCGGCGCGATCCCCACCCACATGGAGGCCCTGTCGGCCAAGCTCCTGGAGATGGGCGTGCACGTGTCCAGCGAGGACGACATCATCCACGTGCGCAGCAACCGGAACTACAGGGCCGTGAACATCAAGACCCAGGGCTACCCGGGCTTCCCCACGGATCTGCAGCAGCCGCTGTCGGCGCTTTTGACCGTGGCCAACGGCACCAGCATCGTCACCGAGACCATCTTCGAGAACCGCTTCCGCTTCCTGGACGAGCTTCGGAAGATGGGCGCGAATTCCCGCGTCATCGAGACCACCGCCATCATCACCGGCGTGGACCATCTCTCCGGCGCGCGGGTGAACGCCACGGACCTTCGGGCCGGGGCCGCGCTGGTCATCGCGGCGCTGATGGCTGACGGCGTGACGGAGATCTCCGGCGTGGAATACATCATGCGCGGCTACGAGCGATTTGGCGACAAGCTGCGCTCCCTGGGAGCTCACATCGAGCACCTGCGGGACGGGGAATTGGTCTCCGAACCCGCATTTCTGCCGAATATATAACATTTGAAGCCCTTTTTCAGGGAAAATTCGGTTGTATTATTCGGAAAAACGTGGTATAATGGCTTTGTATTCGTGAGAATACGCTTTGCTGCCTTGAACAACCGCCGATCATCGGCGGTGTGTTTTTGAAGCCAACTGATGAGAGGTGTGTGTATTGCCGGGAAAGTCCATGCCGGTGAGGGAAGCCAAGCAAATTGCACAGAAGATCGCCGACGAAATGGGCGTCGAGCTGGTCGACGTTGAGCTGGTCAAGGAGCCGACCGGCCATTTTCTGCGCTTTTATATCGAAAAGCCGGACGGCATCGCCCTCAATGATCTGGAAGCCTACCACCGCCGCATCCTGCCGCTGGTGGAGCGGGTGGACTACGACTACATGGAGGTGTCCTCTCCCGGCGCGGACCGGCCGCTCAAGACCGACGGGGATTTCGAGCGCGCCCAGGGCATGATGGTGGAGCTCAAGACCTACCGCCCCGTGAACGGCGGCAAGCAGTTCACCGGCGAGCTGGTGGGTCTGGAGGACGGGCAGATCGTGATCGCGCCCCAGGGCGGCGAGCCGCTGCGGTTCGACCGCAAGGCGGTGGCCCTGGTGCGGCCCCTGATCGAATTTGACGAGGCGGATTTGCAGGACGACGCGCCCGCGAAGTGAGCCTCAGGAGATAAAACACGCATCCGGCATCAACGGGCCGGAGGAGAAGACAGGAGGATGGTTGCCATGGCAAACGGCGGAATCGATTCCCAGGAATTTTTCAGCGCCCTGGACGCTCTGAGCAAGGAGCGGCGCATCAATAAGAACGTGCTCTTCAGCGCGATTGAAGCCGCGCTGATTTCCGCATACAAGAAGAACTTCGGCAAGAACGCCAACGTGCGCGCCACCATTGACCCCGACAAGGGCGAGGTGGAGGTGCTTTCCCGCAAGACGGTGGTGGAGACGGTGGAGGACCCCCAGTGCGAAATGTCGCTGGAGGAGGCCCGCACCATCCGGCCCCAGTATGAGATCGGCGACCTGGTGGAAGTGCAGGTGACGCCCAAGAACTTCGGTCGCATCGCGGCGCAGACCGCCAAGCAGGTGGTCGTGCAGCATTTGCGCGAGGCCGAGCGCGGCGTGATCTACGACGAGTACAGCCAGAAGGAAAACGAGATCCTCACCGCCATCGTGCAGCGCGTGGAGAACAAGCAGGTGTTCGTGGAGCTGGGCCGCACCGAGGGCCTGCTCGAGCCCAACCAGCAGATGCCCACCGAGGAGCTGCAGGTGAACGACCGCATCAAGGTCTACGTGCTGGAGGTCTCCCGCCTGGGCCGCGGCCCGCAGGTGTTCGTCTCCCGGACCCATCCGGGTCTGGTGAAGCGCCTGTTCGAGCTGGAGGTGCCGGAGATCGTCACCGGCGTGGTGCAGATCAAGTCCATCGCCCGCGAGGCCGGCTTCCGCACCAAGATGGCCGTGGTCTCCACGGACCCGCTGATCGACGCGGTGGGTTCCTGCGTGGGCCCCAGGGGCATGCGCGTGGAGAACGTGGTCAACGAGCTGAAGACCGAGAAGATCGACATCGTCAAGTGGTCCCAGGACCCGGCGGAATACATCGCCAACGCCCTGAACCCCGCCCGCGTGCTCAGCGTGTTCGTCTCTGAGACGGAGAAGGCCGCGGCGGTGGTGGTGCCGGACAACCAGCTGTCTCTGGCCATCGGCAAGGAGGGCCAGAACGCCCGCCTGGCCGCCAAGCTGACCGGCTGGAAGATCGACATCAAGAGTCAGAGCCAGGTGGAGGCCGAGGCCGCCCAGCTGGGACAGAACGACGCGGAGGAATACTGATGCCAGCCAAACCGCGGAAGATCCCGATGCGCATGTGCGTCGGGTGCCGGGAGATGAAGCCCAAGGCCCAACTGCTGCGGGTGGTGAAGCCGTCCGAAGGCGACGCCCACATCGACCGCACCGGCAAGGCCCAGGGCCGCGGCGCCTATGTCTGCGGGCGGATCGAGTGCCTGCGCAAGGCCCAGAAGAGCCGCGCGCTGGAGCGCGCCCTGGAGGCGCAGATCGACGCGGACGTGTTCGCCCAGCTGGAGGCGCAGATCCAGGCCATCGAGCCCTCGGGCGAGGGCTGACGCCATGGACCGGATGCTGAGCCTTCTGGGGCTGTGCGCCCGGGCCGGGAAGCTGATCACCGGCGAGAAGGCCTGCGTGCAGGCCATCCGGGGCGAGAGCGTGTTCGCGGCGCTGCTGGACGGCGCGGCTTCCGACAACGCGGTGAAGGCCGTGGGCCAGGCCTGCGCCAGCCACGGCGTGCCGCTGGTGCGCACCGGGGCCTATGAGTTGGGCGACGCCATCGGCAAGCCCGGTCGCATGGCCGCCTGCGTGACGGACGCGGGCTTTGCCAGACGCATCATAGAGTTATCCAGGGCCGACTAGGGTCGGCTGCCAATAGAGGCCCGGTTGGGCCGACGATGAGAAGTGTACGGGGGTGCATTGAGGGAATGACCAAAGTCAGGGTTCAGGACGCGACCAGGGAATTGAGCGCGAACACCGGCAGGATGCTGGAAAATGTGACGCGGATGCGCAAGCAGTCTCAGGAGATGCTCAGCGCGCTGCGGCGGATTTCTGATGGTTTCGTCCGCGAAGAGCGGGAGCGCCAGGAGCGCGAGGCCAAGGAGGAGCTGCGCAAGCAGTACGAGGCCAGCGCCCAGTTTATGACCGCCTATTCCAGCGAGCAGGTGCCGGATATACCGGAGGCGCCTGCGGTGCAGCCCCAGAGCGCGCCCAGCGCGGCGGAGGCCGTCGAGGCTGTTGTCACGTCTCACGCAGTGGCCCTGGAGGTCGTAGACGCCTTGGTGGAAAGCCGTGCTCTGCTCGTTGAGGTCGCTGATGAGCTCGTCGATGCCCGTCGTCGAGCCACCGCTGACCTCCGCACCTGTGATCCAGAACGAGGCCAGCTTGGCGTTGCCCGTGCCGCTCTCGCCCGTCTTCGCCAGATTCTTGCCCTCCGGGTCGTAGGAGTAGGGGAAGAGGTAGACGTTGCAGCCCGGCAGGTAAGAACCCTTGGCCGTGGTCGTGCTCTTAGGCACAATGCGGTAGAGCTTGTTCTGGTCCTCGCTCTCGACACTCTTCATGTAATAGCTCATCCACGGGATGAGACACTTGTTATATGTGCCCGTCACCTGATAGGTGAAGATGTCGATCTTCTTGTCAGGATTGGCGGTTTTGTTGTAGGCTACCACTGCGTCGTTGATCATCACCACCGTTGCTGTGTCAACACCCTCGAAGCTCACGCCGTTGAAGGTCACCGAGGTGCCGATGGACTGTCCGGCGTCGATGCAGCTCACGTTAGGGTAGACGAAGTATGGTCGTCCGGCCTCGCAGAGCTGGTTGACATGCTGCGTGAAGTGGAGCGTGCGCTCGTGACCCGGTGCCGCCATCACGCTGTCGACGGTGATGAGCTGCATGTCGTCGCCGAAGATGCGCTTCATCTGCGTCTCGCTAACGGTGAACGGCAGGCAGAGGCCCGCCCACCGCTTGTTGCGGAACGAACGCTGAAGGGTTACATTGACGAAGTCGCGCTTGGCCTGGGAAACAGCCTCGCCGCTGGCGTCGCCGTCCGACGTGGTGCCGTTCGATGCCTTGTCGCTGCTCAGCACGAAACCGCCCTTGTGGAAACTATCGTAGCTGCCGTCCTCTCCGGCTTTCTTGGCGACGTTGAGTGTTACCGCACCTCCCATGAGTCGGTTCTGGCCCGTGCCGCCGACCTTGTAGATGTCGTCGCTGGGCTTTGGCAGTTTGTCGTAGACACTGCTGTCGAACTCACCGTATTCGTTTGGCTGTCCGGCGTTGATCCATGTCGTCGGGTTGCTGCGGTAGCCTGCAGGCAGGAAGCCGAAGCCGCAGAAGCCGAGCTTCGAGCCCGTGGCAAACACATAGTACACCTTGCCGGCCTTGACTTGGAATGTGTAGCGCACGTAGCCCTTCGTCGGCAGCACGTAGCTCGTGTCGGAGAGCTGGAGCACCTCCAGAGGACCATCGAGCTTGGTGTGGGTGTAGGTGAAGCCTAGGTTCTTGCCATTCACGTTAGTGGTCGGATACGAGTAATTCTCTGCCGTCCACCAAGTCTTAATCTTGTTGGCATCGTCGTTCATCGCCTTGCTTTCCTTGTCGGTCAGCTTGCCGTCATGGTCGCGGTCGTAGGCGTTGAACCAGCTGTATTTCTTCTCGTTCTTGTCGTCGGTTACCTTTGCCGGGTCGGCCGTGGAGATTTCCAGTTCGTTGGTACCATCAAATTTCCATGCGCATCGTGTCACGCCGTCGCAGAAGTAGTTCAGGTGCCAGTTATGGTAGCCAGGGAACCGGTCGGCGTTCGTCGTGCCGGGGTTGATGTACTGGTTCCAGTCACCGGCGGCCTGCCATCCGCTGAGGTCGTCGATGGCTACGGGATGGCCGGTCTCGTCGGTAATGTATACCGCACGGCGGCGAAGCCATGGGCCGTTCTTCTTCAGCCTGGCGGCGTCGTCGCCCTTGGCGTTGTCGGTCATGCCGTTCTGTACGAGGTAGACGAAGAGCTGTCCGCTCTCCTCCGGCTCGAACTTCAGATAGGTGCCACGCACGGGGAGGCTGAACGTGTTGTGGTCGCCCTT
>OMZP01000035.1 GCA_900315585.1 uncultured Eubacteriales bacterium | reverse complement strand
AGCTCGCTTCCCGTTTCCTTGCCTTCGTCCATCTGGCCTGCATCCGTATCCTTCTTGCATAATCTTTGTGATTATGCGTTTAGAAACACACTCTAGTATGAATATCGCGGAGGGAGAGGCGAAGCATGGGAAAGGACGGACGCGGGAAGCGGAGGATTCTCCTGGAGCTGTTCCTGACCTTCGGGAAGATCGGCCTGTTCACCTTTGGCGGGGGCTACGCCATGATCCCGCTGATCCAGAGGGAGGCGGGGGAGAACCGGCGATGGATCAGCGAGGAAGAGCTGCTGGACGTGGTGGCCATCGCGGAATCCACGCCCGGCCCCATCGCCATCAACGCCGCCACGTTCATTGGCAGCAAAACGGCGGGCGTGGGCGGCGCGGTCTGCGCCACGCTGGGGGTGGTGCTGCCCTCCTTCCTGATCATCCTGGGCGTGTCCTGTGTCCTCCAGGCGCTCCAGGGCGTCCGGGCGGTGCGCTACGCCTTCTGGGGCGTCCGCGCGGGCGTGCTGGCGTTGATCCTGAAGGCCCTTTGGAGCCTGTTCCGGCAGTGCAGAAAGCGTTGGTTTGAAATCGCCGTGATGGCCCTCGCCTTCGCCGCCGTGGCCTTCGGCCGCGTCAGCGCCATACCGGTAATCCTGGCCAGCGGGCTGCTGGGCGTCGCCTGTTCCCGGGCGGGGAGGGCGAAGCGATGATATTTCTGGAGCTGTTCTGGACCTTCTTCAAGATCGGGCTGTTCACCTTCGGCGGGGGCTACGCCATGCTGCCGCTGATCCAGTCGGAGGCGCTGGCCCACGGGTGGATGGACACCGCGGACATCGTGGACTTCGTCGCCGTCAGCGAGAGCACGCCCGGGCCCTTCGCCGTGAACATCGCCACCTATGTGGGCCGAGTCACGGCGGGCGTGGGCGGCGCGGCCTGCGCCACGCTGGGGGTGGTGCTGCCGTCGTTCGCGGTGATACTGCTGGTGGCGAGATTCTATGGGAAATTCCGCCAGAGCCGCGGGGTGGAGGGGGCCATGACCGGCCTTCGACCCGCCGTGGTGGGGCTGATCGCGGCGGCGCTGCTCTCCGTCGGCAGGGAGGTGTTCGCGGCGCCGCCCGGCGCGCCCTGGGCGCGGACGGCGGTCAGCGCGGGAATATTTGTCGCCATGGCCGTGCTGGCCTTTCGGAAGAAGCACCCGGTGCTGCTGATCGGGCTCTCCGCGGCGATAGGCGTCGCGGCGGGCTATGCCCTGGGGCTTTGACGCTCGGCGGGCCGGCGCGACCGGCGGACAAACGGGCCGAGGCTGTGACAGAATAGCGGAACGAAGCGTCGTCAGCCGCGCGGCATGGGCGGGGCCCCGCCATGCCCGAGCGGTTCGCGATCCCGTGGGCGCGGGCAAACGCCGCCGGAGCCGTTCCGAAGCAGGGAGGATGAGGCTATGAGGATCGTATTTGTGCGGCACGGGGAGCCGGATTACGTGCGCGACTGCCTGACGGAGGAGGGTCGGCGGCAGGCGAAGGCCGCGGCGGAGCGGCTGGCGGGCGAGGGGATCACGGAGATCTACGCCTCGCCCTGCGGGCGCGCCGCCGAGACCGCTTCCTTCACGGCGAAGCGGCTGAATCTTCCGGTGACGACCCTGGACTACATGCACGAGATTTCCTGGGGCGGGGACGGCATTCCCCACGAGGGCCATCCATGGACGCTGGGGGATCGGATGCTGGCGGAGGGCTTCGACTTCCTGGGCCAGGACTGGCGGAAGCACCCCTACTTCGACGGGAACGCCGCCACGGAATACTACGGGATGATCGCGCCGAAGTTCGACGCACTCCTGGCGGCACACGGCTACCGGCACGAGGGCCTGCGGTACTTCTGCGAGCGGGGCTCCGACGCCACCTTCGCGGTGTTCAGCCACGGCGGCTCCGGCGCGTGCGTGCTGGCGCACCTCTTGAACCTGCCCTTTCCCTATGTGGCGTCGGTGCTGCCCTATGACTTCACCTCGATCATCATTCTGGAGTTCCCCGTGAACGACGGGGCCTATGTCTTTCCCCGGGTGGAGCTGTTCAACGACTGCGCCCACATCCGCCGGGGCGCGGGGCGGCCGGCGCTGCAACAGGTGTCGGAGTAGCGGATGTTTCCAAAAGGGGCTGTCTCAAAACATACTTCCATGCTTGTTTTCACCCGTAGGGATGCCATGAATGGCGTCCCTACGGTGGATGCCGGACATTGATGTTTTGAGGCAGCCCTTTTCCTTTGCCTGTGCTCCGGTCAGCGGGTGGCGGGGTCCTGGCGCTTCGCCACGATTCTTCGCGCCGCCAGGATGATGGCCGCGGCGGCGCAGGCGAGACCCAGCTGGGTGAGCCACTGGTCGCCGGTCAGGGGAACCAGGTAGAACACCCCCGGCACGAGGGTGACGGCCAGGGCCATGCCGGCGCACATGGCGGCGAACACCAGCGCCCGCAGGCGGGTGAAGGGCAGGCAGGTGACCAGCAGCGTCACCAGCCCCGCCGCCGCGGCGGAGAGGGTGGCCAGCGTGGAGCAGGCCTCCCGGCTCCAGCCCAGCTTCTCCAGGAGGCAGGCGGCCAGCGCGCAGACCGTCACGGCCAGCGCCCCGGGGACGGCCCGGGCGAGCACGTTGCGCAGGAAGTTGCCCCGCACCCGCTCGCGGTTGGGCTCCAGGGCCAGGAAGAAGGACGGTGCGCCGATGGTCAGGGAGGAGATCAGCGTCAGCTGGATCGGCTGGAACGGATAGCGGGTGGGCAGGAACAGCACAAGCCCCGCCAGCGCGAAGGAATACAGCGTCTTGACCAGGAACAGCGAGGCGGCGCGGGTGATGTTGTTGATGACCCGCCGGCCCTCGTCCACCACGGCGGGCAGGGCGGCGAAGTCGGCGTCCAGCAGCAGCAGCTGGGCCGCGTGCCGGGCCGCGTCGGAGCCCCCGGGCATGGCCACGGAGCAGTCCGCCGCCTTCAGCGCGGGAATGTCGTTTACGCCGTCGCCGGTCATGGCCACGGTGTGGCCCGCGGCCTTCAGCGCCTCCACCAGCGCCCGCTTGCGCTGGGGCGTCACCCGGCCCAGCACCGCGCAGGATTCGGCGGCCCCGGCCAGCTCCTCGTCCTTCAGGCTCGCCACGTCCACCCACTTGTCCGCGTCGCGGAGCCCCACCCGCTCGGCGATGGCCGACACGGTGCGGGGGTCGTCGCCGCTGATCAGCTTCACCTTCACGCCCTGGCCCGAGAAGTAGCGCAGGGTTTGCTCGGCGTTGGGGCGCAGCGTGTCGCTGAGGGCCAGCAGGCACAGGGGCCGGGCGACGGGGGGCAGGGCGCCTCCCCGGATGGCGCCCGCGCATTCGCACAGCAGCAGCACCCGAAGGCCCTGCCCGGCGGCCTGGCGAGCCGGGGCCTGCCAGATCTCATCCTCCGGCAGCACGAAGGAGGGCGCGCCGAGGACGTAGGTCGCGCCGTCCTTGAAGGTGTAGGCCGAACGCTTGGTGGCGGAGTCGAAGGGCAGCGTGGCCGCGGGGACCTCCTCCGCCGGCGTGACGGCGGCGGCCAGGGCCCGCATCGTGGGGCTCAGCCGCTCGTCCGCGCCCAGGAAGCGGGAAAGCGCCTCGCGGCACTCGGCCTCGTCGGCGTCCCCCAGGGGAATGATCTTTTCCAGGGACATGTCGCCGGTGGTGATGGTGCCGGTCTTGTCCAGGCACAGCACGTCCACCCGGGCCAGGGTTTCGATGCCGTACAGCTCCTGCACCAGCGTCTTGCGCTTGCCCAGCCGGATGACGCCCACCGCCAGCGCCACGCTGGTCAGCAGGATCAGCCCCTCGGGGATCATGCCCACCATGGCGGCCACCGCGCCGGGCACGGCCTCTTGAATCGGGATGCGCTGCATCCAGAGCTGCTTGCCCAGCAGCATGAGCCCGATGGGGATCAGTGCGATGGACACGAAGCGCACCAGCCGGTTCAAATCGGCCATCAGCGCCGACTTGGGCTGCTTGATCTTCCGGGCCTGGCGGGTGAGCCGGTTGGCGTAGCTGGCCTCGCCCACGTGCACCAGCTGGGCGGTGAAGCCGCCGGACACCACGGCGCTGCCGCTGTACAGCCAGTCGCCCTCGGCCTTGGACACGGGGTCGCTCTCGCCGGTGAGCAGGCTCTCGTCGGCGCTGCCCGCGCCCTCGCGCACCACGGCGTCCGCGGGCACCTGGTCCCCGGCGCGCAGCACGATCAGATCGCCCTGCACCAGCGCCTCCGGGGAGACGCGCTTCTGGGCGCCGTCCCGCCGCACCGCCGTGGGGGTCTGGGCCAGCAGCTTCAGCTCCGCTACGGTCTTGCGGGCGCGCAGCTCCTGAACGGCGCCGATCAGCGTGTTGGACACCACCACGCCCATGAACAGCATGTTCCGCCACGCCCCCACCAGCGCCAGGGCCAGCGCCAGCAGCACGTTCAGCAGGTTGAACCAGGTGAACAGGTTCTTCGCCACGATTTGAAGGGGCGTGCGTCCGTCGTCCTTCGCCGCCGCGTTGCCCCGGCCCGCGGCCAGCCGCCGCGCCGCCTCGGCCTCCGTCAGGCCGGAAAGGTCGGTGTATTGCTCCGGGGCCCCGGTGGGGAGGGCGAGTTGTTCGCTTTCGTACATCTGCAAAATACCTCGTTGAATCGGAATCACCTTATTATACCAGAGCCCCGGGCCCTTCGCAACCGACAAAGGGCGGGGTTTCACGGAATGTTGTGCGATTGGTAAAACGTAGTCTGTAGACATTGCGTACAGATCCTTCGCTCCGCTCAGGATGACTGGACTTCGACACGCTGTCATCCACTTTCCGTGAAGAACCCAAAAGAAGACGACAAAGACCCCATGCCGGGCTGCCGGCATGGGATCTTTGGTCTCTTGCGGGGAACGCTAGAGTGTGTTTCTAAAGTCGAGGATGTGCAGTTTTGAGGGTATCAGGCTGTATTTCAAGGCGATTTTCCGAAGGCTTACTGGCATCGAGCGCCCGGAAAACAGTCCAGCGGACTGTTTTCAGCGAGATGGGGCCGGCAGGCCCGTGGATGCAAGTCGAGGAAAAGCAACACAGAAATGCAGTCTGAGACGCCGAAAATGGACGTTCGGGACTTTGGAAACACACTCTAGACCATCATGTGATAGATGTTCGCGCAGTCCTCCGCGTTCAGGGTCACGAAGCCGGTGATGAAGCCGGGGCGGCCGTCGCCGTTGCAGAGCATGTCCACCAGCTTCGGGATGTCGGCTTCATGGGCGCCCAGCTCGTAGAAGTTCCGGGGCATGCCCAGATCGGTGATGAACCGGCGCAGGGCCTCGATGCCCGCCAGGGCCGTGGCCTCGGGATGGAAAAAGTCCATCGGGCAGCCCCAGACCCGCACGGCCACCTGGGCAAAGCGCATCACGTCGTGGTGCATCACATATCGGAACACCGCCGGCATGGTCACGGCCAGGCCCGCGCCGTGGGCGCAGTCGTAGAGGGCGGAGAGCTCGTGCTCGATGTTGTGGCTGTTCCAGTCCTGGCTGCGGCCCACGCCGCAGGCGTTGTTGTGGGCCATCATGCCCGCCCACATGATGTTGGCGCGGGCCTCGTAGTTGTCCGGGTTCTCGATGACCCGCGGGCCCTCGTGGATCATGGTCAGCATCAGCGCCTCGATCAGCCGGTCCGTGACCTCCACTTCCTTGGTGTTGGTCAGGTACCGCTCGTAGAGGTGGGCGAGGATGTCCGTGATGCCGCAGGCCGTCTGGTAGGGCGGCAGGGTCTGGGTCAGCGCCGGGTTCAGCACGGAGAAACGGGGGCGGATGGCGTCGCCGCTGGCCCCGCGCTTGTACATGCCGCGCTCGTTGGTGATCACGGAGTCCGGGCTGCCCTCGCTGCCCGCCGCGGCGATGGTGAGCACCGTGCCCACGGGCAGGGCCTTCTCGATGGGCTTGCCGGCGTAAAAGTCCCAGAAGTCGCCGTCGTACACCGCGCCCGCGGCGATGGCCTTGGCGGAGTCGATGGTGCTGCCGCCGCCCAGGGCCAGCACGAAGTTCACGCCCTCCCGCCGGGCCAGGTCGATGCCGTCGTAGACCAGGCCGCTCCTGGGGTTCGGCTTCACCCCGCCCAGGGACACGTATTCGATGCCCTCCCGGTCCAGGGAGGCCTTGACCCGCTCCAGCAGCCCGGAGCGCACCACGCTGCCGCCGCCGTAGTGGAGCAGTACATTTGAGCCGTCGAAGCGCCTCACCAGCGCGCCGACCTGGTTCTCGGCATCCTTGCCGAAGGCAAAGTAGGTGGGGGAATAGAAGTTGAAGTTGTTCATGGGCTCCCTCCTGATGAGCGTAGGTCGGTCGCGGGGCTCTGCGTTTGTCCCATTATAACCCGGATATTCTGGAAACACAAGCGCAAAAACCGGTTGCCGATTCGATTTCCAGGGGGTATAATGATAGGGACCACCGTCGCTTCGGGCGGGGGATCCTTTGAAAGGCGGGGACGCCCATGGCAAACATCTTCGATTATCTGGAATGGCGCGCGGACGTGCCCCTGGCCGTCGATCCCTTCAACGAGGTGGACAACCTCGTGCTCGCGGAGCTGATCTACACGGACTTCCGGGGGATCGTGCCCGCGGACGGGGACGCGATCCCGCTGCGCGAGGCCTGCGAGGCCTTCTTCCGGCGCCACACCCGCGAGGAGGTGCTGGCGGTGAAGTCCTTCACGGCCCGCTCGCCGCTGCTGATGGAGAAGATGGCGGAGGGCGCGCGCTTCGGGGAGATGAAGCTGTGCCGGTACCTGGACGACACGGACGCCGAGCAGGAGACCCAGCTGGCCGCCGTGACGTTCCTGCTCCCCGACGACAGCGCCTACGTGGCCTTTCGGGGCACCGACGGGACGCTGGTGGGCTGGCGGGAGGACTGCAACCTCAGCTTCCAGCATGAGACCGAGGGCCAGCGGCGGAGCGCGCGGTACCTGGACGGGGTGGGCGAGGCCCTGGGCGGTGTGATCCGCGTGGGCGGCCACTCCAAGGGCGGCAATCTGGCGGTCTACGCCGCGGCCCGGTGCCAGCCGGCGCTCCAGGACCGCATTCTGGCCGTCTACACCAACGACGGGCCCGGCTTCCACGAGGAGATGCTCCAGTCGGAGGGCTATGGGCGCATCCTGCCGAAGATCGTCAGCATCGTGCCGGACACCTCCGTCATCGGGATGATGCTCACTTCCCTGGCGGAGAACCGCGTGGTCAAGAGCGCCCAGACCGGCATCTTCCAGCACGACGGCTTCAGCTGGGAGGTGTCCCGGAACCGCTTCGTCGGGGCCGAGCTGTCCGGCGCGAGCCGGTGGTTCGACCGGTTCCTGAGCGAGTGGCTGATGCACACGGACGATGAATCCCGGCGGGACATGACGGAGATCGTGTTCTCGGTGTTCGAGTCCACCGGCGCGGACAGCTTCCGGGAGATCGGCCAGCAGAAGTGGCGGAGCGCCGAGGCCATCCTCTCGGCGATCCGCAGGCTGCCCCGGGAGCGGCAGCAGGAGGCCCTGTCCTTCTTCCAGAAGCTGGGAGCCAGCGGCGGGCAGACGATCCTCGAGTATGTCGCGTCCAGGCTTCACAAGCCCCATGAATAGAACGGGAGGAAATGTGGATGGCAAGACCGATACTGTATGTCAACGCCTGCGTGCGCAGGGAATCCAGGACCCGGCGACTGGCGGAGGCGCTGCTGAAAAAGCTGGGCGCGCCCTATGAGGAGGTCCGCCTGGAGGACATCGCCTTCCCCGCCGTGGACGAGGCCTTCCTCAACCGGCGGGACCGGCTCGCGGCCGGGGAGGAGGCTGACGACGGGATGCTTGACCTGGCGCGGCAGTTCGCCCGGGCGGAGATCATCGTGATCGCCGCGCCCTACTGGGATTTGTCCTTCCCGGCGGCGCTGAAGCAATACCTGGAGCAGGTCAACGTGGTGGGCATCACCTTCAGGTATTCGGAGGAGGGCGTGCCGGTGGGCCTTTGCCGGGGGAAGCGGCTCTACTACGTGACCACGGCAGGCGGGCACTACGTGCCGGAGGCCTTCGGCTTCGGCTACGTCGAGGCCCTGGCCCAGGGCTACTACGGCATCCGGGACGTGCGGAAGCTCGAAGCCGTGGGGCTGGACATCATCGGGGCCGACGTGGACGGGATCATGGCGGCCGCGGAGGCCGCCGTGGCGGAAGACTAGGAGACTTGCGGGGGAGATACCAATGAAAAAATACGCCGTGCCCTTGCTGATGCTGGCGGTGTTCGAGGCCGTGGCCGTGGCGCTTTGGCTGGCCAAGGGGAATCTCTTCTACCTGTTCAACTTCAGCTACATCGGCGCCTCCATCGCGCTGGGGACCGCGCTGTTCATCCGGAAGAACCGGCACGCCCGGCGGGTGGTCCAGCTGCTGGTGGGGCTCTACATGCTGATCTACCTGGGGCTGATCTGCGGGGAGAACATGCAGATCGAGGGCTTCTGGTACTACCTGTTCACCGGCGTGTTCGAGGCGGCCACGATCCACTACGCGGTGGCGAAGATCTTCGGCCCCCTGATCTTCGGGCGCGGCTGGTGCGGCTACGCCTGCTGGACGGCGATGGTGCTGGATTTCCTGCCCTACAAGGTGCCGGCGGGGCCCCGGCGGAAGCTGGGCTGGATTCGGTACGTCACCTTCGCGCTGTCCCTCGTGTTCGTGGGCGCGCTGTTCCTGGCCCACGTGGGGAACCTCGAGCGGATCATGTTCTGGGCGTTCATCGTCGGGAACGCGCTGTACTACGCCGTGGGGATCATTCTGGCGTATGCGTTCAGGGACAACCGGGCCTTCTGCAAGTATGTCTGCCCCATCACCGTGTTCCTGAAGCCCATGAGCGCCCATGCGCTGCTGCGGGTGAAGTGCGACACGGCGAAGTGCGTGTCCTGCGGAAAGTGCAAGCGGGTGTGCCCCATGGACGTGGACGTGACGGACAATTCGAGGAATCGGAAAAACGGCACGGAGTGCATCCTGTGCATGGAGTGCGTGCGGAACTGCCCCAGGGAGGCGCTGTGAGCGGGGAACACCTGCCGGGAGAGGCGACGGATGCGGATGAGAGAAGCGAAGGCCGGGGAGGAGAGAGACGCGTTGGCGTTCTACCACGACCTGATCGACCCCACCACCGGCACCATCCCCTTCAGCATGTACGAGCTGGCGCTGGGAGACGGAAGCGGGGCAGGGCGGACATTGCGCGACGGGAGGGAACGGCGATGAAGACGGCGCTGCTGGTGATCGACATGCAGAACGACTACCTGTGGGAGAAGAGGATGCCGAAGTTCGCCTACGACACGGCGCAGCTGACGGCGGCGGTGAACGGGCTGGCGCATCGGTACGAGCACGTGATCTACATCCGCCACCTGATCCAGAACCTGCCCACCAACCGCCTGCTGTTCGGCTATTCCCTGGCGGGAACCGAGGGCGCGGCGCTGTACGGCGGGCTGGACGTGGTGTCGGATCAGGTGTACGACAAGTACTTCGGGGACGCCCTGACCAACGGGGCGCTGTTGAAGCACATCCGGGAGGAGCGGTTTGAACGGCTGCACCTGTGCGGCCTGGACGAGTACGGCTGCGTGACCGCCACGGCGCTGGGCGCGGCGAAGCGGGGCATCCTGGCGGAGATCGTCCGGGAGGGAACGGCCACGGTGCTGCCGGAAAGGAAGATCCAGAAGGCCCGGGAGAAGCTGCGCGCGGCGGGCATCCGGTACGTCTGACGGGGGAGGCGTTGATATGAGCGAGATCCAAAACGCGATGGAAGTGATGCGGGCGCGGCACAGCGTGCGCCAGTATCTGGAGCGGCCGATTCCCGGCGACGTGCGCAAGGCCCTCGACGCCTGCGCCGCGGAGCTGAACGCGGCGGGCGGGCTGAGGATGCAGATCCTCTACGACGAGCCGGAGTGCTTCAACTCCCGCCTGGCCCACTACGGCCGGTTTGAGAACGCGAAGAACTATATCGCGCTGGTGGGCAGCAAGGCCCCGGACCTGGAGGAGCGGTGCGGCTTCTACGGGGAGCTGCTGGTGTTGAAGGCGCAGGAATTGGGCCTGAACACCTGCTGGGTGGCGCTGACCCATGGCAAGAGCCGGGCCGTCGTCGGACCCGGGGAGAAGGAGGTCATCCTCATCTCCCTGGGCTACGGCAGGACCCCGGGCGGCGCCCGCAAGAGCAAGGCGGCGACGGAGGTGAGCAACCTGGCCGACGATTCGCCGGAGTGGTTCCGGCGGGGCGTGGAGGCCGCGCTGCTGGCGCCCACCGCCGTGAACCAGCAGAAGTTCCGCTTCGAGCGGAACGGCGACGCGGTGACCGCCCGGGCCGGGCGCTTCGGCACGCTGCTGAAGGTGGACCTGGGCATCGTGAAGTGCCACTTCCAGCTGGGCGCGGGCAGCGGGAACTTCCATTGGGCGGAATAGTCATTCAAGACAGAAACGGAGGATATGGAAAATGACCTTTGAGACCCTGCACAAGGACATGGTCGCGGCCATGAAGGCCCGGGACAAGGAGCGGAAGAATGTGATCTCCACGCTGATCGCCGACGTGAAGAAGGCGGCCATCGACGCCGGGAACCGGGAGGACATCCCGGAGGCGCTGGTGGACCAGGTGATCCTGAAATCCAAGAAGACCGCCCGGGAGCAGCTGGACACCTGCCCGGACGAGCGGGCGGAGCTGAAGGCGGAGTATCAGTTCGCCTACGACGTGATCTGCGAATACGCGCCGAAGATGATGTCGGGCGACGAGATCCGCTCGTTCCTGAACGCCAATTTCGCGGACGTGCTTGCCACGAAGAACAAGGGCCAGATCATGAAGGCCATCATGCCCGCGCTGAAGGGCAAGGCCGACGGCAAGGAGATCAACGCCGTCGTGGCGGAGCTGTGTCGGTGACGCGGGAACCCCGGGGCGCAGCGCCCAAAGCCTTCCCCTATGGGGAAGGTGGATTTGGCGGAAAATGCTTGCATTTTTCGTCAAAGACGGATGAGGTCGATTTCCTGCATGGTAGATGATGTTGTCCTGCCCTGTTTTCCGTTCCCCCGTTGCGCAAATCCTCCCAATGTGGTATGATAAAACGGTGAATCGGAGGGGAGGGGCAGAAGTGGACAGAAACGCCGTGCCGCAGTCGCTGCAGGACTTCTTTGGCAAACATCCCCGGCTGGCCCTGGCCTTTTCCGGCGGGGTGGACAGCGCCTACCTGCTCTATGCCGCCGTGGCCTGCGGCTGCGACGCGGGGGCCTTCTACGCCCAGTCGGCCTTCCAGCCCGCCTTCGAGCGGGCTGACGCGCTGCGCCTGGCGGAGCAGCTGGGGGCGAAGCTGACCGTGGTGCCGCTGGACGTGCTGGCCGACGAGACCGTGCGGAGCAATCCCGAAAACCGCTGCTACTTCTGCAAGCAGGCCATCTTTTCCGCGCTGATCCGGGAGGCCAGGGCGCAGGGCTATGACACCGTCATGGACGGCACCAACGCCTCCGACGACGCGGGGGACCGCCCCGGCATGCGGGCGCTGAAGGAGCTCAGCGTGCTGTCGCCCCTTCGGCTGTGCGGCCTCACCAAGGCGGACGTGCGCCGGTATTCCCGGGAGGCCGGGCTGTTCACCTGGGACAAGCCTGCCTACGCCTGCCTGGCCACCCGCGTGCCCGCCGGAACGCCCATCACCGCGGAGCTCCTGCGGCGGGTGGAGGGCGCGGAGACGGCGCTGTTCGAGATGGGCTATACGGACTTTCGCGTCCGGGTGTTCCACGACGCCGCCCGCTTGCAGCTGCCCGCGGACCAGTTCGCCCGGGCCGCCAACGAGCGGGAGGCCCTCCGCGGGGCGCTTGCGCCGTGGTTTGAGACGGTGCTGCTGGATTTGAAGGCGAGATAAGAAGCAGGGAGACGACCTCATCCGTCACGGCTGACGCCGTGCCACTGACGGGGGCTTACCAGCCCGTTCTCGCTGAAAACAGTCCACAGGACTGTTTTCCAGGCGCTCGAACCTCCTAAAGGGGAAGGCTTTTGGGACCCTTGCCTTCCCCTTTAGGGGAAGGTGGATTTCGGTGAAATTGCTTGCAATTTTGCCGAAAAACGGATGAGGTCGTTTCCCCATCGGAGGAATCGTCATGGACAGAGAAAAGCTCCTGGAGGCCCTCCAGGCGGTGCAAAGCGGGGAGATGACCCCGGAGGCGGCCCTGGGCCTGTTCGCCCAGGCTCCCTACGAGGACATTGGCTACGCCAAGATCGACCATCACCGCGGCCTGCGCAACGGCTCCGGCGAGGTGATCTACGGCGCGGGCAAGACCGCCGAACAGATCGCCGGGATCGTGGAGATAATGGTGGCCGCGGGAAGCGAGAACATCCTCATCACCCGCATGGACGCCGACAAGGCCGAGGCGGTGGGGAAGGTCGCGCCGCTGTTCTACGAGCCGCTGAGCCGGGTGGGCGTGGCCAACCGCGTGGAGAAGCCCCTGCGGGGGAGCGTGGTGGTGGCCTCCGGCGGCACCAGCGACCTGCCCGTGTGCGAGGAGGCGGCCCTGACCGCCGAGACCCTGGGCAGCCGGGTCACGCGCCTGTACGACGTGGGCGTGGCGGGGCTGCACCGGCTGCTGTCCCACATGGAGGAGCTGCAGTCGGCGCGCTGCGTGGTGGCCGTGGCGGGCATGGAGGGCGCGCTGGCCAGCGTGATCGGCGGGCTGGTGGACTGCCCGGTGATCGCCGTGCCCACCTCCGTGGGCTACGGGGCCAACTTCGGCGGGCTGTCGGCGCTGTTGAGCATGCTGAACGCCTGCGCCAGCGGGATCTCGGTGGTGAACATCGACAACGGCTTCGGCGCGGGATTTTTGGCGAACCGGATCAACCAGATGAGGGGATTGGACGCATGAAGACGCTTTACATCGAATGCAACATGGGCGCGGCGGGGGACATGCTGATGGCGGCGCTGTCGGAGCTGCTGGACGATCCCCGGGCCTTTATCGACGACATGAACGCCATGGGCCTGCCCGGGGTGCGATTTGAACGCCGGGCGGAGGCCAAGTGCGGCATCACCGGCACCCACATCGCCGTGACCGTGGACGGCGAGGAGGAACACTCCCACGACGTGCACGAGCATGAGCACCATCACGGGCATGAGCACGACCATGATCATGAGCACGACCACGATCATGAGCACCATCACGACCATGACCATGAACATCACGGGCATGACCACGCGCACCATCATCACGCCCATCTGAGCGACATCAGCGGCATCATCGACGGCCTGCCGGTGTCGGATCGGGTGAAGGCGGACGCGAAGGCGGTGTACGGGCTGATCGCCGAGGCGGAGAGCGCCGCCCACGGCCAGCCGGTGGATCAGATCCACTTCCACGAGGTGGGTACCCTGGACGCCGTGGCCGACGTGGTGGGCGTGTGCGCGCTGATGGAGCGCCTCGCGCCGGAGAAGGTGGTGGTGTCGCCGGTGCACGTGGGCAGCGGGGAAGTGCGCTGCGCCCACGGGGTGCTGCCGGTGCCGGCTCCCGCCACGGCCTACATCCTGAAGGGCGTGCCCATCTACGGCGGCGCCATTCGCGGCGAGCTCTGCACCCCCACCGGCGCGGCGCTGTTGAAGCACTTCGCGGGCGCCTTCGGGCCGATGCCGCCCATGGCCGTGGAAAAGACGGGCTACGGCATGGGCGCCAAGGACTTCGAGTGGGCCAACTGCGTGCGGGCGATGCTGGGCGAGAGCGACGGCGGCGCGGGCGAGGTGGCGGAATTGAAGTGCAACCTGGACGACATGACCGGCGAGGAGATCGCCTTCGCGGCCCAGGCGCTGCTGGAGGCCGGGGCGCTGGACGTGTGGACCGAGGCCATCCAGATGAAGAAGGGTCGCCCGGGCGTGCTGCTGGCCTGCCTGTGCCCGGTGGAGCAGGAGCGGGCGTTCGCCGCGCTGATGCTCAAGCACACCACCACCCTGGGCGTGCGCACCCAGACCCTGCGGCGCTACACCCTCGCTCGCAAGGCGACCACCGTGGACACCGCTTACGGCCCCGTCCGGGCCAAGCGTTCCGAGGGATACGGCGTGAGCCGGGTGAAGGCGGAGTACGACGACCTGGCGGCAATCGCGAAACGGGAGGGAATTTCCCTCCGGGACATTTACGGATGAGGAGCGACGACCGATGAATCGAGCGGACAAACGCCGGGGCTTTCGCCTGGCGTTCAATTCCCCGGCGGTGCTGGGGTTCGCGGGGGTCTGCCTGCTGGCGATGGTGCTGAACCTGCTGACCGACGGGGCCAGCAACCGCGCGCTGTTCAGCGTGTACCGCGCCCCGCTGACGAACCCGCTGACCTGGCTGAGAATGGTGTGCCACGTGTTCGGCCACGCCGACTGGAACCACCTGCTGAACAACATGATGTATGTGCTGCTGGTGGGGCCGATGCTGGAGGAGAAGTACGGCTCGGCGAACCTGGCGCTGGTGATGCTGGCGACGGCGCTCTTGACCGGCCTCATCAACTTCATCTTCTTCCCCGGCACGATGCTCCTGGGGGCCAGCGGCATCGTGTTCGCCCTGATCCTGCTGTCCTCCATCACCCGCACCGAGGGCGGCGCGATCCCCGTGACGTTCATCCTGGTGGCGATCCTCTACATCGGCCAGCAGGTCTGGCAGGCCATCACCGTGCGGGACAACGTGTCGTACATGGCTCACATCGCCGGCGGCGCCGTGGGCGCGGGCCTGGGCTTTTTGCTGAACAAGGCGGGGAAGGGCCGGGGTTGACGCAAAAAAGGACGGTCTCAAAAGAATACGCGTGCATCAAACAGATGTAGGGGCGCCGTTGCGGCGCCCGCCCCCGGCAGAGCCGGGTCCCAATCGCTGCCGCGCGGAATTGCGGAATGCGATCAGGGGAAAGGCGGGCGGCGCAACGCCGCCCCTACAAATATCTACCCAGTTCATGATTATGTGAAATGAGAATCGTCCCCGTTTCACATAAAAACGTGAAATGAGAACCGTCCCCATTTCACATTTTTCCTTTAGACACGTTTTCAATTCGTTCACAAATCATGTGATGTTTGTTTATTGACTTTGACCTTTCCTGCTCTTATAATATTCCCAGCGATCGGGGATGAGTGCCCGGTCGCCCCAATGGGCATATTACACTGAGAGGAGCAGATAGATATGAAGACGAATATGCAGAAAAAGAACCGTCGCAGCCGCAATAATCGCGGCCTGACGATGCTGACGATGCTGGCGCTGGTGTGCGCGCTGGCCGTGGGCGGCACCTTCGCGCTGACGGGCGCCAACCGCACCGCCTCCGCCGAGACCACCGAAGTGGAGGTCGCCGCGCCCACCGAGGACACCAGCCCCGCCATCTACGTGGCCCAGAAGAACGCCAACTCCGTGGTGGGCATCATCACCCAGACCGAGGGCTGGGACCGCAGCAACGGCGTGCAGAACACCACCGTGGCCCAGGGCAGCGGCGTGGTGATCGCCGAGGGC
The DNA here is from genome assembly GCA_900315585.1 of uncultured Eubacteriales bacterium. Lineage (GTDB taxonomy): Bacteria > Bacillota > Clostridia > Christensenellales > Aristaeellaceae > UBA2862. Next base: position 6,879 of record OMZP01000035.1, on the reverse strand, counting down.
GGCTACGTGCTGACCAACTACCACGTCATCGAGGACGGCAGCGCCTGGCAGGTGCTGATGCCCAACGGCGACAAGGTGGACGCCAGCCTGGTGGGCGCGGATTCCGCCATGGATCTGGCCGTGCTGAAGGTTGAGGACCAGGCCGACACGCTGGTCCCCGTCACCATCGGCGCCTCCGAGAGCCTGCCCGTGGGCTCCACGGTCATCGCCATCGGCAACCCCGGCGGCGAGATCCTGGCCAACACCGTCACCCGCGGCATCATCTCCGCGCTGGAGCGCACCAGCATGAGCGGCAGCAACACCACCCGCAACGTGAACTACATCCAGCACGACGCGCCCATCAACAGCGGCAACTCCGGCGGCGGCCTGTTCGACTACCAGGGCAACCTGATCGGCATCAACACCCTGAAGTACCGTGGCAGCTTCTATTCCTCCGGCAGCTATGAGGGCCTGGGCTTCGCCATCCCCGTGGAGACGGCCTACCCCATCGCCCAGCAGCTGATCGAGCACGGCAAGGTGATCCGCCCGCAGATCGGCGTCACCGTGAGCGACCAGGAGGGCCCGGACGAGCCCATGAACGACTACGCGCCCGCCAGCGTGTGCATCACCTCCATCAGCGAGGGCAGCGGCGCCGAGGACGCCGGCCTGAAGCAGTATGACTTCATCACCGCCGTCAACGGCGAGCGCATCACCTCCACCCGCGAGCTGACCACGCTGCTGGACAGCTACCAGCCCGGCGACACCGTGACGCTGACCATCGTCCGCTACAACAACGCCACGATGCAGCCCGTGAACAACGGCTACGACAGCTACTACAACAGCCCCTTCGGCTACGGCTTCGGCTTCCCCTTCGGCGGCTACGGCTTCGGCTACAACTACGGCAACGGCGGCTATGGCAACAACGGCGGCTACGACGCCAACGGCACCCTGGTCGTGGGCGGCGGCTTCACCACCATGGACGTGGACGTGACCCTGACCGAAAAGCAGTAAGCCTTCGGCAAAAATGACAGGCTCCCCCGCGAAGAACCCGGTTCTTCGCGGGGGAGCCCTTTTCATCGGGGAAATGTCCATTGACGGGCCGCGGGGAATGGGATATAATACATACTGACAAATGAATAGCCGGTGTATCTGCGCGGCAACGCGCGGCGCGATGAAACCATCGCGCCATAGGAACGCGGATGAAATTTCCGGGCTATCCCAGTAACCGTGAAGCGGACGAAAGCGCACATTGCCACTGCGAGGGGGCATTGCCCGTCGCGGGAAGGCGCGCCAGTAGGATGAGGCCAAGCCGGGAGACTTGTTTACACCGTGAATTGATCGATCCCCTGGGGGTGGGTGAAGCTATTGCGCCGCGGAATTTCCGCGTGCGTTCTTAGTGTTCCTCAGGGAGGGACGCTTTTTGTTTGAAGGCGGCTCTCTCGCTGATTCATTTGATCGAAAACAAGGAGGGACACAACCATGTCCAAGAAACTCATTTCCCTGTTCCTGGCGGCGCTGATGCTGATCGGCTGCCTGCCCGCCCTGGCCGACGAGGCCATCACCGTGACGGATATGCACGACCGCGAGATCACCCTGGACGCGCCCGCCACCCGCGTCGTGGCCATGCAGCCCTCGGACTGCGAGATCCTCTGCGCCATCGGCTGCGAGGACGCGCTGGTGGGCATCGGCCAGTACTGCGACTATCCCGCCTCCATCACCAGCCTGCCCGTGGTGCAGTCCGGCGCGGAGACCAACGTGGAGGAGATCCTGGCCCTTGAGCCCCAGGTGGTGCTGATGAACGACATGAGCCAGACCGAGGAGCAGGTCAAGCAGCTGGAGGACAACGGCGTGAAGGTCGTGGTCAGCAAGGCCACCGACATCGAGGGTGTCTACTACGCCATCCGCATGATCGGCACCCTGATGGGCAAGGCGGACGCTGCCGAGGCCGTGGTCGCCGACATGCAGGACACCTTCGCGGACATCCAGTCCAAGGCCCAGGACGAGGGCAAGACGGTGTACTTCGAGGTCTCCCCGCTGGAGTACGGCCTGTGGACCGCCGGCGCGGGCACCTTCATGGACGAGCTGGCCACCATCTGCGGCCTGACCAATGCCTTTGGTGACGTGAATGACTGGGCCTCCATCAGCGAGGAGCAGGTCATCGCCCGCGACCCGGACTACATCGTGACCATCACCATGTACTACGGCGAGGGCCCCACCCCCGTGGAGGAGATCCTGGGCCGCGAGGGCTGGCAGGACCTGAAGGCCGTGAAGAGCGGACAGGTGTTCAACGCCTCCGACTCCAACGCCCTGTCCCGCCCCGGCCCGCGCCTGAAGGACGCCGCTGTGGAGCTGTATGACTTCATCTACGGCGAGGCCGCCGAGGTCGAGCCCGCGGCGTAAGGAAAACCATCTATAGCCTGATGTATCATTGATCCCCGCGTTTGGGAGACCGGATTGCCACGTCGGTCAAGGCTTCGCCTCGACCTCCTCGCAATGACGTATCATGAAATCGAATCCATACAACGTCATTGCGAGGAGGGACATATCATGTCCCGACGTGGCAATCTGGTTCCCATTCATCCAATCCGGAATCGGATGCTGCACGATACAGCGGACGCAGTTTGAAACTGTCACCGCCAATGTAAGAGGAATCCCATGAACGACACCCGGACCCTGAGGCGGGAGCGGTTCGCCCCCCTGACCTACGCGCTGTTGACGGCGGCGCTGCTGCTGGCGATGATCCTGTGCGTGTGCGTGGGCAGCGTGCCCATCTCCCTGTCGGACACCGTGACCGCCGTCTGGAACGCGCTGTGGGGGCTGCCCATTCCCCAGACCATCGCGAAAAACATCATACTGAACGTGCGCCTGCCGCGGGTGCTGTGCGTGGCGCAGGCGGGGGCGTCCCTTTCGCTGTGCGGTGCGGCCATGCAGGGCCTGCTGCGCAACCCCCTGGCGGACGGCTCCACCATGGGCGTGTCCTCCGGCGCGGCGCTGGGCGCGGTGATCGCCATGGCCGCGGGGTTCACGCTGCCCGGCACCGGCTACGGCGGCGTGATGGTCACGGCCATGGCCTTCGCCTTTGGGTCGCTGGTGCTGATCCTGTCCCTGGCCTACGCGCTGGATCATTCCCTGGCCACCCACAGCATCATCCTCATCGGCGTGATCTTCACGATGTTCATCTCCAGCATCATCTCCCTGGTGGTCACCTTCGCCAGCGACCACACCCGCTCCCTGAACTTCTGGACCCTGGGCTCCTTCTCCGGCGTGAACTACGACCAGGCAAAGCTCCTGGCCCTGGCCCTGGCGCTCTGCGGGGGCGTGATAATGCGCTACAGCCACGAGCTGAACGCCTTCGCCGTGGGCGAGGACAACGCCCGGCACGTGGGCGTGAACGTGAAGCGGGTGAAGCTGGTGATCCTGATCACGGTCTCCGCGCTCATCGGCGTGTGCGTGTCCATCTCCGGCACGGTGAGCTTCGTGGGCCTGGTGATGCCCCACATCGCCCGGATGCTGGTGGGCCCGAACCACAAGCGGCTGCTGCCAGCGTCGCTGTTTGCCGGGGCGATCTTCCTGTTGCTGGCGGATCTGGCGGCCCGGACGCTGTTCAGCCCCATCGAGCTGTCCATCGGCGTGGTCACGTCGCTGGTGGGCGCGGTGGCCTTCGTGATCATATTCTACCGGACCCGGAAGGCGAGGTGAGGCGCGTGCTCAGCGGAGAGAACATCACCGTGCGTTACGGCGAGCGCGCCGTGGTGGACGGCGTTTCCTTTCATCTTCAGGAGGGCCAGTGGCTGATGCTGGCGGGGCCCAACGGGGCGGGGAAGTCCACCCTGATCGAGGCCATCGCCCAGGGCGTGCCCTACACCGGCGTGATCCGGTGGCAGGGGGAGAACCTTCGCGCCATGAAGCCCCAACAGCTGGCCCGGCGCATCGGCGTGCTGTCCCAGCGAAACGGGGTGGGCTATGCCTACACCGTGGAGGAGGTCGTGGGCCTGGGCCGCTATGCCTATCGGGGCGGCTTCCTGTCCGGGAGGCGGGGGGAGGACCATGACCGGGTGGATCAGGCCCTTGCCATGACGGGCCTTTTAGGCCTGCGCCGCGCCAGCATGCTCACCCTCTCCGGCGGCGAGATGCAGCGGGCGTTCCTGGCCCAGGTGTTCGCCCAGGACCCGCAGGTGCTGATCCTGGACGAGCCCGCCAACCACCTGGACCTGAACTATCAGCAGCAGATCTTCTCGCTGATCCAGGCCTGGCTGCGGCAGCCGGGGCGGGCGGTGCTGTCCGTGGTGCACGACCTGAGCCTGGCCCGGCGCTACGGCACCCATGCCGTGCTGATGCACCGGGGCAGGAGCGTGGCCCAGGGGCCCATCGACGGCGTGATGACCCCGGAGCATTTGAACGGCGTCTACGGCATGGACGTGGCCGCCTGGCTGGGCGAGCTGCTAGGCCAGTGGCAGGGCGACAAAAAGGGACATTGTTCATAAGGAATCATTATAAATAAATAACACGTTCCGCGTTGTATGGAGCGGGTGTATACGATAACATATCATTGTAGAAGTCAAATGATATGTTATTTTCTTTGGAAAGCGTGATTAAAAACATATGAACGTATTCAACCTCATCACCCTGTTCGGCGGCCTGGCCATGTTCCTCTACGGGATGCGGCTGATGGGCAACGGACTGAAGGAGAGCAGCTCCGGCGCGCTGAAGAGCGTGATGGAGAAGGTGACGGGCACGCCGGTGAAGGCCTTCCTGCTGGGCCTGATCATGACGGCGGTGATCCAGTCCTCCACGGCCACCATCGTCATCACCTCCGGCCTGGTGGGCGCGGGCATCATCTCGCTGCATCAGTCCCTGGGCATCATCATCGGCGCCAACGTGGGCACCACGGTCACGGGCCAGATCATTCGCCTTCTGGACCTGAACGCCTCCGGCACCTCCTTTTTGCAGTTCTTCAAGCCCTCCACGCTGGCCCCGCTGGCGCTGATCATCGGCATCGTGATCATCATGAGCGGCAAGTTCAGGCACGGCGACACCGTGGGCCAGATCGTCATCGGCTTCGGCATACTGTTCTCCGGCCTCATGAACATGACCGACGCGGTGAGCACCCTGTCGGAGAGCGGCATCATCGAAAAGCTGTTCTCCAGCCTGGGCAAGAACCCGCTGATCGGCTACCTGATCGGCGCGGGCGTGGCCTTCGTGCTGCAAAGCTCGTCGGCCACCATCGGCATACTCCAGGCCTTTTCCATGTCCGGCCAGCTGACCTTCAACGCCATCTACGCCGTGCTGGTGGGCATCTACCTGGGCGACTGCGTGACCACCGCCATCGTCTGCAACATCGGCGCGAAGCCGGATTCCCGGCGCGTGGGCGTGGTGAACATACTGTTCAACCTGTCCAAGACCGTGCTGATCCTGGTGGGCGTGAACGTGGCCCACAGCCTGGGCCTCCTGGACGGGCTGTGGAGCAGCACCGTCTACTCCGGCACCATCGCCAACACCAACACCGTGTTCAACCTGGCCTGCGCGGTGCTGATGCTCCCGATGCTGAGCGTGTATGAGAAGATGAGCAAAAAGCTGGTGAAGGACGAACCCGTCGCGGCCGTGGCCGGTTCGCTGCTGGCCGAGCCCGCGGCGCTGGACGCGCTGAACCCGGTGTTCCTGGCTACCCCGGCCCTGGCGCTGAACAGCTGCTACAAGGTGCTGGTGGAGATGTTCAAGCTGTCCCGCACCAATATCAACCGGGCCTTTGACCTGCTGAAGGACTACGATAAGGAGCAGCTGCAGGTCATCCGGGACACCGAGGAGACCATCGACCACATGGCCGACCGGGTGAGCAACTACCTGGTGCAGGTCTCCGCCCACATCACCGCCCAGGACCATGTGGAGATCATGGACCACTACTACGCCGCCATCTCCGAGTTCGAGCGCCTGGGCGACCACGCCATGAACATCGCCGAGTACGCCGAGGAGCTGAAGGAGGAGGGCACGGGCTTTTCCGAGTACGCCCTCAGGGAGCTGGACGTGGTGCGGGGGCTGCTGGGCGCGGTACTCAGCTACACGGGCAAGACCTTTGAGAAGTGCGACGTGGCCGCCGCCCAGCACATCGAGCCGCTGGAGGAGGTGGTGGACGACATGGTGAACGCCCTGAAGCAGAACCACCTGGACCGCCTGCGGGAGCGCAAGTGCTCGGTGCTGGCGGGCACGGAGTTCCTCAATCTGCTGAGCGACATCGAGCGCGTGTCCGACATCTGCTCCAACGTGGGCGTGGCCACCATCGCCCGCATGAAGCCGGAGATGAAGCACGAGATCCACGACTACGTGTCCCGGCTCCACGCCGGCAAGGACGCGGCCTTCAACCACGAGTACCAGGCCGCCCACGAGCACTACTTTGAGCTGCTGAACGCGGAGGAAGGAAAATGAACGTCCAGATCTTCGGTACCAAAAAATCCAGCGACGCCCGCAAGGCCGAACGCTGGTTCAAGGAGCGGCGGGTGAAGGCCCAGTTCATCGACCTGCTGGACAAGGGCATCAGCAAGGGGGAGCTGCGCAGCGTCGCCCAGGTGTGCGGCGGGCTGGACGCGCTGATTGACCCGGACTGCAAGGATCAGGACGCCCTCGCCCTCGTCACCTACCTGGCCCCCGCCCAGAAGGAGGACGCAATCCTCGAGCATCCTCAGGTGCTCCGCCAGCCCATCGTGCGCAACGGCAAGAGGGCCGCGGTGGGGTATCGGCCTGAGACCTATCTGCTGTGGCAGAAGGAGGAAGGATGAGGGCATAATACGGATTTCAATAAAGAATGGCTCTTCACGGAAAGTTGGGGGATTTGCAGAATGTAATCCCTTGATGATTCGTACAGATCCTTCGCTGCGCTCAGGATGACAGGAATTGCGTCGTTTGTCA
>OMZP01000041.1 GCA_900315585.1 uncultured Eubacteriales bacterium | reverse complement strand
CTCTTTTCGTAGGTTGCCATCTTCCTCACCTTCCTGTGCTTCTTATTCTATCACTTCTTGGTGAGTTCTGCGACTGTACGATTATGATACCACTCCATTCCTATTTCCTATTGCCTATTCCCTATTGCCTATTCCCTATTCCCTGTTCCCTGTTCCCTAGTCCCTAATCCCTAATCCCTAATCCCTCTCCTCGGCTCCTTCTCCCTCCGGCTCATACGCCTCGAACCGCTCCACCACCTGCTCCATCACCTTCACGGCCCCCTTGAGCAGGGCCTCGGCATCCTTGTGGCGCTCGTAGTAATAGAGCTCCGGCGGGTTGATGGGCTTGACGCGGATGTACTGGGGAAAGTCCTTCACGGCGGTGAGCACCCGCACCAGGTCGATGTCCGCGGCCATGGAGAAGCGCATCATCAATTCGTCCCCCCGCAGGGTCACGTAGTCGATGCCCAGCCGCGCGCACAGCGCCTTCAAATGGGCGATCTCGATCAGGTTCATCACGGGCCGGTTCGGGTCGCCGAAGCGGTCGATCAATTCCTCCGTCAGGTCGTCCCGGTTGTCCCGGTTGCGGATGGAGGCGATCTTCTTGTACATCTCCACCCGCAGCAGGTCGTTGGCGATGTACTCCTGGGGCAGGTAGGCATCCACCTTGAGGTCCACGCGGGTCTCGATGTCGCCCTGGCTCACGTCGCCGCGCATTTCCCGCACGGTCTCCTCGATCATCTTCACGTACAGGTCGTAGCCCACCGTGGCCATGAAGCCGCTCTGCTCGCTGCCCAGCAGGTTCCCCGCGCCGCGAATCTCCAGGTCCCGCATGGCCACGCGGAAGCCGGAGCCGAACTCGGTGAACTCCCTTATGGCGTTCAGCCGCTTGTCCGCCGCCTCGGTGAGCACCTTGCTGGGGTTCACCGTCAGGTAGGCGTAGGCCAGGCGATTGCTGCGGCCCACGCGGCCCCGGAGCTGGTACAGCTGGGCCAGTCCGAAGCGGTCCGCGTCGCAGACGATCAGCGTGTTGGCCCGGGGCACGTCCAGCCCCGCCTCGATGATCGTGGTACACAGCAGCACGTCGAACTTGCCGTCGTAGAAGTCCAGCATCACGTCCTCCAGGGCGTGCTCCCGCATCTGGCCGTGGCCGATGGCGATCCGCGCCTCCGGCACCAGCTTCTTGAGGCGGGCGTACATCATCTCGATGGTCTGCACCCGGTTGTGCAGCACGTACACCTGGCCGCCCCGGGACAGTTCCCGCAGGATGGCGTCGCGCACCAGCCCGTCGGAGTACTCCACCACGTAGGTCTGCACCGGATAGCGTTCCTCCGGCGGGGATTGCAGAAGGCTCATGTCCCTTATGCCCACCATGGACATGTGCAGCGTCCGGGGGATGGGCGTGGCCGTCAGGGTCAGCACGTCCACCGATCGCTTCATCTGCTTGATGGCCTCCTTGTGGGTGACGCCGAAACGCTGCTCCTCGTCCACCACCAAGAGGCCCAGGTCCTTGAACTTCACGTCCTTGGCCAGGAGCCGGTGGGTGCCCACCACCACGTCCAGCTCGCCGCTGGCCAGCTTTTGGAGGATGGCCTTCTGCTCCGCCGCGGTCTTGAAGCGGCTGATGGTCTCCACCCGGATGGGGAAGCCGGCGAAGCGGTTCAGCATCGTGGCGTAGTGCTGCTGGACCAGGATCGTCGTCGGGGCCAGCATGGCGGCCTGCTTGCCGCTCATCACGCACTTGAAGATGGCGCGCAGGGCCACCTCCGTCTTGCCATAGCCCACGTCGCCGCAGAGCAGCCGGTCCATGATCTTCGGCTTCTCCATGTCCCGCTTGATGTCCTCGATGGCGGCCAGCTGATCCGGCGTCTCCTCGTAGGGGAAGCCGTCCTCGAACTCCCGCTGCCAGGGGGTGTCCGGGTCGAAGGCGTAGCCGGGAATGGACTCCCGCTGGGCGTAGAGCTTGAGCAGATCCCCGGCAATGGCCTGGATGCTCTGGCGCACCTTGCTCTTCTGCCGCTGCCACTCCCCGCCGGAGAGGCGGTTCAGCTTCGGGGCCTCGCCCTCGCTGCCGATGTACTTCTGCACCCGGTCCAGCTGGTCCGTGGGCACGTAGAGCTTGTCGCTGCCCTGATAGCGGATGTGCAGGAAATCCCGATAGGTGCCGTCGCTGGCCAGGCGCACCATGCCCATGTACTGGCCGATGCCGTGGTTCTCGTGGACCACGTAGTCCCCCACCTTCAGATCGGTGAAGGCGGCGATCTTCTCGCCGGTGTTGGCGCGGGCGCGGCTGCGCTGGCGGTTGACGCCGTAGATGTCGGATTCCGAGACCACGGCCAGGCGGATCTCCGGGTACAGAAAGCCCCGGTTGATCGTCAGCGGCAGGATCACCGGCTCGCCGGGTTCAAGGGTCTCGGGTGGCTCGGTCACAAAGGGCGCGCCGCTTCCCTGGGTGGTCAGTGCCCCCTGGAGGCGCTCACCCCGGGCGGTGCCCCCCGCCAGCAGGGCCACCCGCCAGCCCGCCTCCTTCCAGCGGTTCACGTCCCGGGCCAGCTCCTTCACGTTGCCCTGGTAAGCCGAGGCGTTGCGGCACTCGAACTTGATCAGCGTGTCGGGCGCAAAATCCGGCTCGGTGCGCATGAACAGGTTGGTGAGCACCGTGGCCCGACCCTTGAGCTTTTCCAGCAGCGCGTCGTAGCTCAGCAGCAGCTCCGCCTGGCAGGGCAGGGCCTCCTGGCGCTCCAGGGCATCGGCAAATCGCTCCCTGAACTCCAGGAAGCGGTTTTCACAGCGTTCCCGCAGGCGCTCCGGCTGGTCGAACACGATCACCGGGTCCTCCAGGTAGTCCGCGGGCGTCCTGTCGTAGCCCAGCAGCACCGGCAGCAGGGAGTCCGCGCCGTCGGGCATGCGGCCCGTGCGCAGGGCCTCCAGCACGTTTTCAAAGTTCCGCCGCAGGGCCGACCCCACGGTGACCTTCTTCGGCATCTGCACCACGGCGCGGCCCGCGCCCTTTTTGCGCGCCCTGGGCTTGGGCTCGCCCTCGCCGTCTTCCTCCTCGTCCTCCTCCCGGGTCAGCTTCAAAAACTCGTCGAAGGGGATCAGGTTGAACTCCTGCTCGATCTGGCTCTGGCGGTCCGCCGCGCCATTCCCCGCGCCCGCGTCCAGCATGGCGCGCAGGGCCTCCCCCGCCGCCTCGCGGGCGTCGGCGTCCAACAGGATCTCCTGGGCCGGGTACAGGCGCACCGCGGACCGGCGGGAGATGGAACGCTGGGTCATCACGTCGAAGGAGCGGATGGAGTCCACCTCGTCGTCGAAGAACTCCACCCGCAGGGCGTTGGGCCCGCCCACCGGGTACACGTCCAGGATGCCGCCCCGCAGGGCGCACTGGCCCCGCGCCTCCACCAGGTGGACGCGCTCATAGCCCGCCGCCGTCAGCTTCGCCATCAGCTCGGCGGGCTCCAGGGTCATGCCCTCGGAGATGTGGATGATCCGCTGATCGAAGGCCGCGGGCTCCGCCAGCCGGAACAGCATGCCGTCCGCAGCCACCACCAGCGCCCTCACCTCGCCGCACAGGCAGTCGCCCAGGGCCTCGATGCGGCGCATGGAGAGCTCCCGGCTGGAGGCGGCGGTCTTGAGGAAGGTGATGTCCCGCCCGGGGAGCATCCGCGCCGCTCCGGTGAGCAGCACGTTCAGATCCTCGGTCATGCGGGCGGCGGCCCCGTCGTTGGGCGCGATGACCAGCAGGGGCCGGTCCAGCTTCCGCGCCAGCCCCGCCAGCAGGTGGGCCCGCTGGGCGTCGTCCGGCCCATATACGGAATAGACCCCCGGCTTATCCAGCGCGCGCGTCAGCTCCCCGAAAGGCGCAAGGCCCTCCAGCGGGGTAAAGAGGCAGTTCAGGTTCCAGTTGGTTTCTTGCATAATCACCAAATTAGGAATTGGGAATGAGGAATGAGGAATTGCGGTGCAAATCCTTGCGGATTTGGCTTGATCCCATTGAATCCGCAATCATGCAGCGCACTCTCATTCCTCATGCCTCATTCCTCATTCCTCATTATCCATTGAGTTTCCCGACGAGCTGTCTCGCGGCGTCGGTGCCGTTGGCGATCAGCTCGGCGATCACGTCCGCGGCGCCCATGTAGGCGTCGAACATGGTCTGGCGCAGCTCCTTGGTGTCGTACCCGGCCAGCACCCAGTCCTTCATGTCCCAGTGCTCCGGGGGCCGCCCGATGCCCACCCGCACCCGGGGGAAGTTCTCCCGGCCCAGCAGGTAGATGATGTTGCGCATGCCGTTGTGGGTGCCGGCGCTGCCCGAGGGGCGGAAGCGCAGCTTGCCCTCCGGCAGGTCCACGTCGTCATAGACCACGATCAGGTGGTCGTCCTCCGGCTTGTACCAGTTGCACAGCTGCACCACGCTCTCGCCGGAGAGGTTCATGAAGGTCTGCGGCTGGCACAGCGCCACCCGCTCCCCGCGGATGATCCCCTCGCCCACCGCCGCCTTGCAGCGCAGCTTCTGGATGGGGATGTCGTATTTCTGGCTGAGCACCTCCGTCACGTCGAAGCCCACGTTGTGGCGGGTGTGCTGGTATTTTCGGCCCGGATTGCCCAGGCCCACGATCACGTACATGGCGTTGCCTCCATGGGATTTCGTATCAATTCATTGTAGCAAGCCCCGCCGACACTGTCAAGCAAAAAACAGGCTTTGGTCTGTTTTTTCAGACCAGAGCCTGTTTTTTGTCACGTTATACCAACGTCGGTTTATTTCTTCTTCATGAAGCTGGGCACGTCCGGGGTGAAGCCGCGGCGGTTCTCCCGGCGGGGCTGCTCCTGGCCGTCCTCCTGGTACACGCGGCGGCGGGGGGCATTGGCCCGCTCGGAGCGGCGCTGCTCGCGCTGCTCATAGCCGTCCACGTCCCGCTCCCTGGGCGCGCGCTCGCGGGGGCGACGCTCGAAGATCGGGGAGACAGGCTCCTCCTCATAGCGGGAGGCGCGGGGCGCGCGCTCGGGCTGGGGCTCGTCGCCGTCCAGGTCGAGGTCCTTGTTCTCGCCGATGGAGGAGGCGGTGCGGGCCGCGAAGCTGGGCTTCTCGAAGCCGGTGGCGATCACGGTGATCTTCACCTCGTCGGTCATGCTCTCGTCGATGCCGGCGCCGAAGATGATGTTGGCCTCCGGATCGGCGGCGGCGGTGATCAGCTGGGCCGCCTCGTTGATGTCGATGATGGAGGTGTCCGGGCCGCCGGTGATGTTGATCAGCACAGCGCGCGCGCCGTCGATGCTGGTCTCCAGCATGGGGCTGGAGATGGCCTGCTTGGCGGCGTCCACCATGCGGCTCTCGCCCTTGCCGATGCCGATGCCCATGTGGGCCAGGCCGCGGCTCTGCATGACGGTGCGGACATCCGCGAAGTCCAGGTTGATCAGGCTGGGAACGGCGATCAGGTCGGAGATGCCCTGGATGCCCTGGCGCAGCGTGTCGTCGGCGATCTTGAAGGCGTCGGTCATCGTGGTGCCCTTGGTGACCACGGACAGCAGACGGTCGTTGGGGACCACCACGAGGGTGTCCACATTGGCCTTCAGCTTCTCGATGCCGCTCTCGGCGTTCTTCATGCGCTGGCGTCCTTCGAACAGGAAGGGCTTGGAGACCACGCCGATGGTGAGGATGCCCATCTCCCGGGCGGTCTCGGCGATGATCGGGGCCGCGCCGGTGCCGGTGCCGCCGCCCATGCCGCAGGTGACGAAGACCAGGTCGGAGCCCTTGATCTTGTTGGCGATCTCCTCGCGGCTCTCCTCGGCGGCCTTCTGACCCACCTCGGGGTTCGCGCCGGCGCCCAGGCCCTTGGTCAGCTTCTCGCCGATCTGCACCTGGATGGGCGCCTTGGACAGGGCCAACGCCTGCTTATCGGTGTTCACGGCAATGAAATCCACGCCGCGCAGGCCGCTGTCCACCATGCGGTTGACCGCGTTGGTGCCGGCGCCGCCCACGCCAATGACCTTTATGGCCGCGAAATTGGTGTCCTGCTGCTCCTCGACCTCGATGTTCTTGTTGTCCATTTCAAATTCCAGCACAAGGCATCCCCCTCGTCAATGTATTTGTTCATCTATGTGTAAGTGCTTCGTCGTTTCCTTATATTAGCGCCCGAACAGGCTCTTGAGGCGGCTGCCGAACCGCTCGTCCTGGCCGCCCTGGCTCTCGATGGAGTCGAACACCAGGTCCGCCAGGCCCAGGGAGGCTGAGAATACCGGGCTGTTCAGCTTGCTGCTCTTCGCCGCCGAGACCTTCACCGGGCGGTTGATCTTCGCCGCCAGGGCCTCCCGCGCGCCGCGCATCAGCGCGATGCCGCCGCCGGTGAGGAACACCTGGGACTTCTTGCTCAGGAAGGGCTCACAGTCGTTGCGCAGGGTCATGTCGATCATCCCGGCCAGTTCGCCGAAGCTGTCCTCCACGATCTTGCTCACCTGGTCCCTGGGGAAGGTCATCCGGCGGCCGTTGTCGTCGAACACCTCCGAGAAGGAATTGGCGTCAAACTCGTCCGGGTTGAACACATATCCCCGCTTAATCTGCTCCGCGGCGCGCATCGGTATGCGCAGCTTGGTGGCCAGATCGGCGGTGATGTGCCCGCCGCCCCGGGGCAGGATGGCGTGATAGACGATGGCGTCGCCCTCCACCACGCTGATCTCGGCGTTCAGGTAGCCCACGTCGATCAGCACCGCGGCCCGGTCCCGGTCCTCCAGGGACAGCACCAGCAGGCTCTCGCCCAGCGAGCAGGAGAGGAAGCCCAGGATGGTGATGTTCTGGCGGCCGATCATCTCGGACACGTCCTCGATGAACTGCGGGTCGGCGATGACGAAGGTGGTCATGGCGCGCAGGCGCGAGCCGCGCCCGCCGGGGGTCATGGTCTTCTTGCCGTCGTCCACCACGAACCAGCTGGGCGTGCGGTGCATCACCAGCCCGCCCTCGTCGGCGATCCGCAGCTTCTCGGCGGCGGCATCCTGCACGGCGTTGATGGCCGCTTCGTCCACCATGCCCTGGGGCAGCTCCACCTCGGTCTCGCAGGCGCGCACGTGAATATACTCTCCCGGCACGCCCACGTAGATCTCCTTGATCTTGCTATTGGCCTCCAGCTCCGCCGCGGCGATGGAATCCCGCACGCGCTGGATCATCTGGCCGGGCGTGTTCCAATCGCCGTCGGAATAGCCGTCGTAGGGCACGGTGCCCGAACCGATGATATCCAGGCGGTCCATGCCGCCGCTCTGCGCAATCACCGTGACGATTTTGGAGGTTCCAAATTCAATGGCAGCAATTTGCGTTTTCATATCCGTCTCTCGCCCACCCTGTTCCTATGTTCCCTGACAAGCCTTTGTACACTTGTAACCATTATCCAACATATACGTATTATACAGGGTTTTTCGCTCGGATGCAAATTGGAAAACCCTGTTTTTCGCCATTTTCCGCAGTTTTCAAAATAGTTTCAAATTCTCGGCAAGGGTTTGTCACATCGAATCCACCTGCTCTTAACTGGCCGGGCTCTCCGCGGCATTCCCGTCGCCGCCGGCCCCGGTCTGGGGCACGCCGTCGATGTAAATCACCCCGTCGATGGAGCTGATCTCCCCCGCCGGCTGCGGGGTCTCGGCGGGCTCCTCCGCCTCCTTCTCATCCTTGGCAGGCGGCGCGTAGTCCGCCTTGGTGCCGCTGGACACGTCCAATGTGCCGGTGGTCTCGCCCCGGGCCTCCAGGTCGGATAGCGCCCCGGCCATCCAGGTGATCTTCGCCTCCATGTCGGACGAATCGCCCAGGTTCACCGTCATGCCCGTGCGGGAGATGATGCGCAAATCGGCGGTGTCCGCCACGCTCAGCTCCGACACGTAGCCCGTGGCGTGCTGATTCTTCAGCGCCTCCAGCACCGCCTTCATGCAGCCGCAGCGCCCGTCGGCGGTGTCCAGCTGGCGGCCCAGGGTATAGTAAGAAGCCCTGAGGCCCGTGACGTACACGGCATTGCCATTGGGCACGGTGTCCGACACCGACACCACGTAGCCGTCGCTGTCCAGCACCAGGATCTTCCCCGCCTGGAGGATGACCGCGTCCTCGCTCCTCGGCCGCACCGTGAGCACCACCCGGTTGGGCAGGCGGCTGGACAGGCTGACGAAGGCCACCCGGCCGTCGCTCTCCACGTCCAGGCGCACCCGGTTCTCGTCGATGCCGAAGATGCGGCTGCCCAGCCGGATGCCGGACAGTCGGCGCACGTCGGCCTCGGGGATCTCCCCCGCGCCCACCACCTGCACGTCCCGCACCACGAACACCAGGTTCGCCAGCAGCAGCCACAGCGCCAGCGCCAGGATCGCGACGGACGCCGCCCAGGGGAGCCAGGCGCGCTGCTTGTTTTTCCTTTTGTTGGCCACTTTATCCCTCCAATGATAAAACCACTTTCCGGTCGGCGCAGGCGAATGAGGAATTAGGAATGAGGAATTACGGTTCAAATCCATTCGGATTTGTTTTGATTCCGATTGTTAAGAAGCGCAAAAAGATCCTTCGACTCCGCTGACGCTCCGCTCAGGATGACAGGCATATCGGTGTCATCCTGAGCGGAGCAAAGGATCTGCTTTTTAATTGAGAATAGTGTGAATATATCAAATCCGAAAGGATTTGTACCACAATTCCTCATTCCTAATTCCTCATTCCTAATTCCCAATTACCGGTTTCTCATTCCTCATCCCTTGAGATGTTCATCACGATTCCCACCGCGGCCATCACGATGGAGATGGAGGTGCCACCGGCGGAGAAGAAGGGCAGCGGCAAGCCGGTGGTGGGCATCATGCCGATCACCACGGCCACGTTCAGCACCGTCTGCACGCCGATCATGCAGGTGATGCCGCCCGCCAGCAGACTGCCGAAGCGGTCCTCGCAGCGCATGGCCACCCGCAGCCCGAAGAACAGGAACGCCATGAACAGCATGAGCACCGCCACGCAGCCGACCCAGCCCACGTCCTCCCCCACCACGGCGAAGATGAAGTCCGACTCCGGATAGGGCAGGAAGGCGAACTTCTGCCGGCCCTGGCCGATGCCCATGCCGAACAGCCCGCCAGAGCCGAAGGCCAGCAGCGACTGGGAGAGCTGGTAGCCCTCGTTGGTCATGAAGGCAAAGGGATCGCGGAAGGACATCAGCCGCGCCCGGCGGTAGTCCTCCGACAGGGCGTAGAACGCGCCCACGGCCAGCCCCGCCGCGCCGATCAGCCCCAGGTGCCGCCACCGGGCCCCGGCGATCATCGAAAGCACCGCCGTGACGATCAGTATGCTGCCCGCTGTGGAGAGGTTCGGCTGCATCAAAATCAGCAGGAACATGGCCCCCGGCAGGATGAACAGCGGCACGAGCCCGGCAAACAGGCGGGTCACGTCCCGGTGCTTCTGGCTCAGCGCCCGCGCCAGATAGACGATCATGGCGTACTTTGCCAGCTCCGACGGCTGAAAGCTGACCGGCCCCAGCCGAAGCCAGCGCCGCGAGCCGTTGAGCAGCTTGCCGATGCCCGGCACGGCCACCAGGCCCAGCATCACAAAGCTGACCGCCAGAAATCCCCCGCAGACCCAGGGCTTCGCCAGCATCCTGTAGTCGATCCGGAGGGCGAGGAGCATCCCCGCCAGGCCCACGGCCACGCCGAACAGCTGGGAGGTGACCTCCGACAGCGCGCCGCCGTTGTCCTGGGCGTTGTAGTAGCTGGCGGCGTACAGCGTGACGATGCCCACCAGCATGAGCAGTATAAAGGAGAGGGCCAGCCCCCGGTCCACGCCGCGGAAGAAGCCCCGTTTCGTATTTCTCAGCGCGTGCACACGCGCCTCATTGGCCCCGCGAACGGGCCGGAGGATCAAGCGCCCCTGCTCTCCAGCGCGTTCACGATGTCCTTGAAGATGCGCCCGCGCTCCTCGTAATCCTTGAACATGTCAAAGGACGCGCAGGACGGCGACAGCAGCACGTTGCCCCCGGCGTTGGCCAGCCCGAAGGCCAGCTCCACCGCCTTCTTGAACTCGTAGCCCGCGTGGGTCCAGGCGTGGTAGCCCACCTTCTCCAGGGTGTCCTCCAGCTGCCTGGCCGTCGCGCCGATCAGCACGATGCGGGAAATGGGGCACTTCAGGATCTCTTCGCACAGGGGCGTGAAGTCCGTGTGCTTGTCGTAGCCGCCCAGGATCAGCACCGTGGGCCGGTCCATGGCCCGCACGGCCTGGATGGTGGAATCCACGTTGGTGCCCTTGGAGTCGTTGATGAAGCGCACGCCGTCCAGCTCCCGGACGAACTCGATGCGGTGCTCCACGCCCTTGAAGGTCTTGAGGGTGTGGCGGATCACCGGCGCGGGCACCCCGCTGGCCATGGCCATGGCCGTGGCCGCCAGGGCGTTTTTCAGGTTGTGCTCGCCGGGTATGTAGACCTCGCTGGCCGGGCAGATGACCTTGTGATCCTGGGCCGTGCCGTAGACGATGTTGCCGCCCACGACGAACGCGCCAAAGGGCACCTCGTTCCGGGAGGAGAACCAGGCGATCTGGCAATGCGCCCGGTTGGCCATGTCCCGGGTGATCGGGTCGTCCCAGTTCAGCACCAGCCAGTCGTCCTCGCCGCTGTTTTCAAAGATGCGCTCCTTGAGGGAAATGTACCTTTCCATGGTCCCGTGGCGGTTCAGATGATCCTCGGAAATGTTCAGCACCGCGCTGACGGCGGGGTGGAACTTGGAGGAGGTCTCCATCATGAAGGAGGAAATTTCGCAGACCGTCACATCCCCCGGGCGCATCTGGGAAACCGCGCCGCTGTAGGGCGTGCCGATGTTGCCCACCACGAAGGTGCGCTTGCCGGCGTTCTTGAAGATCTCGCCCAGCAGCGTGGTGGTGGTGGTCTTGCCGTTGGTGCCGGTGATGGCCAGCAAGAGGCCCGTGGCCTCGCGGTAGGCGTATTCGATCTCGCCCATCACCTCGATGCCCATTTCCTTCGCCTTCACCACCGCCGGATGCTCCACCGGGATGCCGGGGCTGAGCACCAGCGCGTCAAAGCCCGCCAGCTTCTCCTCCGGGTGCTGCTCGCCCAGCATGAAGCGGGCGCCCGCCGCCTTCAGGCCGTCCAGCGCGCCGTCAAAATCCGCCTCGGCCTTGCCGTCGCAGACGGTCACCTCGGCGCCCCGCTCCAAAAGCAGCTGCGCCGCCGCGATGCCGCTGCGGGCCATGCCAAATACGAGAACCTTTTTCTTGTTCATCATAGTCTGTCTCCTGATTGATCGTTCTTTCAAAGCTATCATTGGAAATGAGGAATCAGGAATGAGGAATGGATGTGGAAACCCTTCGGATTTCTTTGATATGAATGGGGTATTTCATCCAATCAAAACAAATCCGCGAGGATTTGAACCACAATTCCTCATTCCTCATTTCTAATTCCTCATTGAATTATGCCACAAACCCCAGCAGCGACACCAGGCACAGCATCGCCGTGACGATGTAGTACATGGCCACGATCCGGGTCTCCGGCATGCCGCTGAGCTCGAAGTGGTGGTGCAGCGGGGCCATCTTGAAGAATCGCTTGCCGTGGGTGGCCCGGAAGTAGGCGAACTGGATCAGGTCGGACACGCTCGACATCACCATCGCCAGGGCGATGATCGGCAGCAGCAGCGACAGCCGCGTGACCAGCGTCATGCCCACCAGCGCGCCGCCGATGAAGAAGGAGCCCACGTCGCCCATGAACACCCGCGCCGGATGGCTGTTGAAGCGTAAAAAGCCCAGCAGGCCGCCTACCATGGCCCCCGCCAGGATGGCCACGTTCAGCAGGTTATCCGCGTCGGCGGGGTTCGCCGCCGCCAGGGCCACGCAGATCAGCGCCATGGCCACGAAGTCGAACAGGCTGCATCCGCCCAGCAATCCGTCCAGGCCGTCCAGCAGGTTCGCGGAGTTCACCGTGCCCACCAGCACGAACACCATCACCGGGATGTAGAGCCAGCCCAGGTTCCACTCCACATTGAAGAAGGGCACCGTCAGGGAGGAGCCGATCTTCGGGTTCAGGTAGGCCCAGACCGCCAGGCCGATGGAGAGCACGATCTGGGGCGCCAGCTTCTGCTTCGGGGTCAGGCCCTCGGCGGCGTGGCGGCGGATCTTCAGCCAGTCGTCCACGAAGCCGATCAGGCCGAAGCCCAGGGCACTCACCAGCGCGATGAGCATGAAGTCCCAGCGGGCGTCGCCGTAGGAAAAGGCCAGCGCCGCGACCAGCGCGGGCAGCGCGAATATGATGCCGCCCATCTGGGGCGTGCCCTGCTTCTTTTTGTGGGTCTGGGGGCCGAGCTCGTAGATCTCCTTGCCGAATTTCATCTTCTTCAGCCAGGGGATCACGACGGGCCCCAGCACCATCGCCATGGCGAACGCCGCGACGACGGTCCAAATCAACCTCTGCATGTTATCTTATGTTCCTTCCCAATTCCGGCTACGCCGTTTTTAATGAAGAATGAGAAATGAGGAATTGTGGAAAGAATCCTTTCGGATTCTTTTGATTTTTGGCTGCGATCCACGCTTGCGCAGCCAAAACTCATAATCCAAACAAATCCGTGAGGATTTGCACCGCCATTCCTCATTCCTCATGCCTCATTCCCAATTATATCTCTTCCAGCAGCTCCCTCACCACGACCTTCTCGTCGAAGGGGTGCTTCACGCCCTTGATGTCCTGGTAGGTCTCGTGGCCCTTGCCGGCCAGCACCACCACGTCCCCCGGCTCCGCGTGGGTCAGGGCGTAGCGGATGGCCTCCCGGCGGTTCTCGATCACGATGTAATCGCAGCCGGTGGGCTTGATGCCCGCCTCGATGGCGTCCAGGATGACCATGGGGTCCTCGTTGCGGGGATTGTCGCTGGTGAGGATGCAGAAATCCGCCAGCTTCCCGCCGATCTCGCCCATCATCGGCCGCTTGGCCTTGTCCCGGTCGCCGCCGCAGCCGAACAGCGCGATCATGCGCCCGCGGGCGGTCTGGCGCACGGCGTTCAGCACGTTCTCCAGGCTGTCCGGGGAGTGGGCGTAGTCCAGGATCACCCGATAGGGCGTGCCGGTGTCCAGCAGCTCGATGCGCCCCGGCACGGCGGTCACGTTCTCCAGGCCCTGGCGGATGCTCTCCGGCCCCACCCCGGCGCAGATGCAGATGCCCGCGGCCATCAGCGCGTTGTAGACGTTGAAGATGCCCGCCAGGTGCAGGTCGATGGTGGTGCGGAAGTGCTTGTGCCAGGTCATCAGGAAGCTGCAGCCGCGCTCGCCGATCTCGATGTCGTTGGCGTACACGTCGCTGCTCTCCCGGATGCCGATGCGCAGCTTCTGCATGTCCAGCCGCTTGATGGCCGCGCCCACCCGCTCGTCGTCCACGTTGTAGACGATGGTCTCGCAGATGGCGGGGTCCATCAGCTTCATCTTGGCGGCGAAGTAGGCGTCCATGTCCCTGAAGTAGTCCAGGTGGTCCTGGGAAAAGTTGGAAAACGCGCCCACCTTGAACTTCATGCCGGCCAGCCGGTGCATGTCCAGGGCGTGGGCGGACACCTCCATGATGACGCACTCCATGCCCGCGTCCACCATCCGCCGAAGCAGCGTCTGGGTCTCGATGGGGTCCGGCGTGGTCAGGCGGTTCGGCAGGGTCTCCTCGCCGATCATGGAGCAGACCGTGCCGATCAGGCCGGTCCTCACCCCCGCCGCCTCCATGATGCTCTTCACCAGGAAGGAGGTGGTGGTCTTGCCCTTGGTGCCGGTGATGCCCAGCATCATCAGCTTTTCCGCCGGGTTGCCGAAATATTCAGCGGCCATGTAAGACAGGGCCGTGCGCACGTCCTCCACCCGCACCTGGGGCACGTCCAGCGGCAGCTCCCGCTGCACCACCAGGGCCACCGCGCCCAGCTTCACGGCCTGGGGCGCGAAATCGTGGGCGTCCACCCGCAGCCCGGGCGTGCAGAAGAACAGGGCGCCCGGCCCCGCCTTCCGGGAATCCACGCACAGCGACGTGATCTCCACGTCCATATCGCCTATGGTTTGAACCTTGCCGGGAATCTTCCCGATCAGCGCGTTCAGTTTCATTCGGCAGCCTCCCGAAATGATGTTGTATCGTGTGAACCCCTCCGCCCCTTCCGGGGCACCTCCCCTTGAAAGGGGAGGCAAGGCGGGTTGTGCATTGCAGGTATGTCCCGGTTCCCACCCGGGGTCCCCATCCCATTTTCGGCTTCCCGTCTCGGCTCCCCTTTCAAGGGGAGCTGTCACCGAAGGTGACTGAGGGGTTGGGGAAAGGGTGACGCAGGTCAGTATGAGGGGTCAAGGCGGTTCAAAGCACACCCTCACCCTCGAGGTTGGATTCACGATCGTCCCCGCGGCGGGGAATTGCAGCCTTGCCAGGCCGCTGCCCTCGATGGCCAGCTCCAGGCCGTAGGACCTGAGCAGCCGGTTGGCCTCCGTGACGGGCATGCCCGACACGTCCGGCACCGCGACCCTTCCGTCCGCCGGCGCCGCGCCCTCCACGTAGAGCATCACCAGCGCGCCCTCGTTCATCAGGGCCCCGCCCGCGGGCAGCTGGCGAAGCACCCGACTCCCCGCGCCGTCCAGCACGGCGTCGAAGCCCGCGTCCTCCAGCTTCTGGATGGCCTCGCCCGCGTCCATCCCGGTCACGTCCGGGACGGAAACCTGTACGGGATCCGGCTCGTCGGTGTCCGGGGCGATGCCCAGGTACTTCACCGACTTCTCCAATATCTCCCGGGCGTAGGGTGCGGCGGTGACGGACCCGAAGTCCACCGGCACATTGGCCTCGTCCACGATCAGGATCACCGCGATCCGCGGGTCATTGGCCGGGGCGAACCCCACGAAGGAGCCGATGTGCCTTTCCCGGGACACCACGCCGTCCACGTACACCTGGGCCGTGCCGGTCTTGCCGCCCACGTGGTAGCCGGGCAGGTAGGCGTTTTTGCCGCCGCCCAGGGTCACCACGTCCTCCAGGAGCGCGCGCATCGTCTCGGAGGTCGCCGGGCGAATGGGATGGCCCACCACCTCCGGCTGTCCCCGCTGGATGACGTTCCCCTGGGCGTCCGTGATCTCCTTGACGACGTAGGGCTTCATCAGATTCCCGCCGTTCACCGCGGCGCACACCGCCCGCAATAATTGCAGCGGCGTCACCGCCACGGACTGGCCGAAGCCGATGCGGGCGATGTCCACCCGCTTCACGGCGCTCCGGGAAATCACGATGCCCTCGGCCTCGCCGGGGATGTCCACCCCGGTCTTTTGCCCGATGCCAAAGGCCTCTAAGTAGTCGTACAGGCGCTCGGTGCCCAGCCGCAGGCCCATCTCCACGAACACCGGGTTGCAGGAGTTTTGCAGCGCCTGGGCGAAGGTCTCCGCGCCGTGGGGTCGGCCCCAGCAGCGGATCTTCCCGCCCTCCACCGTCACGGAGCCGGAGCAGTAGAAGCCCTCGTTCACCGACACCAGCCCCGCGTCCAGCGCGGAGGCGGCGGTGAGCACCTTGAAGGTGGAGCCAGGCTCGTAGGCGTCGGTCAGCGTGCGGTTGCGCAGCCGTTCGGTGAGCGTCGCCACGTCGCCGCGGGGCGGGTCGTTCAGGTCGAAGTCCGGCTTGTTCACCATGGCCAGGATCTCGCCGGTGGCCGGGTCCATGGCCAGCACCCGCACGGCCTTGGCGTCGTTCACCCGCAGGGCTTCGCGGGCCGCCTGCTCGCAGAAGCTCTGGATGGAGGCGTCCAGGGTCAGCGTCACGCTGCCGCCGTTCACCGCCGCGATGTACTCGCTCTGGCCGTAGCCCAGGGAGCGGCCCTTGCCGTCGATCTCGCTGAGCACCCGGCCTGACTTGCCGGAGAGGTATCGGTCCAGCGCCTGTTCCAGCCCCGCCTGGCCCACGCCGTCGATGGTGGTCAGGCCGATCAGCTGGGTGGCGAACTGGCCCATGGGATAGTATCGCTTGCTCTCCTCCTCCAGGTACAGCCCGTTCAGGCCGTCGTCCCCGCGGGCGGCGAACTCCGCCTTCATGCGCTTGAGCTGCTGGGCCGTCTCCCGGGGCAGCTGACGCCGCAGGGTGACGCCGCCCTTGGAGGTGTCCGCGGCCTTCTGCTCGATGGCCGCCGCCTCAATGTCCAGCACCGGTGACAGCAGCTCCGCGAACCGCGCCGCGTCGGTCACCTGCCGGGGGCTGACGGAGGCGGTGTAGGCTGTGGCGCTCTGGGCAAGCACCGCGCCGTGCCGGTCCAATATCCGTCCCCGGGTGGGCTGAATGGCGCTTTCGCTGGTCCACTGGGACTGGGCCCTGCGCTGCAGGTCCTCCGAGGCGACCACCTGGAGGTAGAAAAGCCGTGCGCTCAGCGCCGAAAACAGCCCGAAAAAGAGGGCCATACATAGCGCAAGGCGGCGACGGATGACCGGCCCTGTGAGAACCAAGCGCATCCCTCCCCGCCTCGGATATGATTTAGTCGATCATTTCCTCCGCGCCGGTGCTGTCGGCGCTCTGCGTGGATGTACCATCGATCAGCGTGGGCAGGTTCACCACCCGCAGCTGCGTGTCGTCGGGCTGCTCCATGCCCAGCTGCTCCGCCCGGGCGGCGATCCGCTCCAGGTTGTGGTATTGGTTCAGGCTCAGGTTCAGGTTGTCGGCGCTGGCGCTCAGCGCGCGAATCTCCTTCTCCGTCTCCACCGCCTGCTTGTTCTGTCCGGACAGCCGCGCCATCATGGCGATCTGCGTGAACACGCCGATGAACAGCACCAGCGCGAACGCGACCATCAGCAGCCGGTTCAGCCGTCTCTCCCGCGTCCTGCGCGAGACCTTTGCTCTGTTCATATCTATTCCTCCGCCGATGGGGGTAGAACCCGGTCATGTCGGTCGTGCCTGCCCGATCAGTTGCCCTGGGGGCTGTAGTAGCGGTCGTTGACGTATTCCAGCAGCGCGCCGATGTCCGTCTCGCTCTGGGCGCAGGATTCGGCGAAGCGATCCTCGTCCCAGATCTCCAGCCACCGGCCCATGCCGGCGAAGCGGATGGCCTTTTCCATGCCCGCCTTCTGGCGCAGCACCGCCGGCAGCAGCACGCGGCCCTGGCCGTCCAGGCTCTGGTTGGTGAAGGAGAAGGCCTTGATCAGGCGGACGTAGGCCATGCCCCGCGCGTCGCTGTCGGGAATGCGATCCAGGCGCGCGCTCATGTCCTGCCACTTCTCCACGGGATACAGCGCGATGGCGTTGAACTCGTTGTTGAGCCCGATGGTAAAGCCGTCGCCCAGCGCATCGCGGTACGCGGCGGGAATGGTCACGCGGCCCTTGGGGTCAATATTATGCGTGTAGTTTCCGGAAAATTCTGCGGCAGGCATCGGCTTCACCCCCTTTTTGCCACTCCATATGACACATTATACCACATTAATACCCAACGCGCCACTTTTTGACACTTATTTCATAACTTTTTCGACTTTTGTCACATTCCTCCCACGCGCCCCATTTTTCGGCCATTCGATTAGAACATATGTTTGCATTTTGGCCGGATATGTGTTATACTGATACTAACAACAGTATCGGAGGTGTCCGCCATGCGCACGTCCCACGAGAACCAACAAAAAATCCTCGACTTCATCAAGGCTGAAATCGAGGACAAGGGCTATCCGCCGTCGGTGCGGGAGATCTGCGCCGCCGTGGGCCTGCGCTCCACCTCCACGGTGCACGCCCACCTGAACCACCTGGAGGAGCAGGGCCTCATCCGCCGGGATTCCACGAAGCCCCGGGCCCTGGAGGTGCTGGACGGGTCCCACGCCCGCGGCCGCAGCGTGCCGCTGGTGGGCCGGGTCACCGCCGGGCAGCCCATCCTGGCCGTGGAGAACATCGAGGACTATCTGATGCTCCCCCAGAGCATGCTGGGCAAGGACGAGCTGTTCTGCCTGCGGGTGCAGGGCGAGAGCATGATCGACATCGGCATCCTCGACGGGGACATCGTCGTCCTCCGCCAGCAGGACACCGCCGAGAACGGCGAGATCGTCGTCGCCATGACCCCCGACGACGAGGCCACCCTCAAGCGCATCTTCTACGAGGACGGCCGCGTCCGCCTCCAGCCCGAAAACAGCACCATGCAGCCCATCTACGCTCCCACCGTCACCGTCCTGGGCAAGCTCGTCGCCCTGGTCCGGCAGTTCTAGCGGAACGCAGCGCGTTCCATCGCATTTGCTGCCGCGCGGAACGCGGCGCGTTCCATCGCATTTGCTGCCGCGACAAAATTCCCGGCCCCTCGCGCCATTGATTAAAGCGCAAGGGGCCGGTGTTTCATTCCTGATAATTTGATAATCCTACCCACGATTTCCCGGCCCACTGATCCCAGGCCGGGAAACCTTCGTTTTCCAAGCACAGGGCGCTTGATCCCTCTTGCTGCCGCGACATCATAATCCGACCCCTTGCGCCATTGATTCCAGCGCAAGGGGCCGGTGTTTCTTTCCTGATAATTTGATAATCCTACCCACGATTTCCAAGCACAGGGCGCTTGATCCCTCTTGCTGCCGCGACATCATAATCCGACCCCTTGCGCCATTGATTTCAGCGCAAGGGGCCGGTGTTTCTTTCCTGATAATTTGATAATCCTACCCACGATTTCCCGGCCCACTGATTCCAGGCCGAGAAATCTTCGTTTTGCGACAGAGCTTCACCGTAGGGACGCCATTCATGGCGTCCGCAAGCCTTCCCCTTTAGGGGCGTCGAGCGCCCGGAAAACAGTTCTGTGGACTGTTTTCCGCGAGACGGGGACGGCAAGTCCCGTGGAATGGTGGCCGAGCGAAGCGAGGTCGAAAGAGGTCGTCTCTCCCCTTACCTCCCCTGTGTAAGGGGAGGTGGCGCGTAGCGCCGGAGGGGTTGTGCCCTTGGCGGGCGGCGCAACGCCGCCCCTACATCAACGGATGCCATATATGCCGCCTCTACGAATTCCACAACCCTCCCTCGCTGCTCCCCAACGGAAAGGGCGGCCTGCTGAGTCGTGCTTTGAAGCGAGCGGCTCAGCGCGATGTGCTGAGTGCGAAGCTTCACCAAACAGCGAAGCAGGCCGCCAAAAATCAGCGTTCCCCGAAACCCCTCCCCATTTCTGCAACACCTCATCCGTCTTGCTGCGCTTCGCTGGCAAGCCACCTTCCCCTGAACCGCTCAGCGCCTCGCGCTTCGCTGGGGAAGGCTTTGGATTCCGTTCCCCGACAACCCCTCCGTCTGCTTCGCAGACACCTCCCTTACACAGGGGAGGCAATGAGGAGCGGGGCAGTGGTGGTTAGGGAGGAGCGGAACGGGGAGACAAGCAGCTAATACACCATGGAAGAAAGAATGTCGCAGAGCTGTAAAAAGGCAAAGAAAAGAGAGCCAATCTTTTGATCAGCTCTCAATGAGATCCGGCGACGACCTACCCTACCGGGCCGTTTCCAGCCAAGTACTATCAGCGTGCTGAGGCTTAACTTCTGTGTTCGGGATGGGAACA
>OMZP01000050.1 GCA_900315585.1 uncultured Eubacteriales bacterium | reverse complement strand
GGAGGCGATGCAGCGCATCGTTGACCGAAGCGAAGCACAGCCAGGGCAAAAAAGGCACCCGCAGATGTGCATGGATTAGATGGAATTTAGTATTAGCTGTTACGATGTACTATGGCGATGATTGCAACATCTTCGCACGTTATGACAGCCCCCTGGATTTTACCCCTCCGGCCGCACGCCGACGACGATGTGCTGATCGTCGCTGGCGCGGGTCTTGATGGTTTGCAGCTGATAGGGCCGCACCTCGCCGCCCGCCTTCCGTCCGAAGCGCAGCACCGCGGACTCCTCCAGCCCCAGCCAGCGGCTCAGGCCCGCCTTGCTCAGCGCCTCGCCCACCTTTTCCCGGTCCGCCTCGCACACATCCTTCAACAGCTTCTCCCGGGCCTCGCCGAAGAAGTCGGACCCGCCGGGGCGAATCTCCAAATCGCCGTTCGGCCCGGTGTAGAACTCCAGGTAGAAGTCCGTCGCCAGGTCCACGTAGAAGATGCTCTCGAAGTCGCTGGTCAGCGCCCTGGAGATGCTCATGCAGGTCTTCTTCACCTCCGGCGGCAGCGGAGCGGCCCCGCTCCCCCGCTGGATCAGGAACGGGTCAAACGCCTCCGGCGGCACGGGCTTCGAGAAGTAATAGCCCTGCACCAAATCGCAGCCCATGGTTTTCAGCACCAGATACTGCTCCTCGGTCTCCACGCCCTCAGCCACCACCGGCACGCCCAGGTAGTCGGCGATGTCGATGATCAGCTCGATCATGCGCACGTCCCTCGTCTCGCCGAAGGCGCTGCGGATGAAACTCATGTCCAGCTTCAGCGCGTCGATGGGCAGGTGGCTCAGCAAGCCCAGGGAGGAATAGCCGGTGCCGAAGTCGTCCATCTCAATGCGGAAGCCCATGCCCATGCCCCGCAGCTCCCGGGCCGTGGAGATGACCTGCTCGGAATCGCCGGTGTAGGCCGACTCCGTGATCTCCAGCATCAGGTCGTCCGCCTCCAGGCGATACGTCTCAAGGATGTCGGTGAAGATGCTCTTCAAATTCGGCGTCAGCATGTCGATCCTGGACACGTTCACCGACACCGGCACGGCATAGCCGAACCGATCCTTCCACCGGCGAACCTGGGCCGCGGCCTGCCGCCAGACGAACTCGTCCAGCTCCAGAATCAGGCCGTTGTCCTCCAGCAGCGGGATGAACACCCCAGGGCTGATCATGCCCAGCTCCGGATGATCCCAGCGCACCAGCGCCTCGGCGCTGGCCAGCACGGGCTTATCCGGGCGAATGTCAAACTTGGGCTGGTAGTAAACCTTGAAGCGGTTGTCCGCCAAGGACGGGCGGAAGTCCTCCAGCAGCCGCGCCTTGTACACCTCCCGCTCGTGCATCTCGGTGTCGTAGACGCCCACGGCGCCCCGGTAGCCGTTCTTCACTGTGTTGGACGCCACCTTGGCGTAGTCGAAGCGGCGGTCGATGTCCAGCGCCTTGTCCACCTCGGCGTACACGCCCATGCGCAGGCGGATGCGGTTTCCGGAGGTCTCCTCCTCGGTCAGGCCTTCGGAGGCCCTGTTCAGCAGCGCCTGATAGTCCTCCCGGTGGGGGCAGTAGATCAGGAAGGTGTCCGCGCCGCTTCGGCAGCCCACGCCGCCCACCTCCCGGGCGATCTGGCGAATCCGCTCGCCCAGCCGCTTCAGCACGTTGTCGCCGTACTGCTTGCCGTATCGCTCGTTGAGGATGTGGAAGCCGTTGATGTCCACCACGATGGCGTCCATCGGCATGTCCTCATAGTGCTGGTCGTAGATGCGCACATAGCGCAGGAAGTAGTCGATGTTGAACAGCCGCGTCAGGGCGTCGCGCTCGGTGGACTGGATGATATTGCGGTTTTCGCTGAGCTCGATGCAGCGGTTCACCCGGGCCTGCACGATCTCCCAGTCCGGATAGGGCTTGGGAATGAAGTCCATCGCGCCCAGCTTCAGGCACTCCACCTCGGCGCTCTGATCCGCGGTCATCACCACCACTGGGATGCGGCTCAGCTCCGGGTCGCCCTTCATGGCGCGGAGCACCTCCATGCCGTCCATGCGGGGCATCTGCAGATCCAGCAGCACCATGCCCAGATCCTGCCTGTGGGCGCGCACCTGCTCCAGGGCCTCCACGCCGTCCATGGCGTGGAGCAGCTCGTAGTCGCCCTGCAGGGCATTGCTCAGCAGCATCTGGTTCACCAGCTCGTCCTCGACGATCAGCAGCTGCTTCTTCACGTCCAGGATCTCCGGCTCGCTGTTCAAGGCGGCCTTCAGCTGGGTCTCCTCCTCGCTGTCGTCCCGCGTCACCGCGCCCAGGCCCTTCAACAGCTGCTTCTCCTCGTACATCAGCTGATCCGCGCGCTCAAACACGTCGTGGTAGGTGCGGTCCTCGCCCGGCCGGAAGTCCGACAGGCCCGCGGACACCACCGCGCCGCCCTGGTTGATGTGCTCCACGGACTGGTTGTGCAGCTGGTGCATCAGATCCTTGCGGCTGGCGTGGTCGCGCCCGGTGAGCACCACCACGAACTCGTCGCCGCCCACCCGATACACCGGGCTGTGCTTGAACACCACGCACACCATCTTGCAGGCCTCGCGGATGTACTCGTCGCCCGCCTTGTGGCCCAGGGTGTCGTTGATCTTCTTCAGGCCGTTCACGTCGCACACCACCACGGCGAACTCCCCGGCCCGGCCGGAGGCGATGGCGGCGTCCACGGCCCGCTCGTTCACCAGGTAGGCGTGCTTGCTCTTGACGCCGGTCATCGGGTCGATGTTGGCCAGCATCTCGCTCTCCCGGGAACGCTTGTTCATGTAGGAGTGGTTGGTGAGCATGATCGCCAGCGCGAAGCCGAACATGCCCACCGCCATCAGCATGGTGCGGGTGTCGTCGCCCTGGGCCCGGGCCACCTCTTCTTCGATGAAGTGCTCGTCGTCCATGCGCTCGCCGCTGGGATCATCCAGCCGCTCGTAGTAGCCCTGGATGTTGGAGAGCATCTCGTCGTTGGTGGCGATCATGCTCTGGCGCATCCAGATCAGCGCCACGAACAGCACCAGCGCCAGCAGCGCCACCCACACGATGATGGTGGCGCCGAAGCGGCGCTCCCTGTCCCGATGCAGAATGTTGCGGAAGAACAGGAAGCCCAGCACGCTCCAGACGATGAACAGCAGATAGGTCTCCCTGGCGATGGAGCCCCGGGCGATCAGATTCGGCAGCAGGATGTAGGCCCCGAAGGCCAGCATGACACCCAGGCCCACGCAGCCGGTCCAAAACTCCCGCCTGTCGCCCAGGCCGCGCGCGCGCTTCATGGCGCAGGCGGACACGAAGCCGTAGATCAGCGTCGCGCCGATGGTGGTCACGTCCACGATCCAGCCGATGGCCGTCCGGCCCACCAGCGGCACCGCCGCCGACACCGCCGCCACCAGCCACACCGCGTTCTCGGGCACGCCGCCCGCGTTCACCCGGCCGAACCGCTCGGGCAGGATCTCGTCCTTCGCCATGGAATAGATCAGGCGGCTCAGGGCCGTGGTGTTGCCGATGAGGCTGGTGATCACCAGGGCCAGCAGCGACAACATCAACAGCGTCACGCCGAAGCCGCCCAGGTAGTGGCTGGCGGCGTAGAAGGCCGGCAGCGCCTGGATGCCCTCCAGGTTGTCCAGATCCCGGATGTAGGCCAGCCAGCTGTCGTACTGCGGCGGATAGGCCGTCACGGAGAGCAGCGTCACGAACACATACAGCGCCAGCGTGGAGACCACCGCCACCAGCAGCACCCTGCGGATCTTCTCATGCTCGAAGCGAAATTCCTCCGTGCCGTGGGAGATGCTCTCGAAGCCGATGAACGCCCAGGGGGAGATCACCGCGATCTTCACCACCTGAGACAGGGCGGAGGCGTCGGGGATGTAGGCCGGCTGCACGGTGAGGCCCTTGCCCAGCAGCGCGCCCGCGAAGCAGACGGCGATGCCCGCCGTGAACAACAGCGCCAGCGCGATCATCAACCCGTTGGCGACCCTCCGCTGCCTTGCGCACAGGTAGCCGAACAGCGCGATGGCCGCGGCGGACAGCAGCGCCTCGCCGATGTACACGTCGTAGCCGAACAGGGTGTACAGCTTTCCGAAGCGGAACGTGCCGCCCAGGAAGATGCGGGCGAACAGCGGCAGCGACGTGGCGTTGGCCCAGAGGATGGCGAAGTAGGTCATCGCCAGGAATCAGGCCGTCAGAAAGCCCGCGTCATAGCCGAACACCTCGCGGGTATAGGCGTAAGCGCCGCCCGCCTCCGGGTAGCAGCGCATCATGTAGCCGTAGTTCCGGGCGATCAGCGCCATGATCAGCGCGCCCAGCACCAGGCCGAGGACGCTGCCCAGCGGGCCCGCCTGGGCCAGATAGGTGTTTGCGGTCACCACCAGGGAGCCCCAGCCCACGCTGGTGCCGATGGCGAACGCCCACGCCCCCAGCGGGGACAGATGCTTTCTCAGACCTTCGTTGTTGTCCATAGTGTCACTCCCAAATCGCGCTTATCCTGTTTGCCCGGTATATGTCCTGTGCGCCGCCGGCCTCAGCGCGTCACCGCGCCCATGCCCTTCAACAGCTGCTTTTCCTTGTACATCAGCGCGTCCGCCCGGTCGAACACGGCGCGCAGCCGCGCGTCCCGCCCCTTCTCGAAGACCGACAGGCCCGCGGAGATCACCACGTCGCCGGTGTCGATGTGGCTCACGGACAGCTCGTGCAGGAAGTCCATCAGCTTCTGGCGGTCGTCATAGTCCCGCCCGGACAGGTATGCCACGAATTCGTCGCCGCCGTTGCGGAACACCGGGCTGTGGCTGAACACGTCGCAGATCACCTTGCTGGCCTGCTTCAACCGCTCGTCCCCGGCCTTGTGGCCCAGGGTGTCGTTGACGAACTTCAGGCCGTTGAGGTCGCACACGACGATGGCGAACGGCCCCGCCGCGCCCGCCGCGATGGCGGCGTCCAGCTCCTTCTCCTTCTCGGCGAAGGCATGGCGGCTCTTCACACCGGTCAGCGGGTCGCGGCTGGCCGCCTCCCGCACCGCGCCCAGCTGGGCCTCGCTCATCTGGGCCCGCTCGCTGATGATCCGGAAGTTGCGAATCAGCATCGCCAGGCTCAGGGCGATCAGCGCCAGCACCGCCGTGACGCTGCTCCCGGCCAGGTGCCGCGCCCGGGCCAGCTCCATGGCCGCCACGCTGGTCGCGCCGCTCGCCGCGCCGCCCTGAACGTAAAACTGCTCCACGGCGTCCATGCCCGTCTCCATGGCCTGGGTGACGGTCTGCACCAGGAACACCAGGGACACGAACAGGATCATCGAAAACATGGCGATCCACACCACGATGGACTTGCCGAACCGGTGGGAGCTGTCCGTGAGCAGCAGCCGGTGGAAATACACAAAGCCCAGCACCGCCCAGACCAGGAAGAAGAGATGGGATTCCCTGGCCATGGTGCCCGACTGATAGAGGTTCGGCACCAGAAGGTAGAGCCCGAAGCCGATCATCATCACGAGGCCCGCGATGCCCAGCCCCCGCTCCAGCCAGTCCCGGCGCTCCCTGGCCAGCTTCATGGCCGAGGCGGAGACCAGCCCGTAGATCAGCGTCGCGCCGATGGTGGTCACGTCCACGATCCAGCCGACGGCCGTCCGGCCCACAAAGGGGAAGAACACCGACACCCCGGCGATCAGCAGGATGGCGTTGCCGGGCAGGTTCCAGCGGTTCAGCTGCCCGAACCGCTTCGGCAGCACGCCGTCCCGGCCCAGGGCGTAGAACAGGCGGCTGACGGCGGTGATGTTGCCGATGAGGCTGGTGAGGATCAGCGACAGCAGCGTCACCATCAGCGCCGCCACGCCGAAGCCGCCCAGGTAGTGCTCCGCGGCGTAGAACGCCGGCAGGCCCTTCAGCCCCGCCAGGTTCTCCCGGTCGCGGATGTAGTCCAGCCAGCTTTCATACTCCGGCGGATAGGCCGTCGCCGAC
Source organism: uncultured Eubacteriales bacterium (assembly GCA_900315585.1). Taxonomy (GTDB): domain Bacteria; phylum Bacillota; class Clostridia; order Christensenellales; family Aristaeellaceae; genus UBA2862. Next base: position 6,284 of record OMZP01000050.1, on the reverse strand, counting down.
AGCAGCGTCACGAAGATATACAGCGCCGTGGTGGTGATCACGGAGATCGTCAGGATCCTGAAAAACCGCGTGTGCCGGAAGCTCGTCTCCTCGGTGGAGTGGGAGATGTTCTCAAAGCCGATGAACGCCCAGGGGGAGATCACCGCGATGCGGATCACCTGGGACATGGCCGGCGTGTCCGGCACGTAGCCGGGGTTGAAGCGCAGGCCGCCCTTCGCCGCGGCCCCGATAAAGCAGAGCGCGATGCCCAGGGAGAAGGCGACGCCCATGGCCGACATGGCCGCGGCCATGGTTCGCTTCCACCGGGCGCAGCACGCGCCCACGGCCAGCAGCGCCGCGATGGACAGCAGCGCCTCGCCCAGATACACGTCGTAGCCGAACAGCGTGTAGAGGTAGCCGAACTTGAAGGTATCCCCGATGAAATACCGGGCGAACAGGGGGATGGAGGTGGCGTTGGCCCAGAGCACCGCCAGATAGGTCAGGCTCAGAAACCAGGCGGTCAGAAAGCCGAAGTCGTAGCCCAGCGCCTCGCTGGCATAGCTGTACGCGCCGCCCGCGTTGGGCCGCATGTTCATCAGGTAGGCGTAGTTGGCGCTGATGATCAGCATGATCAGCCCGCCCGCCACCGTGCCGATGGCGCTGCCCCAGGGGCCTGCCTGGGCCAGGTAGGTGTTGCTGGTGACCACCAGAGAACCCCAGCCGATGCTCGTGCCGATAGAAAACGCCCATGCCGCCAGCGGCGACAGATTCCGGGACAGTTTTCGTTCGCTCTACATGGTGCGACGCTCCGTTTCCTTAACAAAAATAGCCTATTTATTTTATCATAAAGCGTTTATGATCGCAACCCTAAATTCAAAAATATCGCGCGGTTTCAACAGGATTTCCGGGCCCAAAGGCGGGCAGCCATAAAACCATGCCGACGCGCTACCCGGCGCTTTCCGCCCATTGCTTCGCCAGTGCCGCGGCCCGCGCCCGGACCGCCGCATCTCCGTGGGTCCTGGCCGTCTCCCGAAGCGCCGCGGCCACCGCGCCTCGGGGCAGGTCGTATTCGCCCGTGCCCTGCGCGTCCTCCAGACAGTTGAGCAGCCGCAGCACGTGCTCCCCGTCCTCCGAGTCCAGCGCGTACTCGACCATGTCCAGCCCCTCCTCCAGGGTCATCCGCTCCAGCGTCCCCCAGCGGTCCCGGAACTTCCCCCAGGGGCCGCCCCGGTCCTCCAGGACCTGCACCACCGCGATGTCGCTCTTGTAGAACAGGAAGCTCTCGATTTGCAGGCTCTCCTCGTCCCGGCCGAACTCGTGGAAGTCATACTCGGCGCTGTTGTGGCGGCAGTTGCCGTCGAACACGTTCCCGTCCACGTCCGTCACCCGCACGCACAGGCCGTCGTACCGCGTCAGCTCCATGCTCAGCCCTCCCCCAGCGCCGCCGCCAGCCTGGCCTTCAAAAGCTCGTACCGCGCCTTTTTCTCGGCCTTGGCGAAGTGCGTTTCCCGAAGCTGCTCCGGACAGTTTTCGTAGTCCAGCGCCTCGTCCCCGAACTGCTCGCTGGTCAAATCAAACACGCAGCCGTTTACGTCGTTGAAGCAGTGGAAGGTGCCGCCCCGCCGGGGCACGCCCAGCACCCGGCCGCCGTAGATATCCTGGATCAAAAAGGCCGTGATGGAGCACTGGCCGAAGGTGGGGTTCTCCTGCGTCCACTTGTCCCGCATCCTCGGCGCGCAGGTGTCCGCCGCCCAGATGCCGGACAGGATGTCGTAGTAATCCCGGGGCGTCAGGCCGCGCCCGTCCCGGACGTCGGCCCCCTCCCAGCCGTAAAACCTATACATGCTGCTCTCCTTCGTGCGCCCAGGCGTAGCAGTAGGCCTGGGTCCTGGCCGCGAAGGGCTCCGTGCGCAAAAGCGCCCGGATCTCCTCCCTCGTATACCACCCCGGCACGATCTCCTCCGCGTCGGAGGTGCTCTTGTGGAACTGGCCGGCGGCGGTGCCGAACACGCAGATGTTGCGCTCGTTGGCGAAGCCCACGGCGCTGTAGCTGTTGTCCAGCACGTCCGTGACCTTCGTCAGCGTCAGCCCGGTCTCCTCCCACAGCTCCCGCTTCGCGCTCTCCTCCGGCGTCTCGCCGGGGTCGATCAGCCCCGCGGGGAAGTTGTAGATCCACTGGGCCATGGCCATGCGGTATTCCCGGCTCACCAGGATGCGCTCCCGGGCCTCGTCCGTGAGGATCATGATCACCGAATCCGGCACCTTGTTCTGCAGGTCCTCCAGGGTTTGCAGATTCCTGTTCCGGCTGATGATCTCATAGGTCTTTTCGTGGCCCTCGGCGGTGAGGTAGTCCACGTCGTAGCGGGTGATGAACTTCCCCTCAAGGATCTTATGGATGCCCTTGTATTTCATGTCTCATTCTCCTTCAATCCCGATCACCACGTCCCCGTTGGAAAGCAGTTTCGCCATGTCCTCCGCGGGCAGGTCCACGTGGCCCAGCCGCGTATAGGCCCAACTGTTTTCACCGTAGAACACCACGATCTGGTCCCCGGCATAGAGCACGATGTCGCCGGGCTTCGTCGCGGTCTGCCGGTCCTCCCGGGGCAGGCTCTGGCCGATGGGCCCCACCTGCTCGAATCCGCCGTACATGGACATCCGGATCTGAAGGGGCGCGAGCGCCCTGAGCGCCGCCACCGACGGGTTTTCCTCCCAGGTCACAGGCACCTCCGTGCCGTTGATTTTCAGCTTCATGGCCGTCTCCTCTCCGCCGCACGCGGCGTTTTCCAGGATCTCCTGCATCTTGCCGATGGCAGGGAAGTAGTTCTCCGGGAAGGCGTTGTCGCCCCGGGCCAGGATGTGGGTGCCGTCCGTCAGGCAGATCTCCAGAGTGAAGCCCTCGCCGTCCAGCACGTACTCCATGGACTCGTCAAAGCCGTCCCAGCCCTCCACGCCGTACTTCTCCACCACGTCCATCAGCGCCGCCGCCGACGCATCGTCGATCTCCCGCGGCTCCCCGTCGCTCACCGACAGCAGGAAGCCGTCCTCCCCGCGGGCGATGGCGTAGGAATCGTAGTAGATCTCCCCGTTCCGGGCCAGGAAGAAGGTGGAGATCTCCCGCACCGGCGCAAGCGTCACGTTCAGGTCCCCGTCCACCGTGGCGGTGTACAGGTAGTCGTCGTTCTCCAGGATCGGCGAGCGCCCCTCCACCGCCACCCGGGTGCTTCCCGGCGAAAGGCCGGTGAAGGCGAAGGTCACCGTGTAGGCCGAGCCCGCCTCCGCCTCCTGGCGCTCGCCGTAGTCCCGCGACTCCTCGCAGGCCAGCAGGGCGGGGTCCCCGATCTTCACGGCATACTCATGCCCGCCGCCGTCGAAGGAGGAAAACGTCAATTCCGCTCCCTCCGCGGCGGCCGCGCCCAGTGCCAGCAGCGCCGCCAGAATCCACAATATCCGCTTCTTCATGCCGCACCTCCTTTCATGCGTGGGCCAGCAAAAACGCCGCCTCCCGGGCCATCGCCCCGTCCCGGGCCTGACCGGTAAAGCCGTGGTCCTGCCCGGGCAGCACCACCAGCTCCGCGGCGGCATAGATCCCCGCCGCCCTCTGGGAACAGGCCAGCGGCACGACGGAATCCCGATCCCCGTGGAGGATGAGCACGTCCCCGCCATAGCCGCCGATCACGTCGAACACGTCAAAGGACAGGGCGTCCTCGCTGTACTTGCGGCCGATGGTCTGCCCCAGGACGACCTCCGTCTCCGGGATGCCCCCGTTTGCCTCGGCACGCAGGCGGGCGTGCTCCTGGAGCACGAAGGCCGGGTACTCCAGCGCCAGCGCCGCCACGTCCCCCGGCCGCTGGGCGGCCACACAGGCGGATACGAAGCCGCCCTGGCTTCCGCCCCAGAGCATGAGCTTGCCGAAGCGCCCGTCCCCCTTGAAGCGGTCCAGGATGGCATTCAGGTCCGCCGCCTCGGTCAGCACCGACATTTCAAGCATCGTGCCGTCGCTGCGGGAGCCCGGCCCGCCGCCGCAGAAGTCAAAGTTGTAGGTCGCCAGGCCCCGGCGGACAAAGTAGTCGGCATAGTCCCGATGGCCCGCGTGGGTGCCGCCGAAGCCGTGGGACAGGATCACCAGCGGCGGCCTCTCCGCCCCCTCCGGCAGGTTCAGCTGGCCCCAGAGATTGCCCAGGCTGCCCCGGATGATGACCTCGCTCATGGGTTCATGCCTCCTTCCCCGTCTCCCAGGCCCGCCCGCACAGCGCCTCCAGGATGCAGCCGCATGCCCAGGGCATCAGCGCAAACCAGGTACTGGCGGGGGAGCCGTCGGGATAGTGCTCCGTCAGCAGGCCCTCGCAGTGGCAGAATCGCTCGCTCATCCAGCCCCGCTTGCCGTAGTCGTATTCGCCGTCGAAGGTGCTGGACACCTGGCGGCTCCAGAGCAGCGTATCCATGAGGCGGCTTTCCACGTACCCGTCCCCGGTCTTTTCCACGTAGTCCATCAGCTCGTCCACGATGGTGGAGGACATGGGGTGGATGTGGGGATTGGTCACGGAGGTGATGCTGCCGCCGCAGCTGCTCCAGCCCACCTTGCTCAGCGGCGGCACCTTAATGGGCGAATTGTAGCAGAACTTGAAGGTGAACTCGTACTCAATGGCCTCGCCCATGCGCTTCAAGAGCCCCGCGTCGCCGGTCAGCTCGTGCAGCCAGCGGGCGGCGCGGATGTAGGCCAGCACCCCCTCGGAATCCACCTGCTTGTCGATGTCCAGCGGCCCGCCGTAGCAGGTCATGGGCACGACGTAGGCGGCGTGGTAGTGGGCCTCGCTCTCAAGCAGCGCGGGAAGCCGGGACCTGTCGCCGGTCAGCGCCGCGAAGTACGCCGCCGCGGCCAGGCACCACGCGCCGGACATGGCGTCGTAGCACAGCCCCGCGCCGGAGGTCTCGGAGAAGATGTAGGGATATTCCCCGTCGGCGTTGCGGGAGCCCTCCGTGACCGCCAGGACCCGCGCCACATAATCCAGCCAATCGGGATGCTCCGCGCCGTGCCGCCGCTCCAGGTCCCAGGTCTTCAGGATGTAGTACAGCGCCTGGCCCACCAGATAGGCGGCGTGGCCGGGCACGGGCTGCCTGTCGTACCACCAGCCCCGGTTGCTCCACGCCCCGTCCGCCTCCGCGGTGAAGGGCAGGCCGTTTATCGGGTTGAGGGAGGTCTGAACGATGTGGTCGATGCACGTCAACGCCTGCGCGCGCATGTCCTCCCGGCCCAGCCGACGGGCCGCCTGGAGCATGGGCACGGCCACGGCCAGCCCGTTGGTCCAGGTGATGGAGGGCAGCAGGCGCACCTCGTTGTCGTGCTGCCAGTCGAACACGAACCCGGCGTAGGCGGAATTGGCCTCGATCCAGGCCTCGCCGGACACGGCCTCGGCGATGTCCGACACCGCCGTCGCCGTCGGCAGGCCCTCCCGGGGCGGCTCATGGAAGCGGCCGTAGACCCAGCGGATTGCGCCGTCGATGGCCCGCGCGTCCCCGGCGGGATAGTCGAAGGCGGCCAGCTCGAAGGTCACCTCCTCCCCCGCCGCGAGGACGAAGGCGTTTTCGCCCAGCTCCGCCCGGGGGCTGTAGTGGTGGGAGTCCAGGAAGAACCAGGGCGCGTTCTCGTAGCCCAGGGTGTACCAGACCTCCCGCTGATCCAGGTCGCAGCCGAAGCCCGCGTACTGGTCGAACGCCCCAGATACGCCCGGTTCCCAGGCCACCCGCGTTCCTTCCGCCCGCAGGAAATAGGGCGACGCGCACAGCCCCGTCACCCGCTGCCCGGTGAAGGCCAGGGCCACGGGGTGGGACAGCCGGTCCGCCCGGGTCATCCACCAGGGCGAGGCCGGGAATTCCGTCGGCGCGGGCCGGAGCCTCGGCGTCTGGCTGTCCGCCACCAGCGGGGCCTCGCCCCGGTTGGTGCCGTAGATAAACCCCGGCAGGAAGAAGCGGGGCTCCGCCGCTTCAAAGGGCAGGCACAGCCGCACCACGCCCGAAAAGGGCGCGCCGCCCTCGTTCTTCACGCAAACCCGGCCCGTCCAGGGGTCCGACGCCCCGCCGCTGCCGGAGACCGCCGTCCAATTCGCGCTCAGCCCCGCCTTATCCAGCGGCGCGTACTCGCCGCCCGCCTGCCGGGCCTCGAAACGCAACGCCCGCATCGTCATGCCTCTCCGTCCCCCTCGCGTCTCATACTAAATTCCTTCTAAAACATGTACAAATGCGGAGTGGATTTTTTGTTCTGGCAAAGCTGAGCGGAGGGAGGCGATGCAGCGCATCGTTGACCGAAG
>OMZP01000034.1 GCA_900315585.1 uncultured Eubacteriales bacterium | reverse complement strand
TAGCGCCGTTCGATATATATTCGCTTCGCTCGCATGTGATATGATATGAATTCCAATCTCGCCCCCGCAGGGGCATATCACGCCGAAGGCATATCGTGCTCACAGGGGCATAATAAGAATTCCGTCAGGAATTCATATCGCTGCGAATCAGTTTCACAACTGATTCGCAATGTCCCGTCCAGGCGAACATGTCCACCGGCTGGACCCATTCCAGCCGATAGCCGCCGGCTACGAGGAGCTTCACGTCCCGGGCCAGGGTGGCGGGGTTGCAGGAGACGTAGGCGAGGGTGGGCAGCTTCGCCTCGATGAGGGCGTTCAGCAGCGCCGCGTCGCAGCCCTTGCGGGGCGGGTCCAGTATGGCGGCGTCAAAGTGTTCGCCGGAGGCGAGCAGGCGGGGGAGCTCCTTCGCCGCGTCGGCGCAGATGAATCGGGCCCTGCCGTCCAGACCGTTGCGCCGGGCGTTGCGCCTGGCGTCGGCGATGGCGGGCGGGACGATCTCCACCCCCGTCGCCCGCTTTGCGTATCGGGCGGCGGACAGGGTGATGGTGCCCGCGCCGCAGTAGGCGTCCAGGAGGTTCAGCTCGCAGCCGGGTTGAACGCCCGCCGCCTCCAGCGCCTTTTGGTACAGGCGCTCGGCCTGTGGGGGATTGACCTGGAAGAAGGACTGGGGCGACACCTCAAATTCAAGCCCCAGCAGCGTCTCCACCAGCGCGTCTGCGCCCCAGACCTTCGCGCAGCGGCCGTCCAGGGCGTGGCTGGGACGGCGGTTCAGGTGGCACAGCCACAGGGATTGAAGCTCCGGCAGCGCATCCCGCAGGGAAGGCGCAAGGGCCGCGATGTCGCCCAGGATCGGCGCGTCCGCGCAGAATGTCAGCATCAGGTCTCCGTCGCGGTTGACCCGCGTCACCAGCCCCTTCAAGTGCCGGGCGCAGGGGAGACCGTTCAGCCGTTCGGCGAGCCACTTTATGGCCCGGACGCTGGCCCCGGCTTGCAGCAGGCAGTCCGAAATGGGCACCACCCGATTGCTCCCGGCGGCGTACATGCCGATGATGGGCCTTCCGTCCTGCCAGGCGATGGGGTATTCGGCTTTGTTCCGGTAGCGAAGCGGGTCATCGCAGCCGAGGGTTTCAAACACCCTCGGGTTTTCCACGCCGCCCACCCGGGTGAGCGCGTCGTGGACGATCTGTTTCTTTAGTGCAAGGGCCTTTGCATAGGCCATGTGTCGCCCCTGGCAGCCGCCGCAGAGGCCGTAATGGGGGCAATCCGGCGTCCGGCGGTCCGGGGAGGGCTCGATAACAGCACAAAGAGACGCTTCGCAGAAGCGTCCCTTTTCATGGGTGATCTCAATGTCCGCAGTCTCGCCCGGAATGGTGCCGGGGACGAACACCGCGCGGCCGTCGGCCAGCCTGCCCACGCCCTGGAGCTGTGAGCCGACGCCGGTGAACTGCACGCGCTCCATCAGAGCCCCTGCTCCATCAGGTAGAGCCGGGCCTCCTCGGCCTCGGATTCCAGCGCCTTGATCTCGATGTCCTCGGCGTGCACGCCCTGGGCGGGGCGCTTCCAGTCGCAGAGGAAGCCGGCCTCGCTGAGCAGCGCCTCGATTTGAAGCGCCTGTTCCTCGCCGCGGGCGATGTAGATGACGCGCCAGGGGGCGCCGTGGGGGGAACGCATGGGCTTCACCACCTTCGCTTTATGCTTTCATTATAGCGCCTTCGCGCCCGTTAGTCAATCGAAAAGGCCCAAAACCACGGCGTTTTCGGGGGATTGGGGCGAATTTTCCGTAAAACCGGTTGACCCGTTCGCCCATTCATTGTACAATGTAGATGGGTATTTAGGATTACACGGCGCCGTGCGCGGGAGTGTGAATATCAATTTGGGCATTTGGCATGAAGTGAAGATGACGATCCGGTACGCCCACCTGATCGTGGAGCTGGTGAAGCGCGACTTGAAGCTAAAATACCGTCGCAGCTTCCTCGGCTATTTCTGGAGTCTGCTGAACCCGCTGATGATGATGTCGGTGATGATGGTGGTCTTCAGCTACATGTTCCGCTTCAACATTGAAAACTATCCGCTGTACCTGATCTGCGGGCAGACCATCTTCAACTTCTTCAACGAGGCCACCAACCGGGCCATGTACTCCATCATCGACAACGGCCAACTGCTCAAGAAGGTCTACGTGCCCAAGTGCGTGTTCCCGCTGGCCAAGGTGCTCTCCAACTTCACCACCATGGCCCTGAGCCTGGTGGCGGTGCTGATCGTGATGGTGTTCACCCGGGTGCAGTTCCACTTCTGCATGCTGCTGTTCTTCGTGCCGTTGATCTTCCTGCTGCTCTTCACCAGCGGCATGGGCATGATTATCTCCGGCCTGGCGGTGAAGTTCCAGGATGTGACCCACCTGTACAGCGTGTTTACGATGGTGCTGATGTACGCCACGCCCATCTTCTATCCCATCGAGGCCGTGCCGGAGAACGTGGCGGGGATCATCCGCCTGAACCCCATATACACCATCATCTACCTGTTCCGGCAGCTGATGCTCTATGGGCAGATCCCGGCCTTTGGCACCTGGCTCTACGCCGCGGGCACGTCGCTGGCGATGTTCTGCCTGGGCGCGCTGCTGTTTGAGAAGATGCGCAAGAGCTTTATCTACTACATCTAGCCGTTTGGAGAGACTGCTATGGGCAATGTGATCGATATCAAGGATGTCTCCATGCGGTTCATCATGGAGCAGGAGCGCACCAACACCCTGAAGGAATACATGGTGAAGCTGGTGCGCCGGACGCTGCGCTTCTCGGGCTTCGAGGCCCTGAGCGACGTCAGCTTTTCCATCCGGCCCGGCGAGAGCGTGGCCCTGATCGGCAAGAACGGCAGCGGCAAGAGCACGATGTTGAAGATCATCGCCGGGGTCATGGACGCCACCGAGGGCACCGTGACCGTCAACGGCAGCATCGCGCCGCTGATCGAGCTGGGTGCGGGCTTCGACCCGGACCTGACGGGGCGGGAGAATGTGTTCCTGAACGGCGCGCTGCTGGGCCACCGCCGCAAGTACATGGAGGAGAACTACGACAGTATCGTGGAGTACTCGGAGCTGGAGCAGTTCATCGACGTGCCGGTGCGCAGCTATTCCTCCGGCATGATCGCCCGCCTGGGCTTCTCCATCGCCACCCACGTGGATGCGGACATCCTGGTGGTGGACGAGGTGCTGGCCGTGGGGGACTACAACTTCCAGCAGAAGTGCTACAAGACCATGGACAAGGTGCTGGCCGAGGGGCGGACGCTGCTGTTCGTGTCCCACGACATCGACCAGGTCAAGAAGCTGTGCAAGCGGGCCGTCTGGCTGGATCACGGCCACCTGATGGCCGACGGAGATGCGAATCAGGTATGCGACGCCTATCTGGAGTGGATCAAGGGACAGGGGGATGAGTAGGATGATCTTGCAGGAGCTGCTGTTTCCCAGCACCGAGACCTGTTCGACGATGGAGATGTACTTCCGCCAGCGCCCGGGCGAGCGCGCCCCCTGGCGGGACCCGGAGGCGGACGCCCTGCGGGTGCCCCGTTGGTCCCATCTGGATCTGAACACCTATTTCAACAGCTTCTCCATCGGCAAGTGGGCGAAGTACACCAGGATGAACAACCTGACCCTGGAGCTGGAGCTGTCCGGCGAGTTCCAGGTGCAGCTGGTGCACTGGGAGATGCTGGGCAAAAAGACCTTCCAGCACGTGTTCGCGGAGCGCGTCTGCCGGGCCGCCGAGAAGCAGACCTTCCGGCTGGAAATCCCCATGCAGCTGGCGGGGCGGGGCATGGTCTGCTGTTCGCTGTACGCGCTGGGCGAGGAATGCGCGCTCCATGGCGGCGCGTATACCACCGAGATCGAACCGGATCGGCTGAACGAGGTCAACATCGCCGTCGACATCTGCACCTTCAAGCGGGAGCCCTTCATCGAGCGGAATCTGGCCCTCCTGAACCGGGAGATCATCGACAATCCGGAAAGCGACCTGCACGGCCATCTGGACGTGTTTATCGCCGACAACGGAAAAACGCTGAACATTCCCAGGCTTGCCAGCGACCGGGTGCACATCTTCCCCAACAAGAACGCCGGCGGCTCCGGCGGCTTTGCCCGGGGCATGATGGAGATCATCGACAGCGCGCCCGCGAGGGCCTTCTCCCACGTGCTGGTGATGGACGACGACGTGCTGATCCACACCGACGCCCTGGCGCGCACCTACCGGCTGCTTCGGCTGTTGAAGCCGGAATACGCGGGCAAGACCATCGCCGGAGCCATGCTGCGCCTGGACAACCGCTGGAAGCAGCATGAGAGCTGCGGCGTCTGGACGGGGCGTCATGTGAAGCGGGGCAAGAAGTCCATGGATCTGCGGCGGGTGGACAACGTGCTGCGCAACGAGGTGGAGGTGCCCTTCGACTTTAACGCCTGGTGGTACAGCTGCATCCCGATGACCAAGGTCACCAACGATAACCTGCCCATGCCCATGTTCATCCGCATGGACGACATCGAGTTCGGCCTGCGCACCGGCAGCGACATCCTGTCGATGAACGGCATTTGCCTGTGGCATGAGCCCTTCAAGTATCGCTTCACCTCCAGCAACGAATACTACGAGATCCGCAACCTGATGATGATGAACGCCATCCACCGGCCCGGCCTGGGCTGGAGGACGGTGGCGACGCAGGTGCTGTACCGGACGCTGGCCAACCTGGTGCGCTATCGCTACAAGGACTGCGAGCTGCTGTTTCGGGGCGTGCGGGACTATCTGGCCGGAGCGGAAGCCCTGACCCGGCGGGACCCGGCGGCCCTGCACCAGGAGATCATGGCGGCCTCGGACAAGTTCCTGCCGCTGAGCGAACTGGACCTGCCCTTTGACGAGAAGGCCTACCGCAAGAACCTGAAAAAGAACACCAGGTTCATCCAGAAGGCGCGGCTGGTCTTCCTGAACGGCCTGTTCCTGCCGCCGAAGGCCCCCACCACGGTGGATGCCTTCCTGGCGCCGCCCTGGGCCTGCTACCGGCGCAAGGCGCTCTTGAACTACAGCGAGGTCACCCAGCGCGGCTTCGTCACCCGGCGCAGCGTGCTGAAATCCCTGGGCTATTGCTTCAAGGCCCTGGGCCTGTGCTTCAGACTGATGGTCGGCTACAAAACGGCGGGGGAGACCTACCGCCAGGCCCACAAGGTGCTGACCTCCCGGGCATTCTGGGACGAGTACCTGGAATTGAACGACGAAAAAGGCGCCCGCTGACGCGGCAATGACATTCAGATAAGCATTCGCGGTCCACCGACGGGGGCCTCCGGCCCGATTTCGCTAAAACAGTCCACAGGACTGTTTTTCTGACGCTCAATCCCCTTTACACAAGGGAGGCTTTATACTAAATTCCTTCTAAAACATGTACAAATGCGGAGTGGGTTTTTTGTCCTGGCAAAGCTGAGCGGAGGGAGGCGATGCAGCGCATCGTTGACCGAAGCAAAGCACAGCCAGGGCAAAAAAGGCACCCGCAGATGTGCATGGATTAGATGGAATTTAGTATTAGGCAAAAATATACGAAAGGCTCCCCTGTGTAAGGGGAGCTGTCTGCGAAGCAGACTGAGGGGTTGTCTTCACCGAGAAGCCTTATCAAAATGACATTGGCTGATGCGGGTGCCTTTTTCAATTCCCTTACAGGTGCACGACGGTACCGATGTCCTCGCCCTTGGCGACGCGGAGGATGTTGTCCAAATCGTCCATGTTGAACACGCGGATCACCGGGATCTTCTGGTCCTTGCAGAGCTGGAAGGCGGAGGTGTCCATCACCTTGAGGCCCATGTCGATGGTCTCCTGGTAGGTGATGTCCCGGATCAGCTTCGCGTCCGGGTTCTTCCGGGGGTCGGAGTCGTACACGCCGTCCACGGTCGTGCCCTTGAACACCGCGTCCGCGCCCAGCTCCGCGGCCCGCAGCGCCGCGGCGGTGTCGGTGGTGAAGAAGGGATTGCCGCTGCCGCCGGCCAGCAGCACGATGTCGCCGGCTTCCATCCGGGCGATGGCCCGGTCGGCGCGATAGAGCTCGGCGAAGCGGGTCATCTCCTGGGCGGTGAACACGGCGGCGCCGCGGCCCAGGCGCTGGATGGCGTCCTGCACGCACAGCGCGTTGATGATCGTGGCCAGCATGCCCATCTGGTCGGCCAGCACCGGGTTCATCGCGTCGGTGAAGCGGCCGCGCCAGATGTTGCCGCCGCCCATCACCACGCCCACCTGGACGCCCAGGTCGTGAAGCGCCACGATGGCTCGGGCTGCCCGGTCCACACGGGAGGCTTCAAAGCTGTGGGAGGCGTCGCTTTCGGAGAACCTCTCCGGGGCCAGCGTCTCGCCAGAGAGCTTGAGTATGATGCGCTTGTACATGATTCATCGTCCTTTCTGTCAGGCGGCTGGCGCCTGCTTCACGTATTCATCGGCGTATTTCCGCCGGGCTTCGTCGATCTGGTCATAGGCGGCCACGAAGGCCTGGACCACTTGCGGGTCAAACTGGGTGCCGCTGCACCGCACGATCTCGTCATAGGCGGTCTTCGGGTCCCAGGCGTCCTTGTAGCTGCGGCGGCTGGTGAGGGCGTCGTACACATCCGCCACCGCAACGATGCGGCCTTCCAGTCCGATCTCATCGCCCTTTTCGCCGTTGGGATAGCCCTTGCCGTCGTACCGTTCGTGGTGCTCCAGGGCCACCTGGCGGGCCAGGGTCATGGTGTCGCCCTCCACGTTGTGCAGCAAATGTTCCCCAAAGGTCGGATGCTTTTTGATCTCGGCGAATTCCTCGTCCGTGAGCCGTCCGGGCTTCTCAAGGATCTCCGAGGGGATCATCAGTTTGCCCAAATCGTGCATCGTGGAGGCCAGACGCAGGCTTTCCACCTTTTCCTCAGACATGCCCATCTGCCGAGCAAGTATCCTGGAATACTCCGAGACGCGCCGAATGTGCTGGCCGGTCTGCTCGCTCTTGTTTTCGGTGATCTCCGCCAGGGAAACGATCACTTCCTCCTGGATGCGGTTGGTCTCCTCAGCCTTCTCCTGGAGATACGCGCCGTATTCAAACACCAGTGAGAAGAAACGGAGCAGCAAAAACAGCAGCAGACCCAGCACCGGGTTGAACAGCGCCAGCAGGATCAGACCGTAGCTGCCCTTGCGCATGTGGCTGGCTGCCGTCACAGAGAAAGGCTGCCCTTCCTCGATGATGTGTCGGATCAGCTTTTTGAAGAGGCTGATGTAGAACAACAGCACCACCAGGGAAAGGAATGTGATGAACAGCTCGATGGCCTTCTGGTAGATGGGATCCATGGCCTGAAGATTGGCGGTCTCGAACAAGAGCTCGAAAATGGCGCTGCGGCCCAGCACGCTTTCGATTTTGCTCAGTTGTACGTCAGAAAATCGGGCGACGAAGGGCGTGTGATAGGTGAGAGAAGCGCCGATCTGCAATGCCGTCACCACCATCAAAACAATGGTGACCACATGGGCGACAGTGGCAGCGACGGAGAGGGCCTTGGCCACTTTCACGATGCGCTTTTTGACTTCGTACATGATTGAACCTCGAAAAAAAGGGAACGCGTTTCCACGTTCCCTTTGAAGTTGTGCTTACTTCTTGCCGATCTGCTCGGCAACCTCGGCGGCCAGGTCGCTGACCTTCTTCTCCAGGCCGTCGCCCATCTTGTAGCGGGTGAACTCGACGATCTTCATGCCGGGCACCTTGCTCTCGATCATCTTGCCGACGGGGGTCTCGCCGTCCTTGACGAAGACCTGCTCCAGCAGGCAGACTTCCTGATAGAACTTGTTGATGCGGCCCTGGACCATCTTCTCGATGATCTTCTCGGGCTTGCCCTCGTTGCGGGCCTGCTCGGCGAGGATCATGGTCTCGTGCTGCAGGTGCTCGGGGTTCACCTGGTCGCGGGTCACGTACTCGGGCGCCACGGGGGAGGCCGCCGCGATCTGCAGCGCCACGTCATGCAGCACTTCCTTCACGGTGTCGTTCAGCTCGGGAACCTCGGCCTTCACCAGAACGCCGACCTTGCCGCCCATGTGGATGTAGCTGTCCACGAAGCCATGCTCGCCGCACTCATAGCGGGCGAAGCGGCGGATGGAGATCTTCTCGCCAATCTTGGCGGTCTTTTCGGTGATGACGTCGCCCACGGTGGAATCGGTGTCCAGATACTTCTCGGCCAGCAGGGCGTCGACGTCCGCGGGATTGCCCTTCACGATCTGCTTGGCGATGTCGTTGACCATCTCCTTGAACTCGGGGGTGTTGGCCACGAAGTCGGTCTCGCAGTTGACCTCGACGATGGCGCCGGTGCCACACTTGGAGCAGATGTGGCTGCCCACGATGCCCTCGGCGGCGATGCGGCTCTGCTTCTTGGCGGCCTTGGCCAGGCCCTTTTCGCGCAGATAGTCGATGGCCTTCTCGACGTCGCCGTCGCACTCGGTCAGCGCCTTCTTGCAATCCATCATGCCACAGCCGGTGCGGCCGCGCAGATCCATAACGTCCTTAGCGGTGAAGTTTGCCATTTTGAATTCCTCCTAAATGATGTGGGGGAGCACAACGGCTCCATTACGCGATTCACGCGGCACCTCTCGAAGGAGAAGCGTCGCATGAATCAGGCTCGATTATGTTTATTCGGCGGCGGGAGCGGGGGCGGCCTCGTCCTCGATCTGCTCGCCCTGCTTGCCCTCGAGCACGGCGTCCGCCAGCTTGCCGGCGATCAGCTTGACAGCGCGGATGGCGTCGTCGTTGCCGGGGATGACGTAGTCGATCTCATCGGGGTCGCAGTTGGTGTCGACGATGGCCACGATCGGGATGCCCAGGTTGCGGGCTTCGGCCACGGCGATGCGCTCCTTGCGGGGGTCGACGATGAACAGCGCGCCGGGCAGCTTCTTCATCTCGCGGATGCCGCCCAGGTTCTTCAGCAGCTTCTCGCGCTCGGCGCAAAGCTTGATGACTTCCTTCTTGGGCAGAACGTCGAACTGGCCGTTCTTCTCCATCGCGTCGATGTCGTTCAGCCTCTTGATGCGGGTCTGCATGGTGCGGAAGTTGGTGAGCGTGCCGCCCAGCCAGCGGTTGTTCACATAGAACATGCCGCAACGCTTGGCTTCCACTTCGATGCTCTCCTGGGCCTGCTTCTTGGTGCCGACGAACAGGATGCTCTTGCCTTCCAGGGCGATGTCGCGCACGAACATGTAGGCTTCGTCGATCTTGCGAACGGTCTTCTGCAGGTCGATGATGTAGATGCCGTTGCGCTCGGTGAAGATGTACTGAGCCATCTTCGGGTTCCAGCGGCGGGTCTGATGGCCGAAGTGTACGCCGGCCTCCAGCAGCTGCTTCATGGAAATGACTGCCATAGTGGGTTTCCCTCCTTGTTTTTTCCACCTCCTGCTTCATCTCCGCTTGGCACCATGGGATTTCTCCCTACGGTCAACCGCCGCGCGAATCGGCAGAAGTGCGTTTTGCCGAAGTATTATAACACAAATGCCCGGATTGAATCAAGGGTTCGGGGCTTCCTGAAAGGTTAAATCTTGAAAAAGTGTCGGCGGTCCGCAGAAAGCCGAGGAACGGGCGGGAAGAAGCCGGTATGGTTGCTAAGGTTACATAAGAATTATTAGGGTTTCATTAGATTTTGCGCCAAACCGCTTTCCCGGCTTGACTGAACGCTTGAAAATCAGTTATACTATGCTCAGAGTTTTTATAAATATGAGCTGGAGCGATTCAATGACCATTTTCGTTACGATCTGCGGTATCATTGGCATTTTCTATACCGTATACTATATCATCACCTGTTTCTGGGGCATACTGTTCAAAAAGCCGCAGGAGATCCCCGTGGCCCCGGCTACCCACCGCATCGCCGCGGTCATCGCCGCCCGGAACGAGGCGGCGGTGATCGGCCAGCTGGTGACCTCGCTGATGCAGCAGGATTATCCCAAGGAGATGTTCGACGTTTACGTGATTCCCAACAACTGCCAGGACGATACCGAGGCCGTGGCCGTGGCCGCCGGGGCCAAGATCATCCGGGTCAATGGGCCCATCCGCAGCAAGGGCGACGCGCTGCGCGGTGCGTTCAGCCAGCTCACCGCCACCGGCAAGTATGACGCCTACTGCGTGTTCGACGCGGACAACCTGGTGGACAGGGGCTTCTTCCAGGCCACCAACGACGCCCTGGCCTACGGCATGGAGTCCGCCCAGGGGTACCGGGACAGCAAGAACCCCTACGACAACTGGATCGCCGGCGGCTTCACGGCCTTCTATTGGTTCATGGCCCGCTTCTACGCGGAGAGCCGCTTCCGCATGAACATGTCCACCCACCTGAACGGCACCGGCTTCATGGTGTCCGACGCGGTGATCCGAAGGATGGGCTGGAACACCGTGACTCTCACCGAGGATCTGGAGTTCACCGCCCAGTGCGCGCTGAACGACGTCAAGGTGGGCTGGATGTCCCGGGCCATCATCTACGACGAGCAGACCACCTCCTTCGCCACGTCCTGCATCCAGCGACGGCGCTGGACGAGCGGGTCGCTGCAGTGCATGTGGCGGTACGTGCCGAGCCTTCTGAAAAAGCATACCCTGATGAGCTTCGACATGGCGACGCTGTTCACCGGCAACCTGATGTGCCTCATCGGTATCGTGCCCGCCGTGGGCACGGCGCTGGGCATGCTGCCCTTCTTCATCGACCATCCCTGGCGGGTGTTGGCGCTGGTGCTTGTCTTCGCGGTGTATTACCTCGCCTTCTGCGCCTGCGGCGCGTACGTGTACAAGAAGGCCGGGCGGCTGAACCGGCGCGCGATCCCGGGCATACTGCTGCTGCCCGTGTTCATGGCGTCCTGGATGCCCTGCAGCATCTGGGCCTGCCTGACGCCCCCGCCCAAGTGGAAGGAGATCCGCCACGACCGGGGCATCGGCGAACCGGATATTGAAGAATAGGGAATAGGCAATAGGAAAAGCGGCGCGCGAGCCACAATTCCTATTGCCTATTCCCTATTGCCTATTGCCTAAGTTCAGGAGAAACACCATGAAAAAACTGCTGACGATCCTCCTCATACTGATCCTCGCCTCCGCGGCCTGCGCCGAAGGCGTGCCAGACAACTGGTACGAGGTGTTCGTGCGCTCCTATCAGGATTCCGACGGCGACGGCCTGGGCGATCTGAACGGCCTGCGGTCCCGACTGGACTACATCGAAGACATGGGCTGGCGGGGCCTGTGGCTCATGCCGATCATGCCCAGCCCCTCCTATCACAAGTACGACGTGACGGACTACCGGGCCGTGGACGGGCAGTACGGCACGCTGGAGGATCTGCGCGCCCTCCTGGACGACGCTCACGCCCGGGGCATCTCCGTGATCCTGGATATGCCCGTCAACCACACCTCCACCCTTCATCCCTGGTTCGTCGAAGCCGCCGAGGCCCTTGCGAACGGGGACGGGGACGGCCCGTATATCGACTATTACAATTTCTACCAGTCCGGCGGCAGCGGCTTCGCGCCCCTGGGGGATACCGGCTGGTTCTATGAGGAGGCCTTTGACGGGGGCGGCATGCCCGATCTGAACCTGGACAACCCCGCCGTGCGGGAGGAACTTCGCGGCATCTTCGACTTTTGGCTCAACGACGTGGGCTGCGACGGCTTCCGGCTGGACGCGGTGACCAGCTATTACACCGGCGAGGCCGACAGGAACATCGAATTTCTCGCCTGGGTGAAGGCGACCTGCGAGGCGCTGAAGCCGGGCTGCTACCTGGTGGGCGAGTGCTGGGCGAACCTGAACACCATTGCGGACTACTACCAGAGCGGCGTGGACAGCTTCTTCCTGTTCCCGGCGGCCCAGGCCGAGGGCTTCATCGCCGCCTCCCTGCGGGGCCGGAGCAAGCGGGCGGAGAAGTTCGCGGGCAAGTACGTGCAGGCGCTGGACGCCATCCCGGAGGGCAGGCTTGCGCCCTTCCTCTGCAACCACGACACGGGCCGCACCGTGGGTCTCGTGCAGGGACGCAGCAACCCCGCCGTCGCCAAGTTCGCCGAGGGCGTGCTGGGGATGCTGGGCGGCAGCGTGTTCACCTACTACGGCGAGGAGATCGGCATGGTGGGCAGCGGCGACGACCCCAACAAGCGCCTGGCCATGTACTGGTCCGAAGACGACATGACCGACCAGCCGCCGGGAACGACGGCAATCGAATACGCCTATCCCTCGGTGGAGGACCAGCTCAGCGACCCGGATTCCCTGCTCCACTACGTTCGGGCTGTGAACCATGCGCGGCTGGACCATCCCGAGATCGCCAGCGGCAAGAATACCTTTGAATACGTCGAGGGCGACCTGTGCCTGATGCGCCGGGAGACGGCGGATGCCGCCTGCCTGATCGCCATGAACTTTTCACCCACGGAGGCAGGTGAGATCCCGCTGGACGGGGATTGGACCATCGCCGCCGATCTGGAGACAGGGGAGGAAGCGGCCAGACTGGATGGTGGCGCGCTGACCGTCCCGCCCTACGGAATCGTGGTATTGAAAATCCGTTCATAATTGTAGTATAATATCCGTGTAAACCAACCCTCAACGGAGGAAAGACCTATGAACAATCCGAGCCTTGCGGCACTGCTGGACGACGACCGCGAGATGATCATCGCGAACCTGAACCGGGATCGCGCCCTCCCGGCGGCCCAGGCGTCGCTGGAGAAGGCGGTGGACCGGGTGATGTACCGCTACACGGAGCAGGCCGAATCGGAGCTGCTCCGGGACAGCGCCCAGCACATCCTCCAGGCCATGAAGAACGCCCTGCCGATGATCGACGCGGTGGGGGAGGCCCGCGCCTGGAAGCGGGAGCTGCCGAAGGCAAAGCAGCGCGGCCTGCGCATGACACTGTGGCCCTCGCTGCTGCTCGTCCTGGGCGCGCTGCTGGTGATCGCGTCGGTGCTGGCCGTGATGATCAGCGGGAAGCTCACCGGCGCGCTGACCTTCGTCAAGGCGCTGCTGCCGGTGGCCCTGGGCGGCGGGGCACTGTTCTGGGCCGGGGTGCTGGCGGCGCGTCCGAAGAGGAAAAAGAACGATGGAGCGGAGGAGGACGTGCGCACCGAATACCTGGTGGATGCGGAGAAGGCCTTCCACGTACTCAGGGGCGCGATGCTGCTGGCGGACGGCCAGCTGGAGCGCATCCGGGAGGAATCCGCCGCCGAGGCCCAGCGCCAGGCGGAGAGCCGCCCCGGTGGCGGCGTGTCCGGCGAGGCCCTGGACCTGTTCTCGGAGCTGCTGGAGGCGGCCTGTGCCGCGGGGGACGATGCCGCAAGGGAATCCGCCGCCGCGATCCGCTTCTACCTGCACAACGCCGGGATCGACGCGGTGGACTACGGCGATGGCCGGGACGCCTGGTTCGAGTTCCTGCCCGCCGACCGCCCCGGCACGCTGCGCCCGGCCCTCGTCTCCGGCGGGAAGCTGCTGAAAAAGGGCATGGCCGCAAGATAACTGATCCTTGGTATGACATGGCCGCAGGGACGCCATTCTTGGCGTCCGGGATGAATACGGGCGGCGTGGAAGCCGTTCCTACAGGATGGAATAGCGATGAATAAATACTATGGCTTTGACTTGGGCGACGCGGAGAGCGCGGTCTGCCGCCTCGGCAAGAGGGACGCGGGCGTCCCGGAGGTGCTGCCGGTGCGGGAGGCCAGGAGCTTCATCACCGCCTACGCCCAGCTGCCCAGCGGAGAGCTGCTGATCGGCGAGAGCGCCTGCTACGACACCAGCGCCACCCGCCGCGCCCTGCGCTTCAAGAGCAATTTCCTCACCGATCCCCAGAGCGAAAAGGACGTGAAGCGATTTGCCGCGGGGGTGCTGGGGGAGCTGTACGCCGACGGCAACCTCATCAAGGACGACGACTGCTGCTTCTACATCGGCTGTCCCGCCGGTTGGGACCGGGCGGCGCGGGAGCGGTATCGCCGCATCTTCGAGGACACCGGCTATCCGCCAGCCCGCATCGTGTCCGAGTCCCGGGCGGCGCTGATCAGCGCCTGCCAGTCCAAGCACTTCCAGGTGGGCTACGACATCATGTCCAAGCCCGTGCTGGTGGTGGACATCGGCTCCTCCACCACGGACTTCGCCTTCATCCACGGCGGCCGGGAGGTGGAGCTGCAAACCGCGGGCGAGGTGCGCCTGGGCGGCGGCATCATGGACGAGCTGCTGCTGGAGGAATCCGTGAAGCACAGCGCCGATGCCGACGCCGTGCGCCGGGCCCTGGCGGCCAGCCCGCCCTGGCGGAGCTACTGCGAGTTCGCCGCCCGCCGCCTCAAGGAGCAGTACTTCTCCGACGAGGACTACTGGAAGGAAAACGAGTGTGCCAAGACGGTGCACATCCGCGTGGGCGCCGGGGCGAAGCTGACGCTGCGCATCGACGGGGAGATCGCGGACCGTGTGCTGAACAAGGGCGCGGACCAGCTGAACGGGCGCTCCTTCAAGGCCGCCTTCCTGGACAGCCTGAAGGATTTGCGGGAAAAGCTGAAGGACCAGCTGCCGGAGCTGCTGTTCCTCACCGGTGGCGTGTCCCGGCTGCCCGCCATCCGCAGCTGGTGCGAGCAGGTGTACCCGGAGGCCATCATCATCACCGGCGCGGAGCCGGAGTTCTCCGTGTCCCGTGGGCTGGCCTGGAGCGGGCGCATCGACGAGGAGCTTCGGGAGTTCCGCAAGGAGGTCGGGGAGCTGATCGACTCCAGCGCCGTGGAGCGCATCGTGGAGAGCCGCATCGACGACCTCTACCACCGCATCGTGGAGGCCATGGTGGAGCCGATCCTGCGGCGCGTGGCCCTGCCGGTGTTCGACCGGTGGCGCAACGACGAGATCCAGCGCCTCTCCGACATCGACCAGATCGTGCAGAAGGAGATCGAGGCGTGGCTCCACTCCGACGAGGCCCAGCGGCTGCTGGTGAAGCCCATCGCCGAGTGGCTCAAGCCCGTGGCCTACGACGTGGAGGAGAAGACCATGCCCATCTGCGTGCGCCACAACGTGCCCTACAAGGCCATGAGCCTCAATTCCTACTTCTCCCTCTCGGACATCGACATTCGCATCGACGCGAAGGAGGTGTTCGCCGTGGAGGGGTTCACCTGGCTGATCAACGCCATCATCTCCATCATCGTGGGGCTGGTGTGCGGCGGCAGCGGCCTGGCCATCATCTCCAGCGGCATCTCCGGCATCCTGGCCGGGGCGATCATCTCCCTGCTGATCCTGTTCCTGGGCAAGGACAAGATGCAGGAGGTGTTCATGAACATGGACATCCCCAAGCCCATGCGCAAGCTGGTGCCCCGGGGCCACTTCGAGGCCCGGGTGGAGCGGATGACCGAGGAGGTCAAGAACAGCTTCTACAGCAACCTGGAGAATGAAAAGAACGCGGAGATCACGGCCCGCATGGCCGCGGAGATCTCCCAGCAGATCGAACAATGCCTGGCCAAGATGGCCGAGGTGGTGGAGATCCCACTGTGACGGAGGCAGCATGAACGCGAAAGCAACTTCGATTCTCTTTGACAAAAATACGGGCGCGATCACGAAGGACTGCCGGGAGCTGACCTGGCAGGACGAGGCGACCCTGCCCAAGGCGGTGGAGGCCAGCGTGGTGGGCCTGTACCCGCACTATACCTTCCAGACGGTGGAGGGCTGGGGCTGCGCCATGACGGAGACCTCCTGCTACCTGCTTACGCAGATGGACGCCGCCACCCGCCGGGACGCCCTGTCCCGCTGGTTCGGGCCGGAGGGCGTGAACGCCCGGTTCGTGCGCATCCACATCGATTCCTGCGACTATTCCCTCTCAGAATACCAGGCGGTGGAGGACCCCATCGCCGACCCGGAGCTGAATACCTTCACCATCGACCGGGACCGGCAGTACATCCTGCCCGTGATGAAGGAGGCGCTGGCGCTCTCCGGCGGGAATCTTCGGGTGCTGCTGTCGCCCTGGTCTCCGCCCTGGCAGTGGAAGACCCCGCCGGAGTTCAGCCAGAACGACGCGGCGGTGTACGGCGGCGCGGAGTATGATCTGGACACGTCCAAGCCCGGGCGCTGCTTCGGCGGGCGGCTGAAAAAGGAATACTACGGACCCTGGGCCAGGTACCTGGTGAAGTTCATCCGGGCCTACCTGGACGAGGGCATCCCGGTGAGCATGCTCTCCATTCAGAACGAGGCCTCCGCCGCCACGCCCTGGGATAGCTGCCTGTGGAGCGGCGAGGAGGAGCGGACGTTCCTGAAGGACCACCTGTGGCCGGAGCTGGATAAGGCGGGCCTGGCCGGGAAGATCGAAATCTTCATCTGGGACCACAACAAGGAGCGAGCCATCGAGCACATCGACGCCTTCATGGCCGACCCGGAGGCCGCCGAAAAGGTGAGCGGCTTTGCCTATCACTGGTATTCCGGGGACCACTTCGAGGCCCTGTCGCTGCTCCACGGACGGTACCCGGACCGGGTGCTGATGCACTCGGAGAGCTGCCCGCTGCACAAGCCGGGGAGCCCGCTGTCCGGCAGCGCCACCGAGGACGGCGTGCTGAACGCGGGCGGCGCGAACCGCACGGCCCAGGAGTGCGACCACGGCGACGCCATGGACTATGCCCACGACATCATCGGCGACCTGAACGCCGGGATGCAGCGGTGGATCGACTGGAACATGATCGTGGACGAGGCGGGCGGCCCGCGGCACGTGTCGGGCGGCTTTGCCGCGTCGCTGGTGACCGACGGTAAGGGCGGCTATACCGCGTCGCTGTACTATGAAACCGTGCGGCAGATCGCCCGGACCCTTCGCCCCGGCGCGGTGCGCATCGGCAAGTCGGTTTACGGACGGGACGTGGAGGCCGCGGCCTGCCGCAACGCTGACGGCACCATCGGCGTGCTGCTGCTGAACCGGGCAGGGGAGGAGAGGACCGTCAACCTGCGCATGTCCGGCAGGATCCTCCAGGGTGTCCGGCTCCCGGCGGAGGCGCTGACGACGGTGGAGTTTGAATAGGCCGCCTCATCCGGCACAGCCGCAGGCTGTGGCGGGTGAGGCGGCGTGGCATCCCAAAGCATAAAAAACGCGCCCCATCCCTTCGGATGGGGCGCCTTGAGATGTCTCTTAGTCGCGGGAGAGGATGGTCTTCTCGGTCTCCACATCGAAGAAGTGGAGGCGATTGACATCGAAGCCGACCTTGATCTTGTCGCCGCCGCGGCTGGTGGTGCGGGGATCAACGCGGGCGATGAAGTTCTCGTCCTTGCCGCTGGTGGTCATGTAGAGGTAGGTCTCAGAGCCCATCAGCTCGATGATCTCGACGTCCACGTCGATGCAGGCGTCCGGATAGGTGCTGGTGAACACGGCGTCGTCGGAGATGTTCTCGGGACGGATGCCCATGAAGACTTCCTTGCCGATGTAGTCGCCGGTCATGCGCTGCACCTTGCCCTCGGGCACCTTGATGCAGTTGTTGCCGAAGATGGCGAACACGCCGTCAGCGCGCTTCTCCAGCTTGACGCGGAAGATGTTCATCTGGGGCATGCCGATGAAGCCGGCCACGAACAGGTTGGCGGGATAGTCGTACAGGTTCTGCGGGGAGTCGACCTGCTGGATGTAGCCGTCCTTCATGACCACGATGCGGGAGCCCATCGTCATGGCCTCGGTCTGGTCGTGGGTAACATAGATGAAGGTGGTCTGCAGCTTCTTGTGCAGCTTGGTGATCTCGGAACGCATCTGCACGCGCAGCTTGGCGTCCAGGTTGGACAGAGGCTCGTCCATCAGGAAGACCTTCGGCTCACGCACGATGGCGCGGCCCAGGGCAACACGCTGGCGCTGACCACCGGACAGAGCGGCGGGCTTGCGGTTCAGCAGGGCTTCGATGCCCAAGATGGAAGCGGCTTCCTTCACGCGGCGGTCGATGTCGGCCTTGGGCATCTTGCGCAGCTTCAGGCCGAAGGCCATGTTGTTGTACACGGTCATGTGGGGATACAGAGCGTAGCTCTGGAACACCATGGCGATGTCGCGATCCTTCGGGGGGATGTGGTTCACGAGCTTGTCGTCGATGTACAGCTCGCCCTTGGAGATGTCTTCCAGACCGGCGACCATGCGCAGGGTGGTGGACTTACCGCAGCCGGAGGGACCGACCAGGATGATGAATTCCTTGTCCTCGATCTCCAGGTTGAAGTCGCTGACCGCGACCACATCGCCCGGGTAGATCTTGTAGATGCCGCGAAGAGACAAACTTGCCATAATGGGTGACCTCCTCTATAAAATTCGATGTTCATATTATAACAGAAATCGATGGAAATGTGAATTGATTGATTTCACAAAAAGCGGGCCTTGCATTGTGGCGGTTTGACAGCCCCTCCAAAAACCGGGCCCAACCTTGTGACAAATTGCTCATGAAGCGTTCGTTTCCTCAGATTTTTATAAAATCTTGACATCCTTTGCGCTTTTTGCCCCGGGAGCGCAACCCGCTTTCCATGCTTATGACACAATTTTTCCGCAATTCGTTTATCAAAACCGCGTTGGCTTTTCAGGGGATTTGTATTATAATAAAGTAGGCATGAAATGATTTATACGGGGAGGTGGCAAACGTGACCCAGGTTCAGAACTTTCTGAACTCCATCGGCGGGCTGTTTACCAATCTCTTTCAAACGCCGGACTGGCGCAACATCGTGGATGTCGTGCTGCTGGCCATATTGATCTACAACGGCATCAAGCTGGTCATCCACACCCGCTCCAACTCCCTCATCAAGGGCATCGGCCTGGTGCTGGTGGTGGCCTGGCTTTCCAGCATCCTGCGCTTCAACGCGGTCTCCTGGCTCCTCAACCAGATCATCAGCATCGGGCTGGTGGTGCTGGTGATCCTGTTCCAGCCGGAGTTCCGGCGGGCCCTGGACCAGCTGGGCCGGTCCAAGTGGATGCGCCGGGTGTTTGGCATCACGCCGCCCAAGGCGGAGGCCGAGCAGGTGGAGCAGCCTGTGAACGAGATCGTCCGCGCCATGACGGACATGGCCAGAAAGAAGATCGGCGCGCTGATCGTGGTGGAGCGCCAGACGGGCCTGGGGGACGTGATCGAGACCGGTACCCGCGTGGACGCGGAGATCTCCGCGCCCCTCATTGAGAATATCTTCGAGCCCAACACGCCGCTGCACGACGGCGCGATGATCATCCGCAATCGCCGCATCAACGCCGCGGCCTGCATCCTGCCCCTGTCGGAGGACCCGAACATCAGCCGCGACCTGGGCACCCGCCACCGCGCCGGCATCGGCATCACCGAGACCACCGACGCCGTGACGCTGATCGTCTCGGAGGAGACGGGCATCATCTCCATGGCCAGGGAGGGCCGCCTGACCCGCCACCTGGACGCCCGCTCGCTGACGATCCTGCTCACCGAGCTGTTCACGCCGGAGCGCACCATGACGTCCCTGCTGGGAACGACGCTGCGCAGGGAGGAGCGTGAAGATGAAGAATAAGCTGCATGCCATGCGGGAGAAGATGCTCTCCAGCAATTTCTACAAGAAGATGCCGAAGCCCCTGCAGTGGGTGGTCGGCTCCCTGGCCCACAACCTGGGGCTGAAGATGCTGTCGCTGCTGCTGGCGATTTTGCTGTGGAACTACGTGATCTCCACCAACACCAGCATCACCCGGATGAAGACCGTCAACGGCCTGACCGGCAGCGTTTCCGGCCAGTCCACCCTCACCAGCAACCAGCTGGCCATGACCGAGGACCCCACCGACGCCCTCTCCGGCCTCTCCGTGACCGTGGAGGCCCCCCAGGCGGACTTTGCCAAGGTCTCTCCCGGCAACGTGCAGGTGCTGCTGGATCTGTCGGGCGTGCGCGGCGCGGGCACCCAGGAGGTGGCGCTTCGGGCCACCAGCACCTACGGGCGGGTGCGCAGCATCACGCCGTCCTCGCTGTCGCTGACCTTTGAGAACCTGGATTCCCGGAACGTGACCGTCAACCCGGAGATCGTCGGGAAGGCCGACGGCTACTGGTACAACGTCAGCCGCACCAATCCCTCCACCGTCACGGTGTCCGGCGCGGCCTCGGTGGTGCAGAGCATCGCCTCCGCCAAGGTCACCGTGGACGTGACCGGCAACACCAGCTCCACCGTGAAGGCCGTGCCCTACACGCTGCTGGACGGCGACGGCAACGAGATCTCCCAGACCATGCTGAACCGGTCCACCTCCTCCATCTCCGTGAGCCTGGACATCTATCCCAGCAAGGAGCTGCCCTTCGCCAGCGACATCGCCACCCTCGTCACCGGCCAGCCCGCCCAGGGCTACCTGATCGATTCCGTGACCGTGACGCCGGAGAGCGCGACGGTGGCCGCCGACCAGGAGCTGCTGGACAGCCTGAGCGAGCTGATGATCGAGCCGGTGAACGTGACCGGCGCCAGCCGCAGCTTCACCGAGCGGGCCACGGTGTCCCAGCTTTCCGACTTCAAGAACGTCTCCAGCGAGCAGGTGTACGTGAATGTGAACCTGGTGGAGGAGACGATCACCGGCTATATCGAGAACGTGCGCGTGATCTTTATCGACACGCCGGAGAACCTGGTGGCCAGCTACGAGCCGCTGGGCGTGTTCGCCACCGGGCCCAGGAGCGCCGTGGAGGCCCTGCAGCAGAGCGGCATGTCTGTGAACGTGAATCTGGCGGGCTGCGAGGCGGGCTACTACCTGCTGAGCCCGGAAATCGACGGACAGAAGTATCCCGACCTGACCTTTGAGAGCGAGGCGGTCTCCGTGACGCTGACGGATGTCAGCACCGACGGGGCCGATGTCGCCGAGTAGGAGGCAATCCTTAAGATATGACCATCAGTGGATATTCCAACGCCTTTGTGGACGTGATGCTGGGATGGCTGAAGGGCCTGGCCAACTGGGTGCTCAGGCTGTTCAACCTGGCCGGCAGCGTGGGCGGGTCGCCGCTGCTGTGGCTGTCCCAGAACTGGCTCAAGCTGCTGATCTTCTTCCTGGTGCTGGGCGTGGTGGTGGACCGGCTGGTGTGGCTGATCCGCTGGCGGCCCTACTGGGTGTGGTTCCGCAAGGAGCGCGTCATCGTCAACGACGAGAAGTTCTTCGCCAGCGCCGACATGGACAAGGCCCCGGACTGGGAGCGGCATCTGGACGGCAACTGGGACGAGCACGATTACGTGGTCGCCAGCACCGTCGTCCGCCGCAAGAAGGGGGAGAAGCCCAGAGGCGCGGTGGTGAAGAACGGCAAGCGCCCGGAGAAGACCTCCGAGCGCCGGGACCGCCGCCGGGACGCCCGGGTGGAGAAGCACGTGGAGCGTCCCTCCGCCAAGGATGCGGGCCGGAAGGCGACCGCCAGGGCGGAGGGGGAGAAGCCCCGCCGGACCGAGGCGCCCTACGAGCCGGACAACATCTTCGCCTCCGGGCGGCTCAACAAGCCGGAGGTCTCCGACCAGTATGAGGACGAGGTGTTCAACGTCTCCAACCTCCCCGTGGCCGACGAGTTCAGCGATTCCAAAAAAGAATAGGCACAAGAACCGGATTGCAACGTCGCCCCGCTTCCCGCTATGTCCGTTCGAACGTCATTGCGAGGAGGGCCACAGGCCCGACGTGGCAATCGGTCAACGATGCGCTGCATCGCCTCCCTCCGCTCAGCTTTGCCAGAACAAAAAATCCACTCCGCATTTGTACATGTTTTAGAAGGAATTTAGTATCAAACAGGAGGATTCAATATGAAGAATTTCACCCATTGCGTGCCCACGAAATTCGTGTTCGGCCGGGGCGCGGAGGACGAGGCCGGGGCGCAGGTGGCCGCCTTCGGGGGCACCAAGGCGCTGATCCACTATGGCGGCGGCTCTGCGGTGCGCTCCGGACTGATCGCCCGGGTGGAGAAGTCCCTGGACGCGGCGGGCATCGCCCACGTTTCCCTGGGCGGGGCCCAGCCGAACCCCCGGGACACGCTGGTCTATCAGGGCATCGAGCTGGCCCGGCGGGAGGGCGTGGACTTCATCCTGGCGGTGGGCGGCGGCTCCGCCATCGACTCCGGCAAGGCCATCGCCCGCGGCGCAGGCTACGACGGCGATTTCTGGGACTTCTTCTGCGGCAAGGCGAAGCTGACGAAGTCCCTGCCGGTGGGCGCGGTGCTGACCATGGCGGCGGCGGGCAGCGAGTCCTCCAACAGCTGCGTCATCACCCAGGCATCCACGAAAACCAAGCGGGGCGTGCGCAGCGAGTTCAACCGCTGCCGCTTCGCCATCATGGACCCGGAGCTGCCCATGACCCTGCCGCCCTACCAGATCGCCAGCGGCGCGACGGACATCCTGGCCCACATCATGGAGCGGTACTTCACCTCGGATACCGAGGTGGACCTGATCGACCGCATGGCCGAGGGAGCGATGCAGGCCGTGATCCGCGCCGCCCGCATCGCCGTGAAGGACCCTCAAAACTACGATGCCCAGGCCCAGCTGATGTGGGCCAGCACCGTCGCCCACAACGACACCCTGGGCGTGGGCCGCACCCAGGACTGGGGCAGCCACCAGATCGAGCACGAGCTGTCCGCCCTGTACGACGTGGCCCACGGCGCGGGGCTTGCGGTGGTGTTTCCGGCGTGGATGCGCTACCACATGGAGAAGAACGTGATGCGCTTCGCCCAGTTCGCCGTGCGGGTCTACGGCTGCGCGATGAATTTCGAGAATCCCGCGGAGACGGCCCTCAGAGGCATCGAGGCCCACGAGGCGTTCCTGCGGGAGATCGGCATGCCCCTGACGCTGAAGGAGCTGGGCGCGAAGACCGGGGACATTCCGGCCCTGGCCGCCCACACCAAGAAGACCAACCCCGACGGCACCACCGGCGGCGTGTTTCCCATGACCCCGGCGGACATCGAGGCGATATTGCAGATCGCGGACAGAGATTAATTATTGAAAGGTATGGTAAAACCTTCCGAATGATGTTATAATACTTTCAACACATTAAAGCGATATGGAGGGATTCTCATGAGCACCAACGACATTCGCGGGATCATCGAGGCCGGCAAGGCCCGCCTCGGCGTGGAGTTCGGCTCTACCCGCATCAAGACCGTGCTGACCGACCCGGCGGGCAACCCCATCGCCCAGGGCGCCCACGACTGGGAGAACCAGCTGCTGAACGGCATCTGGACCTATGACCTGAAGGACGCCTGGTCCGGCTTGCAGGACTGCTACGGAAAGCTCCTTGCGGACGTGAAGGCCCAGTACGGCGTGGGCGTGAAGAAACTTGAGGCCATCGGCTTCAGCGCCATGATGCACGGCTACATCCCCTTCGACGGCGAAGGCAACCAGCTGGTGCCCTTCCGCACCTGGCGCAACACCATCACCGGCCCCGCGGCGGAGGAACTGACGGCGCTGTTCAACTTCAACATTCCCCAGCGATGGAGCATCGCCCACCTGTACCAGGCGATCCTTAACGGCGAGGAGCACGTGAAGGACATCCGCTTCCTCACCACCCTGGAGGGCTACATCCACTGGATGCTCACCGGCGAGAAGGTGCTGGGCATCGGCGAGGGCGCGGGCATGTTCCCCATCAACAGCAACACCCTGGACTACGACCAGGGCATGATCGACAAGTTCGACGCGCTGATCGCGCCCAAGGGCTTCCCCTGGAAGCTGCGGGACATCCTGCCCAAGGTGCTGATGGCGGGCGACGACGCCGGCAGGCTCACCGCCGAGGGCGCGAAGCTGCTGGACGTCAGCGGCCAGCTGGAGAGCGGCATCCCGCTCTGTCCGCCGGAGGGTGACGCGGGCACCGGCATGGTGGCCACCAACAGCGTGGCCAAGCGCACCGGCAACGTCTCCGCGGGCACGTCCGTGTTCGCCATGATCGTGCTGGAGGAGGCCATGAAGAAGGTTCATCCGGAGATCGACATGGTCACCACCCCCACCGGCAAGCCCGTCGCCATGGTGCATTGCAACAACTGCACCAGCGACCTGAACGCCTGGGTGAAGCTGTTCGGCGAGTTTGCCGAGGCCATGGGCATGAAGGCCGACGCCAACACCCTGTTCGGCACCCTCTACCGCAAGGCCATGGAGGCCGACAGCGATGTGGGCGGCCTGCTGGCCTACAACTACTTCTCCGGCGAGAGCATCACCGGCTTCGAGGAGGGCCGCCCGCTGTTCGCCCGCACCCCCGACAGCCGCTTCACCCTGGCCAACTTCATGCGCACCCACCTCTACGCGGCCCTGGCCACGCTGAAGCTGGGCATGGACATCCTCCTGGACGAGGAGGGCGTGAAGGTGGACCAGATCCTGGGCCACGGCGGCCTGTTCAAGACCAAGGGCGTGGGCCAGAACATCATGGCAGCGGCAATGAACACGCCCGTGGCCGTGATGGAGACCGCCGGCGAGGGCGGCGCCTGGGGCATCGCGCTGCTGGCGGGCTACATGGTGGACAAGCAGGAGGGAGAGACCCTGGAGGACTACCTGGCGAACCGCATCTTCGCGGGCAAGCTGGGCGAGACCGTCCAGCCCGATCCCAAGGACGTGGCCTCCTTCAACGACTACATCCGCCGCTACAGCGCGGGCCTGCCCATCGAGCGCGCCGCGGTGGAGAGCATCAAGTTGTAATAATTCCTCAGTCATCGCTTCGCGCTGACGGGGCTGTCTCAAAACAGATGCCATCGCTTGATTCCAACCGTAGGGACGCCATTTATGGCGTCCGCGGGCGGAGGGTCCGCTCCCAGCGGCAAGAATGCCGCCCCTACGGCGGGAATACAATGCGATGAGGCGTTTTGAGGCAGTCCCTTTTCTGGTTCTTCACGGAAAACAGGGGAATGAGACGAGGTGACTTGCAAGTATACTCATTCTATGCTGTAGGCTGACGTAACGTACAGATCCTTCGCTCCGCTCAGGATGACAGGGAATGCGAACCGTTGTCATCCTGAGCAAAGCGAAGGATCTGTACGCATTATAAATTAACTACATTTCGCTTGTTCTCCAGGTACTCATGGCGCCTCCCTTTTCTTGACTTTTTTCGCCGCATATGGTACCATTAACATGATATTTTGCGCCTGTATGCGCTTTTGTAGACCCATCACAAATGTGCGAAGGGGACGGCTGCTGTGCTCGAAAGCAGGGTTTCAATCATCACGCCATGCTACAATGGCGAGCGGTTTCTCGCGGAGACGGTCGAGTCGGTATTGGGGCAGACCTATGCCGATTGGGAGCTGTGGATCGTGGACGACGGCTCCCGCGACCGCACCGCCGAGATCGCTGCTTCCTATGCCGAGCGCGACCGCCGCATCCGCCTGATCCGACAGCCCAACGGCGGCGCCGCCTCCGCCCGGAACAACGCCATGCGCCGGGCCGAGGGTCGGTACATCGCCCTGCTGGATGCCGACGACCTCTGGGAGCCGGAGTTCCTGGAGCGCCAGCTGGCCTTCATGCGGGGGAAGAACGCCCTCTGCGTCTGCTGCTCCTATCGCCACATCGACGAAAACTCCAACGAGATCCAGCATCCCACCCTCGCCATGCCGGAGATCACCCTTCGGGACATGGACGTGATGAACCGCATCGGCTGCCTGACGGGGCTCTACGACGCCTCCCGCCACGGCAAGGTCTATCTCCACGAGGAGCTTAAATCCATCCGGGACGACTACGCCTACTGGTACGACATCGTGCGCCTGTCCGGCACCGCCTACGGCAACCCGGAGATCCTGGCCCGCTATCGGGTGCAGACCGGCAGCACCACCGGCAACAAGCTGGGCCTGGTGGCCAAGCAGTTCAGCTTCTACCGGCGGTACCTGAAGCAGGCCATGCCCAAGGCCCTCGTGAACACCGTGCGCTGGGGCATCAGCGGCCTCGGCAAGTTCTCATGAGTGCCGCGCCTCGCGTCATCGCCGTGGTGGTGACCTGGAACCGGAAGGCGCTGCTGCTGGAGTGCCTCGACTGCCTGCGGCGGCAGACCGCCCGGGCGGACGTGCTCGTGGTGGACAACGCCAGCACCGACGGCACCGGCGAGGCCTTGAGGCCCATGATCGAGGCGGGGGAGATCGCCTATCGAAACACCGGGAAGAACCTGGGCGGCGCGGGCGGCTTCCAGTTCGGCGTGAAGGCGGCGGTGGAAGCGGGCTGCGACTATGTGTGGATCATGGACGACGATTCCATGCCCACGCCCACGGCCCTGGAGGCGCTTTTGAACGCGGCGGGGGAGATCGGCGACTTCGGCTGGCTCTCCGGCAAGACCCTCTGGTCCGACGGCTCCCTCTGCCGGATGAACGTGCAGCGGAACCTGAAGCTGGGCAACATCACCGACTTCTCTGCGCCCCGCATCCCCTCGGCGGCGGCGACGTTTGTGTCGCTGCTGGTTCCGGCGAAGGTCGTCCGGGAGGTGGGCCTGCCCATCGGGGAGTTCTTCATCTGGGCGGACGACCTGGAGTACACCCGGCGCATTTCGCGAAAATACCCCTGCTTCGTGATCCCCGCCAGCGTGACCGTGCACAAGTGCGCCACCAACAACGGCGGCAACATCTCCACCGACCAGCCGGAGCGCATTGACCGCTATCGCTGCGCCTACCGCAACGAGGTGTACGTCTACCGCCGGGAGGGCTGGCCGGGCATCCGGCGGCTGCTGCTGCGCACGCCGCTGCACATCTTCCGGGTGCTGACGAAGTCAAAGGGGCAAAAGGGGAAGCGCATCCGCGTCATCCTTGGCTCCACCATCAACGGCATCGGCTTTCGACCGAAGATCGAATATCTGAACGACGACCCAAAGCCTTCCCCTTCAGGGGAAGGTGGCGCGGCGCAGCCGTGACGGAAGAGGTCGTCTCCAACTGATAAGTCTTGGAGGACACATTCATGTACGACTATCTCATCGTCGGCTCCGGCCTGTTCGGGGCCACCTTCGCCCGCCAGGCGACGGACGCGGGCAGGAAGGTGCTGGTGATCGACAAGCGGCCCAACGTGGCCGGGAACGTCTACACCGAGGACGTGGAGGGCATCCACGTGCACAAATACGGCGCCCACATCTTCCACACCAACGACAAAAAGGTCTGGGACTACGTGACCCGTTTCGCTGACTTCAACCGCTTCACCAACGCCCCGGTGGCCAACTACAGGGGCGAGCTCTACTCGCTGCCCTTCAACATGTACACCTTCAATAAGATGTGGGGCGTGGTGACGCCGGAGGAGGCGAAAGCCAAGATCGACGAGCAGCGCGCCGAGATCACCGGCGAGCCCAGGAACCTGGAGGAGCAGGCCATCAGCCTGGTGGGCCGGGACATCTTTGAAAAGCTGGTGAAGGGCTACACGGAGAAGCAGTGGGGAAGGGACTGCAAGGACCTGCCCGCCTTCATCATCAAGCGGCTGCCCGTGCGCCTGACCTTCGACAACAACTACTTCAACGCCCTCTACCAGGGCATCCCCATCGGCGGCTATACGAAGCTGATCGAGAACCTGCTCAAGGGCGTGGAGGTGCGCCTGAACTGCGACTACTTCGACCACAGGGACGAGCTGGACGCGCTGGCGGAGAAGGTGGTCTACACCGGCCCCATCGACGCCTACTTCGGCTACCGCCTGGGCGCGCTGGAATACCGCTCCGTGCGCTTTGAGACGGAGCTTCTGGACACGCCCAACTTCCAGGGCAACGCCGCCGTGAACTACACCGATCGCGAGACCCCCTGGACGCGGATCATCGAGCACAAGTGGTTCGAGTTCGGCAAGGACGCTGAGGGCAACGACCTTCCCAAGACTGTCATCAGCCGGGAGTACTCCAGCGAGTGGAAGCCGGGGGACGAGCCCTACTATCCGGTCAACGACGCAAGGAACGGCGCGCTGTATGCCGAATATAAAAAGTTGGCCGAGGCGGAGAAAAAGGTGATCTTCGGCGGCCGACTGGGCGAATACAAGTACTACGACATGGACCAGACCGTCGCCGCGGCCCTTGCGCTGTGCGAGCGGGAGCTGTGAAGAAGGGAACTGTAAAAAGGGGCTGTCTCAAAACGAAACCAGTGTCCGATTCCAACCGTAGGGACGCCATTTATGGCGTCCGCGGGCGGAGGGTCCGCTCCCAGCGGCAAGAATGCCGCCCCTACGGCGGGAATACAACGCATTGAGTTGTTTTGAGACAGCCCCTTTTGTTAGGACTCTTACTTCTTCACATTGAAGGCGTCGAAGCCCGGATAGACGGCGTTGTCCCCCAGGCTCTCCTCGATGCGCAGCAGCTGGTTGTACTTCGCCACGCGCTCGGAGCGGCTGGGCGCGCCGGTCTTGATCTGGCGGGTGTTCAGCGCCACGGCCAGGTCGGCGATGGTGGTGTCCTCGGTCTCGCCGGAGCGATGGGAGGTCACGGCGGTGTAGCCGGCCTTGTGGGCCATCTTGATGGCCTCCAGGGTCTCGGACACGGAACCGATCTGGTTCAGCTTGATCAGGATGGAATTGGCGCAGCCCAGCTGGATGCCCTTGGACAGGCGCTCGGTGTTGGTGACGAACAGGTCGTCGCCCACCAGCTGCACCTTGTGGCCCAGCTTCGCGGTCATGCGCTGCCAGCCCTCCCAGTCCTCCTCGTCGAGGCCGTCCTCGATGGAGATGATGGGATACTTGTCCACCAGGCTCTCCCAGTGGGCGATCAGCTCGTCGCTGGTGAAGTCCTTGCCGGACTTGGGCTGATGGTAGAAGCCCTTGCCCTTTTCGCTCTTCCACTCAGAAGAGGCGGCGTCCATGGCCAGCACGAAGCCCTTGCCGGGCTCGTAACCGGCCTCGCGGATGGCCTTCAGGATCAGCTCGATGGCCTCCTCGTCGCCCTTCAGGCTGTTGGGGGCAAAGCCGCCCTCGTCGCCCACGGCGGTGACGTCGTTCATGGCCTTGATGAGCTTCTTCAGCGTCTGGAACACCTCGGCGCACCAGCGCAGGCCTTCCTTGAAGGAAGGCGCGCCCGCGGGCATGATCATGAACTCCTGGGTGTCCACGGAGCTGCCGGCGTGGGCGCCGCCGTTGAGAATGTTCATCATCGGCACGGGCAGGTTGTTGCCCTGCACGCCGCCCAGGAACTGGTGAAGCGTCACGCCCAGGGCCTCGCTGGCCGCCTTCGCCGCGGCGATGGACACGGCCAGGATGGCGTTCGCGCCCAGGTTGCTCTTGTCCTTGGTGCCGTCGGCCTTCAGCATGGCTGCGTCCACGGCGTAGGTGTCGCGGGCGTCGATGCCCTGCAGCACGTCGTTGATGACGGTGTTGACGTTGTTCACGGCCTTCTGGGTGCCCTTGCCGCCGAAGCGGGCCTTGTCGCCGTCGCGCAGTTCCAGGGCTTCAAATTCGCCGGTGGAAGCGCCAGAGGGGGCCGCGCCGCGGCCGACGATGCCGTTGGCCAGGACGACCTCGGCCTCTACGGTGGGATTGCCGCGGGAATCGATGATCTCACGGCCGATGACCTTGGTGATGGAGAAATTGCTCATGGGGGACACGTCCTTTCTGAGTTGGGTTGGGAGCGCCGCGTTTCATGGAATCGGCGCTCATGGATAAGTATGGGAGGATGGGCGTTCGCTCAAACATCCCGTCGGGGGAGGCTGTGCGCCTCTCCGATTATAGTAGCACATGTTATTAGTTATGTCAAACTAACATAGACGCAATACATTCGTACATACGGCGCAAAATGAATGTGACAATATGGATAGGCATAGTAATTAGTTATATAAAACTAATATCATATATGAGCCGATATGCCAAATTTGTAATGTAAATTGTAACGGAAACGCATTGCAAAATGTGCGGCCCCGTGTTAAAATTGTTACGTTGGTGGATGGTGCCGATCCGCGCCGCAGGGGCGTGGAACCCATCCATGACCACATGTCACGCGCCGCGTGAAGCAAATAAGGAGGTAACCAGTATGCAATATTCCCGCGAAGTTGAGGAAATGGTATGCGTCGCCAAGGGCCCGAACCACGGCCCCGCGCCCATTCCTGAGGAGGGCAAATGGGTACAGGCCAAGGAGATCAAGGACATCTCCGGCTACACCCACGGCGTCGGCTGGTGCGCGCCGCAGCAGGGCGCCTGCAAGCTGAGCCTGAACGTGAAGAACGGCGTCATCGAAGAGGCCCTGGTGGAGACCATCGGCTGCTCCGGCATGACCCACTCCGCCGCCATGGCCGCCGAGATCCTGCCCGGCAAGACCATCCTCGAGGCGCTGAACACCGACCTCGTGTGCGACGCCATCAACACCGCCATGCGCGAGCTGTTCCTGCAGATCGTCTATGGCCGCACTCAGTCCGCCTTCTCCGACGACGGTCTGCGCATCGGCGCGGGCCTGGAGGACCTGGGCAAGGGCCTGAGGTCCATGGTCGGCACCATGTACGGCACCAAGGCCAAGGGCGTGCGCTTCCTGGAGATGACCGAGGGCTACGTCGTGAAGATCGCCCTGGACAAGGACGACCAGGTTTGCGGCTACCAGTTCCTCTCCCTGGGCAAGATGATGGACGCCATCAAGGGCGGCATGAGCCCCAACGAAGCCTACGAGAAGAACATCGGCACCTACGGCCGCTTCAAGGCCGAGGACGGCGCGGTCAAGTGGATTGACCCGCGCAAAGAGTAATTAGGAGGTGCGCAAGAATGGCTCTGTTTGAGAATTATGAAGGTCGTATGCCTCAGATCCAGCCCGTGCTGGACAAGTATGGCTTCAAGGATTTCGACGAAGTAAAGGCTTTCAACAACGCCAAGGGCGTGGACGCCTATTCCATCGTGGAGAGCACGCAGCCCATCTGCTTCGAGAACGCGAAGTGGGCCTATGAGCTGGGCGCCGCCATCGCCATGAAGGAAGGCGTGAAGACCGCCGCCGAGGCCGCCCGCTGCATCGGCGTGGGCCTGCAGGCCTTCTGCATCCCCGGCTCCGTCGCGGACCAGCGCCAGGTCGGCATCGGCCACGGCAACCTGGGCGCGCGCCTGCTGGAGGAGGAGACCGAGTGCTTCGCCTTCCTGGCCGGCCATGAGAGCTTCGCCGCCGCCGAGGGCGCCATCAAGATCGCCCTGAACGCCAACAAGGTGCGCACCAAGCCCCTGCGCGTCATCCTGAACGGCCTGGGCAAGGACGCCGCCATGATCATCAGCCGCATCAACGGCTTCACCTACGTGCAGACCAAGTATGATTACCTGTCCGCTGACGTGAAGGAAGATCACGCGCTGACCGTGCTCTCCAAGACCGCCTACTCCAACGGCGACCGCGCGAAGGTCAACTGCTACGGCGCGGACGACGTGCGCGAGGGCGTGGCCATCATGTGGCATGAGAACGCCGACGTGTCCATCACCGGCAACTCCACCAACCCCACCCGCTTCCAGCACCCCGTGGCGGGCACCTATAAGAAGGAACGCTGGGAAGCCGGCAAGAAGTATTTCTCCGTGGCTTCCGGCGGCGGCACCGGCCGCACCCTGCATCCCGACAACATGGCCGCCGGCCCCGCCTCCTACGGCATGACCGACACCATGGGCCGCATGCACTCCGACGCCCAGTTCGCCGGCTCCTCCTCCGTGCCCGCGCACGTGGAGATGATGGGCTTCCTGGGCATGGGCAACAACCCGATGGTCGGCGCGACCGTCGCCGTGGCCGTGGCTGTGGAAGAGGCCATGAAGAAGTAAACCCATTGTTTTAAAACGCAAGACCCGGTCAGCTTTTGCTGGCCGGGTCGTTTGATTGCCTTCCCTTGTGGCGGCGGAAATCCTTGAAAAGCCTTCCCCTTGAGGGGAAGGTGGCCCGCGGAGCGGGTCGGATGAGGTGTTGGGCGCTGCCTGTATCGTCCATTGTGATAGACGAACAATGCCCAGCGGGGACACCTCATCAGTTACCTTCGGTGACAGCTTCCCCTCAAGGGGAAGCCTGTTGGGTGGCGTCAGATTTCAAAGTCGCAGGCCACGGAGGCGCTGCGCACCTCGTGCATCCGCTTCTTCACCGGCAGGTGGGCCGGATGGGTCTGGTAGGCGTCGAAGGCGGCGCGATCCTCAAACACAGTTATCAGCGCCAGGTCGTAGCTGCGCTCGCTGTGCAGGATGTCCGCCCCAGCCTCCAGCTCCAGCAGCCCCTCCACGCGGCCCTTCATGCCCTCGAAGTTCTTTACCAGCTGGGGAATCTCGTCCTTGAACTCATCCTTGATCTTGAAAAGCACGATGTGACGGATCATATTTTGCCTCCTTAAAATGATAATATGTCAACCCCTCAGTCAGCTTCGCTGACAGCTCCCCTTACACAGGGGAGCCTTTTGTCCGGCAGTCGCATCCGCGTCCCCGTGCGGATAGCTCCCCATACACAGGGGAGCCTTGCCTCCCTCGTGTAAAGGGAGGCGGCCCGTCAGGGCCGGAGGGATTGTACTTATCGCTTCGTTAGGTCCACAAACGCCCCGTCGGTGTAGGCGCGCAGGTCCTCCGGGTTCAGGATCAGCTGCTGGCCGCACAGGCCCGCGCTGACGTAGATGCGCTCGAAAAGCGTGGCGATCTCGTCGATGTAGGTGGGGTACTTCTTCTTCATGCCGATGGGGGAGCAGCCGCCGCGGATGTAGCCCGTCAGGCCCAGCAGCTCCTTCACGTGCACCATTTCCAGCTTCTTTTCGCCCACGGCCCCGGCGCACTTTTTCAGATCCAGCTCCTCGGCCACCGGGATCACGAACACATACAGCGCGTTCCTGCCCCCGCGGGCCACCAGCGTCTTGAACACCCGATCCGGCTCCACGCCCAGCATTTGGGCCGCGTGCACGCCGCTCAGGTCGCTCTCGTCCACCGGGTACTCGCTGGTCTCAAAGGGGATATTTGCCTGCTTCAACAGGCGCATGGCATTGGTGATGGTCATTTAAACGCCACACTCCACTCTCCAAACTCAATAGAATACTTCCATCAGCGTCAGCCCGTGGGCCGGGGCGGTAACGCCCAGGTCCAGCCGGTCGCCGGTCTCGATGGCCTTTTTCAATGCCCCCGGCTCCAGCTTCCCGGAGCCCACGTCCCGCAGGGTCCCGGCGATGATGCGCACCATGTTGTAGAGGAAGCCGCTGCCCTCCACGATCAGCATCACCTCGTGGCCGCTGCGCGTGACCTCCGCCTTCCAGATCGTTCGCACGGTGTCCTTCACCACGGACCCACTGGCGGCGAAGGCGGCGAAGTCGTGGGTCCCGATCAGGGCATCGGCCTCGGCCTGCATCCTCTTCTCGTCCAGTCGGTAGATGCTGTGGGCATGGGTGTTGCGGTTCAGCGCGCCCGCGTGGGGCGCGTCCCAGAACAGGTAGCGGTATCGCTTGCCCTTCGTGGAGAAGCGGGCGTGAAAGTCCGGGGAAGCGTCCTCGGAGGCCGTCACCCTTATGTCGTGGGGCAGCAGCGCGTTCAGCGCGTAGCAGAACTTCTCGCCGGGGATGCGGCTCTGAGTGTCAAAGTGGGCGGACTGGCCCAGGGCGTGGACCCCGGCATCCGTGCGGCTGGCCCCGTGGAGCACGACGGCCTCCCCGGTCAGCTTCTCCAGCGTCTCCTCCAATACCTGCTGTACCGCCAGGGCGTTCTTCTGCCGCTGCCACCCGGCGTAGTTCGTGCCGTCGTATTCGACGATCAAGTGAATCCTGCGCATACCCATCCCCTAAAACACGTTCAGCCGGTTCAAGAGGATCACCGCCGCCAGCAGTAGCGCCAGCGCCAGCGCCGCCAGGGCGTCGATCCCCTGGAATTTCAACTGCTTCATGCGGGTGCGCCCCGCGCCGCCGCGGTAGCAGCGGGCGTCCATGGCCAGGGCCAGCTCCTCGGCCCGGCGGAACGCGCCCACGAACAGCGGCACCAGCAGCGGGATCATGGCCCTGGCCCGCTGGATCAGGCTGCCGGTCTCGAAGTTCGCGCCCCGGGCCTTCTGGGCCTTCATGATCTTGTCCGCCTCGTCCATCAGCGTGGGGATGAACCTGAGCGCGATGGACATCATCATGGCGATCTCGTGGGCCGGGAAGTGGATGGCCTGC
Organism: uncultured Eubacteriales bacterium; assembly: GCA_900315585.1. Taxonomy (GTDB): domain Bacteria; phylum Bacillota; class Clostridia; order Christensenellales; family Aristaeellaceae; genus UBA2862. The sequence continues at coordinate 12,212 of OMZP01000034.1, read as the reverse complement.
AAGGGCCGGAACAGCGTCTCCAGGCCGTCCGTCAGGGCGATGGGGGAGGTGGTGAGGGTCAAAAGCTGGGAGCACACCACCAGAAGGATCAGCCGCACCGCCATGAACGAGGCCATGCGAAGCCCCATGTCCGTGATCTTCACCGGTCCCAGCACCACCAGCGGCGTGCCGCCGGTCTGGAAGAACAGGTTCAGGATGAAGGTGAACAGTATGATGAACAGCAGCGGCTTCAGGCCCTTGAACAGGAATTTCAGGTGGATCTTCGTGGAGGCGGCGCAGGCCAGCACGAAGGCGGCGATCAGCGCGAACCCGGCGAAGCCCTGCACCACGAACACGATGGCGATCAGGGCGACGGTGGCGATCAGCTTGGTGCGGGGGTCCAGCCGGTGGATCAGCGAGTCCCCGGGGAAATACTGGCCCAGCGTGATGTTCTTCAGCATTCGCCAGCCCCCCTTTCGCTCAGATTGCCCACGATGGCGGCGCACACGTCCTCGGTGCGATAGATGCCCTCCGGCATGTTGAAGCCCGCCTCCCGCAGCCGCCGCGCCAGCTTGGCGCACTCCGGCACGTCCAGGCCGATCTCGTGCAGCCGCCGGTCGTGGAGGAACACCTGAGCGGGCGTGCCGGAATAGGCGATCTCGCCCTTGCTGAGCACGTACAGCTCGTCGCAGCAGCGGCCCACGTCGTCCATGGAGTGGGACACCATGACGACCGTCGTGCCCGCGTCGTGGATGCCGCGGATCAGGTTCAGCATGTTCCGGCGGCCTGCCGGGTCCAGCCCCGCTGCGGGCTCGTCCAGAATCAGCACCGAGGGCTTCATGGCCAGCACGCCCGCGATGGCCACGCGTCGCTTCTGGCCGCCGGAGAGCTCAAAGGGGGACTTTTCCCACACCTCGTCGGGGTCCAGACCCACCTGCTCCAGCGCCCACTGCACCCGCGCCTTGATCTCGCTTTCGTCCAAACCCAGGTTCGTGGGCCCAAAGGCCACGTCCCTGGCCACGGTTTCTTCAAACAGCTGGTATTCCGGGTACTGGAACACCAGGCCCACGGCCCGACGCACGGCGATCAGGTCCGTGTCCTTTTCGCCCAGGTCCACGCCGTTCACCCGCACCTGGCCCGGTTCTGACTTCTCCAGCCCGTTCAGGTGGGAGATCAGCGTGCTCTTGCCGCTGCCGGTGTGGCCGATGATGCCCACGAACCGGCCCTCGTCGATGGCCAGGGACACCTCGTTCAACGCCCGGGCCTCAAAGGGGGTGCCGGGCATGTACACGTGGGTCAGCTTATTGACCTCGATCACGGGCCTGCGATCGGAGGCCTCCGGCTCAGCATCCGCCGGGTTCGACGCCGCGAAGCACTTTGTCCGGGGCAGCTTGCCAAGCGCCACGGCCATCTCGTTCACGGTCATCAGCCCCTCGGGCAGCTTCACGCCCGCCCGGCGCAATTCGCCCGCCAGCTTCATCATCTCCGGCACGTCCAGCCCCAGGGACAGCACCCTGTCCGCCTGGGCAAACACCTCCCGGGGCGCGCCCTCCAGGGCGATCCTGCCCTTGTCCATCACGACCAGCCGGTCGGCCAGGGCGGCCTCCTCCATGAAGTGGGTGATCCACACCACGGTGATGCCCTCCTCCACGTTGAGCCGCCGGGCCAGGCTGAACACGTCCCGCCGGCCGATGGGGTCCAGCATGGCGGTGGACTCGTCGAACACGATGATCCTGGGCCGCATGGCCAGCACGCCCGCCACGGCCACCCGCTGCTTCTGGCCGCCGGAGAGCATGGAAGGGGAGGCCTGGGCGTAGTCGCTCATGCCCACGCTGAACAGCGCGTCGTCCACCCGCCTGCGGATCTCCGCCGGGTCCACGCCCAGGTTTTCCAGGCCGAAGGCGCAGTCCTCCTCCACGATGGTGGTGACGATCTGGTTGTCCGGGTTCTGGAACACCATGCCGCAGGACTTGCGCACCTCGTAGCAGTCGTCCTCGGTGACGGGTTTGATGCCGTTCACGATCAGCTCGCCGCTGGAGGGCAGCTGCAGGGCGTTGAGCATCTTGGCGAAGGTGCTCTTGCCGCTGCCGTTTCGGCCCAATATCGCCAGGAACTCGCCCTCCCGCACGGTCAGGCTCACGCCGTCCACCGCCGGAGTGGGCGCGCCCTCGTAGCTGAAGGACACGTTCCGGGCCTCGATAATCGCTTTTTTCATGGGGGAAAGCCTCCCGAAGAAGATCCTTCGCTGCCGCTCGGGATGACCGGGGAATGCGCGTGTCATTCCGTCAGAGGCGTTGTCATACTGAGCGAAGCGAGGAATCCTTGATTCACAATAATCCATTATTATCATACCACGCCTACGTTAAGGATGAACAGCGACTTTCGCCCCTTTTCAGCCGATTTGACACAATCAACGCAAATTTTATGGTGGTCAAAGAAAAAAGGCCTTTTATTTTCTCCCGGAATGTGTTAGAATATGGATACAAATATGATTAAGGAGTGACTCAACATGAATCTCAATAAGATGACCATTGAGGACGTCCAGGTTAAGGGCAAGAAGGTGCTCGTGCGCTGTGACTTCAACGTGCCGCTGGACGCGGACAAGAACATCACCGACGAGACCCGCATCAACGCCGCGCTGCCGACCATCAAGTATCTGCTGGACAACGGCGCCGCCGTGATCCTGTGCTCCCACCTGGGCCGCCCCAAGGGTGAGTTCAACATGAAGTACTCCCTGGCGCCCGTGGCCAAGCGCCTCTCCGAGAAGCTGGGCTTCGAGGTGAAGCTGGCTAAGGACGTCATCGGCCCCTCCGCCAAGAAGCTGGCCGCCGAGGTGAAGCCCGGCAAGGCCGTGATGCTGGAGAACGTCCGCTTCCACGCCGAAGAGGAAAAGAATGACCCCGCCTTCGCCAAGGAGCTGGCTTCCATGGCTGAGCTGTACGTGTCCGACGCCTTCGGCACCGTGCATCGCGCCCACGCCTCCACCGCCGGCGTCGCGAACTATCTGCCCGCCGTGGCCGGCTACCTGATCGGCAAGGAGCTGAACTTCCTGGGCAACGCCGTGGAGAACCCCGTCCGCCCGTTCGTCGCCATCCTGGGCGGCGCGAAGGTGAAGGACAAGATCGGCGTCATCACCAACCTGCTTGAGAAGGTCGACACCCTGATCATCGGCGGCGGCATGGCCTATACCTTCTCCAAGGCCATGGGCGGCGAGATCGGCGATTCCCTGCTGGACGAGGAGCGCATCGACCTGGCCAGGGACATGATGAAGGCTGCCGAGGCGAAGGGCGTGAAGTTCCTTCTGCCCGTGGACACCGTCATCGCCAACGACTTCGACAATCCCACCGAGATCAAGACCGTGGAAGCGGGCAAGATCCCCGCGGGCTGGCAGGGCCTGGACATCGGCCCCAAGACCGTGGAGCTGTTCTCCGACGCCGTGAAGAGCGCCAAGACCGTGGTTTGGAACGGCCCGATGGGCGTGTTCGAGAAGCCTGAGTTCGCCAAGGGCACCCTGGCCATCGCCACCGCCATGGCCGAATCCGACGCCACCACCATCATCGGCGGCGGCGACAGCGCGGCGGCCGTGACCCAGATGGGCCTGGCCCCCAAGATGAGCCACATCTCCACCGGCGGCGGCGCGAGCCTCGAGTTCCTGGAGGGCAAGGTCCTTCCCGGTGTCGCCTGCCTGAAGGACAAGGACTAAGACGAATTAGGAATGAGGAATTAGGAATGAAGACAGCTCTGGGTAGCCTTGGCTATTCATTCCTCATTTCGCATTCCTCATTCCTCATTTTGCGCAGTACATCGCGCTTTTTGGACAACGAAACAAGTGTTTAGGAGGAGATTCCCATGCGCAAGCCCATTATCGCCGGTAACTGGAAGATGAACAAGACCCCCGAAGAGGCCGCCCAGCTGGTCAAGGACCTGATCCCGCTGGTGAAGGACGCCAAGTGTGACGTGGTCGTCTGCACCCCCGCGGTGAACTTCGCGGCCGTCAAGCCGGTCATCGAGGGCACCAACATCAAGCTGGGTGCCCAGAACGTTCACTTCAAGGCCTCCGGCGCCTATACCGGCGAGCTTTCCGCCGACATGCTCAAGGCCGCTGGCTGCGAGTACGTCATCATCGGCCACTCCGAGCGCCGCCAGTACTTCGGCGAAACCGACAAGACCGTCAACCTGCGCACCGTCGCCGCCGTGAAGGCGGGCCTGAAGGCCATCGTCTGCGTGGGCGAGATGAAGGACGAGCGCGAAGCGGGCTACACCGACATCATCGTCATGTATCAGACCCAGATGGCGCTGCACGGTCTGACCGCCGAGGAGCTGGACAACGTTGTGATCGCCTATGAGCCCGTGTGGGCCATCGGCACAGGGCTTACCGCCACCGACGAGCAGGCCAACGAGACCATCGGCGTCATCCGCAGGGCCATCGCCTACAAGTTCGGCCCGGAGGCTGCTGAGAAGATCCGCATCCAGTACGGCGGCAGCATGAAGGGCTCCAACGTGAAGGGCCTGATGGCGCAGCCGGAGATCGACGGCGGCCTGATCGGCGGCGCGTCCCTCAAGGCCGAGGACTTCGCGCAGGTCGTGAATTTCTGAGCCCGTGCCCGCATGGACGCCATTATTGGCGTCCGTTGCCGCGGACGGCATGAATGCCGTCCCTACGGAGGATACCGAAAACGAATTGGAGGAGATTCCCATGATGAAACTGGTTTTGGTCCGCCACGGCGAGAGCGAGTGGAACAAGCTGAACCTGTTCACCGGCTGGACCGATGTGGACCTGTCTGAAAAGGGCCACGAGGAAGCCAAGGCCGCGGGCCGCCTGTTGAAGGCCGAGGGCTATGACTTCGACGTGTGCTACACCTCTTATCTGAAGCGCGCCATCCACACGCTGTATCACGTGCTGGACGAGATGGACCGCGCCTGGCTGCCGGTCATCAAGACCTGGAAGCTGAACGAGCGTCACTACGGCGCCCTGCAGGGCCTGAACAAGAGCGAGACCGCCGAGAAGTACGGCGAGGAGCAGGTGAAGATCTGGCGCCGTTCCTTCGACGTGAAGCCGCCGGCCCTGGAGGAGACCGACGAGCGTTCCGCCGTGAACCAGCCCATGTACCGCGATGTGGACAAGGCGCTGCTGCCGGCGAACGAGAGCCTGGAGACCACCATCGAGCGCGCCGTGCCCTACTTTGAAGAGGTCATCAAGCCCGACATGAAGGCCGGCAAGCGCGTCATCATCGCCGCCCACGGCAACAGCCTGCGCGCGCTGGTGAAGTACTTCGACAACCTGACCGCCGAGGAGATCATCTCCGTCAACATCCCCACCGGCACCCCGCTGGTGTACGAGTTTGACGACGACTTCAAGGTCATCAAGCACTACTACCTGGGCGACCAGGAGGCGCTGAAGGCCAAGATGGAGGCCGTGGCGAACCAGGGCAAGAAGAAGTAAGAATTGTATAAGCGATTGGGCTGGCGCATTGCGCCAGCCCTTTTGTATGGGGGAACGGGGAACGACATTTTTTGGCGGCCTGCTTCGCTGTTTGGTGAAGCTTCGCGCTCAGCACATTGCGCTGAGCAGCTCGCTTCAAAGCACGACTCAGCAGGCCGCCTTTTCGAGGGGGATCAGCGAGTGGGGTATGCGGCGATACGATAATCGGACAGCATAAATGCTGTCCCTACGGTCATTTGTGAATCCTCCTTAGGGACGCCATTTATGGCGTCCGCCAAAGGGAAACGACCTCATCCGGCGCGCAGCGCCGAATGAGGTCGTTTTTCTCCAGATATATTTTCTGCTATTTTCAGTCGATCTTCTTGAATACGATCGCGGTCCGGCACGGTATGTAGATCTCAAAGCCCAAACCCTTGCCCTCGACGAACTTGGTGTAGTACACGTAATCCTTGCTGGTGCGGTCCATGCCACCGAAGTCGATGTCGTCGGTGGAGAAGATCACCTTGTACTTGCCCTCGCCCACGGGGTTGACCGGCAGGAAGAAGTCCGTGGGGGAGTAGGTCGGGTGGAAGTTGAACACGTACACCAGCCCCCCTTTTGCGAAGGCGATCACCTTGCCGGGCTGGTCGATCCACAGGTTCACCGTGTCCGTCTTGTTCAGCACCCGGTACTTCCGGCTGAATTTCAGCATGGCCTTGTCGAAGTTTGCCAGCCACTCGTACTTCAGCGAACCGTTCTGTACCAGAGACCACTGCCGCCGGGCGTACTTGTAGCTCCAGCCGTTGCCCTCCCGGGGGAAGTCGATCCACTCCGGGTGGCCGAACTCGTTGCCCATGAAGTTCAGGTAGCCGTCGCTGCCCAGGGTCAGCGTGATGAACCGGATCATCTTGTGCAGCGCCACGGCCCGGTCGATGACGATGGAGTGGTAGCTCTTGCTCATGCCGGTGTACATCTCCGCGTCCGCCAGCCAGAACATCAGCGTCTTGTCGCCCACCATGGCCTGGTCGTGACTCTCGCAATAGCCCACGTTCTTCTCCTGGGGGCGGCGGGTGGTGAGCTCATACCACAGCTTGTACATGTCCCACTGATCGTCGGAATACTCCTTCAAGAGACGGATCCAGAAGTCCGGCACGCCCATGGACAGCCGGTAGTCGAAGCCGATGCCGCCGGAGCGGATGGGCACGCACATGCCCGGCATGCCGCTCATTTCCTCGCAGATGGTGAGGGCGAAGGGGTTCACGGCGTGGATCAGCTCGTTGGCCAGCTGCAAATAGGTCAGCGCGTCCACGTTGGTGTTCAATCCGAAGTACTGGGAGTAGTCCGTGAAGCTGGATCCCAGGCCGTGATCCTGGTAGATCATGCTGGTCACGCCGTCGAAGCGGAAGCCGTCGAAGTGATACTCCTCCAGCCAGAACTTCAGATTGGACAGCAGGAAGTGCAGCACCTCGTGCCGCCCGTAGTTGAACAGGCGGGTCTTCCAGGCGGGGTGCCAGCCGCGGTCTCCGGCGAGGAAGTACTGCCCGTCGGTGCCGTCCAGCCCGTTCAGCCCCTCATAGGCGTTGGCGGAGGCGTGGCTGTGCACCACGTCCAGCAGCACATACATGCCCAGCTCGTGGGCCTTGTTGATGAGATACTTCAAATCCTCCGGCTCGCCGTAGCGGGAGGAGGCGGCGAAGAAGTTCGTCACCTGGTAGCCGAAGGAGGCGTAATAGGGGTGCTCCTGGATCGCCATCAGCTGGACGGTGTTGTAGCCCAGGCTGTGGATGTACTCCAGGTTGAAGTCCGCGAACTCCCGGTAGGTGCCCACGGCCTCCTTCTCCTGGGCCATGCCGATGTGGGCTTCATAGATGTAGGGCGGGGCCACCTTGCGCTTGCCGTAGCCGCCGTCGGTCCACTTGAAGGGGCGGGCGGGGGCCCAGATCTGCCCGTTGAAAACGTTGGTCTGGGGGTCCTGCACCACGCGGCGGATGTAGGCGGGGATGTGGTCGGCCTTCTTGCCGTCCTTCGTCACCTGGATCTTCACAAGCTGGCCGTGCCGGAGGGCGTCGGCGCCTTCCAGCTCGATCTCCCAGGTGCCGTCCGGAAGCCTTTTCAGCGGGTGGCTCTCCCGGTTCCAGTCGTTGAAATCGCCGATCAGGTGGATCGCGTCCGCGCCGGGCGCCCACTCCCGGTAGACCCAGCCGGTCTCGGTGCGGTTGAAGCCGAAGTACAGGTAGCCGTTGGCAAAGGAGGCCAGATCCGCCTTCTCGCCCAGGAGGGCCTTGCGGGTGCTGGCGTGGCGCTCCATGCGCAGGGCGATGTCTGTGTAGTAGGGCTGCAGCCAGGGATCGATGGACAATATCTTGTACTGCGTCTGTTTGGGGGCCTTCTTCACAAACAGCACCTCCCGCGTTGATGGTTACTGACATTATTATAACACATATACATAGAACTGGTAAACCTGGAATCCCGTATTTTTTTTCACATCGTGTTCGATTGCTTTTTTCCGCCCGAGGCGCTATAATATTCATGAATCGAACAAATGTTCTATTTAATCCAAAATGGAGGCGCGGGCCATGCGGACGATCCTGCACAGCGACCTGAACAACTTCTACGCCAGCGTGGAATGCGTCTACGAGCCGGCGCTGAAGACCGTGCCCATGGCGGTGTGCGGCGATCCCCAGGCCCGCCACGGCATCGTGCTGGCCAAGAACATGATCGCCAAGCGCGCCGGCATCGTCACCGGCGAGGCCATCTGGCAGGCGCGGCAGAAGTGTCCGAACCTGGTGGTGAAGCCGCCGAACTTCAAGCTCTACCAGCGGTTTTCCGGGCTGATGAAGTCCATCTACGCGGACTACACCTTCCAGATCGAATCCTTCGGCCTGGACGAGTGCTGGCTGGACGTGACGGGCCACCGCATGTCCGGCGAGGCCATCGCCGACGAGTTGCGGCGGCGCTCGAAGGAGGAACTGGGGCTGACGCTGTCGGTGGGGGTGTCCTTCAACAAGATCTTCGCCAAGCTGGGCAGCGACATGAAGAAGCCGGACGCCACCACGGTCATCGGCTATGAGAACTTCCGGGACAAGGTGTGGCCGCTGCCGACGGGGGACCTGCTCTTCGTGGGCCCGGCCACCCGGCGGAAGCTGGCGAGCCGCAACCTGCGCACCATCGGCGACATCGCCCGCTGCGACCCCCAGGCCCTGCGCGCGGCCCTGGGCAAGAACGGGGAGATGCTCTGGGGCTTCGCCAACGGGCTGGATCGCACGCCGGTGATGAACCTGGATCAGAGCGTGGCGGTGAAGTCCGTGGGCAACAGCACCACCACGCCCCGGGACATCCAGGACGAGCAGGACGCCCACATGGTGCTGATGGTGCTGTCCGAGAGCGTGGCGGAGCGCCTGCGGGAGCAGGGGCTTCGGGGACGGACGGTGAGCCTGTGGGTGCGGGACTGCGACCTCAGCGGCCTGTCCGCCCAGCGAAAGCTGGGGGACCACACGGCCCTGGCCTCGGAGATCTGCCGATGCGCCCTTTCGCTGTTCCGGGAGAACTACCGCTGGGCCAAGCCCATCCGCAGCCTGGGCGTCAGCGTGTCGGACCTGGAATTTGAGGGCGGGGACGAGCAGCTGACCATGTTCCCGGACGACGCCCGGGAGCGCCGCTACGAGCTGGAGACCGCCGTGGGGGACATCCGCCGCCGGTTTGGCCACTTCGCCATCCAGCGGGCCTGCCTGATCGGCTGCCGGGAGTTCGGGGCGATCAATCCCCGGGACGACCACACGATCCACCCGGTGGGGTGGAGGAATTGACCGCCTCCCTCCCTTGGGGAGGCGCCGCCGCCGGGCGGCGGAGGAAGTAAAAAGGAGGGAACGCGATATGGCGCATCGGGCCTATGTGCGGGTGCTGATGGACGTGGACGAGCTCGGCAAGGTGCATCCGCTGAAGATCTACTGGGAGGACGGCCGGGGCTTCGAGGTGGACCGGCTGCTGGACGTTCGCCGCGCCGCCGCCACCAAGGCGGGGGGGCAGGGCATCCGCTACACTTGCCGCATCCGGGGCCGCGAGGTCTACCTGTTCGAGGACGACGGCCGCTGGTTCGTGGAGGCGCGGGATATTTGCTGAAAACCACTCATGCCGCGCCGCTGAACCGCATACAATATATTGAAAAATGTACGGAAACCGGAGGGAATACGATGGAAAATCCAAACAATCGAATCGTCGCGGTGGGCCGCCTGGAGGGCGACCTGGAACTGAGCCATGAGGTGATGAACGAGCCCTTCTACACCGGAACGCTGCTGGTGAAGCGGCTCTCCGGCGCGGTGGACCGGCTGCCGGTGACGATCCCCGGAAAGCTGCTGGGCATGCTGCCGGAGCAGGAGACGCAGCTGATCCTCACCGGGCAGGTGCGCTCCTACAACAAGGTGGTGGAGGGCGCGGGGCGGCTGATGGTGACGCTGTTCACCCAGAGCATCGCCCCCTCGCCGGACAACGACACGCTGAACAAGGTCTCCCTCACCGGGGCGCTGTGCAAGCCGCCCATCTATCGCTCCACCCCCTTCGGGCGGGAGATCTGCGACATGATGCTGGCGGTGAACCGGGCCTTCGGCAAGAGCGACTACATCCCCTGCATCGCCTGGGGCCGAAACGCCCAGTACGCCTCCCGCTTCGCCGTGGGGGACCGGGTGCGGCTCACGGGCAGGCTCCAGTCCCGGGAGTACCAGAAGCTGCTGGAAAACGGGGAATACCTGTCCCGCAACGCCTACGAGGTGTCCTGCTTCACGCTGGAGGCCGCCGACGGCGAACCCGCCCCGGCCCCGGCCTACGCCCTGGGGGAGAACCGGTATGTGTTCGAGCCGGCGGGGCGCAAGCATTTGAATTGATATTTGGGGGCTGTCTCAAAACACCTCAGCGCATCGCATTCTCGCCGTAGGGTGGCATTCTTGCCGCTGGGAGCGGACCCTCCGCCCGCGGACGCCATGAATGGCGTCCCTACGGTATGAATTGTAACGTCAGAAGTGTTTTGAGACAGTCCCTTATTCTTTCCTTGCCTTTTTCATGCAACTGGAGTAAAATAGACGCAGCTAATACTAAATTCCATCTAATCCATGCACATCTGCGGGTGCCTTTTTTGCCTCGGTCAACGATGCGCTGCATCGCCTCCCTCCGCTCAGCTTTGCCAGAACAAAAAATCCACTCCGCATTTGTACATGTTTTAGAAGGAATTTAGTATAACATACAAAGGAGGAACCTGACTATGCCCTGCACCACCGTGCTGGTCGGCAAGCGCGCCAGCAACGACCGTTCCACCATGATCGCCCGCACCGACGACGGCCACTTCGACGTGAAGAAGCTCATCGTCGTGGAGCCGAAGCGGCAGCCCCGGAAGTACAGGAGCGTCATCTCCCATCTGGAGATCGACCTGCCCGACGATCCCATGCGCTACACCGCCTGTCCCAGCGTGGACAAGGCCAACGGCATCTGGGCCGCCACCGGCATCAACGCCGCCAATGTGGGCATGACCGCCACCGAGACCATCACCTCCAACCCGCGGGTGCTGGCGGCGGACCCGCTGGTGGAGTACCAGAAGGCCAAGTCCCGCCGGGAGAAGGACGTGCCCGGCGGCATCGGCGAGGAGGACATCGTGGTGCTGGTGCTGCCCTACATCCACTCCGCCCGGGAGGGCGTGGAGCGCCTGGGCAAGCTGCTGGAGCAGTACGGCACCTACGAGTCCAACGGCATCGCCTTCAACGACGCGGACGAGATCTGGTGGCTGGAGACCATCGGCGGCCACCGCTGGATGGCCCGGCGCGTGCCGGAGGACGCCGTGGTGATCAACCCGAACCAGTTCGGCATGGACGCCTTCGACCTGGAGGACGCCTTCGGCGCGCAGCAGGCGCACCTGTGTTCGGCGGACCTGCGCGAGTTCATCCGGGACAATGACCTGGACCTGAACCAGAACGGCGCCTTCAATCCCCGGGATGTGTTCGGCTCCCGCACGGACATGGACCACATCTACAACACGCCCCGCGCCTGGTTCATGGGACGCTACCTGACGCCCTTCTCCCACACCTGGGACGGCCCCGACGCCGAGTTCGGCCCGGAGAGCGACGACATCCCCTGGGCGCTGGTGCCGGACCGGAAGGTGGCGGCGGAGGACGTGAAGTACCTGCTGTCCGGCCACTACCAGGGCACGCCCTACAACCCCTATTCCAGCCAGGACACCGGCAAGCGGGGCATGTACCGCTCCATCGGCATCAACCGCACCGGGGTCACCGCCCTCTGCCAGATCCGCGGCGAGGCGCCGGAGGCCATCCGGGGCATCGAGTGGATCTCCTTCGGCTCCACGGCCTTCGACGCCATGCTGCCGGTGTACGCCAACGTGGAGAAGATGCCCGCCTACCTCAGCGACGTGACGCTGGACACCTCCACCGAGAACTTCTACTGGGGCAGCCGCCTGATCGCGGCGCTGGCCGACCCCAACTACGCCGCCGCCATCCAGCAGATCGAGCGATACCAGAGCGCCGTGGCCGTCAAGGGCCGCCAGCTGATCCGGGAGTACGACCGGAGGATGGGGGAGAGCGGGAAGTTCGACCTCATGGCCGAGGCCAACGAGGCCCTCTGTGCCATGGCGAAGGAGCAGACTATCGCCACCCTGAACAAGGTGCTGCTCACCGCCAGCGAAGCCATGAAGAACGGCTACAACCGCAAGGATAATTAATACTAAATTCCATCTAATCCATGCACATCTGCGGGTGCCTTTTTTGCCCTGGCTGTGCTTCGCTTCGGTCAACGATGCGCTGCATCGCCTCCCTCC
>OMZP01000038.1 GCA_900315585.1 uncultured Eubacteriales bacterium | reverse complement strand
CAGTCAACGATGCGCTGCATCGCCTCCCTCCGCTCAGCTTTGCCAGAACGAAAAATCCACTCCGCATTTGTACATGTTTTAGAAGGAATTTAGTATTATCTGAATGACATTGCCCGTGCCGTCGGTTTTTGCACGCCAAGAGGGCTGTCCAAAACCAGATGCCCTGTGCCGATTCCAACTGTAGGGACGCCATATATGGCGTCCGCGGGCGGAGGGCCCGCTCCCGGCGGCATGTATGCCGCCTATACGGCGTTGATCCACAGTCAACGGTGTTTAAAACACCCCCCCATTGGATGCAAAAGCCCCGGAAGCGGATCGCTTCCGGGGCTTTGCTTTGACTTCGATCACTTGTACACCTTGGTCAGGAACTTCGCCGACACCCAGCCGGAGCCGCCCTTGTAGGTGACGTAGACCCAGCTCTTCTTCTGCTTCACCACGCTCACCTTGGTGCCCTTCTTCAGCTTCGTGCGCACATAGCCGGTGGAGAGGGAGGGCTCGGAGCGCACCCGCAGGTTCACGGTGGTCTTGTAGCTGTTGGAAACCGACAGCGAAGCCTTCTTGGAAGAGGAGGAAGAGGGCGCGACGGAGGAGAGGTACTTGCGATAGACGTAGCCGGTGATCACGGTGTCGGAGTGCTTGTCGTAGTACTTCACCATGTACCAGCCGTTGTCCTTGGACACGTAGGTCACCACGTCGCCCTTCATCAGCTTGGCCTCGATGGAATAGGCGCTGCTGGGACCGGAGCGCAGGTTCACCCGGTTGGCGATGCAGTAGTAGTTGCCGCCCTTCGTGGCGGCCATGGACACGGTGAAAATGCCGGCCATCAGAGCCAGAGCCAGCGCCAGGACCAGCGCGCGCTTCAACGTGGTTGCAAGTTTCATATTTGCCATCTCCCTCGTTATTGGGCGCAATGCGCCCACCATTTTCAGTAATAACAGTATAACACGCAGGGCCAGAAAATGTCAATATCCTGTGCGAATTGTGTCACAATTTTACGATAAAAGATGAAAAAGCGGGCTGCCGCTGTCGACAGCCCGCCGCTGAGTGCCATTATGCCTTCTTGACCTTCGGCCCCTTGGGGGTGTCCTCGATCACGTAGCCCATTTGGAGCACCTGATCGCGGATGCGGTCGGCCTCGGCGAAGTCCTTGGCTTTCTTGGCGTCCACTCGGGCCTGCACCAGCGCCTTCACGTCCTCCGGCACGGTGTCGGCCTCCTTCATCAGCAGGCCCAGCACGTCGCTGGCCATGATGTTCAGCGTCTTGAGACCCGCTTCGATGGCGGCCTTTGAGGGCTGCTTGGCGTCAGAAAGGGCGGTGTTCATGTCCCGCACGTACTCAAACAGCACGCCCATGGCCTCGCTGGTGTTCAGATCGTCGCACATGGCGTCGTCGAACTGATCCAGGAAGCCCGCGCCCCGCGCGATGAACGCCTGCTCCTCGTCGTTCAGTTCCCGCTCCGGCGCGTGGTCCAGGGCGAACAGGGCGTTATTCCGGGCGGTGTACAGGCGCTCCAGGCCGGCCTTGGCCTGCTCCATCAGATCCCGGGAGAAGTTGATGGGGCTGCGATAGTGGGCGGACAGCATGAACATGCGCACCACCTCCGGGTCGAACTCCCTGGAGATGTCCCGAACGGTGAAGAAGTTGCCCGCGGACTTCGACATCTTCTTGTTGTCCACGTTGATGTGGCCGTTGTGCATCCAGTACCTGGCGAAGGGCTTGCCGGTGGCGCCCTCCGACTGGGCGATCTCATTCTCGTGGTGGGGGAAGATCAGGTCCACGCCGCCGCAGTGGATGTCGAAGGTCTCGCCCAGGTACTTCATGCTCATGGCGGAGCACTCGATGTGCCAGCCGGGACGGCCCTCGCTCCAGGGGCTCTTCCAGAAGGGCTCGCCGGGCTTCTTGGCCTTCCACAGGGCGAAGTCCATGGGGTGGCGCTTCAAATCGCCCACGTCCACGCGGGCGCCGGACTCCAGGTCGTCCAGGTCCTGGCCGATCAGGCGGCCGTAGTTGCTGCGCCAGGCCTGGGTGTCGAAGTACACGTCGCCATTCTCCACCCGGTAGGCCAGGCCTTTGTTCTCCAGCTTCTTGATCAGGCCGATGATCTCGCCGATGTGCTTGGTGGCCCGGGGATGCACGTCCGCCTTTTTCACGCCGATGGCCTCGGCGTCCTTGAAGTATTCGGAGATGTACTTCTCCGCGATGGCCTCCACCGTCGTGCCCTCTTCGTTGGCGCGCTTGATCATCTTGTCGTCGATGTCGGTGAAGTTCTGCACGAAGGTCACGTCGTAGCCCAGGTGCTCCAGGAACCGGCGCAGCGTGTCAAATATGATGAAGGGCCGGGCGTTGCCGATGTGGAAGTAGTTGTACACCGTGGGGCCGCAGGCGTAGATGCCCACCTTACCCTCGTGCACGGGCTCGAACACTTCCTTCTTGCGGCTCAGCGTGTTGTAGATCATCATCTGTTTCATGGCGAATACCTCTCATGGAAGGATTATGGTTGTATTATATGCCCGCGCTTTGAGAACGTCAAGGCGGGAGGGGTTAAATCAATGCCCGTCGGATGGCCTCATGCAATATGCCGTTGGTCGCAATCACGTTCCCCGTCGCCAGTCCGTCCTCGCCGTCCTCCCAGCCGGAGACCGTGCCGCCCGCCTCGGTGAGGATTACGCACCCGGCGGCGTAGTCGTACAGGTTCAGCCCCAGCTCCACGTAGCCGTCGCTTCTCCCGTCGGCCACGCAGCACAGGTCATAGGCGGCGGTGCCGCTGCGGCGCACGTCGCTGACGGCCTTCAGCAGGGTGGGGAAGACGCGCAGCGTGCGCTCCCGGTTCACGGGGATGCGATGGCCAAAGCCCAGGTGCACCAGCGCGTCCCGGGGATTCGAGGTGCCGGACACGCGGATGGGCCGCCCGTTCAGCGTCGCGCCTTCGCCCTTCACGGCCAGGAACAGCTCGTCCGTGCCGGGACAGTAGACGCAGCCCACCGCCAGCTCGCCCTTGAACTGGTAGGCGATGGAGATGGTGTACAGCCGGTGGCCCCGCATGAAGTTGGAGGTGCCGTCGATGGGGTCCACCACCCAGCGGCCCTCGGCGCTCATCTCGCCGCCGGTCTCCTCGCCGAAGAAGGCGTCCTCCGGGCAGGCGGTGAGCAGCATCTCCCGGATCAGGGCCTCGCTCTTGAAGTCCATTTCCGTCACGAAGTCGTTCTCGCTCTTGCGCTTTACCTTGAAGGGATCGTGCTTCTCCAGCATCGCGCCGGAGGCCCGCGCCGCCCGCTCCGCCAGCTCTGCCTTTTCCCGAAGGGTCATTTGGATCATCTCCCGATAAATTATGATTGCATTTTGAAGAAAATATGTTATAATGGATATATTAGGGCGTATGTGCTTTTCCTGCTGGATATTATAGCACAAGCCCAGCCGGGACGGTGTTATTTTCGTGAAAATCATATCCTGGAACGTGAACGGCCTGCGGGCGGTGATGGGCAAGGGCTTCTATGAGAGCGTTGCCAGCCTGGACGCGGACGTGATCTGCCTGCAGGAGATCAAGATGCAGAAGGGCCAGTGCGAGGTGACCCTGGAGGGCTACGAGCAGGTGCTGAACTACGCCGACCGCAAGGGCTACTCCGGCACGGCGGTATTCTCCCGCATCCCGATGATCGGGCACACGATCAATATCGGCGTGGACGAGCACGACCACGAGGGCCGGGTCATCACCTGCGAGTTTAAGGACTTCTACCTGGTCTGCTGCTATACCCCCAACAGCCAGAACGAGCTGAAGCGGCTGGACTACCGGATGCGCTGGGAGGACGATTTCAGGAAATACCTGGTGGCGCTGGACGCGGTCAAGCCCGTGATCCTCACCGGGGACCTCAACGTGGCGCACCAGGAGATCGACCTGAAGAATCCCAGCACCAATCACCACAACGCCGGCTTCACCGACGAGGAGCGGGGGAAGATGACCGAGCTTTTGTCCGCGGGCTTCATCGACAGCTTCCGCCACTTCTATCCGGACGTGACCGGGGCCTACAGCTGGTGGAGCTACATCGGCGGGGCGCGCAGCCGGAACGCGGGCTGGCGCATCGACTACTTCATCGTCTCCGAGAAGCTGCGGGACAGGATGATCGACTCGAAGATCCACCCGCAGATCATGGGCAGCGACCACTGCCCGGTGGAGCTGGACATAAAAGCCAGCGAGACCGGAGATTAACCCCCTCAATCAGCTTACCCTGCAGGGGAGCCGACGAGGGATCCATCGGAGATTATCCCGACTTGCCTCCCCTTTGAAGGGGAGGTGGCGCAAGGCGCCGGAGGGGTTTAAGATTTTCAACGGGAGGCATGGGCATGAAAAAGGTGCACATCAGATCGGCGATCCCCATCTACATCGCTGCGGCCGTGTGGCTGCTGCTGGGCCTGATCGCCCCGAAGTTTCTGATGAAGCTGTCGGGGCTCCTGATCACGGCGGCCATCAGCGTGGCGGGCTATGTCGTGGGCACGAAGCTGTTTCCGGGCCGGGACGAGGAGGTTCCCATCTCCTCCGGCGACGCCGCCGTGGACCGGGAGATCGCCGTGGCCCGCGAGCGCCTGGAAAACCTGCGCAAGGCCAACGAGGCCATTCCGGACCCGGAGATCAGCCGGAACCTGGACCGCATGGTGGCCTCCGGCCAGCAGATATTCAAAGAGCTCAACCGCGACCCGCGGAAGATCGCCCTGGTGCGCCGCTTCATGAACTACTACCTGCCCACCTCTGAAAAGCTGATGGAGCAGTATCAGGTGCTGATGAACGCCAACACCAAGGGCGAGAACATCACCAGCGCCATGGGCACCATCGAAAAGAGCCTGGGCGTGGCGGCGAACGCCTTCGAGAAGTGCGCCGACAACCTGTACAAGGACGACGAGATGGACATCGACGCCGAGATCAAGGTGATGCAGACCATGCTCACCGGCGACAACCTGATCAAGACCGAGATGAACTCCATCATCGAGACCTCCGAGGCCGCCGCCAGGGCCGCCCGGGCCGTGGAGGACAACACCCCCGCCACCAAGGAGGGTATCAAGCTCACTTTGGGGGGACACTGATGCTAATCAGGAATGAGGAGTGAGGAATGAGGAATGATGGATGGCGGGGGTCCCCGGCTATTCCGATTCCTGATTCCTGATCCTTGATTCCTCATTATGTGCTTGCAGATCATATGCAATGAGAACCCACATGACAAATCAGCAGGAGGTACACAATCATGTCTGACGAGATCAAGCTGACCCTGGAACCCTTCGACGGCGAGAACAAGCAGGAACTGGACACCGCGGTGGCGGCTGCCGTGCAGGCCACCGAGGCCCTGGAGCAGGCTGAGCAGACCGCTCAGAAGGAAGTCCAGCAGGCCACGCTGGATATGCAGAGCTTCTCCGAAGAGGAGCAGAAGATGATCGACGACTTCTCCGAGAAGATCGACGTGCGCGACAGCAACCTGGTGTTCTCCTACGGCGCAGCGGCCCAGCAGAACATCTCCCAGTTCTCCGACGCGGCGCTCAAGAACGTGCAGACCAAGGACCTGGACGAGGTCGGCAACATGATCGCCAACCTGGTGGTGGAGCTGAAGAACTTCGACACCGACGAAGAGGAGAAGGGCGGCCTGTTCGGGCTGTTCAAGAAGAAGATCAACAACCTGGAGGTCCTGAAGGCCAAGTATGACCACACCGAGGTCAACGTCAACAAGATCGTCGAGGGCCTGGAGCAGCACCAGATCCAGTTGCTGAAGGACATCGCCATGTTGGACAAGCTCTATGACCAGAACCTGGTGTACTTCAAGGAGCTGAGCATGTACATCGTGGCCGGCAAGAAGCGCCTGGAGAGCTTCCGCGCCAACGAGGTGGAGCAGGCCCGCCAGAAGGCCGAGGCTTCCGGACTGCCCGAGGACGCCCAGGCCGCCAAGGACCTGGCCGACAAGGCCGACCGCTTCGAGAAGAAGCTTTATGACCTGGAGCTCACCCGCAACATTTCCATCCAGATGGCCCCGCAGATTCGCCTGATCCAGTCCAGCAACCAGATCATGGCCGAGAAGATCCAGACCTCCCTGGTGAACACCATCCCGCTGTGGAAGAGCCAGATGGTGCTGGCCCTGGGCCTGGCCCACACCGAGAACGCCATGAAGGCGCAGCGGGCCGTCACCGACCTGACCAACGACCTGCTCACCAAGAACGCCGAGAAGCTGCACATGGCCACCGTGGAGACCGCCAAGGAAGCCGAGCGCGGCATGGTGGACATCGAGACCCTGAAGAACACCAACAAGCTGCTCATCGAAACCATGGACGAGGTCCTGGAGATCCAGCAGCAGGGCAAGGAGAAGCGCCGCGCCGCCGAGCAGGAGCTGGCCACCATCGAGGGCGAGCTCCGCGCCAAGATCCTGGAGGTTCGGCCGTAATCCTGATTTCATCAGGATTCAGGGAACAGGGACAAGGGAACAGGGAACAGGAAAAGCTGAATGGCGCGTTGACGCGCGGCAGCCACTATCCCTGGGCCCTGTACCCTGTTGTCTGTTCCCTTGATATGAAACTACGCCCTAAAAGGAGTGGTAGCATTGCGCTTTTCTGAAAACCGTACCATCGCCTTCATCGTGCTGGCGGCCTGCGTGCTGGGCAGCGTGTTCGGGCTGGGCGGCGCGGGCCTGGCGCGGGAGCGCAACAAGGTGCTTTCCGTGTACGACCGGGGCACGGATGCCTCCATGTCCACCCGCCACAGCATGGACGCCTACTTGGACAGCGCGGCGGAGTCGGCCCAGCTGATGGTCTCCGAGGCCCAGCTGCACATGGACGCCTCCCCGGTGATCGACAATGTGGACGCGCTGTCCCAGACCGTGGCCACCGCGACGGACACCAACGCCCGCTACGAGGCCTATTCCTCCCTGAAGACCGCCGTGGACAAGCTGTACAACGCCATGTACGAGGCCGCCAAGGGCGACGCCTTCACCAATTTCAAGGTGGCCTACGACGACTTCTGGGGCTATGACGACATGATTCGCCACGACGACTACTCCAAGCTGGCGGCGGGCTACAACGTCCTGATCTCCGGCATTCCCGGCAGCATCGTCGCGGGGCTCACGGGCCAGAGCGCCCTGAACACCTTTGGAGGTTGACTGATGAACAGGATCAAGACCCTGCGCGTCGCCCTGGTGGCGATGGTGCTGCTGGCGCTCTCCTGTGCGCCCGCGCTGGCGAAGTCCCTCTCGCCGGGCTCGGATTTCTATTATCTGGACGACGCGAATGTGCTTTCCGAGGCGCTGGAGGGCGAGATTTTCTTCTCCAACAAGCTGCTCTACGATGCCTGCGGCGCGCAGATCGTGGTCGTGACCGTGGACAGCACGGGCAAAGAGGCCATCGACGACTATGCCTATGACCTGTTCAACCGTTGGGGCATCGGCGACGTGTCCAAGAACAACGGCTTTTTGCTGCTGCTGGCCATCGGCGACGAGGACTATTACGCCCTGCCCGGCTCCGGCCTGGACAGCCGCTTCTCCGCGGGCACCATCAAGAGCTACTATGACAAGTACCTGGAGAACGACTTCGCCGCCGGGAACTACGAGGCGGGCGTGAAGAAGTTCTTCGAGGCCGTGTTTGAGCGCATCGCGGACACCTACAACGCCGAGGTCACCACCGCCGACGGCGTCGCGGCCTATCGGGCGTACGTGGCGCAGAACGCCGCCAGCGAGGGCTACGGCGGCTACAATGGCGCCCGGCGCATCGACGCCAACAGCTATGATTGGGACGACGACTCGGACGACGAGCGCGTCGGCTTCGGCGCGATCATCTTCGTGGTGCTGCTGATCGTGTTCATCGTGGTGCTGAGCAAGGGCCGCAGGGCCCGGCGCAGGATGGGCGTCATGCCGCCGCCTCCGCCGACCCCCTTCGTCGGGGGAGTGGGCTACCGGCCCACCCGCACGGTCTACCACGGCACCGGCTTTCGGGCTTCGCCCCCGAGAAGCTCCGGCTGGTCTGGCGGCTTCTCTTCGGGTTCGTCCTCGTCCCGTTCCTCCTCCCGTTCGTCCTTCGGTGGAAGCTCGTCGTCCCGCTCCTCCTTCGGGGGCGGCAGCCGGTCCTCCGGCTTCGGCGGCGGCCACAGCGGCGGCGGCGGAACCCGCGGCGGCGGTGCCGGACGGGGCAGACATTGACGGTAAGAAGCAATCCAGAATACAGAAGAGACTGTCTTAAACACATCCAGACGTTGCAATCCTAACCGTAGGGACGCCATTCATGGTGTCCGCAGGCGGAGGGTCCGCTCCCAGTGGCAAGAATGCCACGCCTACATCCGGAATGCGACAGGCATTGAGACAGCCTCTGCACATACAAAAACCCCGCGGACCTTCTGGCCCGCGGGGTTTGCCCAGTTTGGATTATCCCAGGTACTCGATGCTCTTCTCCAGCTTGAGAATCTCAACGTAGGTGTGGCCGGGATTGAAGTGCATTTCGTTGCCGTTGGCATCGAAGTACACCGTATTGTTGGCGATGCTGTCACGCTGCCAATAGCCGGTGATGTGCTTGCCGCCGATGAAGTAATCGCAGCTGTTGCTGCCGTACATGGTCACGCAGGGAGCCTCGGACTTTCCGCCGTACCAAGCATACTCGGTATGCTGCACGATGATGTTGTCACAGGTCACCTGTTCGCCGGTGGCGCCGTCCACGAAGGGATTGCCGTTGTAGAAGCGCAGGTACTTGCCGGAAGCGGCATCCCACTGGAAGGAGGGAGTGTAGCCGTCGCGATAGGGGATCTGGAAGTTGTTCACGTCCTCGCCCTCAGCGGGGATGGTGGGATACTCGTTGAACTTCAGGGGAGACTTGCAGGTGACGGTGGACCAATCCACCACGTTGTACAGCTCCTGCAGCTTGCCGATCACGTTGTTCGGAGCCTTGCGGGTGTTGTCGCGATAGAACAGCGCGCTCGCGCCGGGATAGGTCACGATCGGGTTGTGGTTGTTGCCGTCCAGCTCCACGGTCAGGCCGTTGGCGTTGAAGTAGTCATACATGTTGCTGTCGGGCTCCACGCGGGCGCCGAAGTGAACGAACGCACCCATGTAATCGCTGTAGATGTCCACGTGCAGGATTCGGGCGGAGCGAACGGCCTCGACCTCGTTGGGGATCTCGTCGTTGAAAACCGCGGTGTAGCGGGTGTATCCGCCGTTGTAGAGCTCCGCCTCGTACACGACATCAGCGGAGGCGATGCCCTTCTGGGGGCGAGCGCCGGGCTCGTTGTCCAGCTGCACCACCATGATGTTCTGAGGCTTGTCGCTGGGAAGACCCGTGGTAATGGAAAGACCCGTTCCCTCGGCGATGGCGGCGGAAGCCAGGACCATCAGCAGCACCAGGGCAATACTCACAATTTTCTTCATTGAAAGTGAAACTCCTTTCATACTTGTCGGGGCTGCATAAACCCCATCAGATTGTATTTTACCAAAAGAACAGTTAACTGTCTACACATTACATATTAATTCTAATTATTGTTGATTTGTGTGCGGCTTTGTGGCATAAAAGCGACAAAACGGGCGTAAATACAGGCCCTTCAGGGCTGCCCTGCCAGGTTTTGGAACGCCGCAAGGCCGCCGGAAATGTACGAATATATAACATTATTCCCCTTGAAGCCGAAGCGCCTGGGGGTTACGATGAAACAACCGATTCTAACAACAGAGGTTGATATACCTATGACGCATATGAAAAAAACCTTGGCCACGCTGCTGGCGATCCTGCTGCTGGGAGGCACCTGCGCCTTGGGGGAGGAGATGCCGGTGGTGACCGACGAACCCATCACCCAGGAGGAGAGCGAGGAGGCCCGGAAGGAGCGCGTGCGCCAGGCACAGCAGATGCTGATCGACCTGGGCATGCTCAACGGCACCGCCGACGGACTCTACGGCCCCATGACCGCCCAGGCCGTGCGGCTGTTCCAGTCCCGGAACAACCTGGTGGAGAACGGCGAGCTGAACGACGCCACCTTCGAGGCGCTCAGCCAGAAGGCGGAGGCCGCCGGTTCCGCCCGGCAGATCCAGCAGCGGCTCATCGACCTGGGCTACCTGCGGGGGCTGGCCGACGGCATCTTCGGCGAGCGTTCCCAGACGGCGCTCAGGCTGTTCCAGGCGCTGGCGAACCTGCCCGTCACCGGCGAGGCGGACGACGCCACCCGCGAGGCTCTCTTTGCCGAGAACGCCCGCAGCGTTCCCATGCGGCTGACCGGCGGCGACAAGGGCGACGGCGTCGTGGCCCTCCAGGAGAAGCTGAAGCAGTACGGCTTCCTGGACGGCAAGGCCGACGGCAGCTATGGCCAGGCCACGGCCAGGGCGGTGCGGCGCTTCCAGACCCACCTGCTGGATCAGGGCGTGGACGAGGTGCTGGGCATCGCGGCCAACGGCGAGGCCACCTCCGCCACCCAGGCGCTGCTGTTCGACCCGGATTACTCCAGCTATGTTTCCGACCTCGCGGTGGGGGACACCGGCGACGAGGTAAAGCGGGTGGAGACGCGCCTGAACCGGCTGGGCTACATGGACATGCCCGCCGACGACACCTACGACGACTACGCGGCCCAGGCGGCGGCGGCCTTCCGGGAGCAGGCGGGCCTGAGCGAGCGCGCCGTGATGGACAAGGAGACCGTCGACGCGCTGTTCCGGGAGGACGCGCCTGTGGCAGAGGCATTCGTGCCACACGACATCCACAAGGGGGACAAGGGCCTGGCGGTGGAGGCGGTGGAGGCCGCGCTGCTTCGCGGCGGCGTGCTGGCCTATCAGCCCTCCCAGCGATACAACGACACCATGGAGAAGGCCGTCCAGTGGCTCCACGACGATTTGGAGGCCAGCGCGATCCCGGACTACCGGGCCAACGCGGCCCTCTTCGAGGATCCTCAGACCCTGACCGTCCAGGCGCAGGTGTTCCTGGAGAGCGAGTGGCTGGACATCCCCAACGACGGGGAGGACGCGGGCACCCTGCGGCGCATCCAGCGTCGGCTGAACACGCTGTTCTACCTGGACCGGGCCTATGTGGACGGCGAGGCGAACGCGCTGACCACCGAGGCGCTGCAGGCGTTCCAGGCCGAAAACGGCCTGCCCGCCACCGGCGTCGCCGACCAGGTCACCCGCGAGGTGCTGTTCTCCGACGATGCCGCGTACAAACCGCTGCCCTATCGGGTGGAGGTGTCCATCGAGGATCAGCGGGTACGGGTCTACGAGCGCACGGAGAGCGGCGACTATGAGCTGACCCAGACCTTCATCTGCTCCACCGGCCTGGGCAATTCCACGCCCCGGGGCATCTTCCTGGACGGCTTCCCGGTGAACCGCTGGCATCACTTCGAGAAGTTCGACTGCTGGGCCCAGTACAGCTTCGTGATCGAGGGGGACATCATGTTCCACTCGGTGCTGTTCAGCGAGGACGACCCGGAGACCCTCCGGGAGAACTCCTACTACGCCCTGGGCCAGAAGGCCTCCCACGGCTGCATCCGCCTGAAGGTGGGCGACGCCCGCTGGCTGTTCAACCACTGCAAGCGCGGCACGCTGGCCATCGTCATCTATTGAGCCATAGACCGTCATGGCGGATCGGAAGAACGCATGATAAAAGCGGCGAAAAGGCATTGCCTTTTCGCCGCGCTTTGTTATATAATAACATTGATAAGGTATACGATGGAGGTGTCGCTATGACCGGCAATGACGCGCTGTCGAGGCTGCGGCAGCAGAACGCCCGGATGAACCATCTGCTCACCCACATGCCCGCCATGGTGTTCTCCAAGGATGCCGCGACGGGGGTCTATCTCTCCTGCAACCAGCCCTTCGCCGAGTACGCCCACAAGCGCGCGCCGGAGGATGTGATCGGCCTGACCGACGCACAGATCTTCGACCCGGTCACGGCGGTCCACTTCGTGGAGGACGACCAGAAGGCCCTGTCCATGGACCGGCCCCACATCTTCATCGAGGACGTGCCGGACGCGGCGGGCTTCCCGCGCCACTTCCAGACCACCAAGGTGAAGTTCACCGACGAGACCGGCCGCCTGTGCACGCTGGGCCTCTGCGTGGACGTGACCACAATGGCCCGCGTGACCAGCGAGGAGACGGAGGGCCGGGTCAAGTCCATAGAGCTGCAGCGCCGCAAGAACCTCCAGGAGCAGCTGCTGGAGGAGGAGCGCCAGCGCATGGAGCAGGACAAGATGATCACGGCCCTGTCCTCGGACTATCGCTGCGTCTACCATGTGGACCTGGACAAGGACGAGGCCGTGTGCTATCGCGCGGACCCCAACGCCCCGGAGCAGAGCGCCCAGGGCGAGCGATTCCGCTACAGCGAGCGGTTTGCCCGGTACGCCGAGAACAGCGTGACCGAGGCCTATCGGGAGGGCTTTCTGAACTTCATCAAGCCGGAGAACATCCGCGTCGCCCTGGAGCGCGCCCCGATCATCGCCTATCGCTACCTGGCCCGACGGGCGGGGAAAGAATACTATGAGATGATCCGCATGGCGGGCGTCCGCCACGCCGAGGACCGGGACGACCACATCGTCCACGCCGTGGGCCTGGGGCTCACGGTCATCGACGAGGAGATGCGGGATTCCCTGCAAAAGAGCCAGGCGCTGGCCGAGGCCCTGACGGCGGCCAACGAGGCCAGCCGGGCCAAGACCGCCTTCCTCAGCAGCATGAGCCACGAGATCCGCACGCCCATGAACGCCATCATCGGCCTGGACAGCCTGGCGTTGAAGGACGACGGCATCTCCGAACAGACCCGGGAATATCTGGAGAAGATCGGCGGCAGCGCCCGGCACCTGCTGGGCCTGATCAACGACATCCTGGACATGAGTCGCATCGAGTCCGGCCGGCTGGTGCTGCGCAAGGAGGAGTTCTCCTTCAACGCCATGCTGGAGCAGATCAACACCATGGTCATGAGCCAGTGCAGCGACAAGGGGCTGCACTTTGAGTGCCGGGTCAGCGGCCACATGGACGAATACTACATCGGCGACGACATGAAGCTGAAACAGGTGCTCATCAACATCTTGGCCAACGCCATCAAGTTCACCTACGCCCCCGGCAGCGTCACCTTCACGGTGCAGCAGGCCGCCGCCTTCGACGACCAGGTGTCCCTGAAATTCTCCATCCGCGACACCGGCATCGGCATCAGCGAGGCGTTCCTGCCGAAGGTGTTCGACAGCTTCACCCAGGAGGACGGCTCCCGCAACAGCAAGTACGGCTCCACGGGCCTGGGCATGGCCATCACCAAGAGCATCGTGGAGATGATGAACGGCACCATCTCCGTGGATTCCCGAAAGGGAGAGGGCACGGAGTTCACCGTGGTGGTGACCCTGAAAAAGTGCGGCCATCGCGCCGCCTCCCGCAGCTACATCAACCCCAAGGACCTGAAGGTGCTGGTGGTGGACGACGAGGAGATCGCCGCCGAGCACGCCCGGATGGTGCTGGATGACGCCGGCATCAAGGCGGACGTGTGCCTCAGCGGCCGGGACGCCCTGCAGGTGCTGGAGGTGGCCCACACCAAGATGGAGCCCTACAACCTGGTGCTGCTGGACTGGAAGATGCCGGACATGGACGGCGTGGAGACCGCGCGGCAGATCCGCGCCCGCTACAACAACGAGACCACCATCATCATCCTCACCGCCTACAACTGGGACGAGATCCTGGACGAGGCGCTGCACTGCGGCGTGGACAGCTTCCTGGCCAAGCCGGTGTTCGCCGGCAACGTGCTGGAGGAGTTCGAGCGCGTCGCCCGCCGGAACAACATGAGCCTGTTCAGGCTGAAGGAACGGGCCGGGTTGAAGGGCCGTCGCATCCTGCTGGCGGAGGACATCCTCATCAACGCCGAGATCATGAAGCAGCTGATCGTGATCAAAGAGGCCGACATCGACCACGCGGAGAACGGCAAGAAGGCCGTGGAGATGTTCGCGGCCAGCGCGCCGGGGACCTACGCCGCCGTGCTGATGGACATTCGCATGCCGGAGATGGACGGCCTGGAGGCCACCCGCGCCATCCGGGCGCTGGAGCGGCCCGACGCGAAGAAGGTGCCCATCATCGCCATGACGGCCAACGCCTTCGACGAGGATGTGCAGCTGTCCCTGCAGGCGGGCATGAACGCCCACCTGTCCAAGCCCGTCGAGCCGGATATGCTCTATCAGATGCTGGAGGAGCTGATCTGGGAGGCGGAGAACCGGTAAACCCCCGCAAAAAACACGTTACAGGAGGCGCGATATGCTCTTTTTTCAGCAGTTCTACCTGGACCGGGAGAAGGACATCGTCGTGGATCTCTATCTGGAGGGGGAGCGGCTCTATCACGTGATCCGCACTCCCAACCATCATACCGGCAACCTCATCACGAACCTGGCCCGCCTGTGCGCGCTGGAGACCTCGCTGGACGAGAACGGGCTGAAGGTCATTCGCGGCGAGGTGCCCTGCTATTTCGACGGCGACAACCGCCGCATCTACATCCTGCGCCTGGGGGACACGAAGGTGGCCAACATCTTCCCCGACGGGCGGGTGGAGCTGAAGGCCTCGGTGCCGGCCATCTCCAAGACCCTGATGAGCCAGACCAAGGACTACCGCCTGGGCATCGAAAAGACCATCGTCAAGGCCTATATCCGCAGCGACTGCAAGTTCCGCACGGATCTGCACACCCACATGAACGGCAACCTGCCGCCGGACGCGCTGATCGCCCTGGGCATCACCCATCAGATCCGATACCCCTATTACTACGTCAAGAAGCTGGAGCTCAACTGTACCCTGGAGCAGATCGCCCGCCTGGAATCGGCGCGGGTGCTCGCGGAGCAGCAGCTGGGGGACATCCCGCTGACGGGCCGCCACCGGGAGCGGCGCATCGACGACTTCACCTTCATCAACTTCGCCGACCTGATCCTGGGCAACCCGGAGCACGCCGCCGGGAACATCGAGAAGATCCGCAACTCCCTGACCATCCCCAAGGACGGCCAGGCCGTGTTCGCGAACCTGGAGAAGGTGTATCTCTATCGCTACGTGTTCACCAAGGGCGTGACCAGCGAGGACCCCTTCGTGGGCATCAACATCGACCGCATCCCCGACCGGGAGGTGCGCGCCTATGCCGAGCGCATGCGCCGGGACCGGGAGGACGACCGCTACCGGGGCAACACCCTCTATCAGGACTTGCTGCTGTGGATCGCCCGGGAATACCAGAAGCACGGCATCCAGTACGCCGAGATCTCGGATACTTCGCTTTTGAACCGGGCGGAGTTCCCCGGCAAGCTGCGCCAGATCCACGAGGTCATGCCCGCCGTGACCCGGGAGACCGGCGTGCTGCTCCGGTTCCTGGCGGGCATCCGGCGGGTGCCGCTGACCATCGTGAAGGACCGCATTACGCCCAACGACTACCTGGCCGAAAACCTGCGCTGCCTGCGGGCCATCGCCGGGGACCCCTACGTGGCCGGCAGCGACATCATCGGCGAGGAGATCAACGACATCCTGGAGCTCAAGAGCGTCATCCGGGAGCTGGTGCGGCTGGCGGGGGAACATCCCGGCTTCGTGATCCGCATCCACGCGGGGGAGAACGACAGCCTGCGGGACAACGTGGCCAACAGCATCCGCTGCGTGGCCGAATCCCTTCGGGAGGGCCAGGCCATGCCGCCGCTGCGGCTGGGCCACGGGCTGTACACCTGCGACCTTCGCAGCGAGAAGGGGAAGAAACTCCTGAGCGACATGCGGGAGCTGGGCGTGACACTGGAGTTCCAGATCACCTCCAACGTGCGGCTCAACAACCTGTCCCGGCTGGAGCGCCACCCGCTGCGCCGCTATTTGAAGGCCGGGGTGCGCTGCGTGCAGGGCACTGACGGCGGCGCGCTCTACGGCACCAATTCCATCGACGAGGAGTTGAGCCTGGAGAAGCTGCTGGGCCTCACCCCGGCGGAGCTTCGCCGGATGCGGGAGGGGGAGGACGGCATCCTCGAGGAGAGCCGCCGGGTGTTCAACGAAAAGGCGGAACAATTCAAGGCGGACTGCCCCGGCGACATCGAGCGTTTCTACCGCGCGAGACTTGAGAGCGCGGACCGCGCCCCGGCGGACCTATGGAAGGGCGGGGACAGGGTGGCCGCCGAGGAGGCCCTGGCAAGCCTGATCCGTCCGCTGCCGGAGGGCCTCACGCCCATCGTGGTGGCCGGGGGCAGCTTCAACAGCAGCCGCCGTCGCACGCCCCTGCGGGACGAGGACCGCGGCTTCATCGACGAGCTGCTGGAGAAGGCCGACCCCGGCAGGGTCTGCTTCGTGGTGGGTCACGCCCTCGCGGCCCAGGAGGGGTATCTGGTGAAGCGGGCGGCGGGGCGGTTCCAGGTGTACGCCATCGTGCCCAACCGGCTGACCCGCGCCCAGGCCGCGAAGCTGAACGAGGCCCGGCCCGGCGTGCTGGTGTCCATCGAGAGCACCGGCGCGGGCCTCTACAAGAGCTTCGCCTACGAGATCTTCAAGCGCCAGCCCTCGGCGCTGATCGCCTTCGACGGCAATTCCGCGGCGCTGAACCTGATCCAGGAGGCGCGAAACGCCCGCTGCAAGTGCCGCATCTTCATCAACCCCCGCTCCCGCGGCCTCACCGCCAAGGGCAGGGTGCTGGAGGGCTACGTGCAGCCCCTGGGCAGCGCGGAGACCGTTTTGTCAGAGATTCCATAGACGCATTGATAGGAAAACGACTTGCTTCTGTAGGGGCGGCGATGCGCCGCCCGCCTTTGCCTTCCCCTTTGGGAAAGGTGGCAGCCCGAAGGGCTGACGGATGAGGTCGATCTTGTCCTAAGATAGAAACTGTCAAACCTGAGCGCGACATACCCCAAAAGCCTTCCCCAGCAGGCAAAGCCTGCGGTTCAGGGGAAGGTGGCGAGGAACGAAGCGGAGTAACGGATGAGGTCGTTTTCCAGAACGTCGCGAGTATCGCAAACACAGCGCGATGCTGCGATGTCCAGGGAGGCGACCTCATCCGACCTCGCGGACGGCGCTAAAGCGCCTGCTCGGCCACCTTCCCCTGAACCGTTCCTCGCTTCGCTCGTCACTGGGGAAGGCTTTTGGAGGTGACAGGCAAGACGGGCGGTGCAGCGCGCCCATAGCCGTCCCCTTCATTTTACGCTGATTTTCTGGACAATGCGCATGTGATATGATAAAATATCCCCATGAGCTCAAGACGAAAAAAGCACAACAAGACTTACCGGGCCTTCCTCAGCCTGATGGCGGGGGTGGGCGTTTTGGCGATTTTGGCCGGGTGGCTGCTGGACCGGGCGGGCTGGGCCTCCATCCCGTCGGCCTCCGCGGAGCACCTGTCGCCCATCCACTTCAGCGAGGTCCAGAACCACAGCACCTACCCGCTCCCGGGCATCGGCAGCTCCGCATGGGTCGAGCTGGAGAATGCCTCCGACGAGGCGGTGTCCCTGCGGGGCCTGCGGCTGACGCGGGACGACCTGATCAAGAAGACCCTCGTGTTCCCGAATATCACCCTGGAGCCCCACGGCTATCTGCTGATCTGCGCGGACGGCACGAATGCCACCGGCACGGAGAACACCCTTCACGCCCCCTTCAAGCTGCCCAAGTCCGGGGCCCACGAGCTGTTCCTCTACGACGAGGGCGCGACCCTGCTGGACCACCTGGACGTGCCTTCCATGGGCGCTGGCGAATCCTGGTGCCTGGGCGAGGACGGCGAATGGTCGCTGACCGCGGCGCCCACTCCCGGCGCATCCAATGCCCTTGTGCAAAGGGGCGATGAGCCGTTGATGGAGGGAGACGTGGTCCTCAACGAGATCGTCACCTGCAACCCGATGCTGTACCCCGATGAAGACGGGGAGTTCACCGACTACGTGGAGCTGCTCAACCGCTCGGACCACCCGGTGGACCTGGAGGACTACGCCCTGTCCGACAACCCGGAGCGCCCCGTGAAGTGGCATTTCCCGGCTGTGACGCTGGCCGCGGGGGAGACACTGGTGCTGCACTGCTCCGGCGAAAACCGGATCAGCGATCCCGGCCACCTGCACGTGGGCTTCAAGCTGTCCACGGGGGAGGTGCTGCGCCTGTACGCGCCGGACGGCAAGCTGATCGACGCGGTCACGCTGCCGGAGCTTCGCGCCGGGCAGGCCCTGTCCCGCGCGGAGGACGGCTGGACGGACACCCTGCCCCCGACCCCGAACGCGGGGAACGCGCTGGCCGCGGCCATGCGGCTGGACGGCGAGATGCGGGCGCGGCAGGGGAGCGGGGTCGCGATTGCGGAGGTCATGGCCATACCGGTGAGCGAGCCTCACGACTGGCTGGAGCTGGCCAACGCCACCGACGGCGACGTGGACCTGTCCGGCTGGGGCCTCTCCAACGACGCGAAGCGCCCCCGCAAGTGGCAGTTCCCCGCTGGCACGGTGATCCCCGCCCGGGGCATCCTGCCGGTGATGCTGGTGGGCGTGGGCGGCGATACGTCTTCCAGGAACTACCTATCCGCCGACTTCGGCCTCTCCGGCATAGGCGGACGCAACGTGTGCCTCAGCGATGCCAATGGCCGCCTCGTGGACCACATCGACCTGCCCCGGCAGTACGCGGGCATTTCCTACGGCCGGGACGCCGCCGGTGCCTGCGGCTACCTCGCCCAGGCCACCCCCGCCGCGCCCAACGGCGCGGGTGTGCTGATGGCCCCGGTGAGCGTGCCGGAATACTCGGTGCCCGGCGGCGTGTACCACACCGGCGACCGCTTTGAGGTTTCCATCACCGCCCAGCCCGGCGCCCGCGTCTACTACACGCTGGACTTCACCGAGCCCGACGAGACCAAGACCCTCTACACCGGCGCGCCCATCCCCGTCAGCGGCACCACAATCCTGCGCACCCGCGCCTACATGGACGGCTGCCTGCCCTCCGAGAAGGATTGCCAGAGCTACCTGTTCGACGTGAACGCCGCCGCGGAGGTGCCCTATGTGGTGTCCCTGGTGGCCGACCCGGATGACCTGTACAGCGACGAGACCGGCATCATGGTGAAGGGCCTGCACGACAACATCCACCAGGAGTGGGAACGGGAGGCTCATGTGGAGCTGTTCGCCCGGGGCGCGTCCCCGGCGGTGGTGAGCCAGGAGTGCGGCATCAAGCTGCACGGGCGCAACACCCGAAACTACGAGCTCAAGTGCTTCAAGGTGATGGCCAAGAGCAAGTACGGCAGCAACCGCTTCCGCTATCCCATCTTCCGGGACCGTCCCTACGACGAATACGAGGCCTTCATCCTGCGCTACGCCGGCCAGGACTTCAAGTACGCCTTCATGCGGGATGTGGTGATGACCGGCATGGCCGCCAACACCAGTGTCATGTACATGGAGGCCGAGGAGGCCGTGGTGTACCTGAACGGCGAGTACTACAGCGCCATGTACGTCCGCGAGAACATCAGCCCCTTCTCCCTGGCCCGGCGGGAGGGCTGGGCCGGCCAGGAGGACAGGCTGGACCTGGTGAAGAGCGGTTACGAGGTGAAGCAGGGCTCCAACGACGCCTACCTCGCCCTCAAGGCGTATCTGGAGAGCACAGACAACAATTCCCAGGCGGTGTACGACCGCATCGCCAGCGAGGTGGACATCGACAACTTCATCGAGTACTGCGCGATGTACGTCACCTTCTGCCCGCCGGACACCGTGAACGTGAAGCGATACCGCAACACCGCCGCCGACGGCAAGTGGCGCTGGGTGCTGTTCGATCTGGACCGCGGCCTGCGGGCTGACACCACCAACGGCTTCGAGCTGCTGGCCCAGGGCACCAACGCCCAGCTGTTCCGGGCATTCATGGGCAACGACGCGCTTCGGGACCGGTTCCTGAAGTACCTGAACACGGCCCTTTCCACCTACCTGTCCAGCGACCGCATGGAGGCCGCCGTGCGGGAGCAGTTCGAGCGCACGAAGCCGATGCTGCCGGACTATTTGCAGCGCATCGGCGTCAGCCAGTCCGCCTACGAGAACTCCCTGCGCTCCCTGGTGAAGGACATCCGGCTGCGGCCGGAGCGGGTGCTCACCCAGTGCCAGGAGACGCTGAAGCTCTCCGATGCGGACATGCGGGCTTACTTCGCCGACGCCTATGCCGCCATCGAGGCGGGGAAGGAGCAGTAAACAGCATACAAATACGCCCCCGGTCAACCAACTGACCGGGGGCGTTCTCTGTCCCGATTATCTCTTGCGCCGGTCCTTGCCGGAGGAGAGATAGTATTCCCGCTTCCTGGCGTTGAGCATCTGGTCGGCCAGCTGATACGTCCTCTCGATGGAATCGCTGCCGGACCGCATGGCGTAGCCAATGGCGCAGGTGTAGGGGGTCTTGGCCACCTCTGCCTGCATGCGCTCCACCAGGGCGCGGACGTCCGCCTCGCTGTTGTTCAGGCACAGGGTCACGTATTCGTCCCCGCCGATGCGGTACAGCCGGTGGCTGTGGTTGGCCGCCTGCCAGAAGCTGTCCGCCAGGGACTTCAGCGCCACGTCACCGGCCGCGTGGCCTTCGCTGTCGTTGATCGCCTTCAGGCCATTCATGTCCATGGTGACCACCGCCGTGATGGCGGTGCCGTGTTTGGCGATGTCGGCATAGTAGCTCTGGCGGTTCAGCAGGTTGGTCAGCGGGTCCCGCTTGGTGTACTGCTGCAGCAGGAACACGTAATACAGCACCACATTGATCGTGATCGTCAGGTAGAACCAGCTGATGTTGGAGTTGTACAGGAACAGCGGGATCACCAGGCAGGCGACGGAGGTCAGGAAGATATAGCTCAGCAGGACCATGTCCTCCCGCTGGTTGCTCCGTTTCTGCCGGAAGAACAATTCGTAGGCCAGGTAGAGCAGGTAGAACGAGCAGACGATGAAGGGCAGGAAGCCCAGGGGACCTCTGGCGAAGGTGTTTGCCTCCACAAAGTGGAACACGATGCCCGTCCAGATGGAGACGCAGCAGGCCACGGCGTTCAACAGCGCCGGCAGGTACAGCCAGCGCCTGCGGGTCGGGAAGAGCACCAGCGCGACGTTGGCAATGATGAAGCCGACCAGACTGTAGTCCACCGCGGTCAGTATGCCCCGGAGGATCGAATAGTGCGGCAGATTCCCGTAATAGGATTCCACGTAGCAGGTGATCGAGTAGACCAACAGCATCGACGCGATCAGCACCACGCGGTGGACCATCTTCCGCTCCAGGTGTACGTCCGTGTACAGGACCAGAAAGAATCCGGCCAGCAGCACCAGCAATCCCCAATTTTCGGAGAGATATTGGATGGCGTTCATTCGCAGGCATCCTCCTTTTCGGATCAACCGGATTGTATCATCCTGACGTTAAATGCGTTCGCTTTGCGAATCAGTTTCACAACTGATTCGCAAAGCGACGGATGCGATATAATTGCTTCGCAAATGCGATATACGGCTAGCGCCGTTCGATATATATTCGCT
>OMZP01000032.1 GCA_900315585.1 uncultured Eubacteriales bacterium | reverse complement strand
CCGGCGGCGCCCGCCGCCCAGCAGCCCGCGAACGGCGGCGTGGACCTGGCCGCCCAGATCGAGGGCGACCCCGGCCAGGCGACCGCCGAACAGCCCGCCGCCGAGGCCCCCGCGGAGGAAGCCCCCGCGGAGCCCGCAGCCGCGCCCACGCCGGTGCCGGAGATCCCCCAGGCCGTGGACTCCGTCACCTCCGCGCCCCGGCCCGCCGGGTCCCTGCGGTCCGTTCGGATGCGGGTGGTGGGGGACATCATGTTCTGCCAGAGCCAGCTGGTGTTCGCCAAGGACAGCGGCTACGACTTCCACAACCAGTTTGACCTGATCGCCGACCAGCTGCTCAACGCCGACTACACCATGGGCAACATGGAGGGCACCATCGGCAAGTACAAGAGCAGCAACTACTCCGGCTATCCCCAGTTCAACGCGCCGGACGTGGCCCTGCAGCCCCTGAAGGACTACGGCATCGACTTCCTCACCCTGGCCAACAACCACATGCTGGACCGCTGGTCCGGCGGCGTGACCAACACCGTGGACAACGTGGAGAAGTATGGCTTCGGCCATGTGGGCGCTTACCGCACCAAGGCCGAGAAGGACGCGCCGGTGATCTACGAGGTGGGCGGCATCAAGTTCGGCTTCGTGGCCTATACCCACGCCACCAACAGCATG
Source organism: uncultured Eubacteriales bacterium (assembly GCA_900315585.1). GTDB lineage: Bacteria > Bacillota > Clostridia > Christensenellales > Aristaeellaceae > UBA2862. The sequence continues at coordinate 27,439 of OMZP01000032.1, read as the reverse complement.
GAGAACCGGGGCGTGGACGCCGACGCCGTGGCGCTGGTGCCCTACATCCAGAAGGCGGACTTCGCCGCCGACGTGCAGAAGCTGCGCGCCGCCGGGGCCGAGGTCGTCATCGCCTTCCCCCACTGGGGCAAGGAATACGTGCGCACCCCCGACGACAGCCAGAAGAAGTACGCCAAGCAGCTGGCCCAGGCGGGCGTGGACATCATCATCGGCAGCCACAGCCACATGGTGCAGCCCATGGGCTACCAGACCGTCGCCACCGGTGACGGCGGCAGCAAGCAGGTGTTCACCATGTTCTCCATGGGCAACTTCATCAGCGACCACATCGTGCAGTATACCGACAACGGCGTGATTCTGGATTTCACCGTCAACGAGCATGAGGACGGCACCTTCACCTGCGACAGCGTGGGCTACATTCCCACCTACACCTGGAAGCAGGACGGCGCGGTGCGGGTGCTGCCCAGCGGCAAGTACAAGGACAACCGCCCCAGCGGCATGGACGACGAGAACTACAACCGCATGGTGGCCAGCTACTATGAGATCATCGAGGTCCTGGGCGACCAGTTCCAGCTGATCAACAGCTGATGAGGGAAAAGGAGAACAAGGGAACAGGGAACAGGGAACAGGGAACAGGGAACAGGGACTGTAGGGGCGCAGGGACTGTAGGGGCGCAGGGACGGACTTTCCGTCGTTGCGCCGCCCGCCCAAAAGCCTTCCCCTTTGGGGGAAGGTGGCACGGCGAAGCCGTGACGGATGAGGTCACCTCCCCGGAGAACGCCCCTTTACCATCTATCCCCCTTGCCTCCCCTGTGTAAGGGGAGGTGGCCCGCAGGGCTGGAGGGGTTGTTATCATCCGTCTTGCAGGAGCATTTCCGGCGCAGATATCTCGCGGCCATCAGGATCAAAACACGCGGAGATGGCCGCTCGATGAACAGCGCCTTGAAATTCCCCCGCAAGGCGGTGCCTGCCGCGATACTCCCCAGCATCGTGCAACCGCTGATGGCTTGCTCTCGGAGAACGACCTCATCCGACCTCGCTGCGCTCGGCCACCTTCCCCTAAAGGGGAAGGCGATTACAGCCTGCTCGATACTTACAAAGCCTTCCCCTTTGGGGGAAGGTGGCACGGCGAAGCCGTGACGGATGAGGTCGCCTCCCCGGGGAACACCCCTTTACCATCTATCCCCCCTGCCTCCCCTGTGTAAGGGGAGGTGGCCCGCAGGGCCGGAGGGGTTGTCACTCAAAGGAGATTCACATGCCAACCTGCCACGCCTACGCCAAGATCAACTGGGCGCTGAACATCGTGGGCCGACGCCCCGACGGCTACCACCTGCTGGACATGCTGATGCAGACCATCGACCTGTCTGACGCGCTGCATATCGAGCCCGCAGAGGACCTGTCCCTGACTGCAAACGGCGTCCCGGCGGGGGAGGACAACCTGATCCTGAAAGCGGCCCGCGCCCTGAACCGCTATACCGGCGCGAATCACGGCGTGCGCATGGCCCTCGAGAAGCGCATCCCCGCCCGGGCGGGCCTGGGCGGCGGCAGCGCGGACTGCGCGCTGGCGCTTCGGGCGCTGAATACGCTATGGGGCTTGGGCCTTTCGGACGGGGAGCTGCTGAAAATCGGCGAGCGGCTGGGCGCGGACGTGCCCTTTTGCCTCACCGGCGGCCTGGCCCGGGTGGGCGGCATCGGCGAAGCCATCGAGCCCGTCCCCAACGCCCCGGAGATCCCGCTGGTGCTGGTGACGCCCGGCGGCGGCCTGTCCACCGGGCCGGTCTTCTCCCTGTGGGATGACGGCGCCTGGCCCGAAGTGAGCCTGGACACCCGCGCCCTGGCCGAGGCCGTCGCGCGCCGGGACCTTCCCGCCGTGGACAAGCTCTGCGCCAACGCCCTCACCGCTCCCGCCGTCTCCCTGATGCCGGAGATCGGGGCGCTGATCGACAGAATGCGCAAGCTGGGCGCGGGGGCCGCCTTCATGACCGGCAGCGGCTCCACCGTCGTCGGGGCCTTTTCCGACCCCGCCGCCGCCCGCGCCACCGCCCAGGCCCTGCCCCAGGCGATTCTCACCCGCACGCTCCCGGCCCTTCCCAACGGAAATTTATCTTGACATAAGCCGGTCGCCTGTGTATAATATCTATGGTCATGCGGTCGTGGCGGAATAGGCATACGCGCACGTTTGAGGGGCGTGTGGGAGACCGTACGGGTTCAAGTCCCGTCGACCGCACCAATGGGCGGACGCCGAACAGGGCGTCCGCCTTTCCTTTTGAACCGCACAAAAACAGCCCCGGCGCCGATGCGTCGGGGCTGTTGCGTTCGATGGGTCAGGAGGCCTGGATGATTCTGCTCTCCATCAGGAGCGTCATGAAATCAAACTCGTCCATGTTGGCGATTTCGCGTTCGTCGTCGGTGAAGCGGTCTTCCCACTGGATCGTGGCGGCATCGTTGTTCATGGCAGGGGCCCTCCTTTGAAGCTGGGGTGCCGGGCGCGGCGGTTCCCCGGAGCACCCAACGGAGCCATTATAACCCAACGGGCCGCGAAAATCCACTAAATTCGCAGAATATAATCTGTGAAATATCTCTGTAACAGCGAGGACAAGGAATTGTCCAAATGGCGGAACATGGGCCAAAACCGGAAAAATCCGGCGGTTTCGCTGCAACGATCAGCCCACGCCAAACACCTCGTCGGCATAGCGCACGGCATCCATGGCCTCCCTGGCGTAGTGGTCCGCGCCGATCTCCTCGGCGTAGGCCTGGGTGAGCACGGCACCGCCCACCACCACCTTTGTGTCGGGGCAACGCTGGCGCAGCAGGCGGATGGTCGCCTCCATGCTGGGCACGGTGGTGGTCATCAGGGCGGAGAGCCCCACCAGGCGCACGCCGTCCTTCAGCGCCGCCTCGCACACGGCCTCCGGGGCCACGTCCTTGCCCAGGTCGATCACCCGGTAGCCGTAGTTCTCCAGCAGCACCTTCACGATGTTCTTGCCGATGTCGTGGATGTCGCCCTTCACGGTGGCCAGGATCACCGTGCCCTTCACAGCCTGATTCGCCCCGGACAGAACCTCCTTCACGGCGGAGAAGGCGGCCTTGGCCGCGTCCGCGCTCATCAGCAGCTGGGGCAGGAACAGCGTGCCCGCCTCGAAGCCCCGGCCCACGGCGTCCAGGGCGGGGATCAGCGTGTCGTTGATGAGGGCCATCGGGTCCGCGCCGCCCGCCAGAAGCTCCCGGGCCTGCTGGGCGGCGCGCTCGGCCATGCCGAAGCGGATGCTGTCGGAGAGGGTGCCGCCGCTGGCCTGGGCCGCGGGCTTGCGGGCCGCCGGGCCGCCCGCGAACAGGCTGCCCTCCTGCTGGCCGTAAGCGGCGATGAACCCGGCGCACTGGGGGTCCCTGCCGGAGAGGGCCAGCCAGCTGCGATAGGCCGCCATCATGCCGGCGCTGCCGGGGTTCACGATGGCCAGCGACAGGCCGCTCTCCATGGCCATGGCGAAGAAGTTGGCGTTGATGACCTCCCGCTGGGGCAGGCCGAAGGAGATGTTGCTCACGCCCAGCACGGTGTGCAGCCCCAGCTCGTCCCGCAGCCGGCGCAGGGTTTCCAGCGTCACCCGGGCGCTCCCGGCGTCGGCGGAGATGGTCATGGCGAGGCCGTCCACGGCGATGTCCTCTTTGCGAATGCCGTACTTCGCCGCTTCGGTCAGTATCTTTTTGGCCACGGCCACGCGGCCCTCGGCGGTGGCGGGGATGCCGCCCTCGTCCAGGGGTAGGGCCACCAGCACGCCGCCGTACTTCGCCGCCAGGGGCAGCACCGCGTCCAGGCTCTCCCGCTTGCCGTTCACGGAGTTGATGAGGGGCTTGCCGTTGTACAGCCTAAGGCCCATCTCCAGGGCCTGAACGTCCGAGGAGTCGATCTGCAGCGGCAGCGCCAGCACGCCCTGGAGCTTCGGCACCAGCGCGGCCATGGTGGCGGCCTCGTCGAGGCCCGGCAGGCCCACGTTCACGTCCAGCACGTCCGCACCCTGCTCCTCCTGGCTGAGGCCCAGGGCTACCACCGCGTCCAAATCGTTCTCCCGCAGGGCCTGTTGCAGCTTCTTCTTGCCGGTGGGATTGATGCGCTCGCCGATGATTACCGGCTTCTCGCCGATCTCCACCACCTGGGAAAAGGAGCATACGACGCTTCTGTGCTTGACGACGGGCGGCGTGAAGGGGAGGCTCCGGGTCTTTTCAACGGTTCTTCGGATGTACTCCGGCGTGGTGCCGCAGCAGCCGCCCAGCACGTGCGCCCCCATCGCCGCGATTTCGGCCATGGCGGCGGAAAAGTCCTCGGCGGAGAGGTCGTAGACGGTGCGCCCGTCCTCCATCCGCGGCAGGCCCGCGTTGGGGTTCACGATCACCGGCAGGGATGTGGCCGCCAGCAGCCGCTTCACAATGGGATTGAGCTGCACCGGTCCCAGGCCGCAGTTCACGCCGATGGCGTCCACCCGCAGCCCCTCCAGCATGGCGGCGAGGCTCTCCGGGGTGCCGCCGGTGAGCAGCTTGCCCTTTTCGTCGAACACGCAGGTGGCGCACACCGGCAGGCAGGTGTTCTCCTTCGCCGCCAGCACCGCCGCCTTCATCTCCAGACTGTCGTTCATGGTCTCGATGAGCACCAGGTCCGCCCCGGCGGCCTCGCCCCAGCGGGCCACCTCCCCGAACAGGGAAACGGCCTCCTCGAAGTCCAAATCGCCCATGGGTTTGAGCAGCCGCCCGGTGGGGCCGATGTCCAGCGCCACGTAGCAGTCCTTCTCCCGATGGCAGCGGCGGCGCGCTTCGACCACATGCCCGACGCCCGCCTCCACGATGGCCTTGAGCTCGTTCGGGTCGGGGTAGTGGAGCCGGTTGGCCCCGAAGGTGTTGCTGTTGACGATGTCCGAGCCCGCGGCGAAGTAGCCCAGCGCCACGCTCAGCACGTCCTCCGGGTGGGTCAGGTTCCATCGCTCCGGCAGCTCGCCGCCCTTCAAACCCTTGGCCTGCAAAAGCGAGCCGGTGCCGCCGTCCCAGTACAGGCGCTCGCGGCCCAGCCGCTTCAGGAAATCGCTCATGGGGTGTCCCTTCTTTCGTCGCGGAAAGCGCAGTCCGTCCGGTTGCAGGCGGCGCACTTCGTGGGGCAGGGGATCGCTTCGTCCCCGATGCCGATGACGGCGGTCACGGACTTCGTGGGCAGCATCAGCAGGCTGTCCGTCAGCGTGACCCCGATGGTCTTCTGCACGCCCAGCAGCCGGAAGAGGCCGGTCTGGGCGTCCAGGGGAAAATCGCCGTAGCCTGGGGAGAACCGGGGCCGGAGGACCTTGCCCCGCCCGGCAGCCTCCCGGCGCAGGCCGTCGTTGACCTCGTCGCACCAGGCCTCGATCATCGCGGCGGACGCGGCTTGCAGCGCCAGGGCCAGGTGCATGGCCCCGACGGCCTGGGCGCGGGCGATCAGCCGGTCCGGGCCGAGGCCCAGGGTGGCGGCCATCAGGTACACCTCGTCGCAGCCGGAGAGGTTCCGGGAGAGGGCGGCGCTCTGGACGCGCAGGCCTTCGATGTCCAGGCCCCCGTCTCCGTCCCGCTTCAACGGGAACCGGCGGCTGACCTGCTTCGGCTCCACGGCCTCCTGCAGCGCCGCCACGGCCTCCTCCACGGTCTGCGCCGTGCCCGCGTCCGGCTCGCGGCCCCTGAGACCCAGGTAGCGGTAGACCTCCCGCCGGTCGGCCTCAAGCATGGTCCCGCCCCAGGATGACCGACAGGTTGTTCATGATGCTCCCGGCCACCTCCGGCTTGTTCATGGTGTACAGGTGGATGTGGCGTACGCCGTTGGCGATCAGGTCGATGATCTGCTCGGTGGCGTAGATGATCCCGGCCTGCTGCATGGCGGCGTCGCTGGTGCCGAAGTGGTCCACGATGGCCCGGAACCGCTGGGGCACGTCGGTGCCGGACATGGCCACGCTGCGGCTCAGCTGGCGGGCGGCGGTGATGGGCATGATGCCCGCGATGATGGGCACCTGGATGCCCGCCTCCCGGGCGCGATAGAGGAAGTTGTAGAACACGTCGTTGTTGAAGAACAGCTGGGTGGTGATGAAGTCCAGCCCCGCGTCCACCTTCTCCTTCAGGTGGCGGATGTCCTCCTTGCGGCTGGCGCTCTCCACATGGCCCTCCGGGTAGCAGGCCCCGCCGATGCAGAAGTCGCCGTGGGCGCGGATGTCCCGGATCAGCTCCACGGCGTACTTGTAGTCCGTGGAGATCACGCCGTCGGCGGGCAGGTCGCCCCGCAAGGCCAGGATGTTCTCGATGCCCCTGGCCCTGTAGGTCTCCAGCATCTCCATCACGTGGGCCCGGCTGGAGGCCACGCAGGTCAGGTGGGCCAGTGTGGGCACGCCATACTCGTCCTGGATCTCGCTGGCGATGCCGGCGGTGAACTTGCCGCCCGCGCCGCCCGCGCCATAGGTGACGGACATGAAGTCCGGTTTCAGCGCGGCGATCTCCTTCGCCCTGGCGGCGATCTCGGTGTACTTGTCGGAGGTCTTCGGCGGGAACACCTCCAGCGAGAACGTCACGCCCTCGCGAGTGAGCAGCTCGGATATGCGCATGGCCAGCACCCCTTTCCGACAGAAACAGTCGGCTTATTATCTCCTATTAGTATAGCACACTTGTAAAGCCCATTGCAATCAAAAAAAGCGCCCCGCGCATGCGCGGAACGCTTTATCGGTCAGTTGCAACGGATTAGCCGTTGGTGACTTCCTCAGCAGCCTCTTCGACAGCGGTCTCAGCGGTGTCGGCAGCCTCTTCAACCTTCTCGGCGGCGGCGTCAGCAGCCTCTTCGACCTTCTCCTCGGTAGCGTCAGCAGCCTCTTCAGCCTTCTCTTCGACGGCCTCAGCAGCCTCTTCCACCTTCTCCTCGGCGGTCTCGGTGGCCTCTTCAACCTTCTCTTCGACAGCGGCAGCGGCCTCTTCGGTCTTCTGCTCGGCCTTCTTGCAAGCGGTCAGGCCAACAGCCAGCAGCATGACAACCAGCATCAGAGCAAAGATCTTCTTCATTTCGGGTACTTCCTTTCGTTTCTTGTTCGCGCTTTGCGCATTCTATCGCCGCGACTTCGCGGCGCGCCCGGCCGGACTTCCGCCCGTTCCGGAAAGCATCCCTATTATAGTGAACCAATTTGGCTTTTAATAGCGCGTCGGTGTTGATTCAATGTTAATATGTGTAAAAACGCAAGCGCCGCGCACCCGGCTTGGCCGGAGGCAAATCTCTGCTGAGTGAAATCGCAGGACGCAGACGAGGACAAGGGGAAAGAGAACTATCCACGATTCATGATGATATGTAAGATATAAAGAATATACAGAATAAAAGGATATTGAGAAGCGATAACACGGCTTTTGACTTTTGGGAGATCAAGTTGGATAGACGTGCTATCAGCATAATTGCCAGCATTAACAGTGAGAAGTATAGGAAGCTGGCAGTTCTGCCGCCAGATACCCAAATCGTTGGTGAGAATCCAATCATGACGCGCGTGCCAAGCCCGATGATTAATAGACCGATGGCGAGGGCACGAGCCTCTGAGCAGTTGAAAGCGCGAATCAGACTGTATATAGTGCAGATAAAAACGACAAACAAACAAGCGTCAGGGATCCACGTTGCCGGGGTAGCGAACGTAAACCCTGTACCTAGTGTTGCCAATCTGGCCCTGATCAATGAAATGTGAGGCATTTTATCCTGGAAGTATTCCGGGAGAAATCCAAATAGCAGACATGCTGCAATAGGAATGAAAGAAATAGAGCGATCAAATACATTTTTCCGTACTCGCCATACGACAATAGCAAGGAGAATGCAGAACAGTGCAAATAACCAGTTTTTCTCCATGACCAACAGATATCCGGTGGAAGAGAAGCCCAACTCGAACTTAGTGAGATTGGAAACGCCATCGAAGCCAATGAACCAAGTGTTTGTTTCCTGGACCATACGATTCCAGTTGCCCGGACACGTTAGAATGAAGACTAGAGATGCAATCATGAGCAATACTTCAATGATCAAAATTGCATGTATTCTGCGGTGCTCTGCCAGCAGAAAAATACAGATAATAACAGACAGCCCCAACAAGAACAGGCAAATCTGCTCATTGTTGCATCCAATCAGTAGAGAGGGCACGCAGATAACGGATAAGCCCCAGGATAGAGGTTTATTGCACAGGGAAAAAGCGAAAGGAAGCATCGCAATCAAACCAAAGAGAAACGGCCACGAATAAAAGATAGTCGTCGTCATCCAACCAGCTGTAGACATTATATTGAGAGGATAGACAAACATGAAGGCACAAGCGGCCCAGATTGCTTGCATGTTATTTCGATGTCCTATGATGATTAGAATCAGATAGGGGATAGCTGTCAATACGATAGAATCGAGGATTGACCACACTATGGGGGAGTGGGTAACAGTGACTGCAAATGCCTCAATGAAGATACGTGAGGTCCAGTTGTTATAGCGTGAAATGAGATAGTCTAACAGTACATTCAAATACCCTGGCTGAACAGGAAGTATTTCTCTAAACCAAGTATCATCGCCAATGTCCGTGGGGAGCGTGAAGTGCCACATCAACATAGCAGCAAATAGTGTCAAAAATGGGATGAGTCTATGCGCTGTAGTGATTGCTTTTTTATTCTCATTATTTGACATGTGCAAACTCCTGTTGTTTGAATACTTGTAACTATTCAGTCGTGAGTGAAATATGACGGAAGCTCACCGTAGGGACGCCATTTATGGCGTCCGTTTCCAGCGAAATGAGCGCTTCGGACGCCATAAATGGCGTCCCTACGGATGTGATCCTGCAAAACCCATGAGACGACTGAATAGTTACGAATACTTGAATTTCGATCTTGACTGCCAGTCATAGAAGAGAGACATCTGGCTCCGTTAATTCTATGTATAAGTTGATTATACAATGGTTTTCAAAAATATGCAAGTGTGCTTGATTTGCTTAGAATCACTATTTCTGGTGATTCCTGATCGTATCGAGGGCAGCCCGCTAAATATATATCTCTATCGTTCGTCTTTGGTGACAATTTGCGAACCTTGCAGTCAAATCCGTACTCCGTGATTCCCTCGTTCCGCAACATAAAGAATCAACCCCACTTTCCTTACATTCCTGCTTGGAAAGTGGGGCGAACAGTTACCGTACCTCCTGGGCCGTTAATCGAAACGGCCTATGGGGGTATTCTCACGAAATTCGTAGTGGCTTTCGTTCATCCGCAATCGCGGAATCTCGAAAACCCTTGCGAGACAATTAGGCCAGCTCGGAGAAGAACTTGATGGTGCGGACCATCTGGCTGGTGTAGCTGTTCTCGTTGTCGTACCAGGACACGACCTGAACCTGGCTGGTGCCGTTGCCCAGGTTGATGACCATGGTCTGAGTGGCGTCGAACAGGCTGCCATAGCGCATGCCGATGATGTCGGAGGAAACGATCTGGTCCTCGTTGTAGCCGAAGGACTCGTTGGCTTCCTTCTTCATCTGGGCGTTGATCTCCTCAACGGTGGGGGTGCCCTTCACGACGGCGTTCAGGATGGTGGTGGAGCCGGTGGGGGTGGGCACGCGCTGGGCCGCGCCGATCAGCTTGCCGTCCAGCTCGGGGATGACCAGGCCGATGGCCTTGGCAGCGCCGGTGCTGTTGGGAACGATGTTGATCGCGGCGGCGCGGGAGCGGCGCAGGTCGCCCTTGCGCTGCGGGCCGTCCAGGGTCATCTGATCGCCGGTGTAGGCGTGGATGGTGCACATGATGCCGGACTCGATGGCCCAGCCGTCATTCAGAGCCTTGGCCATGGGCGCCAGGCAGTTGGTGGTGCAGGAAGCGGCGGAGATGATGGTATCTTCGGGCTTCAGGGTGTTGTGGTTCACGTTGTAAACGATGGTGGGCAGGTCCTTGCCAGCGGGCGCGGAGATGACGACCTTGCGGGCGCCGGCGTCGATGTGGGCCTGGCTCTTTTCCTTGGAGGTGTAGAAGCCGGTGCACTCCAGCACCACGTCCACCTTCAGCTCGCCCCAGGGGCAATCCGCCGCGTTCTTCTCGGCGTAGATGCGGATCTCTTTGCCATCCACGATGATGGAATTCTCAGTGGCCTCGACCTTGTGAGAGTTGGCGTAGTTGCCCTGCGTGGAGTCATACTTCAGCAGGTGAGCCAGCATCTTGGGGGTGGTCAGGTCGTTGATGGCGACGATCTCGTAGCCCTCAGCGCCGAACATCTGACGGAAAGCCAGACGACCGATACGACCGAAACCATTGATAGCAACTTTAACAGCCATTGGAAAAACCTCCCTAAAATAAGTTCTCATTATGGCGCAGCGGGCAAAAGCCCAATGCCCCTATAACTACACAATCATTATACCCGACTTTACACAAAATGAAAAGCCATTATCTGTAAAAAATATCACTTTTGCGCGAATCGACTGCTAATCCAGGGCAATTTCCTTATAGAAGCTCTCGCCGTCCAGCTTTTCGTTGCAGCCCAGCGCCTCCAGCACCGTAGCGGACACGTCGGCGAAGCTCTTGCGCTCGCCCAGGTTCACGCCCTCCTCGACGCCCAGGCCCCACACCATCAGCGGCACGCGCTCGCGGGTGTGGTCGGTGTGTTGGGTGAAGGAGGGGTCGCAGCCGTGGTCCGCAGTGATGATCAGCAGGCCGTCCTCGCCCAGCAGCCGCATGATCTCCGGCAGCTTCTGGTCGAACTGCTCCAGGGACTTCGCGAAGCCCGGCACGTCCCGCCGGTGGCCGAACTGCATGTCGGTGTCCACCAGGTTCACGAACATGAGCCCCTTCCAGCGGTCCTTCTTCAAAAACTCGATGGTGGCGTCGATGCAGGCGGGGTTGCCCGCGGCGTGGTTGGACTGGGTGATGCCCCGGTGGTTGAAGATGTCCTCGATCTTGCCCACGGCCAGGGTGTCCCAGCCGCCGTTCTTCAGCACGTCCAGCATGGTTTTGCCCGTGGGGTCCACGGAGAAGTCCCGCCGGTTGGCGGTGCGCACGAAGTGGCCGACCTCGCCCTCGAAGGGACGGGCGATGACCCGGCCCACGTTGTGCTCGCCGGTCAGGATGCGGCGGGCGTCGCGGCAGAAATCCCACAGCGTGGAGACCGGCACGATCTTTTCATGGGCGGCGATCTGGAACACGCTGTCCGCGGAGGTATAGACGATCAGCTTGCCGGTGCGCAGGTGCTCCGCGCCCAGCTCCTCAATGATCGCCGTGCCGGAGGCCACCTTGTTGCCGATGGTGCCCATGCCGGTCTCCGCCTCAAAGGCGTCCATGACCTCCTTGGGGAAGCCGTTGGGATAGGTGGGGAAGGGTTCGCGCAGCGTCAGGCCCGCGATCTCCCAGTGGCCGGTGGTGGTGTCCTTGCCGGCGGCCTGCTCGAACATCGTGCCGTAGCAGCCGATGGGGTCGTCGGCGTCGGGACCCTGGATGCCCAGCAGGTGCTTGATGCCCAGCTCCTCCAGGTTGGGAATGGTGGGATTCGCCTGCTCGATCACGTGCTTCAAGGTGTTCGAGCCCTCGTCGCCGTACTTGGCGGCGTCGTGCTGCCAACCCGCGCCCGCGCCGTCCAGGACGACGACCACCACGCGCTTCATCTTCTTCATAGTCAACCCTCCCATCGCAGTATATCCGCAAGCTGCGCGATCATTTCGCCGCTGGTGGGCTTGCCGCGCCTTGCGTCAATGGTGTCACCGAATATTTTGTGCTGCTCCTCGATCGCCCCGGAGCGGAAGGCCCCGTCGATCACGTGGCGGATGGCCCGCTCCACCTGCTCGGCCGTCAGGCCCGTCGATCGGGCAATCGCCGGATAGAGCGCGGCCCGCAGGGCGTTCAGCCTGCGCCGGTCCGCCCAGCAGAGCTCCACGGCCCGATAGAGGCAGAGCCTGCCCGGATGCTCCGGCACGCCCAGGGCTGTGAGCAGTCCCTCCAGCCGCGCCGCCTTTTCTTTGGGCAGCGGCACCGGCAGGGCCCGCAGGGCCTCAAGCGCCGGGATCAGATCCGCGGCGTTCGCCGTCGCCTCCGCGGCCATCGCGCCCATGCGATCCAGCCCTTCCAGGCCGGGAAGGCGCAGCCCGCGGGGCACGAGCAGCAGTATGGCGGGCTGCACGTTCAGCTTCAGCCGCCGCGCCCGCCGGATGAAGGCGAGGCCGTCCGCGCCGGGCAGGATCGCGTCCAGGATCACCGCGTCCGGCTGGCGTTCGCTCACCTGTCGGAGCAGCGCCGTGCCCTCCGGGGCCCATCCGACCAGCGCCCAGCCCAGGCCCGACAGCGCGGCCTGCACCGCCCCGCCCGCGGGTTCGCGGCAGGCTGTGATCGCCCGCGTCTGCGCGTTCGCCATGAGCCGTCACCTCATCATCCTGCATTACATTCTACAGCGCCCCGTCAAATTCCTGCGTGCAGAAGATATCTTATTGGAATGTTAATGATTGCTAATGATTGCGAACGGCGGCTTTACGTGGTATAATGACCAGTAACTGATAATGGGAAGGTGTATCCGTTGATCTACGCGATAATCGCCCTGGTGGCGCTGGCGGCCCTGTGCGGGTGGCTGGTCTGGCGGCTGATCGCTCTCCGCAAGGCGCTGGAGAAGGCCCGGGCCCGCAACCAGTCGCTGCGGGAGGATCGCGCCATTCGTCAGAACCTGCAGCACGTGCTGGAGCGCCGGGAGGCGGAGATCCATCGCCTGCGCGCCCGCGTGACCGCCTATGAGAAAGACTTCCAGGAGATGGAGAGCCGCGCTTCCGATTTGAACATGTCCCTGTTCAAGGAGAGCGGCCTGCGCATCCTCGCCGAGAAGGAGGACGGGGTCAAGCGGATGAAGATGGAGCAGCTGGAGCACCAGCTGGCCGAGGCCCGGAACCGGTTGAAGGACCAGGAGGCCAAATCCCGGGAGGCGCTGGAGAAGCAGGCCGCCCAGGCCGAGGCCGACGCCGAGGCCCTGCGCCAGGAGATCGCCAGCCGGGACGCGGAGATCAGCCGCCTGCAGACCCTCAATGCCCGCCGCCTCGCCAAAAAGGCCCAGCAGGACAGCGGAGGCCTGGACCAGATGACGATCGACGATATTTTGAAGTAAGCCCCATAGAAACAACCCCGCTGCCGATGCATCGGCAGCGGGGTTGTTTCTATGCTTTCCAAATATCCTTGCCCTTTTTTTCTTCCTTCGCCGTCAGCCACACGGCGGACTCCGGCGGGAGCTCCACCACGCGGCCGCCGAAGTCGATGCGCCGCTGTTCGCCGCAGCGGTTCACGGCCAGCACGCGCCGATCGTCCTCGGCGGGGCGGCCGAACACGTCCCTGCCGCCCTCGATGAACCGCTCCACCAGCACCACGTCCTGTCCCCAGGCGCTGAGCTTCATTTCGCCGGTGCGCAGCACGGGCGCCGCCATGCGGGTGGTCATGATGCGCCGGTAGGTCTCCACCAGGTCCGCGTCCTCATTTCCCCAGGGATAGGTGGCCCGGTTGTAGGGGTCGGCCATGCCGGTCAGGCCCGCCTCGTCGCCGTAGTACAGGCAGGGCATGCCGGGCAGGGCGCAGACCATGCTCCAGGCGGCCACCATGCGCCGCTTGCCCCGGGCGTAGTGCTCCGGGTTCATCATGAAGGGATGGCGGTAGACCCGCTCCGGGGCCATGTCGCCGATGTCCGCCAGCACGCTGATGGCCCGGGGCGTGTCGTGGCTGCCAAGCAGGTTCATCTCGCTGTAGAAGAAGGGCGCGGGCATGTTCTCCCGCAGGTTTTCCAGCTTCCGCACCAGCAGCCCCGCGTCGATGCGGTAGCAGAAGAAGTCGAACAGTGCGTCCCTGAGGGGATAGTTCATGCAGCTGTCCAGCGTGTCGCCCAGGCTGTAGCAGCGGGTCTCGCCGTAGGCCACCTTGTTGGTGGGGTCTTCCCACACCTCGCCGATCAGCGCGGCGTCCGGGCGCTCCTGGCGGATGCGCTTTCGGATGCGGCGGATGAACTCCATGGGCAGCTCGTCGGCCACGTCCAGCCGCCACCCGGCGGCTCCGGCGCGGATCCAGTGGGCGGTGACGGAATCGTCGCTTCGGATGATGTAATCCTGGTAGCTGTCGGTCTCCTCGTGGACGTTGGGCAGGGTCTTGAACCCCCACCAGCACTCGTAGTCGTCGGGCCACTGGCGGAAGCGATACCACTCCCGGAAGGGGGAGTCGGGGTCGTTGTAGGCGCCGCCGGGGCCGTAGTGACCGTCCTTGTTGAAGTAGAGGCTGTCGGAGCCGGTGTGGGAGAACACACCGTCCAGGATCACCCGCATGCCCCGCTTTTCGCACTCGGCGCACAGGGCGCGGAAGTCCGCCTCGGTGCCGAAGGAGGGATCGACGGTCATGTAGTCGCCGGTGTTGTACTTGTGGTTGCTCCGGGCCTTGAAGATGGGGTTGAAGTACAGCACCGTCACGCCCAGGCTCTGGATGTAGTCCAGCTTCGCCATCACGCCCCGGAGGTTGCCGCCGAAGTAGTCGTTGTTGCAGTTGTCGCCGTAGCGGTCGTCGTTGATGATCAGGGCCGGGTCGTCGTCCCAGTGCACGTGGTAGTAGCTGGCCGGGGGCAGGTTGCGCACGTCTTTCTCGCCCACGGAATGGAACCGGTCCACCATGATCTGCAGCATCATGCCGTCCCGCATCCACTGGGGCGTCTCATAGGCCGGGTCGTAGACCGTTACCTGGTAGCCGGCGGGCTGACCCTCCGAAAGCATTCCCGCGCCGCCCAGGCCATCCGCCGCGTTGCCGTAGTACCAGGTGCGGCCGTCGCCTTCGGCCACGAAGTAGTACCAGAGCAGCCCCGGCTCCGAGGGCAGGGAAAACTCGCACTCGTACACCTCGCCGTGCACGGGCTTCATGGGCAGCAGGATCTCCGAATCCTTCCACCAGAGGCGCAGGTTCACCCGGTACAGCCCGCCGGCCTTCACCCGCAGGCGCAGGGGCGTGCCGCAGGGGGCCGCCCCCGAGGGGGAACGGAAGTCCGGGTTGCGGGAATCATGGTAGATATACATACACACACTCCAAAATCAATTGGTTTAAATGAGGAATGAGGAATGAGGAATGAGGAATTGAATAGCCGCATAGATGGTACCTTCATTCCTGATTCCTAATTCCTCATTCCTAATTGCCATTGGAACTTACAGTTTCAATGGTTTGAGGTGCCAGATGTTCTTGCTGTACTCCTCGATGGAACGGTCGGAGGTGAACAGGCCGGAGCAGGCGGTGTTCAGCACGGCCTTCTTGAGCCACAGGTCGCGGTTGTCGTAGTCGCTCATCATCTTCTTCTGGGTGTCGATGTAGCCGGGCAGATCCTTGAGCACGAAGTAGGGATCGGCCATTCCGCCGTAGTCGCCGAACAGCAGGCTGTGGTAGATCTCCTGGAACATGCGGGGATTCTCCGGGCAGAGGGTGCCGTCGATCAGCTGTTCCATCACCTTGCGGATCTTCGGGTTGGTCTCGTACATCTCATGCGCCCGATAGGTGGCGTAGCCGCGATCCACCTCCTCGGCGGTCAGGCCGAAGATGTAGATGTTGTCCGGGCCCACCTGGTCGTAGATCTCGCAGTTGGCGCCGTCCATGGTGCCCAGCGTCACGGCGCCGTTCATCATGAACTTCATGTTGCCGGTGCCGCTGGCCTCCTTGCCGGCGGTGGAGATCTGCTGGCTGATTTCGGTGGCGGGCATCAGCAGCTCCGCCTGGCTGACGCAGTAGTTCTCCAGGAACACCACGTTGATCAGCTTGGAAGCCCGGGGATGCTTCTTCACCAGTTCGCCCACGGCGTTGATCAGCTTGATGGTGAGCTTCGCGCGGTGGTAGCCGGGGGCGGCCTTCGCGCCGAAGATGAAGGTGCGGGCGTGGAACGCCTTGTCCGGGTTCTCGTCGATGTCGTTGTAGAGCATCATGATGCCCAGCGCGTTCATCAGCTGGCGCTTGTACTCGTGCAGGCGCTTGGCCTGGGCGTCGAAAATGCTCTCGGGGTTCATCTCGATGCCCTGGTGGCGGTAGACGTGATCCGCCAGGCGCAGCTTGTTGTGATACTTGATCTCATCGAACCTCTGCCGGAAGGCGGGATCGTCGGCGAAGGGCTTCAAGGCATCGATCTTCTTCATGTCCTTGCGCCAGGCGTCGCCGATGGCCTCGTCGATCAGGCCGGACAGCTCGGGGTTGCACTGCATCAGCCAGCGGCGATGGGTGATGCCGTTGGTGACGTTGGTGAACTTCCGGGGCTCCAGCAGGTAGAAGTCGTGGAAGGTCTGCTTTTTCAGAATGTCGCTGTGGATGGCCGACACGCCGTTGACGGTGTGGGCATAGGCCACGCACAGGTTGGCCATGTGCACCTGGTTGTAGGCCAGGATGGCCATGTGGCCGATGCGCTCCCACTGGCCGGGGAAGGCGTCCCACAGCTTGGCGCACAGGCGGGTGTTCAGCTCCTCCAGGATCATGTACACCCGGGGCAGCTGCTCGCGGAACAGGCTCTCCGGCCACTTTTCCAGAGCCTCCACCAGCACGGTGTGGTTGGTGTAGGCGAAGGTGCGGCGGGCGATGCTCTCGGCGGTGTCCCAATCCAGGCCGTAGTCGTCCAGCAGGATGCGGATCAGCTCCGGAATGGCCACGGCGGGATGGGTGTCGTTGATGTGGATGGCCACCTTGTCCGGGAAGATGGCCCAGTTGTAGCCGTAAACGTCGATGAAGTCCTTCACGGCGTGCTGGATGGACGCGCTGGAGAAGAAGTACTGCTGCTTCAGGCGCAGCTCCTTGCCCTGGTAGCTGTCGTCGTTGGGATAGAGGATCTTGCTGATGACCTCCGCCAGCTCCCGCTCCTCCATGGCCTGCACATACTGGCCGCGGTTGAAGTGGCCCATGTCGATCTGCTGCACGGAGCGGGCGCTCCAGGTGCGCAGGAAGTTGACCTTGGTGCTGTCGTAGCCCACCACGGGGATGTCGTAGGGCACGGCCTGAACGGTCTTGTAGTCCAGGTGGCGGTAGTAGGTGCGCCCGTCCGCCTCATAGGCCTCGATGCGGCCGCCGAAGTGAATGTCGATGGTCTCCTCGGGGTGGGGAATCTCCCAGACGTTGCCCGCGGCCAGCCAGTTGTCCGGCACCTCCACCTGATAGCCGTCCACCAGCTTCTGGCGGAACAGGCCGAACTCATAGCGGATGGTGCAGCCCATGGCGGGCAGCTTGAGGGTGGTCAGGCTGTCCAGGAAGCAGGCGGCCAGTCGGCCCAGGCCGCCGTTGCCCAGACCCGGCTCCGGCTCCTCCTCGAACACGACGCTGCGGTCGATGCCCAGCTCGTCCAGGGCCTGCATGTAATTCTTCTCGTTGACCAGGTTCACCATGTTGTTGTGCAGCGCGCGGCCCACCAGGAACTCGGCGGACAGATAGTAGACCTTCTTGGCCTGCTGCTGCTTGCGGGCGTCGCGGGAGTAGCTGCGGCGCTGCATGATCTCGTCGCGCACCACCAGGGCCAGGGCCTGATAGAGCTGCTCCGGCGTGGCGTCGCTCACATCGCAGGCGAACTGGGTGTGCAGCTTGTTCTGAATGCTGTCTTTGATCTGGTTCACGGTCATCCGTTCAAATGCCAAGAAAAACACCTCCGCTTGAATCTCGCCGCGCGGGGGGAATCGTTCAACACGGGTTCCGCGCGCCATGGTTTAATTTTCAGCCTGAAAGTCACTATACCACATCACCATTGAATGCGCAACGTATTCAATGTTTTTTTTTCGGTTGGAAACGGACAGGTTATGGGCATTTTCCCTTGTGCCGATTGGCAGTTTGACGATAGTTTTAGCATTTGCGCTAAGAAATCTGTAAAATGTTGACCTTACCCCCAAAACAAACTATAATATACCCAATGCCGCCGGAGCGTGTTTCCAAAATGAACGTTCGGGATTTTAGGAACACGCTCTGAAGGCGCAAGATTGGACACTGGAGGCAAGGCGCATGAACACAGAGCTGTTGAACCTGCTCGAAAAGGACGGGCGGCTGACGCCCGCGCAGCTGGCCACGATGCTGGGCCGGGAGGAGCGGGACGTGGCGAAGGAGATCGCCGATTACGAAAAAAACCACATCATCCTGGGTTATCCGGCGCTCATCGACTGGACCAAGACGGACGACGAGCTGGTGACGGCGCTGATCGAGGTGCGCATCGCGCCCCAGCGGGGCGACGGCTTCGACCGCATCGCCGAGCGCATCTACCAGTATGAGGAGGTGGAGAGCCTGTATCTGATGTCCGGCGCCTACGACCTGGCCGTGACCATCACGGGCCGGAGCCTTCGGGCCGTGGCGGAGTTCGTCCACGCGCGGCTGGCCGTCATCGACGGCGTCACCGGCACGGCCACCCATTTCATCCTGAAAAAATACAAGGAAAAGAACCACCTGTTCGCCAAGCTGCCGGAGCAGGAAGAGAGGGTGTTGTTTGTATGATCGACTATGAATCCGCCCTGTCCAGCCGCGTGAAGGGCATCGCCCCCTCCGGCATCCGAAAGTTCTTTGATCTGCTGGAGAACATGGCCAGCGGCGACGCCATCAGCCTGGGCGTGGGCGAGCCGGACTTCGTCACCCCCTGGCACATCCGGGACGCCGGCGTCTACGCCCTGGAGAAGGGCTTCACCAAGTACACCGGCAACGCGGGCCTGGCGGCGCTGCGCCAGGAGATCGCCCGCTATCTGCATCGGCGCTTCGCCCTGGACTACGACCCGATGAAGCAGATGATCGTCACCGTGGGCGGCAGCGAGGGCATCGACATCGCCGTGCGCGCCATCGTGAACCAGGGCGACGAGGTCATCATCCCGGTGCCCTCCTTCGTGTGCTACGGCCCCGTGGTGGAGCTGGTGGGCGGCGTGCCCGTGTTCGTGCAGACCAAGGCCGAGGACGAGTTCCGCCTGACCGCCGAGGCGTTGAAGGCGGCCATCACGCCCCGCACCAAGATGGTGGTGCTGCCCTTCCCGAACAACCCCACCGGCGGCATCATGGAGCGGCAGGACCTGGAGGCCATCGCCAGGGTGCTGGAGGGCACGAACATCATCGTGCTTTCCGACGAGATCTACGCCGAGCTGACCTACGGCGGCCACCACGTGTCCATCGCTAACATCGAGGGCATGAAGGAGCGCACGCTGCTGGTGAACGGCTTCTCCAAGGCCTTTGCCATGACCGGCTGGCGCCTGGGCTACGTCTGCGGGCCCCAGGAGCTGATCCGGCAGATGCTGAAAATCCACCAGTACGCCATCATGTGCGCCCCCACCACCAGCCAGTACGCGGCCATCGAGGCCATGAAGGACGGCGACGGGGACATCGAGATGATGCGCAAGGACTATGACTACCGCCGCCGCTTCCTGCTGGACAAGCTGCGGGGCGCGGGGCTTTCCTGCTTTGAGCCCCGGGGCGCGTTTTACATGTTCCCGGACATCCGCTCCACCGGCCTCACCAGCGCCGAGTTCTGCGAGCAGTTCCTGCTGCGGGAACACGTCGCCGCCATCCCCGGCACCGCCTTCGGCCCCGGCGGCGAGGGCTTCGTGCGCATGTGCTACGCCTCGTCCCTGGCGAATTTGTCGGAGGCCATGGATCGGCTGGAACGGTTTTTGAAGGGGATCTAAAAGGCACATGAAATGCCGCCGCCACGTCTTTGTGGGGCGGCATTTTCGCAAGAACTGGGGCGCCATGGCAAGCATGGCGATGTACAACGGGCGTCAAACCTGCTATACTGGTACCGTACTACACTTATCATTCAGGAGGTACCTATGAAAAAGAGACTGATTTCCATGCTTCTCGCGCTGGCGATGCTGCTGGGCCTGGCGCCCGCGGCGCTGGCGGAGGAAGCCGCATCTGTCGCGCCGCCGGAAATCGGCGACGTGGTGGAGGGCTTCGAGGTGGTCGAAACGCGGGATTTTCCGCTGCTGGACGCCGTCATCTATCGCTTTGAGCACCGGAAGACCGGCGCGGAGCTGTACTACATCGCCAACGACGACACCAACCGCGCCTTCAACCTGAGCTTCTTTACCGAAGCCATCGACAACACCGGCCTGCCCCACGTGTTCGAGCACGCCACGATCCAGGGCTCGGAGAAATACCCGGGCGAGCAAATGTACTTCGGCCTGAGCTATCAGACCTACAACACCTTCCTGAACGCCATGACGGGCCAGTGGTTTACGACCTATCCCATCGCGAGTCTTTCGGAGGCGCAGCTTTTGAAGCTGGCGGAGTTTTACACCGATGGCTGCTTCTATCCCGTCATCATGCAGAACGAGCGCATCTTCCGCACGGAGGCCTGGCGCTATCGCCTGGAGAGCGCGGACGCCCCGCTGACCCTCGAGGGCACCGTGTATTCCGAGATGCTCGGCGCGACCACGCTGCAGCAGCAGGCCTCCACCAACCTGATGCGCGCCGCCTTCCCCGGCTCGATGGCGGGCAACGTGTCCGGCGGCGACCCGGATGAGATCCCGGATATGACCTGGCAGTCGCTGAAGGACTATCACGATCTGTACTACCATCCTTCCAACAGCGCGGCCTATCTATACGGCCAGTTTGAGGACTACACCGCCTTCCTGAGGCTGCTGGACGGCTACTACAGCCGGTATGAGAAGCGGGAATTTCACTTCCGCGAGGACGCGGGCTATACCCCCATCGACGCTCCGGTGACGCAGAGCCTGCCCTTCCCGACGGAGCAGGGCTCCAGCACCGAACACGCCTCCGTCGTCTACTATGCCTTTGTCTGCCCGGGACTGAGGCAGAATTTGCAGGACGAGCTGGCGCTGGACACCATGACCGACCTGTTCCTCGTCAATGCCTCCGACCTGCAGCAGCGCCTGCAGGAGGCCATTCCCTACGGCAGCTTCGGCGCCTCCATCGAAATGAGAGGCCCTGAGGACGCTATCGTGTTTTCTGCCCGAAACGTCGATCCCGGCGACGCGGAGACCTTCAAGGACATCGTGGACGAGGAGCTGGCCCGCGTGGCGGAGCATGGCTTCCCCCAGGACCTGGTGGACAGCACCGCCGCCTCACTGGAGATTTCCGCCCGGCTGATCCGCGAGGGCAGCGACCCCGTGAACAGCCTCGTTATTCCGATGCTGGACCGCTATGTCCAGACCGGCAACCCCTGGGACTTTGAGGACTATCAGGACGCCCTGTTCAGCATCGGCGAATGGAACGAGCAGGGCCGCTACGCGTCTGTGATCTCGGACTGGCTGCTGGACAATCGAACCACCGTGCTGTCCACCGTCTATCCCGAGCCCGGCGGGAAGGAGGCGCACGACGCGGCCGTGGAGGCGCACCTGGCCGAGGTCAAGGCGGCCATGAGCGACGAGGAGATCGCCGCGCTGGTCGAGGCCACCAACGCCCCGGCTCCGGAGGATCATTCCAACGAGTATGTGGCCCAGCTGAAGGCCGTGACCGTGGAGACCCTGCCCGAGGAGTACCGGCCCTACACGGTGACCGACGCGACGGATGAGGACAGCCACATCCGCCACATCGACGCCGTCGCGGCGGTGGATGGCGTCAGCAATGTCGGCCTCTTCCTGGACGCCGCCGGTCTGGCGCAGGAGGACGTGCTCTGGTGCGCCCTGTACGCCAACCTCTTGGGCGATCTGGACACCGCCGAACACACCCGGGCGGAGCTGGCCGGCCTGTGGAACCGCTACCTGTACAGAGGCGGCATCACCCTCGCCCTGCCCCGGGAGGGCGAGGATGGCTTCCATCCCTACCTGCAGGCCAACTGGATCGCCCTGGACGACGATCTGGACGAGGGCTATGACCTGGTGCGCGAGTTGATCTTCGACACGAAGGTGGACGATCCCGCGAAGCTGCTGGAGCAGGTGCAGTCGATGAAGGCGGGCTTCAAGAGCGATGTCACCGCCAACCCCGCCCAAACGCTGCTCGTCCGGGCCCTGGCGCGCACCAGCCCCCGCTATGCCTACAACAACTACTACAGGGGCCTGGACTACTATCAGTTCCTCTGCGATACGGAAAAGCTCCTGGCGGACGATCCCGACGCCGCGGTGGCGAAGCTGATGGGCATCCAGGCCTACTTCAACAACCGCAAAAACGCCGTGAGCGTCTGCGCCGGCAACCTGCGGAGCATCGCCCTGAGCAACGATCTCTCCGAAGCCTTCCTGGCCTCCCTCGACGAGCGGGAGATCGTGCCCGTCGAGTATGACTTCCCCGTGCCCAAGCGGCGCGAGGCGCTGATCATCGACAGCGGCGTGCAGTACAACATGCTGGTGTGCGATTACGCCGGCCTGGGCCTGGAGCGATTTGAGGGCAGCCTGGACGCGGTGACGAACCTGGTGACGGAGAGCTTCCTGGTGCCGCAGCTGCGCGACCAGTACGGCGTGTACACCCCCCTCAACTCCGCCACAGAGGAAGGCTTCCTGATCTATGCCTACCGCGACCCGAACATCGCCGAGACCATCGATACGCTCCAGGGGCTTCCGGAGCAGATCGAGCGCATGGAGCTGGACCAGGAGACGCTGGACGGCTACATCATGAACGCCTATTCCAGCTACGCCATGCCCGAGGGCGAGCTGACCGGCGCGGCCAAAGCGGCGATGGACGCCCTGCAGGGGCTGGATTCGGCGCGGCGCCTGGAATACATGCGCCAGTTGAAGCAGGTGACCCCCGAGACCGTGCGACAGGCCGCCGGGATCTACGCGAAGCTGAACGAGAACGGCGTGTGGATGACCGCGGGCGCGGCCTCTGCCATCAACGCCAACGCCGACCGGTTCGACGCGATCCTCAATCCCTTCGGCGCGGTGGACGCCACCCAGGTGGAGCTGGCGGACGCCCCCGAGGGCAGCGAGCACTACGAGGCCGTGCGCTTTGCCTTTGAGCAGGGCATGATGGACCCGGCGGCCGAGGACACCTTCGGCGTGGACGCGCCCGCCACCCTGGGCGACCTGCTCGCCGCGGTGAACGTGCTGATCGGTGGCGGCAAGGACGCCGACGCGGCGCTGGCCGCCCTGTCCGGCTACGGCCTGGTCGATCCAGACGCCGATCTGGGCGCGCCCGTCGCCCCCGGCGACGTGTGGCCGCTGCTCTCCGCGCTGGTCGGCCAGAATCTGGAGCCTCTCACCGAGACCTCGAACCCCGACGCCGTCACCCGCGGCGAGCTGGCGGAGATGCTAATGGCCTTCGTGCAGAGCCTGCAATAACGCAAAATCGCATATGCCGGGGCTGTCTCAAAACAAGTTTTGAGACAGCCCCTTTTCTGTGCCCGCGGCGGACATTTCCAGTGTCGAATCCCGTCGATCGGGCACACTGATCGCGTCGAAAAGTCCTCGCTTTTTTACGAATTTGTACGCCGGATGCAACCTTATTGACATATATTGCATCTAAACTACATACCATGCCCGCGGGCGCTGCCTGGCGGGGGAGGAGGATAGAAATTATGGGAAAGACCCTGACGATGATCGTGGCGTGGTTCACCCGCGTCCACAACGCGATATTGTCCCTGAACGACAAGTTTGAAACCAGCTTCACCGACAAGGAGCTGCACTTCCTGGTGATCGGGGCCATCGGCCTGGCGCTGATCATGCTGATCTACCCGTTTTTCAAGTGGCTGGCCAACCGGAACAAGGTGCTGGCCATCACCTGGATCTATGTATTGACCGTGCTGGTCGTGCTCACCTTCGCCATCGAGATCGGCCAGAGCGTCACCGGCATGGGCACCATGGAGTTTGGCGACGTGGTGGCCGGCATGGGCGGCTTCTTCGTCGTCACGGCGGTGATCGCCGTGCTCCACTTCCTCATCTGGGTCGTCCGCACGCTGTTCAAACTGGGCAAGAAGCGCAGAGAGCACCGGCACACGATGCAGTACGAGGAGGAATACTGATACTAAATTCCATCTAATCCATGCACATCTGCGTGCGTCTCTTCGGTCAACGATGCGCTGCATCGCCTCCCTCCGCTCAGCTTTGCCAGAACGAAAAATCCACTCCGCATTTGTACATGTTTTAGAAGGAATTTAGTATGAACCTTCCCCTGACTGCCAATCCAGTAGGGACGCCATTCATGGCGTCCGATGCAACAGGAACCGGATTGCCACGTCGCTTCGCTCCTCGCTATGACGTTGTTGGCCGCGATTTCGCGGTACGTCATTGCGAGGCCGCAGGCCGTGGCAATCTGTTTTTTCTGTTCCCGCCCCTTCTTTCGACAACCTTCATTTGACATTTCGGAAAATGGGTGTAATATGGTAACTGCGTAAAGCAATACGGAGGAAGCACATGTTGACCGACCGGAAGAAATGGTTTTTGAAGGGGCTGAGGGACGGCATCCCCATCATGCTGGGCTACTTCGCGGTGTCCATTGCCCTGGGCATCTCGGCGCGCAACGCGGGCATGACCGCGCCCCAGGCCACCCTGGCCAGCGCGCTGATCATGGCTTCGGCGGGGCAGTACATCGGCTTCACGCTGATCGCGGCCTCGGCCAGCTACGCCGAGGTGATGGTGATGGAGGCCATCGCCAACGCCCGGTACCTGCTGATGTCCACGGCCCTGTCCCAGAAGGTGGACCCGAAGCTGCCCCTGCGGCACAGGCTTTTGATGGGCCTGTGGATCACGGACGAGATCTTCGGCGTGTCGGTGTCGGTGGAGGGCCGGCTGAACCCCTACTACAACTACGGCATGGCCGCGGTGGCCACCCCCGGCTGGGCCCTGGGCACGCTGATGGGCGTGGTGCTGGGCAACGTGCTGCCGACGCGGGTGGTCAGCGCGCTGAGCGTGGGCCTGTTCGGCATGTTCATGTCCATCTTCGTGCCGCCCATGCGCAAGAACCGGGTGATCGCCTGGCTCGTGGCCGTGTCCTTTGCCGCCAGCTACGCCATGAACGCGCTGCGCTGGTTCGACGGCATTTCCTCCGGCATGAAGATCATACTGCTCACCGTGGTGATTTCCCTGGGCGCGGCGCTGCTGTTCCCGGTGGAGGGGGAGGGCGAACATGGGGCATAATGTCTATCTGTACATCCTGGGCATGTGGGCGGTGTCCTACCTGATCCGCACCCTGCCGCTGACCCTGATCCGGCGGGAGATCACCAACAAGACCGTGCGCTCCTTCCTGTACTACGTGCCCTACGTGACCCTGGCGGTGATGACCTTCCCGGCCATCCTCTCCGCCACCCAGAGCCCCGTCTCCGGCGCGCTGGCGCTGGTGCTGGGGCTGGCGCTGGCCTGGTTCGGCGGGAGCCTGTTCCAGGTGTCCGTGGCCTGCTGCATCATGGTGTTCGTTTCAGAACTGGCCATGGGGCTGTGACAAACGGACCAAGGCGGACAAGCGCGGGCGCGGCATTGCGACGCCTCCGCTTCGGTCAACGATGCGCTGCATCGCCTCCCTCCGCTCAGCTTTGCCAGAACGAAAAATCCACTGCGCATTTGTACATGTTTTAGAAGGAATTTAGTATAACCTCTACACTCGACGGCAGAGTTGCCGTGAGTCGTTGGTATGTACAGATCCTTCGCACGGCGCGGTTTTCAATCCCCTGGATTGAAAATCCGCGGTCCGGCCCACAGGCCGGACTTGGAAACCCTCCGGGTTTCCAACCTCACGCTCAGGATGACAACGAAACGAATCCGTGTCATCCTGAGCGCAGCGAAGGATCTGTACGAATCGGTGATCAACAACATCATGTTTTTTTGTTACAGTGCGCTGTGGTGTATTCCATTGAAATGAGAGGTACGCAATGCCCGATCTGCAACAAATCATCGACCGTTCCCGGCGCATCGTCTGCTTCACCGGCGCGGGGGTGTCCACCGCCAGCGGCATCCCGGACTTCCGCGGCGCGGACGGCCTGTATGCCGGGAAATGGAAGGGACTGACCCCGGAGATGATCCTGAGCCAGTCCTTCTTTTTCCTGCATCCGGAGGCGTTTTTCGAGTTCTACCGGGAGAAGCTGCTGTTTCCCAAGGCGAAGCCCAACGCCGCCCACCTGGCCATGGAGCGGCTGGAGCGGGCGGGGAAGCTGCGGGGCGTGGTGACGCAGAACGTGGACGGCCTGCACAAGCGGGCGGGGAATAAGCTGGTCTACGAGATCCACGGCAGCGTGTGGGAGAACTACTGCATGGACTGCAACGCCTTCTACGGCCTGGAGAAGATCCTGAACAGCCCGGGCATTCCCCGCTGCGACCGCTGCGGCGGGGTGGTGAAGCCCTGGGTGGTGCTCTACGGCGAGGCCCCGGACAAGTACAGCTGCATGGGCGCCTGCCGGGAGATCTCAAACTGCGATACCCTCATCGTCGCCGGGACCAGCCTGTCCGTGGAGCCCGCCGCCTCCTTTCTGGATTACTTCCACGGCAAACACCTGGTGGTGGTCAACGCCGAGCCCACCCCCGCGGACGATAAGGCGGAGCTGGTGCTCCGGGGGAATGCGGCGGAGGTATTTGAGAGTTTAGAGATCAGAGTTTAGAGTTGAGATTGGATTGGCCAAAGAACCGGATTGCCACGTCGGCCCATTTCATGGCCCTCCTCGCAATGACGTGTCGCGCTGCCATGGTCATTGACCGTTGCAGGAATGCGCTACGTCATTGCGAGGAGCCCATAGGGCGACGTGGCAATCTGGTCTTTTATCAGTATCGCTTGCGCCTCGTGCGGTGGGCTCAGAACCCCAAATTGTCGTTCACCAGGACCACGTGGATGCGATCCTTGTGCCGGGAGAAGCGGGTCATCAGGAACTGGCAGCAGATGGTGTCCGGGCTCTTGCAGTCCATGCAGGCCCCGGTCTTGGCGCAGGGGGTGCTCAGGCCGAAACGCTGGGCGTTGATGGGCGCGGCCACGTTCCGGGCGCGCTTCATGGCGCTGTCCACGTCGGGGCAGACCTTGTTCATGCCCACGATGAACACCACCTTCTTCGGCCCCTGGCAGATGGCGGACACCCGGTTGGCGTTGCCGTCGATGTTGATCATCACGCCGTCCTCGGTGATGGCGTTGGCGCTGGAGAGGAACACGTCCGCGTCGTAGGCCAGCAGCATGGCCTGGCGCTTGTCCTCGTAGGCGTCCCGGTCGATGAAGCGATAGTTTCCGGCTTTCAGCGCGTCCACCAGGCCGATCTCATGGGCGCTCATCGCCCCGCCCATGGTGACGCTCGCGCCCTCCGGGATCAGCGACAGGGCGATGGCCTTTGCGGCGTCCCGGTCCGCGGCGTAGTAGGCGCTCATGTTGCGGCTCTCCAGCCCCTTCATGACCTTTTTGGCCAGCAGCTCGTTGCGCTGGGTGATGTTTGCGTTCATGGAATCGCCTCCGTAGTTTTTTGTCATTATAACATTCTGCCAAATGATTAAGCAATGCTAGAGTGTGTTTCTAAATCCCGGGAGATGCAGTTTCGAGTGGTTTTGACTGCATTTCAAGGCGGTTTTCCGAAGGCTTACTGGTTGCAAGTCGAGGAAAAGCAACACAGAAATGCAGTCAAAACCGCCGAAAATGCGCTTCTGGGATTTTGGAAACACACTCT
>OMZP01000031.1 GCA_900315585.1 uncultured Eubacteriales bacterium | reverse complement strand
TTTCCTGTCCCTTTTGTTGCATTGTTATGCGCAGGTTAAATCTCGCCCGTTCCGCCTCTCAACCCCTTCGGAGGGGTTGACTTTTCATAGTTGGTCTTTATTGCCATATTTGATACTATTTTACGCCTTTGGCGGGGAAAGTCAAGGCGAAAGCGGCATATTCCGCCCAAATGGCGCATAGTAGATTCATATTGCCGGTTGAATGAAATCATTAAAAACTTTTGACAAAAGCGCGGTTCAGTATATTCTCCGCACACGAGGCGCATACTCTGTATCATCAACGGTTTGGAGGGGATTGCAAATGGATCAGGCACTCACCAACGAAGGCAGCGGCCGCATGGGATTCCCCCGCGCCGGAAGGCGTGCTGGCTGGAGCGACTCGGAAAACAAACTGCTTTGGGAAACCGCCGATGAAGCGCAGCAGCAGGGCCTGCCCCTGAAGGCTGTGTTTGAGCAGATCGCCCGCCAGACGGGCCGCCGCCCCAACAGCATCCGCAATTACTACTACGCCCAGGTGCGCCAGCACGACGGCGGCGAGGCGAGGCCGGCCCGGTTCGTGCCCTTTACACAGCAGGAGGTGGACTGGCTGATGGAGCAGGTGCTGGTGGCGCGGTCGGCGGGCCAGTCCGTGCGGTCCTGCCTGCAGAAGCTGTCCGGCGGCGACCACAGCCTGATGCTGCGCTACCAAAACAAATACCGGGCCGTGATCAAGAGCCGCCCGGACTACGTAAAGGACATGGTGGACAAGCTGAACGAGCAGGGCGTGGCCTGCGACGCGCCGCAGGTGAACCACCGCTCCCGGGCGGACCTGCAGGAGTCCTCCGGCGCGCTGCTGGCCGAGGCCCGGCGCTCCGGGGACGCGGAGCTGGCGAAGGCCTGCGACGTGCTGACCCAGTACCTGCGCGCCCAGCGCGGGCCCCAGGCGG
The DNA here is from genome assembly GCA_900315585.1 of uncultured Eubacteriales bacterium. Taxonomy (GTDB): domain Bacteria; phylum Bacillota; class Clostridia; order Christensenellales; family Aristaeellaceae; genus UBA2862. The sequence continues at coordinate 27,135 of OMZP01000031.1, read as the reverse complement.
AGGCGGGCGTGGCCGACGCCGCCCGGGCGCTGATCAGCCCCATCAAGGAATTCGTCGCCCTCTCCGCCGACCGGCGCATGGAGGCCGCCGGGGCCTTCTGCGAGGAGATCGCGGAGAAGATCGGGGAGCTGGAGGCCCGGCTGGATTCGGAGGAATGATACTGGGGCTGTCTCAAAACACCTTGGCGGTTAACTCTCCATCGTAGGGACGCCATTCATGGCGTCCGCGGGCGGAGGGTCCGCTCCCAGCGGCAAGAATGCCGCCCCTACGGTGTTGATTGGAACGTTACAAGGGTTTTGAGACAGTCCCTCTTTTCAGTCGTAAATCTTCCTGCCGTGAGCGTCCTCCGCGCCGCTGAGGCGGTGGAAGAAGGTGTTCAAAACGTCCCGCCACTCGCGGGCGTTTTTGATTTGCTTTGCCATGCGCTCCCGGACCTCGGTCTTGTCCGGCTCGGGCAGGTCCAGCGACGCCAGGGTTTCGGCCATGGCCTCACTCTCGGCGCAGCCCTCGAAGTGGTCGTCGTAGAGGCGCTGGATCAGCGTGCGCCCGTCGGCCATTGCGTAGTCGTAGGGCAGCCGGTGGAAGAACAGCTTCAGGTTGTCCGGGCAGTCCTCGGCCTTCTCGTACCGGGCGCGCATGGCCTCCGGGTATTGGAGGGTGTAGCCGGTGCCCGCCGCCGTGCGGTCCACGCCCACGGCGTTGCGGTCCGCCCGGTTGTAGGTGCCCCACAGGTCGAACTCGTAGCCCAGCGGGTTCGGGCCATAGTGGTTGTGGGGATTCACCATCCAGTCCAGGCCCAGGTTCGCGGTGTACTTCTCGTAGACGCCCCGGCTGTTCATCAGCAGCGCCACCAGCGCGTCCTCCTGGGCCGCGGGCAGGCGGTAGGTCAGCCGTGCCCAGGTCCTGAGCACCGCCTCCGGGTCCGCGAAGGGATCCCAGGCGAAGCGCCCGAAGCCGTAGAGGTTCGCGGCGGCAAAGGGATGGCCGGTGTAGTTGTCGTCCCGACCCAGGTTGGACACCGCCGCGATGGCCGAGACCGTCCTGGGCGGCAGGTCCGCGACGATCTCCCGCCACATGGGATTCATGGCGTAGATGTCGATCTGCTGTCCGGTGTACTCCTGGGCCAGCTGCACCTCCAGCGCCAGGTTCGTGTTGGGCATGGCGTAGAACGTGGGCGACACGGGTTCGCGCACCTGGAAGTCGAAGGGGCCGTTCTTCACCTGCAAAAGCACGTTCTCGTCGAACTGCCCGTCCAGCGGCGCGTAGGTCTCGCAGGCGGCCTTCGGCCGGTCGGTGGCCGTGTCCCGCCAGTCCTGCTGGCAGTTGTACACGAAGGCCCGCCACACCAGCGTGCCGCCGTGGGGCGCGATGGCCCGGGCCAGCATGTTCGCGCCCTCGGCGTGGGTGCGGCCGTAGGTGAAGGGACCGGGGCGATGCTCGCTGTCCGCCTTCACCAGGAAGCCCGCCAGGTCCGGGATGGCAGCCCAGACGGCATTTGCCCGCTCCGCCCACCAGGCCTGAACCTTCACGTCCAGCGGGTCGGCGGTGCCCACGCCGTGAGCCAGGGGCCGGGAGAATTCGATGGACACCATCAGCCGCACCCCGAAGGGCCGGAAGGCGTCCGCCAGCCGCGCCAGGTCCGGCAGCCTGTCCTCGATCAGCCGCGCCGCGTCCGAGCGGACGTTCACGTTGTTCACGCACAGCACGTTGATGCCCGCCGAGGCCAGCATCCGCCCCAGCTGACGGATGCGCGGGCCGTCCCAGGTCAGCTCGCCACCCTCAAACCACAGCGAGCGCCCGGAGTAGCCCCGCTCTACGGAGCCGTCGGCGTTGTCCCAGCTGTTCAGCATCCGAAGCCGCCAGAAGGGCGACTGCGTCCCCTCCGGCACCGGCTCCCCAGCCGCCTTCGCGGACAAAAAAGCATAGGCGCCGTAGAGAATGCCGACGCTGCCGCCGGTGATCGTATCGTCCTTGATCGCGTAGCCCTCCCCCATGGACGGCTCCACTGCCAGCTTCGGCGAGCCTATGCCCAGGGCCGCGCAGCCCAGCTTCAGCTCATAGGCCGCCACCTTCGCGGGGGTGTCGCAGGTTTCTGGAACGTCTTCGTTCAAAAAGGGCAGCCAGGTTCGGCGGAGCGTGGTGGACATCGATATCATCCCTTCAATAGTCGGTTTGCCTTGTTTTGAAACCGCCCCGAAGACCTGGCCTTCGGGGCGGCGGTGCGCGTCAATTCAATTAAGCGGCTTATTCAGCGGTGTAGCCATACACGTCGGCGAGCTTCTGGGTGCGCTCGTCGATGCTCGCTTGACCGCCGTTGTCCAGGTAATCCTGCATGCCCTGATCGTACACGGCGTCGAATTCCTCGACGGAGGCGGTGACGGCCTTGTTCAACAGGGTGTCGCGGAAGGTGGGCAGCTGGGTGCCGTACTCCTGCTCGGCCTCGATGTCGCCCACGTTGAAGTAGCCCGCCACGCGGCCATCGGCCTTGGCGGCGGCGTTGGCCACGCTGATCAGCTCGCTGTCCACGGGCGCGTAGCCCAGAGCGGTGGTCACCTCAGTGGCGTCGCCCAGGTACAGGCCGTTCACGGTGATGGTGTAGTCGATGTTGTTCAGGCTGTTCTGCAGCCAGTCGCCGGTGGTGGCCAGCTTCTCGAAGCCGCCCTCAACCGCGTTGTAGCTCTCGCCCTCCTTGCCCAGCTGCAGGAACGCGATGGTCTCCGGATCGGAGATGAAGTCCAGATACAGCAGGGAAGCGATGGGCTCGTCGTTGGTGGCCGGGAAGAACACCTTGCGGTCGATGGGCTGGGCCAGGAACTTGCGATGCACGCCCGCGTCGTTCACGAAGGTGTCCACGGCGATGTAGGCCGCGTCCTCGCTGACGTTGCGCTGCAGGTTGGCCTGGATGGAGTCGTCGCCGCCGCGATAGGGATAATCCCAGTTGTGCTGGAACGCGCCGACGAAGCCGGCCTTCATCATGTCGTCCTCATGGGCGGAATCGGAGGCGTACTCTGCGAAGTCCTTCCAGACCAGGCCCTCGTTGTACCACTTGTTCAGCACACGGACGCCTTCCTTGTAGTTGGGATACAGCAGGTGACGGTCGTCGGCGCTGTGGATGAACAGCTCCTCGTCCTTCACGTCATCCGGCACATAGGACATGAACAGCAGGTCGTTGCGCCAGCCGATGTCATAGCTGGTGCTGTAGGGAACCATCTTCTCGGCGTCCGCGCCCAGCAGGGTCTCGGCGTTGTCGCGGAAGGCCTCCAGGCAGGCGTGGAACTCTTCCTCGGTGGTGGGCAGCTCCAAGCCCAGCTTGTCCAGCCAGTCCTTACGGATGAAGGTGTTGATGCGGGCATTGTCCGCCAGCCTGGCCTCGACAGCCCACAGGTTGCCGGATTCGGGATCCTGGTCGTAGTAGATGTTGTTGTCACCCAGCAGAGCCCACAGGTTCGGCAGGATGTCCTTGTACTCTTCCAGCTTCTTGCCGCCGATGTCGTTCAGGTTGACGATGCCGCCCATCTGAGCGTACTTGGCGATGGTGGGATAAGAATAGGTGACGCAAACGTCGGGCGCGTCGCCGGAGGCCAGGGCGGTGTTCATATCGTCCACCTCGGTCCAGCGGCCGATGGACACGAACTCCACCTCCACGTTGTGCTGCTCAAGCATGCCCTGCTTGATGTAGTCGGTGTACACATTGTCGGTGGGGTCGGTGCCGCCGTCGTTGTTGCGGTTGTAGATCTCCACGGTGATGTGCCTGGTCTCGGCAAACTTGCCGTCCGTCAGCTCCTCCGCGGACGCGGAAAACGCGCACACGGACAGCAGCATGGCCAGCGCCAGCACGAGGGTCAACAGTTTCTTCATGGTCTCTTCCTCCTTGCTATATTATGGGCAACCACGCCCATGGAAACGAAATCAATGAGGAGTGAGGAATGAGAAAATGGGATATTCCGAATGAGGAATGAGGAGTGAGGAATGAGGAATTATGGATGAAATCCTTGCGGATTTCTTTTTTTCTATCGGACAAACCCCGCAGGGATTTGCACCGCCATTCCTAATTCCTAATTTCCAACTCCTACATTCCTAATTCCTCATTCCTAATTCCTAATTCCACATCTGGTCTTAGCCCTTCACTGCTCCCAGCGTCACGCCGGTGACGAAATAACGCTGCAGCCAGGGATAGATCAGCAGGATCGGCACCGTGGCGAACATGACGGTGGCCATCTTCAGCGTCTCGCCCAGGCCCGGGGTGGAGAAGCCCTCCTGAGTGGCCACCTCCACGTTGGTGGTGTTTTGCAGGATGTTGTACAGCAGCAGCTGGATCGGGTACAGATCCTCCCGCTTTTTCAGGTAGAGCAGCGCGTCGGAGAAGCCGTTCCAGCGGCCCACCGCGTAGAACAGCGCCAGCGTGGCCAGCACTGCCTTGGAGAGCGGCAGATAGATCATGATCAGCGTGCGGATCGGGCCCGCGCCGTCGATCTCCGCGGCCTCCCGCAGGCTGTCGGGCACGCCGTAGAAGAACGAGCGCATGATGATCATGTTGTACACGCTCAGGCAGCCGGGAATCGCCAGCACCCACACCGTGTCCAGCATGCCCAGGTTCCTGAGCAGCAGGTAATGGGGAATCATGCCGGCGGAGAAGTACATCGTGAACAGAACCAGCGCGTTGATCACCTTGCCGCCCTTCAGCTGGTCATAGGTCAGCGGATAGGCGCACATGACGGTCATCGTCAGCGAAAGCAGCGTGCAGCACAGGGTCAGGAGGCCCGTGTACCACAGCGAATGCACGTATTTGACATCCTTCAGCACGGTGGTATAGGCGTCCAGGTTCCAGCCCTTCGGCCAAAGCACCACTTCGTTGCGGATCAGGTATTCCGCGGAGGACAGCGAGCGTGCCAGCACGTTCAGCATCGGCACCAGGCACACGAACATTACGATAAAGCTGATAATGGCGAAGATCCAGTCGCCCAGCCGAGTGGATTTCGATTTGATCACTTGCATCCGCCTCCCTTACATGATGCCGCGCTCGCCCATGCGCTTGGCCAGGCTGTTCGCGGCGATCAGGAAGATGACGCCCACCACGCTCTGGAACAGGCCCACGGCGGTGGACAGGCTGAACTGGCTGTTCTGCAGGCCGCGCTGGTAGACGTAGATGGAAATGACGTGGGACACGTCCGTGACCAACTTGTTGCTCAGGGCCAGCGGGCGATCGAACTCCGAACCCAGGATGCGGCCCAGGTTCATGATCAGAAGGGTGATGATCGTGGGACGCAGGCCCGGCAGCGTCACGTGCCAGATGCGCTTGAAGCGGCCCGCGCCGTCCACGGCGGCGGCCTCGTACAGCTCCGGGCTGATGCCGGTCAGCGCCGCCAGGTAGATGATGGTGCCCCAGCCGGCTTCCTTCCAGATGCCCAGCACCACATAGGTGCCGACCCACCAGTTGTTGTTGCTCATGAAGGGAATCGACGCGTCCGGATTGCCCACGACCCGCTTGTAGAGGATGTTGATCAGGCCGTCGTTGCTGGCCAGCAGCCTCAGCGCCAGGCCGGAGATGATGATCCAGCTGAGGAAGTGGGGCATGTACAGCACGGTCTGAGTGATCTTCTTGAATCGCTTGAAGGTCAGCTCATTCAGCATCAGCGCCAGCAGGATCGGCGCCGGGAACCCGCAGACCAGATCCAGCAGGTTCAGCGTGATGGTGTTGCGCAGGGCGTTGATGAAGGTGCGGTCGTTGAAGGCCTTGATGAACCACTCAAAGCCATTGTTCTTCGCCCAGGGCAGCTCCCAGGGCGCCTTGAAGATGTTGTTCTCCTTGAAGGCGCTGAGGATATAGGCCATGGGCGCGTAGCGAAACACCAGGAAGAAGATCACTGGCAGGATCAGCAGCAGGTACAGCGTCCCATATCGGCGCATGTAGGACTTGAAATTGGCCTGTTTTGTACCAATCCGTCCCTGAGTGATTTCGGCGTTGTTGCTCAAACGACTCTCCCCTTCCCTGTTTTTGTGTCAGCGGAAACAATTTCTCACAAACTGCGCAAATTACTCCGTTGATTTTATAATCATACTACCAGTATATTATCATCAAATCAATCAAAAATCAATATGGTACTGCTCATTTTTTGTTTTTTTGTGCGCAAATCAAGCACTGTACCGTGCTAAAAACTACTGAACGGTTTCTTTACTTGCAAAATCACGACCCTTGGATTATAATATTTCCAATCGAACAGACTGCGTTTGAGGAAAAAGGCCAGCGCAATTCGCGTCCAGAGAGCCGGTGGCGGGTGTGAACCGGCGGCGAAGGCGCGCGGCTTCCGCTTTCCGAGCATTCCGGCGAAAACCGGAGGGGCGCGACCCTTACATCGCTAAAGCGGCCCGACGCGTCGGGCAAGCTGGGTGGCACCGCGGAATCTTCCGTCCCAGATGAGGGATCGGGGGATTTGTTTTTTCAGGCGCAGTCGCAGAAGAAGGAGAGGGTAAACATGCTGGACATCAATCTGATTCGCACCAACCCGGAGCTGGTCAAGGAGAACATCAGGAAGAAATTCCAGGACGAGAAGCTGGTCCTGGTGGACGAGGTCATCGCCCTGGACAAGCAGAACCGCGATGCCATCCAGCGGGCGGACAACCTGCGCCACGAGGGCAACAAGGCCGCCAAGCAGATCGGCGCGCTGATGGCCCAGGGCAAGAAGGACGAGGCAGAGGCCGCCAAGCAGCAGGTCAAGGCCTTCAAGGACGAGCTGGCCGAGCTGGAGCAAAAGGAAGTGGAGTACGCCGAGGAGATCCGCAAGCGCATGCTGGTGATCCCCCAGATCATCGACGACTCCGTGCCCATCGGCAAGGACGACAGCCAGAACGTGGAGAACGAGCGATTCGGCGAGCCCGTGGTGCCCGAGTGGGAGATCCCCTACCATGTGGACATCATGGAGCGGCTGAACGGCATCGACCTGGATGCCGCCCGCCGCACCTCCGGCAACGGCTTCTATTATCTCAAGGGCGACATCGCCCGGCTGCACAGCGCCATCCTTTCCTACGCCCGGGACTTCATGATCGACCGGGGCTTCACCTACTACGTGCCCCCGTTCATGATCCACGGCAACGTGGTCACCGGCGTGATGAGCTTTGCCGAGATGGAGAACATGATGTACAAAATCGAGGGCGAGGACCTGTATCTGATCGGCACCAGCGAGCACAGCATGATCGGCAAGTTCATCGACCAGATGCTCACCGAGGACGAGCTGCCCCAGACCCTCACCAGCTACTCCCCCTGCTTCCGCAAGGAGGTCGGGGCGCACGGCATCGAGGAGCGCGGCGTGTACCGCATCCACCAGTTCGAGAAGCAGGAGATGGTCGTGGTCTGCAAGCCCGAGGACAGCATGATGTGGTACAACAAGCTCTGGCAGAACACGGTGGACTTCTTCCGCACGCTGGACATCCCGGTGCGCACGCTGGAATGCTGCTCCGGCGACCTGGCCGACCTGAAGGTGAAGAGCTGCGACGTGGAGGCCTGGAGCCCCCGCCAGCAGAAGTACTTCGAGGTGGGCAGCTGCTCCAACCTGGGCGACGCCCAGGCCCGTCGCCTCAAGATCCGCGTGAAGGGCCCAGACGGCAGGAAGTACCTGCCCCACACCCTGAACAACACCGTCGTCGCCCCGCCCCGCATGCTCATCGCCTTCCTGGAGAACAACCTCCAGGCCGACGGCAGCATCCGCATCCCCGAAGCCCTGAGGATGTACATGGGCGGCAAGGCGGAAATCCGCTGAACAACAGAGTTTAGAGTTGAGAGTTCAGAGTTGAGAGATTGTGTCAATCCTTCGGATTGTCTGATGAATTGCGGCGAATGAATCCATGAAATCCGCAAGGATTTCCACCGCATCTGAACTCTAAACTCTTAACTCTTTTGAGGAGGGAATCATATGGACTTCACGAACCTCACCGCCTACCTCGACACCCTCTCCTCCGTGGGCGTGCCGGGCTGCGACCTGGTGGTCTGCCGGGACCACGAGCAGCTGTACCGCCACCAGGCGGGCTTCCGGGACGCGGCCCTCACCCAGCCCGTTCGGGAGGACGACACCTACAACCTCTACTCCGCCACCAAGGTGTTCACCACCTGCGCCGCCATGCAGCTGGTCGAGCGCGGCCTGCTGAGCCTGGACGACGCCGTGGGCGACTACCTGCCGGCTTACGCCCACATGACCGTGAAGGACGGCGACACTGTGCGCCCCGCAAAGCGGACGATGACCGTGCGCCACCTAATGAGCATGCAGAGCGGCCTGGACTACGACATGGAGACGGAAGCCATCCACTCGGCCATCGAGGCCCTCGGCCCCGCCGCCACCACCCGCCAGCTGGTGGACGCCAAGGCCCAGGACCCGCTGATGTTCGAGCCGGGCACGAACTTCCTCTACAGCCTGAGCCACGACGTGCTGGCGGCGGTGATCGAGGTCGCCTCCGGCAAGCGGTTCTCGGAATACCTGAAAGCAAACATCTTCGGGCCGCTGGGCCTCAAGACCATCGGCTTCGTGCCCACGCCGGAAATCGAAGCGCGGCTGGCCGAGCAGTACATGTTCGACGACGGTCTGAAAAAGCCGGTGCCCATGCCCGCCTACGCCAACAACTACCGCCTGACGCCCCAATACGAGAGCGGCGGGGCGGGCCTGATCTCCGACGTCCCGGACTACATCGCCTTCGCGGACGCGCTGGCCTGCGGCGGCTCCGGCATCCTCTCCCCGGAGATGATCCAGCTGTGGAGCGCCAACCAGCTGTGCCCCCAGAGCCGCAAGTCCTTCGACGAGTGGCACCGGCTGGGCTATTCCTACGCCCTGGGCGTGCGCACCCGCGTGAACACCGCCATCGGCGGCCGCGGCCAGATCGGCGAGTTCGGCTGGGACGGTGCGGCGGGGGCCTGGGCCATGATCGACCCCGTCAACCACCTGTCCGCCTTCTTCGCCATGCACGTGCGCAACTTCGGCTACTGCTACGACGTGATCCACCCGAAGATCCGGGATCTGATCTACGGAGCGGTGATGGCGTAAAACGAAGGCCGCCGGTTTTACCGGCGGCCTTCGTTATTATCTCTCCCCCAAAAACTCCTCCAGCGTCTGCCCCGTCCTGTGCATCCGACCGGCGGCATCCACGCCCACATAGCGGTAGTGCCAGGGCTCGTAGCTGATGCCCGTCACATCGCTCTTGTTGGCCGGGTATCGCTGGATGAAGCCGTACTCATGGGCGTGCTGCATCAGCCAGGCGTACTGGGGCGTGCTCTCGAAGCCGTCGTTGGTCTCCACGGTCACGTCGAAGGCCAGGCCGGTCTGGTGCTCGCTGGCCCCGGGCTGCTGGGCCTTGCCGGGCTCGGACTGGGCGTAGACCTCCTGCTGGCGCTGGTAGCTGCGGTAGCCGCTGGTGACGATGTAGCCGTTCATGTCCGCCTCCTCGGCGGCGTGGAACATCTTCTCCATGGCCTCGTAGGTCTCGCGGGTCAGGGTGATCTCGCTGCTGGCCAGGCGGAAGGAGTGGCGCTGCTGGTACAGGTTCACCAGCCCGTCCGGCACGTAGTCGGCGTCCAGGCGGTGCGCCTCGTTCACCAGCAGGATGTTCCCGTGGAACCGGGTGGACTCCACGCCGAAGTGCCAGCCCAGGCCGAAGGCCCCCGCCAGCAGGGCCACGGCGACGGCCACCGTGAGAATGATCGAGCCGTTCGAGCGACGGTATCCTGTTTTTTTCTTTGCCATTGGTAAACCTCACATCCCTGTTCCCTGTTGCCTGTTCCCTGTTCCCTGTCCCCTGTCCCCTGTCCCCTGTCCCCTATCATATTCCCCCGCCGCTTCGTTGTCAAGCATTGACAACCGCACCTGCTCCTGCTATAATGATTTCATCCAAGGAAAGGTAGGTTCGCAGGGACTGATGAGGAATCGCGACTGACATCCGGCGCAAAAATATGTGCTTCGGCCAATGGCCGGGGCCAACTTTTGCCGCCGTTTGGAGGTTGCGTTTTTTGCAGGGCCGGACGCACTGTCAGCGTCCCCAAATCGCGGCACGGCCTGGTTTTTGCGCTCCCTCCCCGGCGGGAAGGAGCGATTTTTATGCCCAAATTACTTCTGGAAGCCAACCGCATCGTCCTGCGCCACGGCGAGAGGACGGTGCTGGACATCGACCACCTGACCATCTACGACAACGAGCGCGTGGGCCTGATCGGCGAAAACGGCGCGGGCAAGTCCACGCTGCTGGCGATCCTGGCCGGGGAGCTGGAGCCGGACTCCGGCGCGGTGAAACGCTATGGCCCGGTGTCCCTGATCCGGCAGTCCGGGGAGACCCGCCTGCCCATCGACGCCCGCCACGCCGCCCAATTTCGCGCCCCCGGCGCCCGGGAGGGCCTCTCCGGCGGCGAGCAGACCCGGCGGCGCATCGCCGGGGCCCTGTCCGAGGACGCGGCGCTGCTGCTGGCCGACGAGCCCACCACCGACCTGGACGCCGCCGGGGTCGCCCGCCTGCGGCAGCGGCTCTCGGAGCACCGGGGCGCGCTGGTGCTGGTGAGCCACGACCGGTCGCTTTTGAACGACCTCTGCGGGCGCATCCTCCACCTGGAGGACGGCCGCATCACCGACTTCCCCGGCGGCTACGAAGACTATCGTGCCGAGCAGGCCCTGCGGCGGGAGCACCAGCAGTTCGAGTACGACCAGTACCGCTCCGAGCAGGCCCGCCTCAGGGCCGCCATCCAGCAGAAGGCGGAGTGGGCCGCGTCGGTGAAGAAGGCCCCCAAGCGCATGGGCAACAGCGAGGCGCGGCTGCATACCCGCGAGTACACCAACGCCGTGATCCACCAGAGCAGCGCCAAGCGCAAGCTGCAGGGACGGCTGGAGCGGCTGGAGAAGGTGGACCGACCCCGGGACCTGCCGGACATCAAAATGACCCTGGGCGCGGCGAAGCCCATCGCGGCCAAGGTCGCCCTCACCGTCCGGTGCGACCGGCTGACCGCAGGAAACCGGGTGCTGCTGGAGCATGCCGACCTCACCCTGCCCACCGGCTCCCGCACGGCGCTGCTGGGTGAAAACGGCTGCGGCAAGACCACGCTGCTTCGAGCCCTGCGGGGCGCGCCCTCCCCCGGCACCCGCTTTGATGGCAAGATCACCTGGAACCCGGCGGCGCGGCCGGCGGTGTTCGACCAGGACCATGAGAAGACCCTGGACCTGCAAAGGACCGTCCTCGCCAACGCCATGGCCGACACCGCCCTCGGCGAGTCCGACTGCCGCACGGTGCTGGCCCGGCTGGGGCTTCGGGGCGACAGCGTTTTCAAGGTCGCGGGCGTGCTCTCCGGCGGCGAGCAGGCAAAGGTGGCGCTGGCGAAGCTGCTGCTGTCCGGCGCGAACCTGCTGATCCTGGACGAGCCCACCAACCACCTGGACCTGTTCGCCATGGAGGCGCTGGAGGGTCTGCTGGCGCATTACGGCGGCACGCTGCTGTTCGTCAGCCACGACAGGGCCTTCGTGAAGGCCGTGGCCACCCGCCTCTGGACCATGGAGGGCGGCGCGCTCACCGCCTTCGAGGGCACCCTCGACGCGCTGGAGGCCGAGCGCAGGCGGGACCGGTCCGCCGAGGCGCGCCAGCTGGCGGTCACGGCCCTGGAGATGCGCCTCGCCGCCCTCGCCGCCCGGCTGTCCGCGCCCCGGAAGGGCGACAGGCCGGAGGAGTTGAACGCGGAATATGAAAGGATCGCGGAAGAACTCAAGAGAGTTAAGAGTTCAGAGTTTAGATAAAGTTAGCCTGGGAACCGGGCGGGCGCCGCAACGGCGCCCCTACATCTGCGCGTCATTCTCTATTCTCCTTTCCGTGCCACGTCATTGCGAGGAGCGAAGGAACGTGGCAATCCGGTCCTCTTTAATCCAGGAAATCCGAAGGATTTCTACCTGAACTCCACGCTCCACTCTCCACACTCCACTCTCTATGTGCACTGTTTACCTATTCTCTGTTTAAAAACCCGTCGAATCCTGCTATAATGGGGTATAGAGGGTGAAAATGTGTCGAATGATCGAACGATTTCGCCCATACATACCAGAATCATTCGTTTATGAGGTGAATCATCATGTCCAATACCGCGATTGTCGGCATCAACTGGGGCGACGAGGGCAAGGGCCGCATGGTGGACTACTTTGCGGGCCAGTCCGACGTCGTCGTCCGCTATCAGGGCGGCAACAACGCCGGTCATACGGTCATCAACGAATACGGCAAGTTCGCGCTGAACCTGCTGCCCAGCGGCATCTTCCATCGCAACGCCGTGAACCTGCTGGGCGCGGGCGTCGTCGTGGATTTGAAGCACATCAACGAGGAGATGGCCCGCGTCCGGGAGAAGGGCGTGGTCATCACCCCCGACAACTTCAAGATCTCCGACCGCGCCATGATGGTGCTGCCCATCCATCCCAACCAGGACAAGTGGGAGGAGCAGCGCCTGGGCAAGGATCACTTCGGCTCCACCCTGCGGGGCATCAGCCCCATCTACGGCGACAAGTACATGAAAAAGGCCGTCATGATGGGCGATCTGAAGCACCCGGAGACCCTTGAGAAGCACCTGAAGCGGCTCATCGACTGGAAGAACGACACCATCGTGCCCGGCTACGGCCAGGAAAAGATCGACTTCGACGAGACCCTGAATTGGGTTCACACCTGGGGCGATCCCCTGATCCCCTACCTGTGCGACGCCTTCGAGCTGCTGGAGGGCGCGGTGAACGCCGGCAAGCGCATCATGTTCGAGGCCCAGCTGGGCGCGCTGCGGGACATCCAGTACGGCATCTATCCCTTCACGTCCTCCTCCTCCCCCCTGGCCGCCGAGGCCCCCGTGGGCTGCGGCATGCCCAGCCTGAAGGTGGACGAGGTGATCGGCGTCACCAAGGCCTACTCCACCTGCGTGGGCGAGGGCCCGTTCGTGGGCGAGCTGGACGGCCAGGACGCCCATGACCTGCGCGAGGCCGGCGCGGAGTACGGCGCGGCCACGGGACGCCCCCGCCGCGTGGCCTGGATGGACATTCCCGCCACCCGCTATGGCACGAAGCTCCAGGGCGCGACGGCGCTGGCGCTGACCAAGATGGACGTGCTGTCCTACCTCAAGGAAATCCCGGTCTGCGTGGCCTACCGGCTGAACGGCGAAACCATCGACCGCTTCCCCTACACCCCCGATCTCTACGACTGCGAGAGCGTCTACGAGACCCTGCCCGGCTGGAACTGCGACATCAGCAAGTGCCGCACCTGGGACGCGCTGCCCCAGGCGGCGCGGGACTACGTGCTGTTCATCGAGCGGCGCGTGGGCTGCCCCGTCAAGTATGTGTCCGTCGGGGCGGAGCGCGAGGCGCTGATCATTCGCGACTGACAACTTCGGAGGAAAATCATGAACAAGAACACCTACGAAACCCCGCTGAACAGCCGCTATGCGAGCAAGGAGATGCAGTACATCTTCTCCCCGGACAGGAAGTTCACCACCTGGCGCAGGCTTTGGATCGCGCTGGCGGAGAGTGAGATGGAGCTGGGCCTGCCCGTGACCCAGGCGCAGGTGGACGAGCTGAAGGCCCACGTCGAGGACATCGACTACGAGAACGCCGCCCGCCACGAGGCGCGGGTGCGCCACGACGTGATGGCCCACGTGCACGCCTACGGCGACGTGTGTCCGAACGCCCGGGGCATCATCCACCTGGGCGCGACGAGCTGCTACGTAACCGACAACGCGGACATACTGATGCTGCGGGATGCACTCATTCTCATTAGGCAGAAGCTGGTGGAGGTGCTGCGCCGCCTGCGCAAGTTCGCCGAGGCATACAAGGGCCTGCCCTGCCTGGGCTACACCCACTTGCAGCCCGCCCAGCTGACCACCGTGGGCAAGCGCGCCACCCTGTGGATGCAGGATCTGACCATGGACCTGGACGAGGTGAACTTCGCCCTGTCCAGCCTCAAGCTGCTGGGCAACCGCGGCGCGACGGGCACCCAGGTTTCCTTCATGGAGCTGTTCGAGGGCGACGGTGCGAAGGTGGACGAGCTGGAAAGGCGCATCGCCGAGAAGATGGGCATGACCGCCGTGTTCGACGTGTCCGGCCAGACCTATCCTCGCAAGCTGGATTCCCGCGTGCTGGGAGCCCTCTCCGGCATCGCCCAGAGCGCCTACAAGTTTGCCCAGGATCTGCGGCTGCTCCAATCCTTCCGCGAGGTGGAAGAGCCCTTTGAAAAGAACCAGATCGGCTCCTCGGCCATGGCCTACAAGCGCAACCCCATGCGAAGCGAGCGCATCTGCGCCCTGTCGCGGCACGTGATGGCCCTCTATCAGGACGTCAGCATGACCGCCGCCACCCAGTGGTTCGAGCGCACGCTGGACGATTCCGCCAACCGCCGCCTGTCCCTGCCGGAGGCGTTCCTCGCCACCGACGCGGTGCTGGAGCTCTACGCCAACGTCGCGGACGGCATGGTGGTCTATCCAAAGATGATCGAGAAGCGGGTGATGGAGAACCTGCCCTTCATGGCCACCGAGGACATCATCATGGAGTCCGTGAAGAACGGCGCGGATCGCCAGGAGATTCACGAGCGCGTGCGCGTGCACAGCCAGGCCGCGGCCACCCGCATGAAGGCGGAGGGCCTGGAGAGCGACCTGATGGAGCGCATCGCCGCCGACCCCGCCTTCCCCCTGAGCCGCGAGAGCCTCACCGCCCTGCTGGCCCCGGAGAAGTATACCGGACGCGCGAAGGAACAGACCGAGAGGTTCCTGACGACGGTCGTCGACCCGATTTTGAATCAATACGAATCGGTCAACATGGGAACCATCAATGTATAAGAGTTGAGCGTTAAGAGTTTAGAATTAAGACAATGGCTGTCTTGCTCTAAACTCCATACTCTGAACTCTGAACTCTATCAACCGGAGGTTGAATCTATGCGCGAATATGTCATCGGCATCGACGTGGGCGGCACCAACATCAAGATGGGCCTGTTCGACGGGAGCATGCAGCTGGTTTCGGAGCTGAAATACCCCACCGACAAGGACGGCAGCCCCACGGAACTGATGAACTACCTGGCCCAGCAGGTGCAGGGCATGGTGGAGAAGGCGGGGCTGACGATGAAGGACGTGCGCGGCGTGGGCGCGGCCTTCCCCGCCTACGTGGACTTCAAGCGCGGCATGACGCTGGAGAGCGCGAACCTGGTGGCGCTGAACGACCAGCCCGTGCGGGAGATGCTGGGGAGCCGGCTGGACGTGCCGGTGTTCGTGGACAACGACGCCAACGTGGCCGCCCTGGCGGAGCACCGCTACGGCGCGGGCCGGGGCTACGACAACCTGATCTACGCCACCCTGGCCACCGGCATCGGCGGCGCGCTGATCCTGAACGGCCAGCTGTTCCGGGGCATGCACGGCATGGCGGGCGAGATCGGCCACACCTTCATCTCCGATTCCATCGGCTATCCCTGCAGCTGCGGCGTCACCGGCTGCGTCCACTCCATCTCCTCCGGCTTCTACATGGCCCGCTACGCCATGGACCGCATCAAGGAGGGCGAGGAGAGCCGCATCCTGGACTACGCCGGCACGCTGAGCAACATCGACCTGCTGGCCGTGGGCCGGGCGCTGCAGATGAACGACCCGCTGGCGCTGGAGGTGGTGAACCGAGGCGCGGAGTACCTGGGCCGCATGTTCCACAACCTGAACCAGATCTTCGACATCAACATCTTCATCTACGGCGGCGGCATCACCAACCTGGGCCATCGCTTCACGGACCGGATGATCGCCTCCTATCGCCATCACTCCCTGGTGGACCAGAAGTATCCCGCGAAGTTCCTGGCCGCGGAGCTGGGCGAGCGCGCGGGCATCATCGGCGCGGGGCTGCTGGTGCAGTAGCAATAGGCAAACAACCCCTCAGTCGTCTTCGGCGACAGCTCCCCTTACACAGGGGAGCCGATATTATGCCGGGTCAAAAGCCTCCCTTGTGTCAAGGGAGGAGCAGCCGCAGGCTGACGGAGGGATTGTCGCTGCCGCGATATTGAAAGGAACCACGGCATGAAATGCCTCTTTTCCAAGCCGGACAACTATTTCGCCCGCTGCGGACGGCTGAACTGCGCCGTGCGCGAATGGCGCATCGACGGCGCTCCGGCCTTCCTGCGGGGGCTGCGGGCGCTGTTCATCAGCGACACCCACGTGCTGAGGCGCACCACGGCGGCGGACATCCGCGCCCTGGCGGACAGGGCCGCGGCCCTCGCGCCGGATCTTCTGCTGCTGGGCGGGGACTACGCGGATCGCGCGGAGGACGCCCTTCGGCTGTTCGAGGTCCTGAGCGAACTGAAACCGCCCCTGGGCGCCTTCGGCGTGCTGGGCAACAACGACGCGGAGGCCTGGCCGGACGTGAACGACCTGAGAAAGGTCATGGCCCGGGCGGGGGTCCAGCTGCTGGTGAACGAGGCGGCGACCCTGCCGGTCAACGGCGGCAGGCTGATCCTCGGCGGCGTGGACGAGCACAAGCTGGGTCGGCCCGACGCCCGCGGCCTGCTGCCGGAGGCGAGCGCCCCTGACGCCTACCGGGTGCTGCTGTCCCACTATCCCTGCCCGCCGAACATCTCCTGCGACCTGATGCTGTCCGGGCACACCCACGGCGGCCAGTTCAACCTGCTGGGTCTCACGCCCTTCTCCATCGGCTTCGAGCGCCTGTTCCGCAAGGACATCCGGGCCATGGCCGTCGCCGGGCTCCACGAGATGAGCGGCATGAAGCTTCTGGTGAGCAAGGGCATCGGCGCGAGCCGCCTCCAGTGGCGCATCGGCGTGCGGCCGGAGATCGATTGGATTTCCTTTGATTGAAGCCGCCCGTCATTCGTAAATTTTATCGCCCAAATTTAGCATTGGGCATTGACTTTCCGCCCCGGAACCGATATAATAAAAACAGTTCAGGGCGCGGCCCTGACGGCATGGGATATATCCTGTGGTGTGCGTTAGTCAATGCTTTTACCCACAGATTCATAAAAGGATTCCGGGTCGGTTTGCAGATGCCAAGCCTCCTTCGCAGTGGAAGGCAGCAAGCAGCCGCAGGTCTCCGCCCTGCCTGAGCGGCGGGTGAAAAAGCAGCGACAGACGGCACTAACGGGATATTTTGGAACTCGAAAGAGTTCCATTTTTTGTGCTTCACGGAATGTTGATGAATCAGCAACATGAGTTCTCGATACATGACGCACAGATTCTTCGCTCCGCTCAGGATGACAATGATTCGATATCCTGTCATCCTGAGCGAAGCGAAGGATCTGTACCTTTCGTTCGCTAACAGCATTAAAACAGAATACCTGCGAATCGCTTCTTTTCATCTCTCAGCTTTCCTCGATGAGCCATTTTTTGTCCTTCATGACAGACTATTTCCCCATCTGGCGAATATATAATCCATGTCCATTCCAGATGACGGAGGTCCTCGCGTTGTTCAGAAGTCCCATCGCCCCCTCCCCCGCCCGCGCGGTGCAGCGCCTGCCGGTTTCCAGCATCCGCCCGAACCCGGCCCAGCCCCGGCGCACGTTCCCGGAGGGCTCCCTGCGCCAGCTGGCCGAGTCCATCCGCCAGCACGGCCTGCTGTCGCCGCTGCTGGTGCGCTCGGAGGGCGGCGGGCGCTATCAGCTGATCGCCGGGGAGCGCCGCCTGCGGGCGCTGGAGCTGCTGGGGCGGCAGTGGGCGGAGGCCGTGGTGCTCTCCGGTGACGACTGCGACTGCGCGCTGATCGCCCTGGTGGAGAACCTGCAGCGGGAGGATCTGCACTTCCTGGACGTGGCGCTGGCCTGCCGGAGCATCCTGGACAGCCACCCCATCACCCAGGAGCGCCTGGCCCAGAGCCTCTCCATGAGCCCGTCGGCCCTGGCCAACCGCCTTAGGCTTCTAAAGCTTTCGGAAGCGGTGCAGTCGGCCCTGCGGCGGCGCGGCCTCACCGAGCGCCACGCCCGGGCGCTGCTGTCCCTGCGCGACGAGGCCGCCCAGCTCGCCCTGATCGACGAGGCCGCCGACCAGCGCCTTAGCGTCTCGGAGCTGGAAAAGCGGGTGGCGCGGCAGGCGGCCCCGGCGAAGAAGCGGCCTCGGCTCACCCCGATCCTGCGGGACAACCGCATCGTCATCAACGCCCTCATGGACACCGTGCGCCAGCTGAAGCGCATCGGCGTGCCGGTGAAGAGCCGGGTGGAGGAAGCGGAGGACGGCGTGCGGGTGATCGTCACCATCCCGGCCATACAGAAGGGGCTGTCTCAAAATCCGTTTTGAGACAGCCCCATGAATTGCGCCTTTCGGCGCGTGAAATGACGCTTCGCGTCGTGAAATGCCCTTCGGGCGTGAAATGCGCTGCGGCGCATGAGGAAGCAAAGAACGTGTGCGTAAATCGCGCACGATCTGGCGCAATTCAAATCATGCCACGAAGTGGCAAATCATGGCGAAGCCAATTCATGCGCAAAGCGCAAATCATCCTTTTTGAGGCAGCGCCTTCTGTCATCCTCTCAATTCCCCCTACCGGCCCACCTTCTCATACGCCAGGCGCGGGTCGTTGTCCTCGGTCACGTAGATCGTGCCGCAGTGGACGAACCCCAGGCTCGTGACCAGGTTCTGCATCACGGTGTTGTCGCCGTGGGTGTCGATGCGCATGTGACCGCACTGATCCAGCGCCCAGTTCATGCAGAACCGGCCGATGCCCCTTTCGCTGCCGTCGGAGGCGATGCGGTGCACCACGCCGTAGGGGCTGTCGTCCAGCCACGCGCCGCCTTCGATGCCCCGGTAGGTGGGCTCCACGTCCTTTCCCTGGACGAAGAAGAAGGTGCCGACCACCTCATCGGCGTCGTTCAGGCAGACGTAGCTGTGGCCCTCCGCGATGTCCCTGTGGAGCAGCGCCTCCGGCGGCCACTGTCTCGGCCCCCACTGGTTCGGGTTGCCATGCTCCGCCATGAACCGGCGGGCGCGGGCGTAGATGGCCAGCATCCGCGGCACATCCTGCTCCGTCGACTTTCGTATCCTCATTCCGTTAATCGCTCCTTGTCATGCTTTCATCGCTTGGAAAACCGCTTGATGTCCACCCGGTTCAGCGCCGCCAGCGCCCCTGCCAGCAGCGTCAGGGCGATGGCGATGATCGGCGGCAGCAGCGACAGCCAGCCGGTCTCAATCATTGCAAATTCCATATTCCCTCCCGCGGGCGCTTCAACGCCCCGCCGCGTCCGTCCGTTCAGTGTATTCGGGAAATCACGCCCATTATATCCCATCGAAAACCCATTTTCAAGGGGCAAGCCGCACCCCGGGACTTTTTCCGGCGACCACAATAAAGTGGCGCAGGGCTTGAAAACCGCCGCTTCCTGTGCTAAAATCGAGTCAAACCGTTGCACAGACATCCCGGCGGCCGGGGACCCCGGCCCACGAAAGGAATTACATCATGAAAAACAAGGAGAATGAGAAATACATCAAATGGGGGCTCACCGGCGTCGCCGTGGCGGCGCTGGGCATACTGTTCGCCAACAGCGTGTTCAACCACAGCGGTGAAATCCGCGTATTGAGCCTGCTGGTCAAGATCCTGCGGCCCTTCCTGTTCGGCGGCGTCATCGCCTATCTGGTCGCGCCCCTGTCCAACTGGCTCACCCGCCGGTTCGGCGGCAAAATGAGCGGGCTGGCCGACGTGCTGGCGGTGGTGTTCGCGCTGGTGGTCGTCATCGCGGTGATCCTGCTGATCGTGCCCCAGCTGGTGACGAGCCTGATCGAGATCGCCAAGGCCGCGCCCGGCCAGGTGAAGGCCCTGCAGCAGCAGGCGCTGGATCTGGTTCACAACTTCGCCGCCGCCCATCCGGAGCACGCGGACTTCATCCAGAACCTCATCGACAAGGCCAATGTGGGCGTCAACAGCTTCATCAACACCCACTTCGGAAGCGCCGAGGCCATCATGGCCAGCGTGGGGCCCGTGCTCACCGGCTCCGCCTCCACGGTCACCGGCGCCTTCGGCACGATCAAGGATTTCCTGATCGGCACCATCGTGGCCCTCTACCTGCTGTCCAAGCGCGTCCAGCTGGCCGCCCAGGCCACGATGATCGCCCGCAGCGCGCTGAAGCCCGCCTGGTGCGAGTGGCTGCTGAACGAAACGAAGTACGCGGACAAGATGTTCAACGGCTTCTTCATGGGCAAGCTGCTGGACTCCGCCATCATCGGCGTGCTCTGCTTCATCGGCTGCCTGGCCATGGGCTTCAAGAATACGCTGCTGATCGCCGTGATCGTGGGCGTGACGAACATCATCCCCTTCTTCGGCCCGTTCATCGGCGCGATCCCCTGTGCGCTGCTGCTGCTGCTGGACAACCCGACCCACGCGCTGATGTTCGTGATCTTCATCATCATCCTGCAGCAGCTGGACGGCAACGTGATTGGCCCGAAAATCCTGGGCGACACCACAGGGCTCTCGGCCCTATGGGTCATGTTCGGCATCCTGCTCTTCGGCGGCCTGTGGGGCATCCTGGGCATGCTGGTGGGCGTGCCGCTGATGGCCGTGATCTACGACATCGTGCGCCAGCTGACCTTCCGGGGCATGCGGCGGCGGGGCTACGAGGGCGACATCGACGCCTACAACCAGAAGTTCCACCCGCCCGTGGTGAAGAAGGCGAAGGGGAAGAAGTGAACCCCGCGGAACCCGCAACGGCGAAACCCCGGCACGATAGGCCGGGGTTTCGCCGTTGTTTCAGTGATTATTTCATGCCCTGCCGGGGCTCGATCAGCCCGTCGGAGGCCATCATGGTCTCCAGCACGCTGATCTCCGCCTCCACGTCCAGCGCCTCGGAGCCGAACAGCTTGTCCTGCTGCTGCTCCGCCGCCGACACCAGCTTCTCCAGCACCGCCTCGATCTGCCGCCGGGAGGCCTGGATGTTCTCGCCCTGGAAGCTCTGCTTCTCCATCAGGCGATAGCTCTCCAGCAGCTTCAGCGTCGCGGGCAGATAGTAGTTCATGAAGCGCCGCGCGTCCTCCGCCCGCTCCGGGCGCTCCTTCAGGGTGCGCAGGATGCTGGCGGTGACCTGCTCCATGCGGTCGATGCGCTCGGACACCGCCGCGTCGTCGATCTCGTCGTTCAGATGCCGGATCTGCCGGATCACGTCCTCCTCAGCCGGCTGAGCTGCCGGGGCCTCCGGGACGCACTCCTCCTGCGGATTGTCCAGCACCAGCTCATCGTCCTCCACCTCCAGCCGCTTCAGGAACCCCCGCTTCAAAAGGTCGAGCACCTTCTGATCGGCGTTCCGGACGCCCAGGGTCCGGGAGAGCTCCGCCAGGGGGATGGAAGCCTCCTTACGCCGGGCCAGCTTTTCGGCCAGCATCCAGGCGTCGTGCTGACGCTTGCGCCAGCGGACGATGAAGGCGATCGGCAAAAGCATCACCACCAGCACGAAGGCGTGGGCCATCAGCCAGATCGTCGGGTCCTCGCCCGCCGGGGAATCCTCGATCCACACCTGGATCGTGGTGAAGGACATCAGCGCGGAGAGCAGCCCCGCGGGCAGGTGCCAGAATCGCTTCTGCTGGGCCAGCTCGCTCAAATAACGGTTCTTCATAGATCAGTTCCCCATCGGCGCGGGATCACTGGCCGCGACGCTTTTCTTCCATCCGCTCCAGGAAGTCCGGGCCGTAGCCGTAGTTCTCCACGACGAAGTCCAGGTCCTTGTCCCCGCGGCCGGAGAGGTTCACCAGGATGGAGCCGGTCTGGCCGGTGCGGGCCACCTTGATGGCGTAGGCCAGGGCGTGGGAGCTCTCGATGGCGGGGATGATGCCCTCGTGGCGGGAGAGCAGGAACAGCGCCTCGATGGCCTCCTCGTCGTCGATGGTGGTGTAGCGCACCCTGTTCATGTCGTGCAGCA
Organism: uncultured Eubacteriales bacterium; assembly: GCA_900315585.1. Classification (GTDB taxonomy): domain Bacteria; phylum Bacillota; class Clostridia; order Christensenellales; family Aristaeellaceae; genus UBA2862. The sequence continues at coordinate 5,316 of OMZP01000031.1, read as the reverse complement.
GCGCGTGCTCCGGGCCCGCGGCGGGATAGTCCAGGCCGCTGGCATTGGAGTACACCGGCGCGGGATCACCGTTTTCGTCGGCCAGCATGATGCTGTTGAAGCCGTGCATCACGCCCTCCTTGCCGTAGGTGATGGAGGCGGCGTGGTCGCCCAGCTTCGGCCCGCGGCCCAGCGGCTCCACGCCCACCAGCTCCACCGGGTCGGCCAGGAAGGGCGTGAACATGCCGATGGAATTGGAGCCGCCGCCCACGCAGGCCGCCACCGTGTCCGGCAGGTGGCCCGTCATGGCCACGAACTGCTCCCGGGCCTCCTCGCCGATGCAGAACTGGAAGTCCCGCACCATCAGCGGGAACGGATGGGGACCGGCGGCGGTGCCGATGCAGTAGACCGCGTCCTTATACTCCTTGGCGTAGGCCATGAAGGCGGCGTCCACGGCCTCCTTCAGGGTCTTGAGCCCGAAGCTGACGGGGATCACGTTCGCGCCCAGCAGCTTCATGCGGGTGACGTTCGGGGCTTGCTTGGCGATGTCCACCTCGCCCATGTAGATGTCGCACTCCATGCCGAAGTAGGCCGCCGCGGTGGCCAGGGCCACGCCGTGCTGGCCCGCGCCGGTCTCGGCGATCAGCTTCTTCTTGCCCATGAACTTGGCCAGCAAGCCCTCGCCCATGCAGTGGTTCAGCTTGTGGGCGCCGGTGTGGTTCAGGTCCTCGCGCTTTAAGTAGATCTGGGTGCGGCCCAGCAGGTTGGACAGGTTCTGGCAGTGATACACCGGCGTGGGCCGACCCTGGAAATCCCGCCGGATGCGCCGCAGCTCGGAGATGAACTGGGCGGACTGGGCGATGGTGTGGTAGGCCTCGGCGTATTCGTTGAAGGCCTTGATGAGCTCCGGGTCGTCCAGATAGTTCCCGCCGTACTTGCCGAAGTAGCCGTCCCCCGAAGGATACTCCTTGAGGTAGTTGTCGAAATCCCTGTACTGGTTCATCGTCTGTGCCCCTTTCTTTATGCCAAGTCATCTGACCATATTATAACACAAGACCCCGCCCGGGGCAACCTGGGCGGGGTCGTCCATCAGCCAGATGTGGTCGTTGACGGGCCTCGCGATGGGGCTCCTGAATTCATACTCCATGGTCATACCTCCTGTCGATTCTTCCCTATTGGACGGTGAATTCCGTCCACTCGATGTGGTTGTACTGCATCACGTCCTCGGCCCGCTTCATGCCCAGCTTCTCATAGAAGGGCAAGGCCTTCTCGTTGGCGATCAGATAGACGGCGATGTCCTGCTCCCCGCCCGCCAGCTCCAGCGCGCTGCGCATCAGGCTCCGGCCGATGCCCTGGCGAAGATACGCCCGATCCACGCCCAGGTCCGTGACGTAGAGCCAGTAGGCAAAGTCCGTCAGCCCCAGCAGCGCGCCCACCAGCTGTCCCGCGCCGTTTCGCGCCGCGAGGCTGAGGGTCGCGTTCTGGAGGAGCCTCGGGATGCGCGCCTCGAATCGCTCCCGGGGATACTGGGCGCCCAGGTCGGTGTGCTTCAAAAAGTCGATGTATTCCTCCGGCGTCAGCCGCTCGCTGGCGATGCTGAACGCGCTTTCGCGGTCCATGGGTCCTCCCCCTTTCTCTCACCGGTGCACGTACAGGCGCGTCTCCCGTTCGCTTCCGTCCTCATGCGCCAGGCACATAAACTCCCAGCCGTACCGCTCGTAGAAGCCCACATGGTCGCTGACCAGGTACAGCGGCGAGACGCCCTTCGCGCGCATGTCCTCCACCGCAAGCCCCAGCAGCCGGCCTGCGACGCCCCGGCCCCGGCAATCCGCCTCGGTGTAGACGGCGCAGACGTTGGGCGACAGGTCCGGGCGGTCGTGGAAGTCGTTGTCGATGATGCCCAGCCCGCCGACGATTCGCTCCCCGTCCAGGCACAGGTACCAGCCGTATTCCGTCGCGCCGTCCAGGTAGGCCGAGATGCACTCCCGGTAGGCTGCCTCCGGCACGCCCCACTTCTCGTGGAACCACGCCGCCGCCCGCCCCGCGAGCTCCGGCCGCTGCCGCAGCGTCACGAAGTCACAGCCCCGCAGGTCCCCCGCGGCGTCCCTGCTGCCGTTCAGCCTCCCGCCCGGCTTTTCGCCGTTCCGGCCGCAACAGGCCATTCCGTCCTTCATGCGAATCCCTCCTTCTGGAGTGTGCAGCTTCCGGTCAAAAAAGTGGCCCTTCGCTCACTCATTATAGTGAACGAAAGGTCACTTGTCAAGAGGCTCCGTTTCCTGCGTGCCGGAAAACCCGTTATGGGTGTGCGGGGGTCCCGTCATTCCCGGAGGGATCTGCGTTTGCCATCGCCCGCTTCATGGTGAGCAGCAGGCCGCCCATCATCCACATGTTGCCGATGCTCAGCCACCCGGCGGTCAGGGCGTTGCGCAGGGCCGTTTCCGGCGCGAGCTTCAACAGCATGGCGAGGGCCTGCCCCACGGGCATGCAGAACACCCAGCACCAGCGGGGATAGGGTGTCAGTCCCTTGGCGAACGCCGCGATCTGGGCGCAGGAATGGACGACCCAGGCGATCAAAAACAGGATCATCGCCGGCAGCAGGAAGTACAGCCCGAAGCGCCAGGTCAACTCCAGGGCGTTCTCAGGGCTCACCCGGGACAGGTGCTTGTACACGTATACGCAGGCCAGGCACGGCACATGCACGCCGCAGGCGGCGAAGATCAGGTAGCCGAAGATGCCGCTGCGGTAGAGGTGCGCGTGCTTCATGGAGCGGGAGGCGATCAGTCGATAGACGGCGAAGTAGCTCAGGCCCTCCAGCGGAATGCCGATCAGCCCCAGCATCGCCGACCAGAAGATGCGGCTGTCGGAAACGTCCAGATACGCGGAGAGAAAGCCCTCCAGCCCTGACTTGGACGCGTCGTGCACGCCCCAGCCCAGCAGCATGTCCCCCGCCATCACCATCACGCCCGCCAGGAAGCCGATGATCATCAGCTTGCGGATGCGCGGCCAGTCGAGGGTGGCGTCGATGCCGATGTCGTTGTAATGGCTCATGATGTCCCTCCTCACAGCAAAAAGAACAGTCCCAGGAACATGATCGCCCCGGCCCAGTTGCCGGCGCCGCCCACCCGCAGCGGGAACAGCGCCAGCATCAGCGGCAGCACGTTGAACACGCAGGCCCAGCGGGGCAGCGGCGTAAGCCCCGTGACCACCGCCACGAAGAAGGATACGCCGAAGATCAGGAAGCCCAGGTAGCACACGATCATGGTGACGGAGGTCTTTTTGAAGAAATCGTTGATCAGGTCCAGCGCCGCCTGGGTGCGCCCCAGGCGGACGTACAGCCATTCCGGCACGCCGCAGAACACGTGGTGGGCCATGCCGAAGGTGGCGACCATGACGGTGCTCACCCGCATCAGCGCGGCGCAGGTGGTCGAGTACGCATTCATCCAGTCGCACAGGGCCAGGTAGCCAAAGGTGAACAGGCACATGGCCAGGCAGCCCAGCAGCATGGACGCCAGCGGCTGCCGCGGGGACATGCCGTCGAAGGCCGCAGAGAGCTTGCGGTTGTCCTGCATATCCTCAAAGCGGAAGCGGCCCTTGGGCAGGTAGGTCAGCAGGCAGTCGGAAACCCCGCAGAGCAGGTGTCCGGCCACGGCGATCAGAAACATGGCTTTCATGGCATACCATTTCCTTTCAGAACGAGCAGCATGATCCCCGCCAGCGCCGCGGAGAGGATCGGGTTCCCGACGAGCACGATCAGCCACTTGGCGACGAGCGTCTTCCGGGGGATGTAGGGCTTCAGGTCCTCCGTCCCGGGAATCGTCCAGGCCCGGGTGTGACCGACCCAGTACCAGTCGATGAAGAAGCGGTCGAACAGTCCCTCCGCCATGGCGAGGGCGTAGATCTGCCAGAAGGGCTGCCAGAAGCCCCGCGCCCCGTTGATGCCGTAGACCGCCCAGAGTATGAAGGCGATGAGCACCGGCAGGGCGGTCGCCCTGAAGATCAGGCGATTCCGGTCGAGGCGCTTGCGGGTAATCAGGCCCATCTCGATCACGCGTCGCTGCACCGTGGGCTCATACAGGAACGCCGCGTTGTGGATGCCGTTGGCGATGGCCACCACGCAGGGCACGAGCAGTATGAAACAGACGACCACGCATTCCAGGAACAGAATCATCTTTATTTCCCCTCCCGCCACTGGGCCAGCGCCCTTCTCAGCCGCCGATCAATGTCCAATCGAGTCTCGCGGCACTCCTTCGGGTGCTCCTTCCCCGCCCGGAACATCATCGACACCAACAGGCCGGAGCCCACCGGCAGCATCATCTTCAGCATGGATTCCGGGAAGACGAAGTGGGTGCCGTGCCGGTAGAGCCAGCTCTCATGGGTGCAGGCGTGGGGCAGGCGCTCCAGCCGTGCCTCCATCCTGCGGATGTACCGGCAGGTGTCCCACAGCACGTCGTCCTCCGCGCCGATGAAGATCAGCTTCCCGCGGATGTCCTCCACCCGGATGCGCTCCTCCTCCCGGATGGGATGCCTGCGCTCGGATTCGTCGAACAGCTTCCGGGAGGCCACCCGGTCGCCGCCCGCCTTGGATTCCTCCTGGATCTTCTGACAGTATTCCGGGTGGCGGTAGGCGTAGGGCAGGTACGGCAGCGGCTTCCCCTGCCAGGTCACGGAGGATTCGCCGTCGCCGGGGCGCTCCGTCGCGCCGTCCTTGCCGTCCCGGTAGAAGGCCTCCATCACGAAGTCCGGCGGCGACATGGCGATCGTCAGGGAAATCTCCGGGTAGTGGGCTCCGACCAGCAGCGCCATCATGCCCGTGGTGGACGCGCCGACGACGCCGAACGCCCGGCAGCCCCGGGCCCTCATGAAGGCCAGCGCCTTGGCGAATCGCTCCAGCGGATAGCTGTGGTGCCCGTAGTCCTTCTTCTCCGGCGACATGGCCATCGCGTGGATGCCCTGCCGGTTCAGCCATTTGGCCGCGCAGGACGCCATGCGATCCTCCGAGCTGTCGCCCAGCATCAGGATCATGCCCCGGTCGCTCCCGCCGTCCGCCGGATACCACGCGCCGTTGAAGCCGTCGGAATCCACCCGAAACACCTGTCTCTTCATGCTCATCCCTCCCCGATGCCATCCCGGCGGTCTGCCGTTAGTTTACGCTTACTATCTTACACCCCCGATGGCTCGAATTCAACGATGAATGTATTAAATCATTGGGCAGAAAAGAGGCTCTTCACGGAAGCTTATACTAGAGTGTGTTTCCAAAAGCATAAATCCAAGCGAAAGCTTAAGAAATATGCAGTTAGTCACGAAGAACCAAAAGGATATCGGTGAGGTAACGTCGAA
>OMZP01000030.1 GCA_900315585.1 uncultured Eubacteriales bacterium | reverse complement strand
TTCGACGTTACCTCACCGATATCCTTTTGGTTCTTCGTGACTAACTGCATATTTCTTAAGCTTTCGCTTGGATTTATGCTTTTGGAAACACACTCTAAACTCAATCTAAAAGTGAACATATGCGGAGCGGATTTTTCGTTCTGCCTAAGCAGAGCGGAGGGAGGCGATGCAGCGCATCGTTGACCGCAGCGAGGCGACGGCAGGGCGGAAAAGACGCCCGCAGATGGTTGCATTTTAGATTGAGTTTAGTATAAGCAATGACAATCCCTCCGGCCCGCTTCGCGATCCACCGACGGGGGCCTACCAAACGCGCGCGCCCAATGCTGACGCATCGGGTCCCATCGCGCACGAACGGGCCCAATTTCGCTAAAACAGACAAGGGAGGCTTTGGGCACAATAAACGAAAGGCTCCCCTGTGTAAGGGGAGCTGTCTGCGAAGCAGACTGAGGGGTTGTCTTCGCCGAGAAGCCTTATCTGAATGACATTGCCCCCGAAGGGGAAGGCTTTTGGATTACCCGTTCGCCGCCGTCGCCGCGGCGATCTGCGGCGTGGTCCTGTGGAGGATGTCCATGAACTCCTCGCCGGTGATGGTCTCATGCTCGTAGAGGTACTTCGCCAGGGCGTGGAGCTGCGGGGTATTCTCCTGCAGGATTCGATACGCCTTGTCGTACTGGGCGGCGATCAGCTTGCGCACCACCTCGTCGATGTGGTTGGCGGTCTCGGCGGAGCAGGCCAGGGTGGTGTCCCCGCCCAGATACTGGTTCGTCAGCTGCTCCATGGCCACCATGCCGAACTCGTCCGACATGCCGTAGCGGGTGATCATGGCCCGTGCCAGGCGGGTCGCCTGCTCGATGTCGTTGCTGGCCCCGGTGGTGATCTGCTTGAAGATCAGCGCCTCGGCGGCCCGCCCACCGGTGAAGGTGGCGATCTTGTTCTCCAGCTCCTCCTTGGTGAGGAGGAAGTGCTCGTTCTCCTCCACCTGCATGGTGTAGCCCAGGGCCCCGTTGGTGCGCGGGATGATGGTGATCTTGTGCACCGGCGCGGATTCTGACTGCTTCGCCGCCACCAGCGCGTGGCCGATCTCGTGGTAGGCCACCACCATCTTCTCCTTGTCGCTCATCACCCGGTTCTTCTTCTGGTAGCCCGCGATGATGACCTCCACGCTCTCCTCCAGATCCGCCTGGGTGACGAGCCTGCGCCCGTCCCGCACGGCCCGCAGCGCCGCCTCGTTCACGATGTTGGCCAGCTCCGCGCCGGAAGCGCCGGAGGCTGCCCGGGCCACGGCCTGGAAGTCGATGTTCTTCTGCAGCTGCACCTTCTTGGCGTGCACCTTGAGGATCTCCTCGCGGCCCTTCAAATCCGGCAGCTCCACCGGCACGCGCCGGTCAAACCGGCCGGGGCGCAGAAGCGCCGGGTCCAGGGATTCGGGGCGGTTGGTGGCGGCCAGGATCACGACGCCCTTGCTGCCGTCGAAGCCGTCCATCTCGGTGAGCAGCTGGTTCAGCGTCTGCTCCCGCTCGTCGTTGCCGCCGATGCGGCCGTCGCGCTTGCCGCCGATGGCGTCCACCTCGTCGATGAACACGATGCAGGGGGCCTTCTCATTGGCCTGCTTGAACAGGTCGCGCACCTTGGCCGCGCCCATGCCCACGAACATCTCCACGAATTCCGAGCCGGAGATGGAGAAGAAGGGCACGTTGGCCTCGCCGGCCACGGCCTTCGCCAGCAGCGTCTTGCCCGTGCCGGGAGGGCCCACCAGCAGCGCGCCCTTGGGCATCTTCGCGCCGATCTCCTCATACTTCTTGGGGTTGTGGAGGAAATCCACGATCTCGGAGAGGATCTCCTTGGCCTCGTCCTCGCCCGCCACGTCGTCGAACTTGATGCCGCTGGTGCTCTTCACATACACCTTGGCGTTGCTCTTGCCCATGCCGAACATCATGCTGCCCGCGCCGCCGCCGGCCTTCTCCACCAGCTTCTTGCTGAAATACTGGCCCAGGCCGATCATCAGCACCAGCGGCAGCGCCCAGGAGATCAGGAAGGACAGTATGGGCGACATCTGCTCCACGATCTGGCTGGAAAACTTCGCGCCGGAGGCGTAGAGCCGGGTCGTCAGCTCCGGGTCGTCCATCAGGCCCGTCTTGTACAGGTTGCCCTGGGCGTCCGCGAACAGGATCTGGTTGTCCTCGATCATCACCTCGGCAACCTTCTTCTCCTCGGTCATGGACATGAACGCGTCGTAGCTCACCTCCGTCACCCGCGGGGAAAACAGCAGCGGCGCGATGAAGCCGTTGAACAGTATGATCGCCACGATGGCCAGCACATAATAGAAGATCAGCGGCTGTCTCGGTTTCTTCACTTCGTTCATTTGCGCACCTTCCTTTTTGATTGCAAAAGCAGTTTACCACTTAATTATAAACCCTGTGTCAACTGAATGTCAAGGAAAGTCAAAATAATGTGAAATGGGGACGGTTCTCATTTCACATTATGTGTGTAAAAACGTGAGAAGAGAACCGTCCCCATTTCACATTTTTCCCAATTCCTATTATAATTCCCCACCCGCCTGCATATACTATCCGCAAAATGCGAAAAGGAGCGTGGGACATGAATCCATTTGAGCTGACGGCGAAGCCGCTGGAGAGCCTGATCATGAACTGGCGGCAGATGACGCCTGTCCCCTACGACAAGCGGACGGTGGACCCCTACACCCGCTGCCGGGCGATCCTGATGAACGGCACGGAGTTCGAGCAGGTGTGGTACAGCCACCAGCTGTCCCGGCACAACGGCGACAACGAGCTTCGGCGGCAGGTGGCGCTGCTTCGCCGCCTGGAACAGCAGCAGCAGAAGCTGATCGGGGCGCTGAAGCCCGCGGACGAGACGATCCTGGAGCACACCATCGGCTACGAGCAGCTGGCGGTGGACCTGACGGCTGGCCTGGCCCAGCGAGAGGACAACCCGTATGTGAAGCAGGCGCTGGACTTCGCGCTGCTGGAGGACTTCGACCACCTGTACCGCTACGCGAACCTGATGGAGTTCGACGACCGGCAGCACGCGGAGACCCTGGTGGGCCGCTACACGGAGATCATGCCCGGACGGCCCACCATCGCCCACCACCGCCACCCCTTCGACTCCGTGAAGTTCCACATCCAGAATCGCACGGCCTCGCCGGTGACGCGGCTGTGCGTGGGCATCATCACCGCCGCCGAGCAGCAGACCATGAACTACTACATGAACGTGGCCGCCTTCTACCCCACCGCCTGGGGCCAGAAGCTGTATCGGGAGATCGGCATGGTGGAGGAGCAGCACGTCACCCAGTACGGAAGCCTGATGGACACCGAGCCCACCTGGCTGGAGGGCCTGCTGGAGCACCAGTACACCGAGTGCTTCCTCTACTGGAGCGCCATGGAGACGGAGACCGACCCCCGCCTCAAGGGTCTCTGGGAGCAGCTCTTCGAGCAGGAGGTGAGCCACCTTCACTTCGCGGCCAACCTGCTGGAGACCTACGAGGGCAAGGAGGCTTCCCAGGTGATCCCGGGCGGCACCTTCCCGGACCCGCTGAGGCTCTGCGGGAACATCGCCTACGTGCGCGGCGTGCTGGGTGGCACCGTCTGCAACACCGCCCTGCGGGAGGACTGGACCAATGTGAACGACCTGAGCCCCCAGGCGGACTTCTTCCGCTACCAGGGCATCGTGAACCGGGACGTGAACGACGTGGAGAGCCACGCCATCATCCAGCGGGTGATCGCCCGGGACGGCGAGGACTATCGCTTCGAGACCGCGCCCAACCCCGTGCCCGCCCTGCGGGACCGCCGGGAGGACAACACGCAGATCGGCCGGGTCCAGGGAACGCCCTGCTGATGAAAAAAAGGCTCCCCTGTGTAAGGGGAGGCAAGGATAAAGATCCTAATCCCGTAAAACAACGGTGCGAACAAAGTCGCGCCGTATTTTATTCCCCGGTCAACCTCTGCACGACCTCCTTGAAGCCCATGCTCTGGGAGGCCTTCACCAGCACGCAATCGCCGGGCCGGATGAGCTCGCCCAGCTTTGCCAGCAGCGCGGGCTTGTCCGGAAAGTACAGAGCCTTCGCCCCGGCGGCTTCCGCGCCCCGCACGGTGAACCGGGAATGGGGGCCACAGCCCACCACCAGGTCGATGCCCTTTTTCGCGGCGTATTCCCCCACGCCCTCGTGGAGCGCGTCGGAGCCGGGGCCCAGCTCCAGCATGTCGCCCAGCAGGCACACCCGGCGGCCCTCCAGCGCCGACAGGGAGTCCAGCGCGGCGCGGACGGAGTTGGGATTGGCGTTGTAGCAGTCGCTGACCACGGTGACATCCCCCACGTGAATGACCCGCGCCCGGTCGCCCACGGTCTGGTACCCGGCGATGCCCCGGGCGATTTCCTCGCCGGTCATGCCCAGCTCCAGGCCCACGGCGGCGGCGGCCAGGGCCGCGTACACCGTGTGGCTGCCGAAGGCGGGGATCTTCGCGTGGAACGACCCGCCGCCGTGGCGGATGGTCAGCTCGATGCCGTCCTCGCCCAGGTTCTTGATGGCCTCGGCGCGCACGTCGCAGTTCCCGCCGCAGCCGTAGTACACCCGGCGCATGTTGGGCTTGCAGTCCCGAAGCAGCTCGTCGTCGCCGTTCAGCACGGCCAGGCCGTTTTCGCTCATGCCCTCGAACATCTCGCCCTTGGCCCGCAGCACGCCCGCCCGGTCCCCCAGGAACTCCAGGTGGGCGTCCCCGATGACGCTGAACACGGCGATACTGGGCTTCACCATCTGGGTAAGCCTGCGCATCTCGCCGAAGCCGCTGATGCCCATTTCCACCACGGACACCTGGTGCCCGTCGTCCAGGCGCAGCAGCGTCCACGGCACGCCCAGCTCGTTGTTGAAGTTCTTCTCGGTGCGGTGGGTGTTGAACCGCTGGCTGAGCACCGCGGAGATCATCTCCTTGGTGGTGGTCTTGCCCACGCTGCCGGTGATGCCGATCACGGGGATGTTGAAGCGGCTCCGGTGCCAGGCCGCCAGGGCCCCGATGGCCCTGAGGGACGAATCCACCACGATGGCGGGCCGCTCGCCCTCGCCGGGCTCACGCTCGGTGACGCAGGCGACGGCACCGTTTTTCAGGCAGGCGGCCATGAAGTCGTGGCCGTCCACCCGGTTGCCCTTGAAGGCCACAAACAGCGCGCCCGCCCCGGCGGTGCGGCTGTCGCTGGTGACGGAGGTGACGATGCTGTCCAGCGCCGCGGGGTCGCCCACATAGCGCCCGCCGACGGCGTTCACGGCGTCCTTCAGCAGAAACGGCTTCATAGCGCCCGCTCACCTCCCACGGCGTCCTCCACGATGGCCTGGCACAGCGCGTTGTAGTCGATGCCCACCGCGGCGGCCTCCTGGGGCATCAGCGAGGTGGGCGTCATGCCCGGCAGGGTGTTGATCTCCAGAAACCAGGCGTCCCCGGCGTCGTCGATGATGAAGTCCGTTCGGGAATAGGTGCGCAGGCCCAGCAGGCGGTGCACCCTCAGCGCCGTCTCCCCCAGCTTGGCCTCCAGCGCCGGGTCGATGGGCGCGGGGCAGATCTCCACCGCGGCCCCGGCCTGGTACTTGTTCTTGTAGTCGTAGAAGCCCTGCTTGGGGATGATCTCGATGGAGGGCAGGCTGGCGTCCTTCAAAACGCCCACCTGGATCTCCCGGCCCTTCACGTACTGCTCCAGGATGACCCGGCCCAGCGCCCGGTTTTCCTGAAGGGCGGCGATGAGCTCGTCCCGGGTGCGGGCGATGGCCACGCCGATGGAGGAGCCGCTGTCCACGGGCTTCACCACGCAGGGCAGGGGCGTGGCGTTGGCCATCTCGGTGATGGTCTCCTTTTTGTAGCTGGCGATGCGCCACTTGGGGGTGCGCACGCCCGCGGCCCTTGCCAGCTGCTTGGTCATGTCCTTGTCCATGGCCAGGGCGCTGCCCAGGTAGCCGCTGCCGGTGTAGGGAATGCCCAGCAGATCCAGGGCGGCCTGGATGCGGCCGTCCTCGCCGCAGGCCCCGTGCAGGCCCAGGAACACCACGTCGGCAAGGGCGCACAGCTCGAACACACCCTTTCCCACCTTGCTGGGGCTCTTCCACTTCCGGGACGCCTTCACGGCCTCCAGGTCCGGCTCCTCCTCGGACACCCGGGCCTCCCCCAGCGGGGGCAGGTCGTCGAACAGCGTCTCAAGGGGCGCTTCGATGTCCTCCAGCCCGTAGAACATGTCCACCAGCACGGCCCTGTGGCCCTGGGCCCGCAGCGCCTTGCAGATCAGCGTGCCGCTGGTGATGGAGACATTGCGCTCCATGCTCAAACCGCCGCACAGCACCACTATTTTCATCGGCCTTCGCCTCCAGATTACTGTGATTAAAGATTATTATACCACAAACCCGCACATATTTCTGCCTTATTTACAAAAAGGCGCTATATTTAACAGTATGCCGGCGGCGTTCGGAGTGTGCGGAGTGGTTGACAGATCGGGATTCGTTGGTTAAAATATTGGAAAGCCGTTTTTCAATGAGGAATGTGAAATGAGGAATGGCGGTACAAATCCTGACGGATTTGTTTGATTTGAAGAAATCCGAAAGGATTTCCTCATTAATTCCTCATTCCTAATTCCTCATTCCTAATGGACGATTGAATCAAAGGAGGTCATATCATGGCTCTTGGCAATTCCCAGATGATCCTGGCCGAGCGGCAATACCTGCGCGAGGGCGAGGTGGAAATCTCCGAGCGGGCGTTCAACCTGATCATCGGCGCGATGCTGCTCTGGGGCTTCCTGCTGAACTTCGCCACCGTGGCGCTCTTCGGCGACAAGGTGGTGCAGCTGGTCTCCAACATGAACCCCATCATCTTCCTCATCGCCTACTTTGCGCTGGTGCTGGTGGGCAACCTGATGGTGTCCAAGGGCGGCGCGCTGGTCAGCTTCCTGGGCTACACGCTCATCGCCGCACCCATCGGCATGGTGCTGTGCCTGTGCCTGAGGGGCGTTCCCACCAGCGTCATCAAGGAAGCCGTGCTGATCACGGCCATCGTGTCGCTTTCGTTCATGATCGCGGGCACCCTTTGGCCGGGCTTCTTCCTGAAGCTGGGCCGGGTGCTGTTCTTCTCGCTGCTGTTCACCATCGTGGGCAGTTTGATCTGCGCGCTGCTGTTCCGGGGCCGTGGCTACCGGGTCTACGAGTGGATCGGCGCGGGCATCTTCTCGCTGTACATCGGCTACGACTGGGCCCGGGCCAACACCTGCGCGAGGACGGTGGACAACGCCATCGACCTGTCCGCCTCGCTGTACCTGGACATCATCAACCTGTTCATCCGCATCGTCAGCATCCTGAACGACAGCCGGAACAAATAGGTCCGGTTGAGCCTTCCCAACACCAATCAAGCCTCCCCATCGCAATGGGGAGGTGGCTGCGAAGCAGACGGTGGGGCGCCCCATCGGCGCTGCCGCGCCACTTCCCCACTGCGGTGGGGAAGCTTTTTTATCGCGTGACTCTCCCCCTCCCCTCGTTGCACATTCCCTCCGTTTATGCTATACTGATTCAGGTGAAAACCATCCGGAGGCGATTTCCATGATCGAAATCAGAGAAGTGCACAGCCGCTCGGAGCTCCGCAAATTCGTGAACTACCCGAACGTGCTCTACAAGGGCGTGCCCCAGTACGTGCCGGCCATGATCGGCGACGATCTGAGCGACTGGAACCCGAAGAAGAACCCGGCCTTTGCCTATTGCGAGGCGAAGTGCTGGCTGGCGCTTCGGGACGGGAAGGTCGTGGGCCGCATCGGCGCGATCCTGAGCAAGCGAGCCAACGAGAAGTGGGGCCTGAACCGCATGCGCTTCACCCAGGTGGACTTCATCGACGATTTCGAGGTGTCCTCGGCGCTTTTTGGCACCGTTGAGGCCTTCGCCCGGGAGAAGGGCTGCGACGAGGTGCACGGCCCGCTGGGCTTCACCGACCTGGACCGGGAGGGCATGCTGGTGGAGGGCTTCGACCGCATGGGCATGTTCATCACCTACTACAACCACCCCTATTACATCGACCACCTGACCCGGCTGGGCTACGTGAAGGACGTGGACTGGGTGGAGATGCTGATCGACGTGCCCTATGACGAGCGCACCGTGACCCGCCTGGACAAGCTGGCGGAGCGGGTGATGCGTTTTTCCAACCTGCACCTCGCCGAGACCAGATCCCGGCGGGACTATCAACCGCTGGTCGAGAAGTTCTTCCGACTGGTGAACACCGCCTATTCCGGCCTTTACGGCACCGTGCCCCTGGACGAGAAGCAGATCAGCCGCTACGCCAGGAAGTTCATCCCCCTCATCAACCCGGAGCTGGCCTGCTTCGTGCTGGACGAGCACGACGAGCTGGTGGGCTTCGGCGTGTCCGCGCCCAGCATGGCCAAGGCCCTGCAGAAGAGCCGCGGCAGGCTGTTCCCCCTGGGATGGATCGGGGTGCTTCGGGCGCTGAAGGTGAACGACACGCTGGATCTTTTCCTGGTGGCCGTGGCTCCGGAATACCAGAACAAGGCCGTGAACGCCGTCCTGATGAACCACGTGCTCAAGGGCTGCCACAAGATGGGCATCACCAAAGCCGAGACCGGGCCCCAGCTGGAGACCAACCACAAGGTGCAGAACCAGTGGAACTTCTTCAAGACCGAGCAGCACAAGCGCAGGCGCTGCTTCGTGAAGAAGCTGGATTGAGGATACGGAGGTTTGTCGGATATGCTCCTGTCTGCTGAACATCTCGCCAAGGACTACGGCGGCAAGACGCTGCTGGAGGACGTGACGCTGTACCTGAACGCGGGCGACCGCGTGGGCCTGATCGGCGTGAACGGCACGGGCAAGAGCACCCTGCTCAAGGTTCTGGCCGGGGTGGAATCGCCGGATTCCGGGCGCGTGGCCCGCGACCCCAACGTGCAGCTGGCCTACCTGCCCCAGACCCCCGCCATGGACGACGGCAACACGGTGCTGGAGCAGGTGTTCCACGACTTCCCGGCCCAGTTCCGCGCCCTGAACGAATACGAGGCGCGCACCATCCTCACCAAGCTGGGCATCACCGACTTCGACCAGAGGATCGGCCAGCTCTCCGGCGGCCAGCGCAAGCGGGTGGCCCTGGCCACGGTGTTCGTCCATCCGGCGGACATCCTGGTGCTGGACGAGCCCACGAACCACCTGGACGGCGACATGGTGGCCTGGCTGGAGCAGCGGCTGCAGCGGTTCACCGGGGCGCTGGTGATGGTGACCCACGACCGCTACTTCCTGGACCGGGTGACCAACCGCATCGCCGAGCTCAGCCACGGCGCGCTGTACCAGTACGAGGCGAAGTATTCCGGCTATCTGGAGCTGAAGGCCCAGCGGCTGGAGATGGCCGCCGCCAGCGAGCGCAAGCGCCAGCAGCTTTTGAAGAAGGAGCGGGAGTGGATCATGCGGGGCTGCCGCGCCCGGAGTACCAAGTCCACCGAGCGCATCGCCCGCTACGAGGCGCTAAAGGCCCAGTCCGGCCCGGAGGCGGAGGGCAGCGTGGCCGTGGCCACCGCCGCGTCCCGGCTGGGGCGCAAGACCATCGAGCTGAGCCACGTCTCGAAGTCCTACGGCGGCAGGGCCGTCATCTCCGACTTCTCCTACACCGTGCTCCGGGACGACCGCATCGGCATCGTCGGGCCCAACGGCGCGGGCAAGACCACGCTTTTGAACCTGATCGCCGGGGTCCTGCCCCCGGATTCCGGCACGGTGGACTTCGGCGGCACCGTGAAGCTGGGCTACTTCACCCAGGAGGGGCGGGAGCTGGATCCGAAGCAGCGCCCCTGGGACTACATCCACGAGATCGCCTCTGAGGTCCGCACCGACGAGGGCCGGTTCTCCGCCGCGCAGATGCTGGAGCGGTTCCTGTTCACGCCGGAATTGCAGTACTCCGAGATCGGGCGGCTCTCCGGCGGCGAACGGCGCAGGCTGTACCTGCTGGGCATACTGATGGCCGCGCCGAACATCCTGCTGCTGGACGAGCCCACCAACGACCTGGACATCGAGACGCTGACCATCCTGGAGGACTACCTGGACGCCTTCCCCGGCGCGGTGATCGCCGTCAGCCATGACCGATACTTCCTGGACAAGACCGCCGGGAGCATCTTCGAGGTGGGCGCGAACGGCGTCGTGACCCGCTACGAGGGCAACCACGGGGACTACCTGAGAAAGCGCAAATCCGAGGAGAAGGCCGCCCCCGCGCCTAAGAAGGCGGAGACCGCCGCCAAGGTGCAGAACCGGCCCCAGAAGCTGAAATTCTCCTTCAAGGAGCAGCGGGAGTTTGACACCATCGACCGGGACATTGCGGATCTGGAAGCCCGGCTGGCTGCCTGCGAGGGCGAGATCGCCGCGAACGTCAGCGATTACGTGAAGCTCCAGGCCCTCGCCGAACAAAAGCAGGCGCTGGAGGCGGAGCTGGAGCACAAGACGGAGCGATGGGTGTACCTGAACGACCTGGCGGAGCGGATAGAGGCCGAGCGCGGCGGCCGGTGAGGCGCATATTTCATTGACGCGCCCCGCCAACCGTGTTATAATTTGAATAGTTAATAATGTCTATTGAGCATCGGAGGATCAACCCATGGAACAGCAGATTCAAAAGAAACGCATCTTTTCCGGCATCCAGCCCACGGGCAACCTGACGCTGGGCAACTACATCGGCGCGCTGCGCAATTTCAGCCTGCTGCAGGACGAGTACGACTGCCTGTACTCCATCGTGGACCTGCACGCCCTGACGGTGCGCCAGAACCCGGCGGAGCTGCGCAAGGCCTGCCTGCGCACGATGAGCCTGTTCCTGGCCAGCGGCCTGGACCCGGAGAAGAACATCATCTACTTCCAGAGCCAGGTGGCCGCCCACGCGGAGCTGGGCTGGATCCTGAACTGCTTCACCTACATGGGCGAGATGAGCCGCATGACCCAGTTCAAGGACAAATCCGCCAAGCACGCCGACAACATCAACTGCGGCCTGTTCACCTATCCGGTGCTGATGGCCTCGGACATCCTGCTGTACCAGACGGACCTGGTGCCCATCGGCGCGGACCAGAAGCAGCACCTGGAGATCTGCCGGGACATCGCCGAACGCTTCAACGGCGTCTACGGCGACGTGTTCACCATCCCCGAGGGCTATTTCCCGAAGGTGGGCGCGCGGGTGATGAGCCTTCAGGAGCCCACGCGGAAGATGAGCAAGAGCGACCCGGAGGACACCTACATCGCCATCCTGGACAAGCCCGACGTGATCCGCAAGAAGATCCGCCGCGCCGTGACCGACTGCGACAACCGCGTGGCATTTGACCCGGAGGGGCATCCCGGCGTGGCCAATTTGATGAGCATCCTCTCCGCCCTCACCGGCCAGAGCATGGATGACATCACCGCCGCCTACGACGGCCAGGGCTACGGCAAGTTCAAGGACGCCGTGGCCGACGCCGTGATCGGGACGCTGGAGCCCATCCAGAGCGAGTATGACCGCATCAGCGCCGACAAGGCGTACCTGCAGCAGGTGATGGATTCCGGCCGCGACCGCGCCTCCGCCATCGCCCACCGGACGATGCTCAAGGTGCGCAAGAAGCTGGGCATCGCGCCGTGGAAGATTTGATCCATTGACATGTCAATGGATCAGGGAACAGGGAACAGGGATGAGGGAACAGGAATAGTGGCTACCGCGCCATTTTATTCCGAGGCTCATAAGAGAAATGGCGGCAGCCGCATCTCCTGTTCCCTGTTCCCTATTCCCTGTTCCCTTGTCCATCACGAACCATTCGTTGCGAGGTGGAACCATGTCTTTCCATCATCTGCCCGTCCTGCTGAACGAGTGTCTGGACGGGCTGAACCTAAAACCGACCGGGGTCTATCTGGACTGCACCCTGGGCGGCGCGGGCCATTCCAGCGAGATATTGCAGCGCCTGGGCGAGGGCGGGCTGCTCGTGGGCATCGACCGGGACGCGGAGGCCATCGAGGCCGCCACGGCGCGGCTCTCCGCCGTGCCCTCCCCCGCCCGGTTTCAGGTGCTGCGAGGCAACTTCCACGACGCCCCGGCGCTTTTGCGGGAGGCCGGGGTGGGCAGCCTGGACGGGGTCCTGATCGACCTGGGCGTGTCCAGCCACCAGCTGGACATTCGGGAGCGGGGCTTTTCCTACCACGACGACGCGCGGCTGGACATGCGCATGGACCAGAGCCAGGCCCTCAGCGCCCGCGAGGTGGTGAACGGCTGGAGCGAGGACGAGCTGAACCGCGTGCTCCGGGACTACGGCGAGGAAAAGTGGGCGCGGCAGATCGCCCGGGTGATCTGCGACCGAAGAAAGGCGGCTCCCATCGAGACCACGTCCCAGCTGGTGGAGATCATCGACGCCGCCATCCCGAAGAAGTTTCGCCAGGGGGACGGCAGCCACCCGGCCCGGCGCACCTTCCAGGCCCTGCGCATCGCCGTGAACGACGAGCTGGACCCGCTGGAGCCGGCGCTGCGGGCGCTGGCCGGGCTGCTGAACCCCGGCGGGCGGCTGTGCGTAATCACGTTCCACTCCCTGGAGGATCGGATCGTCAAGAACACCTTCCGAAGCCTCGCCGACCCCTGCACCTGCCCGAAGTCCTTCCCCGTGTGCGTCTGCGGGAAGAAGCCCACGGTCAAGCTCGTCACCCGCAAGCCCATCACCGCCTCCGAGGCGGAGCTGGCGCAGAATTCAAGGTCGAGGAGCGCCAGCCTGCGAATCGTCGAAAAGTTGGACTATAAATAAAATGAGGAATTAGGAATGAGAAATTAGGAATGGCGGTAGAAATCCCTGCGGATTTCCCGATATTGATTCTATGTCCCGACGTATGGTCAGTACAAAACCCAATCCAACAAATCCCGAAGGGATTTGCACCGCAATTCCTCATTCCTCATTCCTCATTCATAATTCTCATTCCTCATCCCAAGCTCCAACTCATAGCAAGAGGTGTTCGATGCATTATCTTGAAACCCCCTCCGGCGCGGTAAAGCTGCCGGCCTTCTTCCCGGACGCCACCTACGGCGCGATCCGCGCGGGCGCGTTCGAGGACGTGGACGCGGCGGGGCTCGTCGGCTGCGAGATGAACAGCTATCACCTGATGACCAAGCCCGGCGCGAAGCTCATCAAGAGCCTCGGCGGGCTGCACGGCTTCACCGGCTACTCCGGCGCGATCCTCACCGACTCCGGCGGGTTCCAGCTCTATTCGCTGATCCGGGAAAACCCGGAATACGGCGAGATCCGGGACAAGGAGATCATCTTCCGGCCCGACCGGGGCAAGGAGAAGCTGACCTTCACGCCGGAAAAGTGCATCCAGGTGCAGTTCCAGTACGGCTCGGACATCATGATGGCGCTGGACATGTGCACCCACCCGGACGACCCCATGGACGTGCAGCGCCGCAGCGTGGAGCTGACCGTGAAGTGGGGCGAACGCTGCCGGGCGGAATTCGACAAGCTGGCGAAGAAGCTGGACAAGAAGCCGAAGCTATTCGGCATTGTCCAGGGCGGCAGCGACCCGGAATTGCGCATGGAGTGCGGGCGGCGGCTGGAGGCAATCGGCTTCGACGGCTACGGCTTCGGCGGCTGGCCCATGGACGCGGAGGGCAACTTCCGGCTGGACATTCTCAAGATGGCCGCGGACGCCATGCCCGACGGCAAGGTGAAATACGCCATGGGGCTGGGCCGGCCGGAGGAGATCGCCGCGCTGACGAAGATCGGCTATACCCTCTTCGACTGCGTGATTCCCACCCGGGAGGCCCGCCACCAGCGGCTGTACACCTGGCTCCCCGGCATGGACACGCCCCAGGGCGTGCGCCGGGAGGACGGCAGGTTCTACAAATTCCTGTACATCCTGGACGAGGAGCACCGCCGGGAGGACGGGCCGGTGGACCCCGCCTGCGACTGCGTCCTGTGTAAGAACCACTCCCGGGCCTACCTGCACCACCTGTTCAAGGTGAACGACCCCTACGCCCTGCGCCTCGCCACCGCCCACAACCTGCGGTTTTACGGCAGGCTGATGGCATTGTTGGGAGAGGAATAGTCGGTTTCGCATCATTGCAAATGGCTGTTTGGCATTGTTATGCACAGATTCTTCGCTTCGCTCAGAATGACAGCATCACGACAGCCTGTCATCCTGAGCGAAGCGAAGGATCTGCGCGTCACGATCACGGAAAGGCTTTCATTTGGCGTATAATCCCCTGAAAGGAAGAAGCGTATGCCTGCACAAGACGCTCTCCTCGACAAGCTCCTCACCTCCAAGAACTACCGCGACGTGTGCCCGGACACGGTGCGCCGGGTGTGGGAGGCGTGTCAGCGGAAGTACAAAAAGCCCAGAGACGCCGAGAAGGCGGCCCGGGAGGCGCTGCACGGCATCACCGGCGCGTTCATGACGGCGGACGAGGCCCGGCACCTGGCCTGGGACATGCAGGAATGGTTCATCAAACAAACCGACGTCGGTTTGGAAAAAATGCTGTCCCGGCACGCTTCCACCCGGGAGCGCCTGCCGATTTCGGACACCGACGCCCTCTACGAGCAGATTTTCGCGGTCGCAGGCCGACCTCGGTCGGTTTTGGACCTGGCCTGCGGCATCAACCCTATCTACCTGGGCGCAAGAGGGCTGAGCGCCCTGAGCGTGGACATCTCCGGCCAGGCGGTGGCCATGGTGAACGCCTTCGGGGACAACTATCGCCTCCCCGTGAAGGCCGTCTGCGCCGATCTGCTCTGCCCCGGCTCGATCCCGAAGGAACGCTTCGACATGGCGCTGCTGTTCAAGCTGCTGCCCCTGCTGGAGCGCCAGCAGACCGGCGCGGCGCTGTCCGTGATGGACCAGATCCACGCCCCGTGGCTCGTCGTCTCCTTCCCCACCCGCACCCTGGGCGGGCGCAACGTGGGCATGGCGGCCCAGTATTCCCGGTGGATGGAGGACCACGTGCCCGAGGGACGGGCAATCGCCGGGCGCTTCGAGACAAATCATGAGCTGTTCTACATACTGAAAGATTAAGGACGGGCAGCGCAACGGTGGGAAATCCACCCCTGCGCCCCTATTGGTTCGCAACGTCTTATTTCGACGGCAGAGATGCCGCAAACTGTTGGTATGTACAGATCCTTCGCTGCGCTCAGGATGACACGCTTACGCCTCGTTGTCATTCTGAGCAAAGCGAAGAATCTTTGCGCATCGATGATGAGCAGCATCATATTCTGTAGCTATAACGCCCTGCAAGCCCCTGAGCCAATATTCCGAAGGAGAATGAATATGCCCAAGCTGTACGTGGTCGCCACGCCCATCGGGAACCTGAACGACCTGACGCCCCGGATGCGGGATGCGCTGGAGAGCGCCGACCTGATCGCCGCGGAGGACACGCGGGTGACGATGAAGCTGCTGAACCAGTTCGACCTGAAAAAGCCCATGACCTCCTGCCACCGGCACAATGAGGAGGGCAAGGCCCCGCAGATCGTGGAAAGGATGCTGGCGGAGGATCTGACCGTGGCGCTGACCTGCGACGCGGGCACCCCCGGCATCTCCGACCCGGGGCACCTGCTGGTGCGGGCCTGCTGGGAGGCGGGGATTCCCGTGGAGCCCGTCTGCGGCCCCACGGCGGTGGCCACCTGCCTGTCCGTCAGCGGCTTTGACGCCCGGGAGTTTGCCTTCTACGGCTTCCTGCCCCGGGAAAAGAAGGCGCTTTCCGACAAGCTGGACGCCATCCGGCGGGCGGGCGTACCGGTGTTCGTGCTGTACGAATCCCCCCACCGGATCGTGGACCTGGTGGCGGCGCTGGCGGATAAGTGGCCGGAGTGCGGCCTGTGCGTGTGCAGCGATCTGACCAAGCACTACGAGCGCATCTACCGGGGCACCGCCCCGGCGGTGCTGGCGGAACTCAGGGCCAACCCCAGCGTGGAGAAGGGCGAATACTGCCTGGCGGCGGATATCTCCATGCTGCCGCCCGTGGAGGCAGCTGCGCCGAAGCTGGAGGCCGCCCCGTTCATGCTCAATCGGATCCTGGAGGGCGACGATCTGCGCGAGGCGGCCGACGCCGCGGCGGAGGCTGGGTACGCGAGAAACGACGTGTACAGGGCGAAGCTGAAAATCTCGGAGCTGTTTGAGGAGGAGTGACCTTGCCTTCCCCTTTGGGGAAGGCCTGAGGCGGCAGCCATCATTAACTCCACACTCCACTCTCCACTCTCCAATATTTAACCGTCTTTTTATGGGGAAAACGGCGCATTTTCCGTCAAAAGGCGGTTGCGTTTTGTGGGGAACCGTGCTATAATAATCCAGTGCGTTTCATCGGCGGGCTTTTTTGCGCGCGTTTGGCGATGGCCGCGCCGATTCAAATGTGGATTGTGTTTTCTACTTAAGGAGGAAGTTTCATGTCTGCTCTGTCCATCATCATCGATATCGTGTTGATTCTGATCTCCATCGTTCTGATCGTGACCGTGCTGATGCAGGAAGGCCAGCGTCAGGGTCTGGGCGCGATCGGCGGCGGTGCCGAGACCTTCTTCGGCAAGAACAAGGCCAAGAGCATGGAGGGCCGTCTGCAGCGTTACACCAAGATCGCCGCGGCCGCGTTCATCGTGCTGGCCATTGCCGCCACCGTCATCACCTCCCACCAGTCCACCTCCACCCCCTCCAGCGTGGTAGAGGCCGCCACCGAGGCTGCCGAGCAGGCTGAAAACGCCGTGGAAGAGGCTGAGGACCAGGTCGAGGAGACCGCTGAGGAGGCCACCGAGACTACTGAGGAAGCCGCCGCGGAAGCGACCGAAGCCGCTGAGGAAGCCGCCGCGGAAGCGACTGAAGCCGCTGAGGAAGCCACCGAAGAGGTGACCGAGGCCGCCGAAGAGGCCGCCGCAGAAGTGACTGAAGCTGCCGAAGAGACCGCCAACAACTGAGAAACCCCAAATTGCGTAGAAGGAAAGCAGTAAGCGTCTCACCGCGACTGACAGAGAGCTGCCCCGGCGCACGGCGCCATCGGCTGAAAGGCAGCGTCGCGACCCGCTGAACTCGTTCCGGAGCACCTTCCCCCAGGGAAGCGGCCGCCGCCGTTACCGGCATCGAGTGGATTCCGCGAGGAATCAATGAGAGTGGTACCGCGAAGGTGATTGACCTCCGTCTCTTGCATGAGACGGAGGTTTTATTGTTTTCATCATCAATCAATGTACGAGGTGCATACCATGAAGAACATTCCCGTCTATTCCCCCGCAGACATCGAGACCAAGTGGCAGCGCCGCTGGGACGAGACCCACGCCTTTGAGGCCGAGGCCAGCCACGCCAAGCCCAAGTTCTACGCCCTGGTGGAGTTCCCCTACCCCTCCGGCGCGGGCATGCACGTGGGCCACATCAAGGCCTACTCCGGCCTGGAGGTCATCGCCCGCAAGCGCCGCATGGAGGGCTACAACGTGCTGTTCCCCATGGGCTTCGACAGCTTCGGCCTGCCGGCGGAAAACTACGCCATCAAGACCAACACCCATCCCCACGTGATCACCACCAAGAACGTGGACCACTTCAAGGACCAGATGAAGAAGATCGGCTTCTCCTTCGACTGGAGCCGGGAGATCTCTACGTCCCTTCCGGACTACTACAAGTGGACCCAGTGGATCTTCCTGAAGCTGTTTGAGCACGGCCTGGTGTTCCGCGCCAAGACGCTGGTGAACTACTGCCCCCACTGCAAGGTGGTGCTGTCCAACGAGGACAGCCAGGGCGGCAAGTGCGACGTGTGCCACAGCGACGTGGTGCAGCTGCCCAAGGACGTGTGGTACCTGCGAATCACCCAGTATGCCGACAAGCTGCTGGAGGGCCTGGAGACCGTGGACTATCCCGAGAGCATCAAGCAGCAGCAGGTGACCTGGATCGGCCGCTCCACCGGCGCGTTCGTGGATTTCGCCATCGACGGCCTGGACGAGAAGCTGGAGATCTACACCACGCGCCCGGACACCCTGTTCGGCGTGACCTTCATGGTCATGGCGCCGGAGCATCCGCTGCTGGACCAGTACAAGGGCCGCATCGCCAACTGGGACGAGGTGGAGGCCTACCGCGACGCCTGCGCCAAGAAGACCGAGTTTGAGCGCACCCAGCTCCAGAAGGACAAGACCGGCGTGAAGCTTGCGGGCCTGGAGGCCGTGAACCCCGTCAGCGGCAAGAAGATCCCGATCTTCATCGCGGACTACGTGATGATGGGCTACGGCACCGGCGCGATCATGGCCGTGCCCGCCCACGACCAGCGCGACTGGGAGTTTGCGAAGAAATTCGGCGTGGACATCATCCAGGTCATCGAGGGCGGCGACATCGAGGCCGAGGCCTATACCGGCGACGGCAGGATGGTCAACTCCGACTTCCTGAACCAGTACGACAACAAGAAGGATTCCATCGCCGCCATGCTGGCGTTCCTGACGGAAAAGGGCATCGGCAGAAAGGGCGTCCAGTACAAGATGAAGGACTGGGCCTTCAACCGCCAGCGTTACTGGGGCGAGCCCATCCCGCTGATCCACTGCCCCGTCTGCGGCACCGTGGGCGTGCCCTACGACCAGCTGCCGCTGACGCTGCCCGACGTGGAGAACTTCGAGCCCGGCACCGACGGCCAGAGCCCGCTGGCCCGGATCGAGAGCTTCGTAAACTGCACCTGCCCCAAGTGCGGCGGCCCCGCCCGGCGGGAGACCGACACCATGCCCCAGTGGGCCGGCTCGTCCTGGTATTTCCTGCGCTTCGTCGATCCCCACAACGACCAGGCCTTCGCCTCCATGGACGAGATGAAGTACTGGATGCCGGTGGACTGGTACAACGGCGGCATGGAGCACGTGACGCGCCATCTGCTGTACAGCCGGTTCTGGCACCGCTTCCTCTATGACATCGGCGAGGTGAACACCCCGGAACCCTATGCCAAGCGCAGCTACCAGGGCCTGATCCTGGGCAGCGACGGCGAGAAGATGTCGAAGTCCAAGGGCAACGTGGTGGACCCGCTGGACATCGTGAGCCAGTACGGTGCGGACACCCTGCGCCTGTACGTGCTGTTCATGGGCGACTACACCGCCGCGGCCCCCTGGAACGACGATTCCGTGAAGGGCTGCAAGCGCTTCCTGGACCGCGTGTGGCGCCTGATGGAGATGCTCAACGACGAGGATGGCATTTCCAGGGACATGGCCTTCGACGTGCACAGCTGCATCAAGAAGGTGGGCGAGGACTACGAGAAGATGAAGTACAACACCGCCATCGCCGCCATGATGACGCTGGTGAACGCGCTGTACGCCAAGGGCAGTGTCACCAAGGCTGAGCTGCTGGCGCTGGTGAAGCTGCTGAATCCCGTCGCGCCTCACATCACCGAGGAGATCAACCAGCTGTGCCAGCTGTCCGACTCCGAGCTGATGTACGCCGAGTGGCCGAAGTACGACGAGGCCGCCCTGGTGAAAGACACCGTGGAGGTGGCTCTGCAGATCAACGGCAAGCTGCGCGGACGCATGAACGTGCCCGCCGACCTGACCCGCGACACCGCCCAGGACTACTTCATGCAGACCGAGGAGATCCAGAAGCTGCTGGACGGCAAGAGCGTGAAGAAGTTCGTGTTCGTGCCGGGCAGGCTGGTGAACATCGTGGTGGGGTGAGATCCGCGGAGATATAAGAGGGACTGTCTCAAAATACCTACGCACGTTGCAATCATCCCCGTAGGGGCGGCATATATGCCGCCAGCGGACGCCATATATGGCGTCCCTACGGTGGAAATTGAATCGCCTGCAGTATTTTGAGGCAGCCCCTTTTGTACATCATAGAAAGCAGAGAGATGAGACAAAGCGAATTGAAAGCATTCACTTTCTATGTTGCCAGTCGACGAAACATACAGATCCTTCGCTTCGCTCAGGATGACAGGAATTGCGTCGTTTGTCATCCTGAGCGCAGCGAAGGATCTGTACGTTGCGTTGTCCTGTGGCATTGAAGGTAGTGTTCTGCCATACATTTCCATGCATCCCACAAGTTTCCGTGAAGAGCCACTTTTCTTTACCCCACCAGCGCCGCGATCACCTCGGCGCAATCCCCCTCGATGCCGATGCCCCGGTCGACGAGCTCCCGCGGCAGGCGGGCGTCGTCGTAGTTCAGGCAGGCGTAGAAGGCGTTGGGGTTCTCGTTCGCCTGGTTCCAGAAGTTGTACTTGACGATGCCGGGGGTGTTCCAGCCCACGCCGATCTCCAGGTACACCACGCGATCCCGGGCGTGCCCGTCCACGAAGGCCCGGTATCGCTTCGCGGCGGCGTGCCAGCCCGCGTCCTCGACGAATTTGTCGTCGCTGCGCAGGTTCAGCGTCAGCGGCCGCCCGCAGTTCGGGCACTTGGGCAGCAGCAACCTGGGCACGGCCATGGCGGGCGTCGCCCCCTCCGGCAGGGTCAGCGCGTTCCCCTCGCCGATGCCATAACCCTGGGAAAGCAGCATCTCCCGGACGATTGCTTCATTGTCCCAGGTCACCTGGCTGCAGGGCTTGGAGCACTGGAACAGGCCGTAGTCCCCCTGGGTGTAGAACAGGCGATCCTTGTCGAAGCCGGCCTTCTGGAAGCAGTGGTCCACGTTGGTGGTGAGCACGAAATAGTCCTTCCCCCGGGCCAGTTTGAACAGGTCGTCGTACACCGACTTCGGCGGGTCCATGTAGCGGTTCACCCAGATGTAGCGGCTCCAGTAGGCCCAGAAGGTCTCCATGTTTTCATAGTGCCAGAAGCCGCCGGTGTACATGTCGCTGAAGCCGTATTTTGCGGCAAAGTCGCCGAACCAGCGCCGGAATCGCTCCCCGGAATAGTTGAAGCCCGCGGCGGTAGACAGCCCCGCCCCCGCGCCGATCATCAGCGCGTCCGCTTCCTGGACGGCTTCCTTCAGTTTTTCGATCAATGCTCTGTTCACAATCTTCAACTCCCTTGCATTCTCCGGCGGATGGGGTATAATGAAGGTAATACGAGACGGGAGGGTTTCACCATGATCGACCACGGCGAACGGGCCAGGGCCCTGTTTCTGGAGGGCTACAACTGCGCCCAGGCGGTGCTCTGCGCCTTCACCGACGTGACGGGCCTGGACATGGACACCTCCGCCCGGCTGGCCTCCTCCTTCGGCGGCGGGCTGGCGCGGCTTAGGGAGGTCTGCGGCACGGTCAGCGCGGCGGCGATGGTGCTGGGCATGGCCCGGGGCTACGCCGACCCGAAGGACCCCCAGGCCAAGAAGGCCCACTATGAACGGGTGCGGGACTTCGCCGCCCGGTTTAAGGAGGCCGAAGGGTCTATCGTCTGCCGGGAGCTGCTCGCCCGGGCGAAGGTGGATGCCACCCCCGGCGGTGACCCGGCGGCCCGCACGGTGGAATACTATCAAAAGCGGCCGTGCCCGGAGCTCGCCCGGCAGGCCGCCCACATCGTCGATCTGATGCTTGAAGAGAGCTAAATTCCCAGCGCCGCCAGCACCCCGAAGCCCGCGATGGCCACCACCGTGGACACCGACAGCGCCGAGGACACGTAGACCCGCTGGTCCGCGTCGTCGGCGAACACCGGCAGCACAAAGGGCGGCGGCAGTATGAACATCACGACGGTGGCCGCCGTCAGGTTCGCCTCCGGCCAGAGCAGCCGCATCAGCCCGATGAACGCCGCGCCCAGGACCAGCATGATCCCATAGCGCAGCGCCACCACCTTGCCGGTCTCCCGCCAGGGGATGTCAGAAAGCACCAGGTCGTAGCCGATGGTCAGCAGGATGATGGCGCTGGTGGGCGCGGAGATGAAGCCCGTGCAGGCGTCGAACACCCCGGCGAGGCCGGAGGGCTCCAGCGCCCGATAGAGGCCCGTGGCCCCCAGCAGCACGCCCGCCGCAATGGCGAGGATGATCGGCGAGAGGGCCATTTCCTTCAGCAGACCGCCCAGGTCTGCCTTTTCCTTGCCCCCAAAGCCCAGCAGCAGCTTGTACAGCGTGAACACGAACAGCACCTGGCCCAGGTCGATGCGGGCGAACTCCGCGGTGCGGGCGCTGCCGTAGAGCATGTTGAAAAGCGCGTAGCCCAGCATCCCCGCCTCGAAGCCCGTGGTCAAAAAGGGCACGAACCGGGAGGGCAGCTTCAGCGCCTTCCCCGCCGCCTTGCCCAGGGCCCAGGCCGCCAGGCACACCCCGAACATCATCAGCGGGATCACCACGTCCATCAGCGTGTAGCGGGTGGTGGCGAAGGCGTTCAGCAGCACCGCCGGCAGCGCGATGTTCACCACCACGCTCTTGAGCGCGTTCACGCCCTCCCGGGAGATCAGCTTCCGGGCGCGGCAGAGCATGCCAATGCCCAGCATCAGCAGCACCGGCAGCACCGTTTGCAGCACTTCCATCGTTCGGTTCATATCCCATTCCCCCGCCCGTCATACCGTCAGTTCGATCTGGTTGTCCTCTATGGCAACGATACAGCTCTCATAATATCCGTCGCCGGTGACCCGCGGGCCGCTGACCACCCGGAAGCCCTCCGCCCGCAGCCGCTCGGTGAGGGCGTTCACCCGCTCCCGGCTGCCCAGGGAGAAGGCCACGTGGGCATAGCCGGTGCGGGCCAGGGGCTTGGCATCGTCCGCCATGCCCGGCTTGTTCATCAGCTCCAGCCGCGCGCCGCCGTCGAAGGTGATAAAGTAGGATCGGAAGCCGGTGTTCGGGTTGTGGTAGCCCGCGTTGCTTGTGCCGCCCAAGTGGCGGGTGAAGAAGTCCCGGGCGGCCTCCAGGTCCCTCACGTAGAGGGCCACGTGCTCGATGGTCACGGCTTCTCCCTCTGGCGCTCCAACAGCAGCTCCTTGCCGATCTTGCCGGTCATGTGGTCGATGGTGATCTCCACGCAGCACAGCCGCCCAGCGGCGATGGTCTCCTCCGTCTCGGCCATGTACAGATCCTCGAAGCCCTTGGAGTACTTCGCGCCCACGGCGTTGGCGGCGCGGCGCAGCTCCTCCTCGCCCTCCAGGATGCAGGCCCGGCCGAAGCAGATCACGCTCGCAAACTTGGTGGTGCGCTCTCTGGGCATGACCTCGTCCCGGTCGATCACCGTGAAGGAGACCTTGTCGTCGCGCCGGATGGCGTCGATCTTGTGCCCCACCTTCGCGCAGTGAAAGCCGATGGTGCCCAGGCCCGCGCCGCCCGCCTCATAGACGAAGCTGATGGGCACCGTGTAGGGATAGCCGTCGTCCCCGTGCAGGCCCAGCACGCCGGAGCTCGCCCGGCGCAGGATGTCCGCGCACTCCTCCGTCGAAATCTGCTGCCTGATCCTCCGCATTTCCCTGAACATATTCATCCTCCGTAGGGGTCCTATCATTCCTGGTAGTCAAACATGGCCATTACCGCATCCGAAATGTCCATGATGTCGAAGTAGCGGGATTCGGCCAGCTTGCTGAACCGCCTGGCCGAAAGGTCCACATAGCGCACCTGCTCGCAGAGCACGACGCCCTCCACCGGACACTCCCGCAGCGGGATGTGCAGCGGCCCTTTCGTCGCGTCCTTCAGGATGGGACAGACGATGGCCTTGCCGGATTCGTTGAAGAAATCGTTGCTGACGACCATCACCGGGTGCTTCAGTCCCTCGACCTTCAGCAGGTCGCCCTGTTCCACGCGCGCCATTCACCACACCTCGCTGCCCACCGGCTCGTCCCAGGCGATCTCCCCGGAGAGGTTCAGCCGGCCGCCATAAGCCGCCGCCCGCTCCCGCAGGCCGCGATGGACAAAGGCCTTGCTCAGGATGATCTTCCCGTCGGACACCTCCGCCGTGAGCGTATCCTCCGGGCCGATGCCCGCACTCCTCAAGAACTCCCTGGAGAAGCGAATGCCCTGACTGTTGCCCCAGGGCTTCAGCTGCACCTGCATGGTCCTCGCCGCCTTTCGATTGGTTTATACATAGTATAAACCGTTCTGCCGGAATTGTCAATCCGTCCCGCCGTACTTCACCAGCGCCTCGACGATGGTGGGATAGCGCCATTCGCACTTCGCCCGGTCCAGCAGGCCGAAACGCTCGCCGTTGCCCGCAAAGAAGTTGTTGTCCCACCAGCAGCAGGAGATGCCGCGGCTGCGGGCGGCGAAGGTGTACCAGGCGGCGTAGTCCGTGCGGGCCTGGGTGTTGCCGTCCCGATCCCGCGCGCCGAACTCGCCGATGAGCACCGGGATGCCCTGGGCGACGAACTTTTCATACAGGTCGTTCATGAAGCCTGCGATCTCGGTGGTCTGGGGATTGGCCCCGAGCTCAAAGGCATCGGTGCCGCTCTCCTCCAGGGCGAAGTGATAGGGCGTGTAGGCGTGCACGGACACGATCAGCCGGTTGTCCGCCGCGTCCTTCGGCAGCGCGTAGAGCTCGCTGAGGGCGCCCCGGGGCGCGGCGTCGTAGCCGGGGATCATCAGGTAGCGGGTGGCGTTGTTGCCGCCGGTGGCGCGCACGGTATCCACAAACACCTGGTTCAGGCGGTTGATGCAGTCCGCGGCCTCGCGGCAGTCGGCGTTGTCCTCGTCCAGCCACCACTCCCAGTCCGTGCCCTTTTGCCGGGGCTCGTTCATGGCCTCGAAGATCAACTTCTCGTCGTAGCCGCCAAATCGCTCGGCCAGCTGCTCCCAGATGCGGCGGATGTATCGCTCGGAGGTTTCGTAGCAGGCCTCGGAGGGATAGAAGAAGTCCGGGGACTCGTCGTGATGGATGTTCAGGATCACGTGCATGTCCCGGGCGATGGCCCAGTCCACGATCTCCTGCACCCGGTCCAGCCAGGGCCGGGAGATGTTGAAGTCCGCGTCCACATGGTTGTGCCAGGACACCGGCACGCGGATCGTGGAGAATCCGGCGGCGTGGACGGCCTCGATCATGGCCTCGGTGGTCTTGACGCCGCACCAGTAGCCCTCGATGCTCATCTCGTCTCCCCCGCCGTCGCGGGTGGCGTCCAGGGTGTTGCCCAGGTTCCAGCCCACGCCCATCTCGCGGATGAAGGCCAGGGCCTCGTTGTCGGGAATCTCAAACGCGGGGGGATTGTCCAGCACGGGCACGGCGATGTCGCCTCCTTCGTCCGCCAGCGCGGGGATCGCCGAAAGCAGCAGCGCCAGCGCGCAAAGCAGGGAAACAAGCCTGGTTTTGATCATTCGCCACCTCCATCGGGTTGAACCAGAGAGAACAGGCTCTCTTATTTACAAAGCCTACCTGACAGCATGATTATAGCATACATTCCCCGTCTGTTTCAACGCCTTTCCCGTCAAATGGGTCGATTTCATCCGCCCGCGCCGGGGCATACGCCCGAATTCAGCATCAAATAACGCGAATGTGCTGTTTTCCGGGCCATGCCTGTGCTATACTATCGCGCAGACGAACCAAAGAAGGGATTTCCATGCGGCGAAATCTGCGCGACAACCGGAGCGCCGGGGCCATCCTGCTGAACATGCTGCTGGCCGCGGTCAGCCTGTTCATCAACGGCTTCGGCATCTACCTCACCATCCAGGCCAACATCGGCGCGGCCCCCTGGGACGTGCTGAACCTGGGCCTGTCCCGAACCCTGGGCATCCTCTACGGCACGGCCTCCATCGCGGTGTCCTGCACGATATTGGTGATCGACATTCTGCTGAAGGAGCCCATCGGCATCGCCATGTTCATCGACGCCATCGTGGTGGGCAAGGCCGTGGACTTCTTCAACTGGACCCACCTGGTGCCGCCCTGCCAGTCGCCCCTCATCGGCGTCCCGGTGATGATCGCCGGGCTGTTCGTGCTGGCCTACACCCAATACGGCTACATGATCGCCTCCCTGGGCTGCGGCCCCCGGGACACGCTGCTGGTGGGCCTGGCCAAGCGGATGCGCCGGGTGCCCATCGGGGCGGTGAGCATCGGCCTGTTGAGCCTGGCCACGCTGACGGGCTGGCTGCTGGGCGGGCCCGTGGGCATCGGCACGCTGATCTGCGCCTTCTGCACCGGGCCGATCATGCAGTTCGCCTTCCACTCCGTCCGCTTCGACGCCACCCGCGTCCACCACCAGCACCTTTTGGACTCGGTGAAGGTGTGCTTCACCGGGAGCAAGTCCTGATACGACAAGAATCATTCGAGGGGATAATATGAAGGAACACATGATGCGGCGCGTCCTGATGAGCGCCCTGGGCGTGGCCATCTGCGGCATCAGCGTGGGCATGTTCAAGCACGCCGCGCTGGGCGTGGACCCCTTCCAGTCGCTGATGAGCGGCCTGGACGCGGTGATCCCCATTCGCTTCGGCACGCTCTATGTGATCGTGAACCTGGTGCTGCTGGGCTTCGCGCTGGCCTTCGACCGGCGCAAGATCGGCCTGGCGACGCTGATCAACCTGTTTCTGCTGGGCTACATCGCGGAGTTCTCCCAGGGGCTCATGGCGCGGCTGCTGCCGGAGCCGACCCTGGCGGTGCGGCTGGGGCTGCTGGCCGTGGCCATCGTGATCATGTGCCTCGCCTCCGCCTTCTACTTCACGGCGGACCTGGGCGTGTCCACCTACGACGCGCTGGCGCTGATCTGGTCCCAGAGGCAGCGCCGCGTCCCCTTCGCCGCCTGCCGGGTGATCACCGACCTGGTGTGCGTGGTCGGCGGCGTGGCGCTGTGCGGCCTGGCCGGGTTCACCCTTTCGCAGATCGCCGGGGAGGTGGGCGTGGGCACCCTCGTCACCGCCTTCTTCATGGGCCCGCTCATCGAGTTCTTCAACCAAAAAGTGGCGCGACCCTTCCTGAACGGAAGGGCCGCGTGAATGACTGGAACCGGCGAAGCACTTCGCCGGTTTTTTATTCGCTCATCACGGAAAGAAAAGGGATGAAAAGAAGCGATTCGCAAGTATTCTCTTTTGATGCTGTTAGCTAACGAAACGTACAGATCCTTCGCTGCGCTCAGGATGACAGGAATTGCGTCGTTTGTCATCCTGAGCGAAAGCGAAGGATCTGTACGTTGCGTTGTCCTGCGGCATTGAAGGTAGTGTTCTGCCATACATTTCCATGCATCCCACAAGTTTCCGTGAAGAGCCTTTTTATTCCGCCGCGCCGTCTTCGCCCTTGTACCAGAAGCCCAGCATCGTGATGTCGTCGAACTGGTCGGTGCCGTCGGCAAAGTCCTCGATGTCCTTGCGCACCACGGGCAGGATGTCCTTCATGGTGTCGCCCTTGACCCGGTTCAGGGCGTCGAGCAGCCGATCCATGCCGTACTGCACCTCCATCCCGTTGATGGCCTCCGGCACGCCGTCCGTGTACACGAACAGCCGGTCGCCCGGGTTCAGCTGGATCTCGTACTCCCTGTAGCGCATGTCCTCCATGGCCGCCAGGGCCAGGCCGTGCCGGTCCTTCATCGCCTCGAAGCTGCCGCCCGCGCGCATGATCGTCGGATACTCATGGCCCGCGTTGGCGCACTGCACCAGGCCCGTCTTCAGGTCCACGATGCCCAGCCAGACCGTGACGAACATCTCCGCGTCGTTGCCCTCGCACAGCGTGTTGTTGGCCCGGTAGAGGATCTCCGCGGGCATCTGGCCGGACTCGGCCAAACCGCGAATAGCCGTCTTGGCCCGCATCATGAACAGCGACGCCGGGATGCCCTTGCCGGACACGTCCGCGATCACCAGGGCCAGGCGGTCCGCCCCCACGAAGAAGAAGTCGTAGAAGTCGCCGCCCACCTCCTTGGCGGGGTCCATCATGGCGTAGAGCTCAAAGTCCTTCCGGGGGAAGGTGAAGTTCTTCGGCAGCGCGGAATCCTGGATGCGGAAGGCAAACTCCAGCTCCTGCTCGATGCGCTTTTCCGCCGCGGCGATGTAGCCCTTCAACACGCTGACGGTGTGGTTGATGTCGTCGGACAGGGAGGCGAACTCCGAGGACCGGCGCACGTCCACCACCTCGTTCAAATTGCCGTTGGTGATGCGGTCCAGGGACTCGTTCACCAGCAGCAGGTTGTTGACGACGATGGACTGCACCAGCATCGAAATCAGCACGTAGATCACCGCGAACAGCAGGATCGCCGCGAAGACGGATTCATAGGTCTGGATGTCCCGGTCGGCGTAGACCTCGGAAATGGGCATCTGCACCAGCAGCGTCAGGCCGTCGTCCAGCCGCTCCGTGCGGCACATGGATTTCACGCCGAACAGCTTGTCCCGGAAGCAGACCTCCGCGGGCTGGGCCTTCACGCGCAGCAGCTCCTCCGTGGGCATGGGGGTGCCCTGGTGGGCGCCCGCCGTGATCAGGCCGCTGTCGCGGATGATGTCGAAGGTGCCGTCGCTGCCCACGTGGAAGAAGGACAGCGTCTCGTTCAGCCCGGAAAGGTTCAGCGCCGAGGCGATGGCGTTTCGGCTCACCACCACCTGGATCATGCCGCCGCCCTCGCAGGCCGCGCCCGCGACCACCCGCGCCTCGGAGGGCGACACCGCCAGCACCTCCTCGCCGCCGTTCAGCACCTCCGCAAGCAGCCCTGTGTAGACGGGCGAATCCCCCGAAGCGGCGAGCACCTCGCCGTTGGCATCCACCGCGGTCACGGCCAGCAGGCTGTAGATGCCCCGCAAGCTGTCCAGGAACTCCGCGTCGGCGTTTTCGATGCCGCCGGAGTGGTCCACATCCTCGGCGATGGCCTGGGCCTCCATCAGCGCCGTGGACTCCGCCAGGTAGCGGGTGTTTTCCTCGGTCTGCCGGAGTCGCTCATAGGTCTTCCGGATGTCCCCGGAAACCGCCTCCAGCGTGGATTCGCCGTACTGGACGGCGGTGCGGGTCTGCACGAGGAAGGACATGAGCTGGGTGAGCACCAGTATGGCGAAGGTGATGACGAACAGCCAGGTCTGGAACCGCTGGGAGACCGGGATCTCCTCCTCGTTCATCTTTCGGAAGGGGTTGCGCCACTCCCCCGCGCAGATCCTCAGCGCCGTGGAGGAGATCGCCATGCCCAGGCCGGTGAACACGATCATCGCCGGGGAGCAGGTCCGAACCACGTAGAACGCCATGCTCATGTCGTTGCGGTGGGTGATGAACACCACGTACATGTGGAACACCTCCACCACCGCGCCCATGAAGAAGGCGTAGATCGCGGAGGGCTTCTTGCGCTTGAATATGTAGATGTTCATGGCCGCGGCCAGGAAGCCCGCCAGGCAGGTGGACACGCTGCAGGCGATGCGGGTATAGCTGCCCACGCCCCAGTAGGTGCCGGCGATGTATCGCTCGATGCCGCCGATCAGGCCGGCGATGATGCCGGAGACCGGGTCGAAGAACAGGCCCGCCGACAGCGGACCCATGTCGCGCACGTTCAGCATCATGTGGCTGTAGTCAACGCCGAAGTGGGTGGAGAGCACCGCGCACAGGCCGTAGATCACGCCGATGACCAGCTTCATGGTCCCCGTCATCTTCCGGCCCTGCGCCCGCTTCCAGATCAATACGGTCAGCAGCACGTACAGCGCCGTGACCCCGGACATCTTCAAAATCATCGTAACCATGGCACAACTTCCTTGCTCAGGTAAAACCCAGATATAGATAAATCCATTATACCGGAAACCGGCGGTCTCGGCAAGCGTTATTTCTGTGAATCACAGGGCTGCATCGTTCGATCACAATTCTGCTGGAGACGCCGGAGCGCATCCGTAGGGACGCCATTCATGGCGTCCGGGTGGAGCATCGGCCGACACGGACGCCATAAATGGCGTCCCTGCGAAGGGGAGCGGTAGCTTTCTCGTTCTGGCATCGCCGCCCTGTTATGATTCTTCCGCCTCATACGGCTCGTCGGCGGGCTGCTGGCCCCAGATGTACTGCTCCAGCTCGCTCACGCCCTTCTCCTCCGGCAGCAGCGCCTTGGAGAACTGAGTCTCGTACAGCTCGCGGTAGACGCCGTCGGCGGCCACCAGCTGGCTGTGCTGGCCCCGCTCCACGATGCAGCCGTCCTTTACCACCAATATCTCGTCCGCGGCCAGGATCGTGGACAGCCGGTGGGCGATCAGGATGCTGGTGCGGCTCTGGATGATGGGGTCGATGGCCTCCTGGATCTTCTGCTCGGAGATGGAGTCCAGGGCCGAGGTGGCCTCGTCGAATATGAAGATCGTCGGGTCCTTGAGCAGCACCCGGGCGATGGACAGCCGCTGCTTTTCGCCGCCGGACAGCTTCAACCCCCGGTTGCCCACCATGGCATCCAGGCCCTCCGGCTGGTTCTGCACGAATTCCCAGATGTTGGCCTTCTTCAGCGCCGCCTCCATGTCCGCCTCGGTGGCATCGGGCCGGGCGTAGAGCAGGTTCTCCCGGATGGTGCCGTTGAACACTCACCACACCCACCTGAGCCCGCAAAAAGCCCAGGTCCAGCGTGCGCACGTCCGCGCCGTCGAAGGTCACGCGGCCCTCGTCCACATCGTACAGCCTTGGGATCAGGTTGATGATCGTGCTCTTGCCGGAGCCGGAGGGCCCCACGATGGCCACGCTGTGCCCGGCCCTGAGCTCGAAGTTCACGTCCTTCAGCACCCGCCGGTCCTTCTCGTAGGGCATCAGATAGGAAAACACCCGCTTCAACAGCGCCGATGTCACCTTCGGCTGGTTCGCCTTCTCCTCCTCCGTCATGAATCCGCGGGAAAAGTGCCCGCCCGGGCCCCTGCCCTGCGCCATGTGAACGCCTCCCGTATGTCCGTCCGGTCCCCGGTTGCCTCAGTGGTTACATATTTATACACTTTTCTGTATTATATCGTCCCCGAGCCCGATCGGCAACCCATATTTGATCGATTTATCGGGTCTATCCACGGTTTTTATATTAAATTGTTCGGATTCCCTGATGGAAATTAATATTGTTCCCTTATACTGTATAGGACGCACCGTCCGCCGACCCATGGGCAAGCACAGCGGCGCAAAACAAACGTTCAAAGAGGAAGATGGCTATGAAAAAGCATGCGTATCTGATCCTGGTCCTCGCCCTGCTGCTGGGCTGCCTCGCCGGCGGCCATGCCGAGGAAGCGCAGGACTACTGCGGCATCTGGGTGGCCAAGGGCATGGCCGCGACCCTCTGGATGGAGGACGGCGAAATGCAGGGCCGGGTGGTGCGCACGGACGGCAGCGGAGACGCCGACGTGTGGGAGTACCACGTCTGCATGGAGCAGAAGAACGCCCTGGAGTTCGGCGGGGTCTCCCGCACCCGGGAATACTACGACGCCCGCTCGGGCGTCATCGAGGAGCTGGACTGGTCGCTGAACGACATGAACTTCGCCTCCTTCCAGCGGGTGGACGACAGCCTGCTCTTCACCGACGAGGTGCTGGACGCGCCCGTGACGCTGACGCGGCTGACCCAGGACGGCAGCAAGCGGGCCGAGGCCCTGCGCTACGTGGGTCTGTGGAAGGGCAAGGCCGGCGAGGTGCGGGTGGAGGATCACGGCACCTGCGCGGTGGCCACCGTCACCGTGCCCGTCGACGAAAAGACCGCCCATCGCTGGAGCTACACCTGCACCTACGACGCCAGGAACCAGCGGGTGATCTCCACCAGCGTCTCCCCCCTCACCATCATCACGAAGGTGTCCGACGGCACCGAGGAGATTCAGGAGGACAATGACGCGGGCAGCACCGCGTTCAGCCTCGAGGGCGAGGACAAGCTGATCTGGAAGACGGAGCAGGGCACGGCCTCCTTTGAGCGCGTCGCGCCGTAATCAATATTGGAGCAAAGCATCAATGGAAAAGAATCGCGCCCAGTGGGGCAGCAAAATCGGTTTCATCCTGGCGGCGGCGGGCTCCGCGGTGGGCCTGGGCAACATCTGGAAGTTTCCTGGCAGGGCCTATGAGGGCGGCGGCGGGTGCTTCCTGCTGATCTACCTGGGCATGGTGGTGCTCCTGGGCGCGCCGCTGATGCTCTCGGAGCTGTCCGTGGGCCGGGCGAGCCAGACCAACATCGTGGGCACCTTCCGCAAGCTGGGCCACCCGTGCTTCTCCTGGGTCGGCTGGATGGGCGTGACCGGCGCGTTCATCATCACCTGCTACTACAGCCACGTGGGCGGCTGGGTACTGCGCTACGTGGTGGGCTACGCCGCGGAAGCCCCGAAGATCTACGGGGATTCCCTGGGCTACTTCTACGAAATGCTGGGCCTGCACGCCGACGGCGCCGCTTCTTTCCCCTGGCTGACCCTGCTGTTCGCCGGGATCTTCATGGCCGTGAACGCCGTGGTCATCATCCGGGGCGTGGAGAGCGGCATCGAGAAGTTCAACAAGGTCGGCATGCCCGCGCTGTTCATACTGCTGCTGGTGCTGCTGACCCGGGCCGTCACGCTGGAGGGCGCCAAGCCCGGCATCGAATACATGGTATCCCTGGACTGGAGCAAGGTGACCTTCGACACCTTCCTGGCCGCCCTGGGACAGGCCTTCTACTCCCTGTCCATCGGCATGGCCATCATGATCACCTACGGCTCCTACCTGCCCCGCACGGAGAACATCGCCCGGAACACGGGCCTGATCTGCGCCATGGACACGCTGGTGGCCGTGCTGGCGGGCTTCATCGTCGTGCCCGCCGTGTTCGCCACCCTGGGCGCGGAGCAAATCGGCAAGGGCGGCGGCTTCGCCTTCGTGTCACTGGCCAAGGTGTTCCAGCAGATGCCCGGCGGCACCTTCTTCGGCGTGCTGTTCTACCTGCTGCTGCTGTTCGCGGCGCTGACTTCCTGCATGTCGCTGGTGGAGGGCATCGTGGCCTTCCTGACGGAGCACTTTGCCTGGCCCCGCAAGGCGACCACCATCGCCGTCTGCGCCGCGATGTTTGCCATCGGCTGCCTATACACCTGCTCCCAGGCGGCCTACCCCATCAAGGGCGTGTGGTTCGACGCCGCCAACGGCGTCTCCTTCCCCGCCTTCTGCGACGCCATGGAGTTTTTGACCGACCGGATCATGATCCCGGTCTGCGCCCTGGGCAGCTGCCTGTTCGTCGGTTGGGTCTGGAAGCCGGAGAAGGCCGTCGCGGAGATCGAGCAGAACGGCGTGCGCTTCGCCCTGGCGAAGGTCTATACCGTCATCATCAAGTATGTCGCGCCCGTGGCCATACTCACCATCCTGGTCATGAGCTTCGCCACCGGCATGACGCTTAGCTGAATGAAAACCCCAAAATGAAAATAGGTTGTCTCCAAAACCATGACCACCCGCAAAACGGGTGGTCATGGTTTTGGATTCCTATCCCCTCGTCAGCCGGGCCAGCACGCTGGTCCTGTCCCCGTCGAGACTGCCGCGGATGTCGATGATGTTCCCGGACTGGCGCTTCTGGAGGCGCAGCACGTCCCCCTCCACGGCGGAGGATCGGAAGATCACGTCCATCTGCACCACGTTTAGCTTCTTCCACTCCTTCGTGGAGAAGGAATTGATGATTGCCCGCACGTAGGCCACGTTGTTCATGTGCCGCGCCATGTCGATGTCCAGCGCGGAGACCCGGTGCTCGCAGTAGGCAGGCTCGGGGAAGGCCTCGTCGATCATGGGAAAGGGCTCCGGGGAGGCGCTCTCCTCCGGGTAGACATAGCCCCTGGGCAGCACCTTGTCCATCAGCTGCGGCCGCCGGGTGAGCATGCTGACGATGGCCCACTCCGTCTTGCCCACGGCCATCAGCTCCCCGTCCCGGGTGATGGTGTAGTAGCGGTTGCATCGCTTCTCGCCGGGCTGCTCCGGCCAGGTGGCCACCTCCACCTCGTCCAGCACGTCCGGGGCCTTCAAAAACCGCACGCGGGCCTTCACCGTGATCCAGAACATGCCCTTCTTCTTCAAAAAGTCCCAGCCCACGCCCATCGCGCCCGCGGCCTCGGTGGCCGTGTCCATGAACAGGTCGAAGGTGTTCGCCATGCCCAGTTTCCCCTCCGCATCCAGCTGGCTGGGCAGGATCGTGATCTGCTTTGTGTACTTCATGCGCCGCTCCTCGAAACCGTTTTTCCCAATTCTACACCATCCCGCTGTCCAATGCAAGCCACTGGAACGATAAATCCACATCTTGCAAACGGCTTTGTCTTGTGATAAACTGGGATTACACAACGATGGAGGTAAGCCCTATGCTGACACTGGAGAGAGCCCGCGAGCTGAACGACACGATGATCACCGAGGAACACCTGCGCATCCACGCGCTGAACGTCTGCTACGCCATGGGCGCGATGGCCCGCCACTTCGGCGAGGACGTGGAGCACTGGCAGGCCATCGGCCAGCTGCACGATTACGACTATGAAAAGTATCCCGAGGAGCACCTTAAGCACACGGAAGAACCCCTGCTGGCCGCGGGGGTGACGCCGGAGGAGGTGCGCGCCATACTGTCCCACGGCTACGGCATCTGCACCGACGTGGAGCCGATCACAAACCTGGAGAAGTCGCTGTACACCGTGGACGAGCTGACGGGCATCATCCAGGCCTGCGCCCGGATGCGCCCCAAGGGGATCACGGACCTGGAGATCAAGAGCTTCATGAAGAAGTTCAAGGACAAGAAGTTCGCCGCGAAGTGCGACCGGGCGCTGGTGCTGAAGGGCTGCGAGATGCTGGGCATGGATGTCAAGGAGGTCGCGGAGATCTGCATCGAGGGCATGCGGGAGCACGCGGCGGAGATCGGACTGCTGGGAACGGAGGCATAACTACCGTTTCCCCCGAAGGAGGCAATCATCATGAAAAGGAAGATCATTTCCCTGCTGATCGCGCTGGCGATGGCGCTGTCAGTCCCGGCCTGCCTGGCCGAGGGCAGCGGCTCCTCCAACGCCGACGATTTCCTGGCGAACCTGGGCAAGACCTGGGACTCCTTCGTCGGCATGGTCGGGGACGCCGGGCAGAGCGCGGCCGACTGGGCCAACGAAAACGGCGTGACCGACTGGGTCAACGGCGCTGCAAGCAGCGTGTCCGACTGGGCCCAAAACAGCGGCGTGACCGACTGGGTCAACGGCGCCGTGAGCGACGTGACCGCCTGGGCCTACGACAGCGGCGTGGTAGACTGGGCCCAGGGCGCGCTGGATTCCTTCGCCGCCTGGGCGGGGGACGCGAGCCTGAACGAATGGGTGCGGAACGTCAGCGCCCAGGCCCAGGCCCTGATCGACGAGAACGGACCCGCGGTGGAGGCGTGGCTCGCCCAGGCCGGGGAGGACATCGCCCAGGCCTGGAACACACTGGTGAACGCCGACGACCATCCCGCCGAGGACGTGCGTCAGGCCTACATCACCGTGGTGGACGCGCTGGAGGAGACGGTGCCGGACAAGCCGTGAGGCCCGGGCGGCTCAACTGAAGCCAAAAAAGAGGTTTTTCACGGAAAGTGAAGGGATTGGTATAACGTAGTCCGTTGACGCTGCGTACAGATCCTTCGCTTCGCTCAGGATGACAGCGAATCAAAGTCCTGTCATCCTGAGCGGAAGGTTGGAAACCCGGAGGGTTTCCAAGTCCGGCCTGCGGGCCGGACCGCGGATTTTCAATCCAGGGGATTGAAAACCGCGCCGTGCGAAGGATCTGTACGTTTCGTCACTTAACAGCACTAAAGGGGAAAACTTGCGATTCGCTTCATTTCATCCCACAGCTTTCCGTGATAAGCCAATAGCACGAGGCTGTCTCAAAACTCATCCGATGCTGCGAGCATCCCCGTAGGGGCGGCATTGATGCCGCCCGCGGACGCCATGAATGGCGTCCCTACCGTGGATACCCGGCCAGGTCGGTGTTTTGAGACAGCCTCGCTGTTTATATCCGATCGATCAGAAGTTGTACGTCTTGCACACCGGCGCATCGGCGGCGGAGGACTTCTCGTCGAACCAGATGAGGTTGTTGCCCGTCTGCTTGTCGAACAGCTGGATCAGGCGGGGCTGGGTGGTGAAGTTGATGGTATTCTCGCTATTCAATCTAAACTCTTAACTCTAAACTCTCAACTCTGATTATTGACTATCAAAGGAGGTCTCCCATGGCCCTGTTCCGCGACGACACCGACTACACCCACCGGCAGGAGGGCTTCGCCCGCTACAAGCAGCTGATGTCCTTTTACGGCTTCAACTGGCTTAGGATCAACCTGTTCACCACCGCCGGGGCGATGCCGCTGGCGGCGGGCGTGCTGCTGGCGCTGCTCACGTCCAGCCTGGTGGTGCTGGTGCCCGCATCCCTCCTGGGCGGCGCGATCTTCGGGCCGTTCCTGGCCGGGATGGTGGATGCCATCATGCGCGGCCTGCGGGACGCCCCCGGCAACTGGTGGAAAAACTATAAAAAGGCCTGGAAGCAGAACTGGAGAAGCAGCCTCCTCCCCGGCGCGATCCTCGGCCTGTTCGCCGGCATCTTCTCCTTCATGGCCTACATCATGATGAGCGCCCGCGTCTCCCCCACCCCCGGCACACTGGTGATGGCGCTGGTCAGCGCGGCGCTGGTGATCTGGTTCAACACGCTCTACTGGCCCCAGCTGGTGCTGTTCAGCCAGAGCGCCGTCATCCGCGTCCGCAACGCCATGCTGTTCACCATCAAGCACTCCCTGCGGGTGCTGGCGGCGGTGCTGATCCAGCTGGTCTGGATCGCGCTGATCGTGCTGCTGGCGCCGTGGACGGTGTTCGTCGTGCCCTTCCTGGGCTTCTGGTTCCCCATCCTGCTGTCCCAGCTGCGGCTCTACGCCGACCTGAACCGCGATCTGAACATCGAGGAACAGTTCATCGCCGTGGAGGGCGACCCCTGGGCCAAGGATTCCTTCGAGGCCCTCACCGGCGAGGAACCCGCCGAGCCCGACCCGATGAACAGCGGCACCCGCCACTGGGAGGCCCTGCTGCGTGACATCGACAAGAACAAGGAGGGCAAGTGATGGAACCGATCGCCGTCAACCGCCTCACCGTGGACCAGGCGCTGTTCGCCGAGGGCTACGCCGCCATCTTCTCCCAAAAGCGCCAAAAGACGCTGCTCTACTGCGGCATCGTGCTCCTGGCCTTCGGGCTGCTCTTCCTGGCCCTGCAGGCGCGCGTCCCGGTGCTCTCGGCGCTGTGCGTGCCCACGCTGCTCACCGGCATCCTCGTCATCCTCTGGGCGCTGACCCTCCAGAAATCCGAGCTGCGCCGCAAGTACAAGGCCTTCCGGCGCGTCAACGGCGACGCCTCCCAGCGCACCGTCACCTGCCATCGCACCTCCCTCTCCGTGGACGCCGGCCACGCCGAGCCCACCGAGATCGACTATACCGACGTGCGCGAGCACAAGGAGACGGAGCACCTGTACCTGCTGATCTGCAGCGACCACCGCGGCGTGATGCTCGCCCGGGACGGCTTCGAGACCGGCTCCTGGGACGCCCTCCTCACCGCCATCGACAAGGCCAAGCAAGAGGCCGCCGACGCCGCGCGGCTGCTGGAGATGTGACAGAAGCAACGAAACCCCCGCATCAACGCGGGGGTTTTGCTATACAAAAAAGCCCTGCTTCGCAGGGCTTTGGAGGTGCCACCCGGATTCGGACCGGGGAATGAAGGTTTTGCAGACCTTTGCCTTACCACTTGGCTATGGCACCAAATTGCGGCGCACGCGGAGGCGTTCGCCGTAAAAAATGGAGCGGTAGACGAGACTCGGACTCGCGACCTCCACCTTGGCAAGGTGGCGCTCTACCAACTGAGCTACTACCGCAAATGGTGCCCAGGGACGGAATCGAACCATCGACACGTAGATTTTCAGTCTACTGCTCTACCGACTGAGCTACCTGGGCGAATGGCGATGCGGAAGGGGCTCGAACCCTCGACCTCCAGCGTGACAGGCTGGCATTCTAACCAACTGAACTACCGCACCACATTGGTGGGAACAACAGGGCTCGAACCTGTGACCCTTTGCTTGTAAGGCAAATGCTCTCCCAGCTGAGCTATGCTCCCATATTGTCCCACAGAGCCGCGTTCTCGCGGCGACATGAGATATAATACAACAAATCCGGTCGTTTGTCAATACCTTTCCTTTGTAATTTTCCTGTGCGCCTCCCCCTCCCATGCAGAGTGCAGGCAAACGCTCCCTCGTGGTCACCTTCCGACAGGCACGAAAGAAGCCGCCCTAGCGGACGGCCTCTCTCGAATGGAGCGATGATCCCGAACACATTGTATGTTCGTACCATCGTGTTGTGGCCCGAAACCATTAAATTGATACCATGTGACCAAAGGTCACAATGTAGTGATAACCCAATGTCATAATAATGTCAATAAGTTCTGCATAAACAGTGCCAAATCTGCATAAATAGTGCCATTTTCGAATTCATGGAAGTGAATTTGGGTGGGGAGACATTTGATCAAAAGAGGACATCTCGGTACAAATATACCATAACACGAGAGAATGCGCAAATCACCCGTATAAAACAAGTGTTCTATTATGTGGTTATTATTCTGTTAATTCTTGTTCTTCCACTGTCCGATGAATTTGCTTGTAAACGAAAACGTAAACAAGACCCTAAAAAGTATCAAAGACAAAAACTCACGTCCTTGTCTTTGTTCTTCGAGGTAACAGCTTCGCCGCACATTGCTTCATTGATAATCCATGCTGTTTTATATAGAGCGCACCAGCCCGGCCGAGCCTAGGCTCATAGTCTCCAGCACCTCGTAGCGATCCATCTGCAGGTGCTTCTTCATCACCAGCGCCTCCTCGATGGGCGTCTCCACGATGTCGCCGCCGCGGGTGCCGATGATGCAGTTCGCCCGCCCCTCGGCCAGCGCCTTCAATGCGAAGTAGCCCATGCGGGTGGCTGTCTCGCGATCACGGGCATTCGGCGCGCCGCCGCGCTGGATGTGGCCCAGCACCGTCACGCGGGGTTGGATGCCGATCTCCTCCTCGATGCACTTGCCGATGTCCACGGCGCTGCCCACGCCCTCGGCCACCACGATCATGAAGTGGGTGCTGCCCGCGAGGCGCGCGTTGCGGATGCGCTCCACCACGTCGCGTTCAAAGTCCAGCTCCCGCTCGGGCACCAGCACAGCCGTCGCGCCGACGGCGATGCCCACATACAGGGCCAGGAACCCGGCGTTGCGGCCCATGACCTCCACCACCGAGCAGCGATCGTGGCTCTGCATGGTATCGCGCAGGCGGTCGATACAGTCTATGGCGGTGTTACAGGCGGTGTCGAAGCCA
The DNA here is from genome assembly GCA_900315585.1 of uncultured Eubacteriales bacterium. GTDB lineage: Bacteria > Bacillota > Clostridia > Christensenellales > Aristaeellaceae > UBA2862. Next base: position 19,463 of record OMZP01000030.1, on the reverse strand, counting down.
ATGGTATAGTTGGTGCAGCCGATGTCGTTGTCGATGGTCACCGGCACGCCGACGGTGGAAATCCCCAGCCGGGACAGCTCCAGCGCACCGCGGAAGGTGCCGTCGCCGCCGATTGCCACGATACCGTCGATCCCCAGCATCTAGCAGGTGGATACCGCGCGCTTGCGGCCCTTTTCGGACATGAAGTCCTCGCTGCGGGCAGTGTAGAGGATCGTGCCGCCCCTGGAAAGAATGTGGCCGACACTGGCGGCATCCAGCTGTACGAAGTCGCTGGTGATGAGCCCCTGCCAGCCCCGGCGGATGCCAATGCACTCCATGCCGCAGGCAATGGCCGTGCGGGTCACGGCGCGGACCGTCGCGTTCATGCCCGGCGCATCACCGCCGCTGGTCAGAACGCCGATGCGCCTGATCTTATTCTCCATGGTTTACCCTCCTTCACACACTGTTTCAAACCCGGTCAGAGCCTATCGACGATGGATTCATTGCACGTTGGAATGCAAGACAAACCTCCACGCGCTTTCACACATATCCTCGATGCTGTGCTTTGCCTCCCAACCCAACAGCGCTTTGGCTTTTGTCGCGTCCGCCCAGAAGGCCGGGAGGTCCCCATCGCGACGGGGACCGATGACATAGTTCAGCTTGATATGATTGACCTTTTCAAAGACCTGCACCAGTTCCAGCACAGACACGCCGTTCCCGGTGCCGAGGTTGACCGCCTCGACGCCCTTGTGGTCCATGGCATATTCCAGCGCCTTCAGGTGCCCCACCGCCAGATCCACCACGTGCAGGTAATCCCGCTGACAGGTGCCGTCCGGCGTAGGATAGTCGCCACCGAAGATCGTCAGCTTTTCCAACTGTCTCGCCGCGACCCGGGCGATGTAGGGCATCAGGTTGTTGGGGATGCCGTTGGGGTCGTCTCCCAACAGCCCCGATTCATGTGCGCCGATGGGGTTGAAGTAGCGCAGCAGCACCGCGCAGAAATCCGGGTGGGCAGTTGTGTAATCCGTCAGGATGCGCTCGATCATCACCTTCGTCCAGCCGTAGGGACTGGAAGACTGGATGGCAGGCATCTCCTCGCGGTAGGAATGGGGATTCTCCGGGCCGTAGACCGTCGCGGAGGAGGAGAAGATGAACTTCCTGCAGCCGTACTCCTCCATGACCTCCAGCAGCGTCAGCGTGCTGTCCAGGTTGTTGCGGTAGTATTGCAGCGGCTTTTTCACGCTCTCGCCAACGGCCTTGAAGCCTGCGAAGTGGATGACGGCATCGATCCTGTTCCCGGCGAATACCGCCTGAAGCGCTTTCTTGTCCGCGCAGTTGATTTGGTAGAATAGCGGTCTTGTGCCGGTGATCTCCTGTATCCTGTCGATCACCTCGCGCCGGGCGTTGGAAAGGTCGTCCACAATGACGACGTCATAGCCCGCCTGTATCAATTCAACCGCCGTGTGGCTGCCGATATACCCGGCGCCGCCCGTCACCAATATCCTCATATGCGTTCCTCCCCGTTGGCACAGTCAATAAACCGCATGAATGCGGCCTTGCCGTCCTCGTTGCGCTTGTAGACGCCCGCGTGCTCCAGCACCTTCGCGAACACCTTGCCCACCTCCAGGCGCAGGATGTTCTGCGCGTTTTCGGCGGTGAAGGCATACCGCTTTTTCAGCTCCTCCGCCCAGGGCGCGTGCTTCTCCAGCTCCCCGGCCAGCGGCGCATGGGAAACAAGCGCGTCGGCCAGGTCGGCCAGCTCCTTCTTGAGCCGCGCCGGCAGCACCGCCAGGCCCATCACCTCGATCAGGCCGATGATCTCCTTCTTGATGTGGTGCAGCTCCGCGTGGGGGTGGTACACGCCCAGCGGGTGCTCCGCGGTGGTGATGTTGTTGCGCAGCACCAGGTCCAGCTCGTAGTCCTCTCCCCTCCTGCGGGCGATGGGCGTGATGGTGTTGTGGGGCACGCCCTCGGTCTCGGCGTAGATGAAAGCCGCCTCGTCGGTGTACCCGCGCCACTTGTTCAGGATCTTCTCGGCGAGGTCCGCCAGGCGCTCCGGGTCCGCGCCGGTGTCGATGATGCACAGCGCGTGGCCCGTGGCGGCGAAGTCGAAGTCCACCCGCTCCACCAGCGGGTTCTGCGGGTCCGCAAAGTCGATGAACACCATGCCGCCCACGCTGGAGGCCATCTGGTCCATCAAGCCGCAGGGCTTGCCGAAGTACACGTTCTCGGCGTACTGGCCGATCTTGGCGATCTCCACCGCGTCCAGTTTACCCTCAAAGAACAGCGTGTTGATGATGTTGCCGATCAGCACCTCAAACGCCGCGGAGGAGCTCAGGCCGCTGCCGGGCAGCACCGTGGAGGACACCTTCGCGTCAAAGCCCTTCAATTTCGCGCCCCGCTGACTGAAGGCCGCCGCCACGCCGCGCACCAGCGCCGCCGTGGTGTTCGCCTCCTCCGGCACGACATCCAGCCTCGCCAGGTCCACCTCCACCGGCGCGTAGCCCTCGGACTGAACCCGGATGATTCCCTCGTCGTTCAGGGTCACCACCGCCATGGTCTTCAGGTTGACGGACGCCGCCAGCACGCAGCCGTGCTGGTGGTCGGTGTGGTTGCCGCTGATCTCCGTGCGCCCCGGCGCGGAAAAGATATACTCGTGCATTGTATTCATCTCTCTCCTGTTTGTCCGCAGCGTCTGACAGGCCGCCGGATCAATGGTACTTCGGCAGCCAGTCGCCGTGGGCCTCGATCAGCTCGTCGCACATGGCCACGATGTCGTCGATGGACAGCTCCGCCCCGGTGTGAGGATCCAGCATGACGGCCTGATAGATGTAGTCCTTCTTCAGCGTGCGGGCGGCTTCGATGGTCAGCAGCTGCACGTTGATGTTGGTGCGGTTCAGCGCGGCACACTGCTCCGGCAGATCGCCGATGTAGATGGGCTGCACGCCGTTTCTGTCCACCAGACAGGGCACCTCCACGCAGGCGTTGGCGGGCAGGTTGGTGATGAGGCCGTTGTTCAGCACATTGCCGCCGATCTTCGTGGGTCTGCCGGTCTCCATGGCTTCCATGATGTAGCTGGCGTACTCCTGGCTGCGCGCATGGGTCAGCGTGGGGTCCTTGGTCAGCTCATGGCCGCGCTCCTTCCACTCCTGAATCTGGTGGATGCAGCGGCGGGGGTACTCGTCCAGCGGGATGTTGAAGCGGTCGATCAGCTCGGGATAGCGGCCCTTGATGAACCAGGGGCAGTACTCCGCGTTGTGCTCGCTGGACTCGGTGATGTAGTAGCCGAAGCGGCGCATCAGCTCCAGGCGCACCATGTCGCTGTGAACGCCCTTGGTTTTGTACAATTCGTATTCCTCACGGATTCGCTCGATCCACCTGCCGGGCAGCTCCTCTCCCTGGGTGAGACAGGCGATGCGCTCCTCCACGGTGCCGATGTCCAGCTTGCCCTGGTTGTACAGCAGGGCGCGGCGCTTGACCTCCGGGTACAGGTCTGCGCCGTCCTTCGTCAGCTCCAGCAGCCAGGCCTGATGGTTGATGCCCGCGATCTTCCACTGAACGGTGTCGTCGTAAGGCATGCCCAGCTCCCGAAGCAGCGTGGGCGCACACACCTGGACGCTGTGGCACAAGCCCACGGTCTTGACCCCTGTCAGCCGCAGCATCGCGCCGGTGAGCATGGCCATGGGGTTGGTGTAGTTCAAAAACCAGGCGTCCGGGCAGACTTCCTCCATGTCCCGGGCGAAGTCCAGCATCACCGGGATGGTGCGCAACGCGCGAAACACGCCGCCCACGCCCAGCGTGTCGGCGATGGTCTGCCGGAGGCCGTACTTCTTTGGAATCTCAAAGTCCGTGATGGTGCAGGGAGCGTAGCCGCCCACCTGGATGGCGTTGACCACGTAGTTCGCGCCGCGCAGAGCGTCCCGGCGGTTCTCCACGCCCAGGTACTTCTCGATCCGGGCCTTGGAGCCGTTGTTGCAGTTGATGGCCTCCAGCATGGCGGCGGACTCATCCAGTCGGGTGACATCGATGTCGTAGAGCGCGATGGTACTCTGCTCCAGCGCCGGGGTCATCATGCTGTCGCCAAGCACGTTCTTGGCAAACACCGTGGAGCCCGCGCCCATGAATGTGATCTTCGGCATGTTCTGTTTCCTCCATCATTCTATCTCGGTTATGGGAACATCTCCAAACGAAACATACTGACCCCGCGCGCCGTGCCAGTTGAAGGTTACGGTTTCCCCATCGATCCGCCAGCTTCTGGGAAGCGTGGTCTCCTGCCAGTCCAGAGGCCGTGCCGCCTCGCGGGGGTGGGAATTGACCGCCAGCATCCGTGCCAGCGCTTCTTCCTGCTCCCCTGGCAGCGATTCAGGCGCGACGGAGATGAACATCGATGTTCCGCTGCGGCTGAGCAGCTCTCCCCATTGGCTGTTGAGCCTCCAGTCGATGTGTTCAGAAATGCCCATACAGTCCGCGTCCACATCGAAAAATGCCCGGTGCTGAGGCATCCGATAGGCCAAGGCATTGACCCCGTGCTTCAGCGTCTTTTCCCATACCAGCCCGCTGGTGTCCTCGCCGACGCGATTCATGTGCATCAATCCGGCGCCCAGGTGGCCCACGGCGTTGCAACCCAGCACCAGCATGTCGTGGACCTTTGCCGCGTCGAGAATGGTTTTATAGAAACCCACGATGATCTCCGCCGTCGTCCGGGTTCGGTCCGCAAAGTGCCAACCGTCATCCGTCATCTCATGGGCCATCTGCCAGCCCCAGCGGACGGTGATATCATAGGTGGAAAAGTCGTGCTTCAACAGCTTAAAGCCCCATCGCCCGATGCGATCCACGATACCGCGAACGTGCTCAAGCACCTCCGGTTTTGAGGGATCGAGCGCGCCGTTTTCGAGCCGCCATTCGCCGGGAATCTCCTCGCTGTCATCCTGCAGCAGCCGTACCCAGATCCCCGGAACGACACCCATGCGCGCCATTTCCCTGGCAAGCGCGCGCATATTGCCAAAGCGCGGGTTCGGCAGCCAGGGACCTCCGTTGTAGACCTCGTCAAAGGAGCCGTCCGGTCGGTAGCGCCCCTGTTGCCACCCGTCGTCGATCACGACATAGGGGCGGTTTTTCAGTCCCTGCGTCAGCTTTGCCATGTAATGGGCATCGTTCAGGATGTCCTGGGCGGTGCTGTGGCCATAGGCATAGTACCAGTTGTTGGAGCCGTACACAGGCTGCGGGGGAAGCAGCGGATCGGAACACATGCGCCCGCAGAAATCCCGGGCCGCGTCGAATGCGTCCATATCGGAGTACACCCTGGACACCACCTGCGCAGCCAGAAGCCGCCTGCCATTCAACAGGACGCCTTCTCCGCCGCTGCGGACATCCAGCCACAGCGTGACGCCTTCGGGATCGAGTTGCCAGCTGCAAATCGCCCCCGGCCGAACCATGACGCCGTATCCTGCCGTATCACCCCCATCGTGCACCAGGGCATACCAGGGCAGGCTGCGAAAGGGATTGACGCACGTCCATTCCAAATCGCCATAGGCGCGCTCCCACGCATCGCCCAACACCATTCCGCGCAGCGCTTCCCGAAATCGCCAGCGCAGCCGTATGCGGCTGACCGGCGCTTTCTGCGACTCCAAGAACACCGCGAGAGCATCCTCCCTTTTTTCACACGTCACGCGGATGTCCCTGAAAACAAAGGCATTGCTCCCATCCGCCGCCCTTTTCGCCTCGGCATTGTCAATCATGACGAAGTCCGGGCTTCGGAGAATTGTTTCAAACATGGCTCCATCCCCTTCGCAAGACATAGCAAGGGCTGAAGGGACGGGGATTCCCATCCCTTCAGCCCGAAATGGTTCAGAAGTTGTATTCCTTGCAGACCGGCGCGTTGGCCTTGGCGGAGGCCTCGTCGAACCAGATCAGGTTGTTATGGGTCTGCTTGTCGAACAGCTGGATGAGCCTCGGCTGGGTGGAGAAGCGGATGGTCTTGCCCATGCTGACGTCGGTCTCCAGGTTCATCGTGGGGATGACCATGACCACATGGTCGCCCTCACAATTGGTGTGCAGGTTGACCTCGTTGCCCAGCATCTCGGAGACCTCCACCTTCGCGGTCAGCTCGCCCTCGTCCAGCAGGATGTGGCAGGGGCGGATGCCGGCGATTATGTCGCAGGGCTGCTGGTTGTTCTGTTTCAGCGCCTTCTGCTGGAACTCGGAAAGCTCAAACCTGGCGTTGTGGATCTGGGCGTAGTACCTGCCGTTCTCCAGCAGCAGTTTGGAGCCGTCGAAGAAGTTCATCACCGGCATGCCGATGAAGCCGGCCACGAACAGGTTGACGGGCTTGTTGTACAGGTCCTGGGGCGCGCCGATCTGGTTCACATAGCCGTCCTTCATGATGACGATCCTGTCGCCCAGGGTCATGGCCTCGGTCTGGTCATGGGTGACGTACATGAAGGTGGTGTTGATGCTCTGGCGCAGCTTGATGATCTCCGCGCGCATCTGGTTGCGCAACTTGGCGTCCAGGTTGGAAAGCGGCTCGTCCATCAGGAACACCTTGGGGTCGCGCACCATGGCGCGGCCGATGGCCACGCGCTGGCGCTGGCCGCCGGACAGGGCCTTGGGCTTGCGCTCCAGATACTGGGTGATGTCCAGCACCTGGGCCACCTCGCGCACCTTCTTGTCGATCTGATCCTGGGGAATCTTCTTCATCTTCATGGCGAAGGCCATGTTGTCGTAGACGGACATGTGGGGATAGAGGGCGTAGTTCTGGAAGACCATGGCGATATCGCGATCCTTGGGGGCGATGTCGTTGCACAGCTTGCCGTCGATGTACAGCTCGCCCTCGGTGATGTCCTCCAGGCCAGCCACCATGCGCAGCGTGGTGGACTTGCCGCAGCCGGAGGGCCCGACCAGCACGATGAATTCCTTGTCCTTGATGTGCAGATTGACATCGTGTACCGCCGTCGTCTTGCCGCCGTAAACCTTCTTCATGTTCTTGATGATGACCTCTGCCATTGCATACAGCCCTGAGCGCGGCGGTCCTTTGCCGTGCCCTCGCGTCACCCGGTAAAGGTGGGTGAACCGCATTACGACAGGTCTCCACACTGCCGCACCGCGGGCCCTGCGGGATGGGATAACCTCCTTTTCGTATGTATGCCCGTCTATTGAGTGGAGTAGGCGGACACCATGTATTCCAAGGGACGCCGCGTCCCTGAGATTCAAAGTCCGTATTTCATCATTTCCCGGAGGGTGTCTTCGTCGGGATCGTCACCGGAATCGTCCTCGCCCACCATGATGTTGGGGTCGCCCTCCATCCCCAGCGGGATGATGTCGCCGCAGATGTCCACCTCCGGCAGAAAGGGCATGAACTGCCGTAGCATGATTCCGCCAGCAATGTAGGCGATCAGCGCAAAGCCGAACATCAGCCACAGGAAGGCCCAGAGGGGCAGATACTGAAAAAACACGTAGGTTGCCGCCAGCGGCGCGACGTACAGCGCCACGCAGGCCAGCATGCAGTGGGGCTTTGAAAACGCGAAGTACAGCGCGTTTTTCAAAAGCTCCCTAATGCCTCCGTTGAAGGCCGCGATCACCGGGAACAGGTAGGCCGCCAGGATGGTTTCCAGCGCCATCAGCCCTATGAGCGCGTATCGGAACAGCGCCACGGGGCCGGCAAATTGCCTGCACCAGCTGATCTCCAGCGCCTGGAACAGCATCAGCAGCACATAGACCACAAAGCACACCGTGGCCTTTCCGAAGGATTCCCTGAAGCCCTTCCAGAACATCGCCGCCACCTTGAAGTGCTTATCGCCGCGCTGGTATTTCATCAGCGTGTAGTTCAGCGCGGAGAGGCTCGCGCCGATGGTGACCACCGGCACGCTGAACAGTACGAACAGCAGGTTGGAAGCGATGATGACATACAGCCGGTTCAGGAAGCGGCCCAAGGCGCTCTCTTCCCCAAAGAGTCTCAGCAGCCTTTGCACTTCGCCTCACCCCTCCCGCGCAAAAAGGTAATCCAGGAACACGATCACCTGGTCAAGGCGCTTCGTATATGCGTTGACGCCCAGCACCGCGCCGTTCGGATAGGCGCTGTATTCGCCGGTAAGCGTCGTGCCGGACAGATCGATGCCGACGGGCACGGGCTGGTCGCTGTAGCTCTCATCCAGCGGCGTGCAGTAGATGAACCGGTCGCCATAGCGCTCCTTCAGCGCCGCCGCGCCTTCGCCGTTCAGGTCCATCAGCCTGCCGCCCTCGCCGACGGCGATGATGTCCTCCGCCTCCGCCACCCATATGTCGTCCACGCCGGCATCCAGCATGGAGATCAGCTTCTCATAGTAGGTGTTGCCGGTCACCCTGCCCGAGGGCTTGCAGTAGCTCGCGCAGTCAATTTCCACCACGCCTGCCGAAAGATCGTATCCCGCCGCTTCCACAAACCCGTTGTAGAAATCGGATCCCTGCCCCAGCTGCGCGTAGGTGTTGGAGAAGATGGCATAGAAGTGGATGTCTCCCGGCACGGTGACATAATTCCACAGGGCATAGGTAATGAAGCCCACCACAAAGCCGATGCCGATGATCCACAGCCGGTAGTACTGCCAGATGTATTTCAGCTTGCCCCGCAGGCTGTAGCCCTTCAGCTTCACGCGCTCGTCCCGAAACCATTGCGGCAGAGAGCGCATATCACATTTCCTCCGCGTCCGTCTGTTCAAACAGCAGCTGAGCGGCCGGGGCGTCGCCCCGCATGGGCCGCAGCGTAAAGCCCGCAATCATCAGGCTCGCGCCGGTGAAGACGCGCCCCGTCAAGTCCATTCCTCCCAGGTACGTCCCGTCCGGCGCTTCGCACCCTTCGATCACCTGCTCCGCAAGCCGATAGCGCGCCTGGGCGTTCAATCCCCTCAAGTGAATGTGGAAACCGTGGGTGTTGGCGTGGGCGCGGGTCACCACCAGGTTCACCAGCGCCTGGCTGCCATCCTCTCTCACATAGGCCCAGGCGGCGTAATCCACCTGCCTGTCGATCCCGGTAAGTCGATAATACTTTCCCCGATGAATCAAATCATAGAAGCGGTAATAGCGCTCGTTCCACACGCGCACCTGCCGTCTTTCCTCCTCTGACAGGTGGGCGGGATCCAGCTCATAGCCGAAGGTGCCGCTCATGGCCACAATGGCCCGGGTGCCAAAGGGCGTCGTGCGCCCGGTCTGCTGATTGGGGCAGGCGGAGACGTGCGCCCCCATGGTGCCCACGGGATAGCCGACGGCAGTGCCCATCTGGATGGTCAGCCGCTCGATGGCGTCGGTATCGTCGCTGCACCAGATCTGGGGCGTGTAGTACAGCATGCCCGCGTCGAAGCGCCCGCCGCCACCGGCGCAGTTCTCAAACAGAACCTCCGGGAATTCGCGGGTCAGCCGATCCAGCAGCGCGTAAACGCCGAGCATGTAGCGGTGGCTCACCTCCATCTGGCGATGGGGCGGCAGCGCGGCGCTGAAGGTATCGGCGATGTTGCGGTTCATATCCCACTTGATGTAATCGATGCCGTTCTCCTGAATGAGCGTGGAGATGACATCATAAAGGTACGCCACGACCTCAGACCTTCCCATGTCCAGCACCAGCTGGTTGCGGGCCATGACGGGCTTTCTGCCTGGAACGGCCAGCACCCAGTCGGGATGGGTGCGGTAGAGACTGCTGTCCTCGTTGACCATCTCCGGCTCCACCCACAGGCCGAACTTCATGCCCAAGCCGTGGATGGCATCGGAAAGCGGCTTTAAGCCCCCGGGCAGCTTCCTTTCATTGGCGAACCAGTCGCCCAGCCCCGCGTTGTCGTCGTCCCGGGCGCCGAACCAGCCATCGTCCAGCACCACCATTTCGATGCCCAGCGCGGCGGCTTCCTCCGCGAACTTCAAGACCTTTTCGGCGTTGAAATCACAGGTCATGGCCTCCCAGCTGTTGATGAGCAGCGGGCGCTTTTTGTCTTTCCACGGGCTGCGGATGACATGCCGGTTGAGGAAGTCGTGACAGAGATGGGTCAGTCGCTCCAGGCCCTCCCCGGTGCGGCAGAGGATGACCTCCGGGGCAAAGAAGCAGTCGCCGGGGTCGAGCTGCCATGCGAACAGGTCGCCGCCTATGCCGCTGACGACACGGACGGAACCGGCCTGGTTCAGCTCGATATCGGTGCGATGGTTCCCGCTGTATACGGGCATGATGCCGATACATTCGCCGCAGGTCTCCCCGGCATCGGACGCCATCAGCACCGCGAAGGGGTTATTATGGTGGCTGGACGCGCCGCGGCGGCTCCCCAGGGTCTGTATGCCGTGCATCAGCCGGACGCGCTCGGGCATGCGCTCCATGCAGTGCCGCCCGTGCAGGTGCAGCAGATCCCAGCATCCACCGGAAGGTCCAGTCCCAAAGGGAATGTCCAGGCACAGGCTGGACGCCCGATCCAGTCGGATTGCCGCATCCCCGTTGTTGCGAAACACCGCGGCGCGGGTAATCACGTCCGCCGCCTCGAACACGCCGTAGAGCAGCTCGACCTCCAGGCCCGTCGCCGCGTCCGCCAGGATCAGGGACAGCGTCTGCGCCTCTCCCGCCTCCGCAAAGGCAGCGGGCAGCCCGGGCAGCGCGTACTTTCCATCCGTGATTTCGTGGCGCACATAGCGCAAATCCGCGCCGACAAGGCCCGCGTCGCTCATACACTCCAGCGCCGGTACCCGGTAATCGCCACAGCCCGCAGCGGAGTATTCCAGGGGCAGGATGTCCGGGGACACCTCCCGGCGCAGACGGTTTTCATAACTGTTGGGCGAAAAGCCGCAATCCGTCAGGATATGGAGATAATCCAGGCACATGCCGTCGACCCTGTGCCCATAGTAGAGGTGCAGCACATGGCCGGTGCCTGCAATCTGCATCTGATAGGTGCTGGACCGGGTATGAAGTGTGATGGTCCTGTCCTCGGCGTGGTAGTTTATGGCCATGGTCGTCTACTCCTGCCTGTCGTTTTTTCTGTTTGTAAGTACTTTGTCAAAAGTCGGCCTCTGCTCCGGCGGCATGTCGCGGTAGAACCTGGGGCTTACGCCAAAGAAGCGCTTGAATGCCTTGGAGAAGGTCAGCGAATCCGAATAGCCGACAGAACTCGCAATTTCCTGTATGCCTATCGTCAGGTTTGCCAGCATCTGGCTCGCCTGGCGCATGCGCACCTGAAACAGGTACTCATTGGGCGTAATGCCCTGGCTTTGCTTGAAAATCTCGGAAAAATAATTCTTGTTGAGTCCAAGATAGTCCGATACATCCTTCAGGGTAATGCTCGAATAGTTGTTTTTGATGAAATCAATCGCGTAGCGGACATAATCCTGCTTTTTGTAGAGCGCCCGATGCACCTTTTGATTCTCGTTCTTGTTCCCCCGCTCCTGAGATTCAATGGCGAGGGCAATGTACTGCATCGTCAGGCCGAGCCGCCAAATCGCTCCCGCCGCTGTCAGCTGCGGCGTTTCCAGCGCCTGATTGCAAATTCGGTAGAACTTGTCCACATTCACATGGCTTTCCAGAATATAGACGCCCTCTTCAAACCCCGCCTCACGCATCATCCCGCCCGCCATCGCGCCGCCGAAGGACATCCAGCAGTAAGTCCAGGGGTTCTGCGGATCAGGATGATAGGCGATCTTTTCTCCGGGCTTGATCAGGAACAACTGCCCTTCGTGGAGGCGCGTGGCGCATCCGTTCGCCTCCAATACACCGTTTCCGGAGAGAATTACGTGCAGGTGATAGCCATCACGCACGCGGAACTCACGCTCTTTGTTCGGCCTGCACTGCTCAACGCCGCACAGCGTCAGGTACAGCTCGTCGCTCTGCCTGGGGCTGTGCTCCACCAAAACGCGATAGACGGGCGTTTCACTGTAATTCCTTGGGCTCATGGGGCATCCTCCTTTGGGGATTGATGGTCCGCGTCATCCCTTATTGATTGGATTGCATGGAGCGCCACCATGGCCGGGCGACGCCCCATGCAGCCCATTGCCCAGTATTCTACAGCTTGCCGCCGGAGGTGGCAATGCCTTCGACGAACTGCTTCTGGAAGATCAGGTAGAGCACGATCATCGGCAGGCAGGCCATGGTGGCCGCAGCCATCAGCTGCGGGAAGTTGCTGGAGAACTGACCTTGCATCTTGGCCAGGCCGGCGGACAGCGTGGTGCTCTTGGCGTCGGAGCAGACGATCATCGGCCACATCAGATCCTTGAACGCGAACACCGCGGTGAAGATGCCCAGGGACACCATCGAGGAGCGGGTCAGCGGCATCATGATGACCAGGAACTGCTGGCCGATGTTGCAGCCGTCGATGCTGGCCGCCTCCTCCAAATCCTTCGGCAGGCCCTGGTAGCCCTGCTTCAGCAGGAACGTGCCGAAGGCGGTCACCGCGCCGGGGAACACCAGGCCGGCGATGGTGTTGATCCACTTCAGCTTGCTGACCATGATGTACTGCGGGATGATGAAGATCTGGCCGGGCACCATCATCTGGATCAGAACCATCGCGAACAGGATCTTCTTGCCCGGGAACTCCAGGCGGCCGAAGGCATAGCCGGCCATGGTGGCGGTCAGCACAGCGCAGACGACGCGGAAGAAGATCATCAGCAGCGTGTTCTTGTAGAGTAAGAGGAAGTTGTAGCTGTTCCACACCGTCACGAAGTTCTCAAACTTCCAACTGGAGGGAAGGATGACGAAAGGGTCGATGGCGGTGGATTCCGTCTGGGTCTTGAACGCAGTGAGCACCATCCACAGGAAGGGCACCAGCATGGTGATTGTGAACACGATCAGGAACAGATGGATCAGTCCCTGGGTCAAAGCTTTTTTGGCCTTGTAGCTTTCCATTGTCGCCCCTCCTTTCTCAGTTGTAGAACACCCAGTACTTCTCCGTCTTCTGGAGAATCAGGGTGATCAGCATGATGAGCACCAGCATGCAAAGCACGATGGCCGCGCCCAGGCCGCGATTGTTGTACTGGAACGCGTTGACGTAGAAGTAGTAGACCACCGTCTGCGTCTTGGGCAGCGCCGGGTTGGAACGATCCATCATCATGAAGATCAGGTCGAACTGCTGCAGCGCGCCGATGATGCGGGTCTGGAGGATGAAGAAGATCGTGGGGCTCAGCAGCGGTATCGTGATGCGGAAGAACTGCTTGATACCGGTGGCGCCGTCGATCTCAGCGGCCTCGTAGTAGTCGTGGGGAATCTCCTGCAGGCCGGCGATCAGCAGGATCATGTTGTAGCCCACGACGCTCCATACGCCGATGACGCCCAATGAGATCCAGGCGATGTTCGGGTCGGAGATCCAGGCCGTGGTGCTGTGGAACACATTGTTGATCAGGCCGAACTGCTGGTTGTACAGGAAGCGCCACACCATGGCGATAGCCGCCGGGGCCGCCACCATGGGCAGGAAGAACACGGTGCGGTAGCCGCCGCGGAAGGCGATCTTGCGGTTGAGGAACACCGCCAGCAGCAGCGCGAATGCCACCGAGAAGGGAACCTCGATCAGAGCATACTTGAAGGTGTTCACCAGGCTGCTCCAGAATTCCTTGCCGCCCAGCACCGTGGCATAGTTTTGCAGGCCAACAAAGATGTTGCCCATGCCAAAGTCGCCGGTCTTGAAAAATGACTGATAGACCGTGTTGAAGATCGGGTAGAAGTTCAGCACGATCAATCCGATCATGGTGGGGGCGACGAACGCCAACCCCCATTTGGCCTGGCTCTTCTGACTGGGCGTCATCTTGCCTCTTGTCTTTGCCATGGAACCAAACCTCCTATCTGTGGAATATTGATGCGCCCAAGGCCCAAAGGCCTTGGGCGCATGGCTCGGGGTTTATTCCTGGGCCAGCAGGGCGTTCATGTCGTCCGCCATGCGGTTCAGCGTATCGGTCATCAGGGAAGCGTCGTTCCAAACGGCAACCAGGTCGCTGGTGGCCTGATCCTCCCAGCGGGAGGTGTACTTGCTGTAGGGACGGAACACCAGGGTGCCCTCGGTCTCCATCTTCAGGAAGGCGGAGATGTCCATGCCGGGGAAGGCGTTCATGAAGGCATCGGAGCAGCCGATGTAGCCGGCCATGGTCACGCCCAGCTCGGACTGCTTCAGCTGCATCTCCTTGCTGGAGAACCACTCGATCAGATCCCAGGCAGCCTGCGGATCCGCCACGTCAGCGGAGGCGGCCCAGCCCAAGCCGTTGTAGATGGAAACGCGCTCGCCCTCGTCGCAGGCGCCGTTGCCGTTCACGTCCTCATAGGGCAGCATCGCCCAGGCGTAATCCTCGTGGTTGTCGTCGGTGTAGAACTGGCTGATCATCCAGCTGCCCTCGGTGTCCATGGCGATCTTCTTGTTCAGGAACAGACGATCCTTGCCGTTCTCGGCCAGCATCTGCTGGGGAGCCCAGGCGTTGTCGAACAGAGTGGCCATGAACTCAAAGGCCTTCATGGTGTTCTCGTTGTTCCAGCCGGAGGTCTTCTTGTCGTCGGAGATCACGTAGCCGCCGAAGTCATAGATGATGTTGTAGAAGGTATCCTGGTTGTTGCCGGTGTTGCAGGCGCCGCCATAGACTTCGCCGCCGGAAGCCGCGGTGATGGCCTCGGCCGCCGCCTTGTAGTCCTCCCAGGTCCAGTCGTCGGTGGGATAGTCCACGCCATACTGGTCGAAGATGGCCTTGTTGTACAGCAGGGCGATGGTGTCATGGTCCTTGGCCACGGCGTAGTTCTTGCCATCCTTGCTGTACAGGTCGGTGATGCCCTGATAGTAGTTCTCAAGGTTCACCACTTCGCTGTTAGCGATGTAGTCGGTCAGGTCCAGCAGCTTGCCGGCGTTCATGTACATCTCGGCATTGTTGGAGTGCATCCAGAACACATCGGGCATGTCGCCGCCGGAGGCGCCGGCTTCCAGCAGGGTCCAGTAGTTGCCCCAGTCGACAACCTGGATGTTGACCTTGACGCCGCTCTGGGCGGTCCACTCGTTGGCGATCTCCTGCAGGCCGGCCAGCTGGTTGTTATCCCAGATCTTGACCTCCAGGGTGTCCACGGAGTAGCCCTCGGCCATTGCGGCGGTCGCGCACAGCAGCATCGCCAGCGCCAGCAGGACGGACAACAGGACTTTCATTTTCTTCATGGGAGAATCCTCCTTATCTATTTATCATCCACATGAACGCCATGTGGAAGAATTCATTTAACCTATAACTAATGATAAGATGGATCCACTCGCTTTCATATGGCGATTTTTCAGGATTACATGGATATTTTTCCGATCTTTCCGTTTCTGACGATTCCCACTCCTTCAATCCTTCGCAATACGCTTTTCTTCGATAGAAAAGCCTCCTGAGAAAACAAGATAGTGGTAGAAGTAGAATGTATATAGTGGTAATAGAAAAAGTATCCCCTCCAAGCGAAATTGCTTGGAGGGGATTTGTCATACCTGGCAGAATATCCCGAACAAACCGTCACCGAAAACGGCGGTGAGTATGTCCGGGGTTCGACTAGATTTCCGTGTGGTGGAGCCGAGGGGGGTCGAACTGTAGTAGCCTCGTTTCCTGACCATCTCTGACTATCACTTCTAGTCTTGTATAGCTGCACTTTTGTATTCCAGTTTCTGACCTTTATCCCCGTGAATCACGTCTTGACTCTCCTATTTTTCTACCATTTTTTCTACCAAATGCTCCCCTGTCCGGTGTTTCCCTTCTGTTCCTGACAGTCCGTGACAGACATATTATCCGCATATATATTACCACATCTACTACATTTTTACAATACTACCGACAAAAGCAGGCCCAGGGAATAAAGGCTATTCATCCCCGGGCCAAGTTGTTATTGATAGTGTCATGAGTCCGAGGTGAGGCATTCTCATTATCCTCGGAGGTCCTCTGTATTATGCCGATTGATTCAGCCAATTATGAAAGGATTCGATGGGAATGACAATTCGATTACCGATCCTTATTGACGGGAACGATTGATTATGCACCAGTCGATATGCTTCATTCTTGCCAATCCCCAACATCTGACGAACTTCATCAACCGTATATACGCATCTTTTCACCGAAGTGTTCTCCTCCTTTCGAAGCGTATCCATCCTACTCATACTGTTTTTGCTCTCTTTTTCCATCTGCGAATCCTCCCATTCTCAAACGGAGAAGCCGCAAATATAATAAACAGCGGCATAACAAACAGACATATTTACTGTATTTATGTCTGTTTGTTCACCGCTCGTAGCTATTATACCCTTTGGCTCGATCGTCTACTGCTCCTTGGCAGGTGGGCGGACTCACGCTTATATAAGCTGCCGGACTTAGGCGCTGTGGGCGTTACTGTTCCAGAATTGCCGGTTCTGGTCATCGTCGGTCGGCCTCATGGGGATTTACTGCTACCAATACCCCTGCGTTCCTGTCGCCTCCCTCGTGAACTCCGTATGTAGTTTTGCGGCTTTAGTATACCACATATTTCTAAGGTCGATCAACCAGCGATCAAAATCTCCTTACTATTGCCGCAAAAAAAACACATATCCATTAAATCGTCTTACGTCATTCCAGAACAGCTTTCCGGCATCGTTATACTCGGGCATATCCAGGTGCATTGCCACGGTTTGTGTCTTCCATACGTATTGTCCTCGATAGGTGCATTGCCACGGTTTGTGTCTTCCATACGTATTGTCCTCGATTATCAATGTCCTTTCATAGCAGGAGCCGAAATCAACTGCCGTCAGGCAGTATTGTATCATTGTTAACAAAACGCCTTCAAAGGCTTGCAAATGCCTACAATACATGTTATAATATGGTTATAAGGCAAGCTGGTTTATTCGCTTATGCGAGGTACGATATGGCTTACAGAGGCGTCATATTAAAAGCATATCCTACCGCAACCCAAAGGCAGAAGATTGAACAGACCTTTGGGTGCTGTCGGCTTGTCTATAACAATCGGCTTGCAAAGCGTCAAGAAAGGGCAGACAGCAAACCGAGGATTATCTCCTTCCCCGAAATCAGATCGGAATACTTCAAGGATTTCCCTTTTCTGGACAGTGTTGATATTAGAGCATGTCTTGGCACGACTACAGATCTCTCTTCTCTAAGGTTCAAGAGCAAAAGAGACCACTGGCAATCATACAGAACGTGGGGCGTTAGCTTAAACAGGGAAAGGACAAGAATTGACCTGCCAATTGTTGGCTCCATTAAGGTCAAAGGTTTCTTTGGCAGCTATAGTAGAATTGTCGGTGCCTCTATCAAGAGGGCTCCTCTTGGTGAATACTATATCGTTCTAACGTTAGAATTCAAACCCGAACCTCGACCTAACAAAGGGGGGCAGATAGGAATAGACGTTGGCCTTGATCTGTATAGCGTTGACAGCAATGGCCACGAGAATAATAATCCACAGTATTACGAAAAAAGTCTCAAAAAGCTCAAAAGGCTGCAACGGCGTCTTGATCGCAAGACCAAAGACTCAAAGAACTACGAAAAGCAGCGCAGGCGACTGGCAAAGGTACACGCCAAGATTGCCAACCAGCGTAAGGATTATTTGCAAAAGCTCACGACTACACTTATTCGCGAAAACCAAACGATATGTGTCGAAGAGCTTGATATTCAAGCTATGCTGGCTGACAAATCGGCATCCCAACATATTGCCTCGGCCTCATGGCGTATGTTCAGGGATATGTTGACATACAAGGCAGCTTGGTACGGTAACGAGCTTAAGCTCGCAACCCCTTCGCTGATTAGTCGGAGCATATGTCCACATTGCGGGTATAAGTCCTCAGGTAATACTGATCGCTTGACCAGCATGCGCATGTGCCCGAATTGCAAGAAGTTTTTTGATGCAGACCAACGAGTCGCATCAAAGATCCTTCTCAATGCACTTTAAATGATATTGCACTGTACCGACGGATGTGCGGAAACAGTATAATCTACGCCCAGGAGATTGCGAGTGAAAACTCTCTGGACTGGGAACCGCAGCAGCGGAGCATCAAAGAAGACTTTACTTTTCTATCAAGCATAGAAGACACCATCCAAATGATCATGCATCATTGAATGGTGTCTTCTGTGTCATGTGTCCACTGATATTGCCAGTTCGAGATACTGTTTTTTCTCAAATCCTGATATTGTTTACATTCTTCCTGTATCCCTTCTGTCAAAGCAGCATTCCGGCATCTCCCCAATCCAGCGAATCCAGGATGTCAACGAGGGATTCCCCGTCTTCGTCCTCCGGGGAATCGTAGTTCACGACTTCCGGATGATCCTCCAGTTTGTAGCGTTTGACCTTCCTTGGCAGGCTGCCCCGCTGGATGAGGAGGGCGTCCTCCGGATCCATCGACAGCACCTCCCAGGGCATTTTATTTGCCCGCTCCGCGATGTATCTCGCCGTACTTGGATTGTTCCCGCCAAGATACAGCACGGTGTCAAAGTTGTCCAGAACCGTCGCTGCCTTTTCGTGATACAGGGCTTGCAGCTGCGCGATACTCTGGATCATGCAGCTGACGGAGATGTTCCTGGAGCGAACCACTGAGATCAGGTTATCAAAGTCGGGAATACAGCAGCTGTACGCCGCAAAGTCGTCCATGATGATGCGCACCGGGATTCCTGCCGCGCCGCCCTCGATGAGCGTCTTGAACGCCTGCTGGAAGAACAGGGCTGT
The DNA here is from genome assembly GCA_900315585.1 of uncultured Eubacteriales bacterium. Lineage (GTDB taxonomy): Bacteria > Bacillota > Clostridia > Christensenellales > Aristaeellaceae > UBA2862. The sequence goes on along the minus strand of OMZP01000030.1, from coordinate 880 downwards.
CAGCCGGTCCAGGCTTCGATCGCAGTCGGAGACGTTCACGATCAGTACCGTCTTCTCGTTCCGCAGGCTGGCGAAATCCACGCGCTCCCGCTGGGTCAGCAGATGCTTCATCCCGTCGAAGCGGAAGATCGCCAGCTTTTCCCCGACAATGCCGAAGATGGAGCCGCGCATTTTCTCGGCATCCTTGCAGGCACGAATAAATGCGTACTGATGGATCGAAAAGCTGTCCGGCTCATCCCACTCGAGATCCTCCAGAAGTTGTTCGTATCTGCCGTCCACGACTGTGTCAAAGAGCTTTCCAAGGGTAACGAGCGTTCCCTCTTCCTTCGGAAGGTAGGACAACACATAGTACAGCATCGATGCGATCACCCCTCTGGCAGCGTACTCCCAGAAGGGGTCTCTGGTATCTTCAATCGGACATAAGGCCGCGGCAATGGACAGAACGTCCTGCTCGTTTGGTCTTTCACCCAGCCCTTCCAAGCGGAGGAAGTCCAGGGCGGAGTAGCCCAGCGGCGATTCTTTGCTGTTGCGGAAGTCCAGCTTCAGAGCCCTGTATCCCCTGGACTTCAAGGGACCGACGACCTGCTCGTACAGATCGCCCTTCGTGTCCGTGACGATCATCGACCCTTCCGTCTGCAGGATGGCGGGAATGACATAGCCCCGCGTCTTTCCTGCTCCGGACGGGCCGATGACCAGGTCATGGGCATTGATGCCCGTTTTTCGGCTGTCGGCAGACACCTGCACCCCTTCAGCGAGCGTTCTCATCGACTCATCCCACATGGCGAAGCTCACCCCAATCCGCGATGATTTCATCGACGAGCCCGAATGCTTTAGCCTGCTTGGCGTCAAAAAAGGTGTCCCTGGCCGTTGCGCTCAGCAC
>OMZP01000049.1 GCA_900315585.1 uncultured Eubacteriales bacterium | reverse complement strand
CGCTCCACCTTCATGGAATGGATTGGCAGCATAACAATGCGAGCAGCCTTTATGTGCCTGAAGGCAACTATTATGGCGGCTTCATCGAGCCGTCGCAGCATGCTTGCATGGAGCAGATGGTCATGACGGGGCCCACCATTCGCCTGTTGAAACTCTCAATCAAGTGTGCCTTGATGCGCGAGGAGTGGGAGTTGGCCGAGAAATACCTGACGGTGTTGCGTCGTGTTCCCTTCGAGGGAGCATTCTGCAAGAAGTATGGAGCGATGGTTCGTCACATAGACTTGGTCAACTCAGACAAGGAGATGGCGTTAATCAGGCTGACGGAACCCATTCACGATTGCTTCGAGAGTCAGTTCCAGCAGCCGCTCTTCATGGGCTACAACCTGGTGCTCTATGACCTGCGGGGCCACGGCCTGAACGCGCCCGCCTACTGCACCTATTCCATCCGGGAGCGGAAGGACCTGGCCGCGATGATCGCGGACACGAAAAAGCGCCACCCGGAGGCGGCGACGCTGGGCTTGCACGGAGAATCCCTGGGCGCGGCCACGTCGGTGGCGGTGCTGGAGGGCGGGCCGCCGGTGGACTTCGTGGTGGCGGACTGCGGCTTCGCGGAGATCGTGCTGGTGCTGAAGGGTGCGATGAAGGGCATGAAGCTGCCCGGCTGGCTGGTGGACCTGGGCGGGATCGCCGCGAAGGTGCGCTACGGCTATGCCTTCAACGAGATGCGGCCCATCGACAGCCTGGCCGGGAATACCGTCCCCATACTGTTCATCCACGGCGCGGCGGACACATTCATCACCCCCGACCACAGCCGGAGGATGCAGGCGGCCACGGCGGGGGAGAGCGAGCTGCACCTGATCGAGGGCGCGCCCCACGCCGCCTCGGTGCTCACCGCGCCGGGACTGTACGCGGAGTATGTGGCGGCGTTCCTGGAGAAGGTTGAAGGTGGAATGGCACGCAAGGAATGAAGCAGGTAAAGCCGATCCCCTGTAGTGTACAGATGTACAGATCCTTCGCTTCGCTCAGGATGACAACGAATTGAGACCTTGTCATCCTGAGCGAAGCGAAGGGTCTTTTCCTTGCGTCAACGGACTACGTTATACCGATCCTTTAACATTCCGCGAAGAGCAAAAAAGGGCTTCCCCTTGAGGGGAAGCTGTCTGCGCAGCGGACTGATGAGGTGTCCCCGTTTCGCTAAGATCATCTATTGGGATAGACGAACTTGCCGATTCGGGGACACCTCATCCGGTTTCGCTCAGGGGACTGTCTCAAAACACGTCCGGACGTTGCAATCATCCCCGTAGGGGCGGCATTCTTGCCGCTGGGAGCGGACCCTCCGCCCGCGGACGCCATGAAGGGCGTCCCTACGAAGGAAATTGAACCGCTATCAGTATTATGAGACAGCCCCGTCCTCGGTTGATCCTCTGATTCCTACAGCTTGGAATACCCGAAGCTGTTCACCAGGGCGTCCAGCTTCTGCCCGGCCTTGCAGAGGGGACAGTCGTTGGCGTCGTAGGAGGTGTAGCCCGGCAGGTCGTTGGGGTTGAACAGGCTGCTCACCGGCAGGCCCGCGATGGAATCCACCGTGGCGAAGATCGAGGCGATGCCCACGGCGCGGCCGCCGTAGTAGGCGATGGTCTCGATGGCGGACTTGGCCGTGTAGCCGGTGGACACCGACGCCATCATGATCAGCACGTTTTTGCCGGTGATCATCGGCGCGGTGTTCTCCCGGAAGATCAGCTGGCTGCCCACCGTGCGCTCCGGCGTCAGCACGTTCATGTCCTGGTTCTGGTTGATGTTCATGTAGCCGGTTTTGGTCATCTCGCTGGCCATGCAGGACGCGATCATCTCCGTGCCGTCCAGGCAGAGGATGGTGTCGACGAGGGTGTGGAGCTTGTATTCGCGGCTCAGCGCGATGGCCACCTTGCGCGCCTCGGAGAGGCAGAATTTCTGCTTGGTGACGTCGATATAGTGGTTGATGTGGCTGTGGCCTGTGGCGAAATGGCCCTTGGTGACGTTCAGGATGATATCCGCCTTGACCGGTTGCTGGATTTGCTGCATGGACATGGTCGCGCCTCCTAATTGTTCATTTGTAAACATTATAACACGATAATAAAAGAATTGCAACGACTTTTGCAGCCAAAAGCCTTCCCCTGAAGGGGAAGGCTGATATTACCATCTTCCCGGCACGTCCGGGCAATGCCGCACGGCCTGGGCGGCACGATACTCCACATAGCAGCCGCAGAGGGCGCAGCTGCCGCCCGCCAGGTGTTCGCAGGCCCGGCAGGCGGAGAGCCGCTTTTGATAGACCGCCTCATCGGCCCGGCTGATCTCGGGCAGGGCGTCGATCCACTGCCGGTTCAGCGCCGCCAGTTCCTCCGCGCCGGGCACCTCGTCCAGCAGGCATCGGGGACAGGGCCTGTCCCGCTGGGTGCTCATCGAATGGTCAGCGCCACCACGCTGCACGGGGGCAGGTTCAGCGCGATCTCGCCGCCCTTGACGGAGAAATCCGTGTATTCGGCGCTGACCACGGGGCTGTTGTCGAAGCTGTTGTAGGCGTGGGCCTCGGCGGTCAGGATGCGGCCCGCCACCTTGCCGGTGTTGGGAACCCGCACGGCCACCTCCGTCGCCTCGTCCAGGGAGCAGTTGGCCACGGTCAGGGTCACGACGCCGTCCTTCTCGGAGGCGGAGGCGCTGATGCGGTCGATCTGCCACCTGCCATCGCCGATCCTGTCCGTCTCCACGAAGCAGTCCGCCAGCTTCGCGTCCTGATGGTCCTTGTACAGGTCGAACACGTGCCAGGTGGGGGTGAGGACCATCTTATCGCCCTCGGTGAGCACCACCGACTGGAGCACGTTCACGGTTTGGGCCAGGTTCGCCATGGCCACGCGGTCGCAGTGGCGGTTGAAGATGTTCAGGTGCTGGGCGGCCAGGATGGCGTCGCGCATGGTGTTCTGCTGGTAGAGGAAGCCGGGGTTGGTGCCCTCCTCCACCAGATACCAGGCGCCCCACTCGTCCACGACCAGGCCCACCCGCTTCTTGGGGTCGAACTTGTCCATGATCTTGCCGTGATTCTCAATCAGCGCGTCCATGTAGGCGCCGCGGCTCAGCAGCTCGTAGTATTCGCTGCCGGTGAAGGTCAGGGCGCGGCCCTTTTCCTCCCAGGTGGGGCCGGTGAGGCTGTAGTAGTGCAGGCTCAGGCCGTCCATGAACTGCCCGGCGCGCTCCATCAGCACCTCGGTCCAGCGGTAGTCGTCGGTGTTCGGGCCGCAGGCGATCTTGAAAAGCTTGCTGCCGGGATAGTTGCGGCAATAGGTCTGGAACCGGCGATACTCGTCGGCGTAGTACTCCGGCCGCATGTTGCCGCCGCAGCCCCAGCTCTCGTTGCCCACGCCCCAGTACTTCACGCCCCAGGGATCCTTCTGCCCGTTGGCCCAGCGTTCGCGCACCACGGTGGAGTCGCCGGGGCTGTTCAGGTATTCCACCCACTCGCTCATCTCGCGGATGGTGCCGGAGCCCACGTTGCCGGTGATGTAGGCCTCGCAGCCCAGCTGGCGGCACAGCTCCAGGAATTCGTGGGTGCCGAAGGAGTTGTCCTCCACCACATGGCCCCAGTGGGTGTTCACCATGCGCTTGCGGCCTGCCTTCGGGCCGATGCCGTCGCGCCAGTGATACTCGTCGGCGAAGCACCCGCCGGGCCAGCGCAGCACCGGGATGCGGATGGCCTTCAGGGCCTCCACCACGTCGGTGCGCATGCCGTTCACGTTGGGGATGGGGCTGTCCTCGCCCACGAAGATGCCGCCGTAGATGCAGCGGCCCAGGTGCTCGGCGAAGTGGCCGTAGATGTTGCGGTTGATGGTGCCGAGGCTGCGGTCGGGGTTGATGGTGATGCGTTGCATGGGTTTGCCTCCTCCATGGTCTGTCGTCATGTGTTCATACTACAGGATGCTTCGCTTCGGCCGCGCTCTCGCTCGGAATGCCAGGGAGACGCATGGCCTGTCATCCTGAGCGGAGCGAAAGCGGAGTCGAAGGATCTTAAAACCAGTATACCATGATTGTCGGCGTGCTGCGCAACTCGCTTCGCTCCCTTGCCCGCCGACCCGGAAAAACTCTGTTTTTCCTAATCATTATACCATAAATGTACGCGATAAAAAAGCGCCGTCCGGCCAAAATATGGGGACAGCGCATGCTTTTTTTCTTATCAGAGCTTCGCCCGGACCCGGGAGATGTAGTCGCCGTCGATCACGTCATACCGGTCCTCCGGCGGATACAGCGCCCCGCCGTAGTAGATCTCCGGGTTTCCGGCGGTGGAGGGGTCGGTGTACGTGCGGAACTTGGCCACGTGGATGGCGATGCAGCCGGTGATCTCGATGATCCGGTCCATGTTGCGCAGGGTCACGCCGCCGCCGGGGAGGATCTCGATGGCGCCCTGGGCGAACTCCACCATCTGCCGGAGCACCTCCGCACCGTAGTAGCAGTCCGGGGCCTGGCCGCTGGTGAGCACCCGGTCGATGCCAATCTCGATCAGCTGGGCGAGGGTCGCCTTCCAGTCGCCCACCACGTCGATGGCCCGGTGGAACACCTTGGTCTTGTCGCCCGCGAGGCGCGCCAGCTCCCTGGTGCGCTTCGCGTCCAGGGTGCCGTCGGCGTTCAGAAAGCCGAACACCAGGCCGTCCGCGCCATGCTCCAGCAGGGCCTCCGCGTCGGCCAGGGCCGTCTGGTACTCCGCGTCGGTGTACATAAAGCCGCCCTGGCGGGGGCGCACCATGGTCATGATGGGGAGGTGGGACAGCTTCTTCGCGGCGATCAGCTCGCCGATGGAGGGGGTCAGGCCTCCGTGGAACAGGCAGGAGTTCAGCTCGACGCGGTCCGCGCCGCCCTTTTCGGCCTGGAGCACGTCCTCGACGCTGCCGCAGCAGACTTCCAGCAGGTATTTCTTCATTTTATTTCAATCTCTTTTCGGATGAATTTTCAAATATTGTGTTATTCCCCGTCGCCGGTGGCCTCCATGGCCACGCCGATGCGCTGGTGCAGCGCGCTCTGCAGGGCGATGGTCGCCGCGCCCTGGGCGCAGGCGTCCTCGAAGCGTTCGCCGAAGGTGTAGTCCCCGTCGGGCAGCAGCCCCGGCACGGCCCGCAGCGCCTCGGTCATGTCGCCGCCCAGGATGATGCAGTCCGGGTCCAGGATGGCCCGCACCAGCTGGAGCACGATGCTCAGGTGGCTGGTGAAGTCGTCGATCAGCAGCCGCGCCCAGGTCAGCCCCATGCGGTTGGCCTTCAGGATGTCCCCGATGCCGGAGACGGCGGGGGAGAAGCGGCGGGCCCGCTCCACCATGCTGATCTCCATCAGGTGCTCATACAGGGTCTCGTTCAGGTTCAGGTACACGTCCTCGATCTCGCCGGCGGCGTTGTTCAGCCCCCGCACCACCTGGCCGCCCACCATGCAGCCGAAGCCGATGCCGGCCCGGCCCAGGTACAGGTAGGCCGCGTCCTTCATAGCGTCCTTGATGCCCAGGCGCGTGGCCTCCCAGGTGAGGCAGGCGCGCACGTCGTTCTCCACCTGCACGGGCATGCCCAGTACCTCCGAGAGGGGCGTGGCCAGGTCCAGGTTGGACCAGCCGAAGGCCTTGCTGGCGCCCACGATGCCGTGCTCCGCGTCCATGCGGCCGGACACGCTGATGCCGCAGCTGCGCAGCCGCTCCGGCTGGTCCGGCATGAGCCTCGCGGTCTGCTCCTTGATCAGCTGGGCCAGCTTCCGGGGCTCCCGGTCCTCCGGCGGCAGCATGACCTCCGTGGCCGCCTTCGCCTTGCGGCTGAAGTCCATCAGGCACACCCGCAGGCTCCTGGGGTCGATGTGGCAGCCCAGGGAATACATGCCGTCCGGGGCGGTGCACAGGTTCACGGCCTTGCGGCCACGGCCCGCGCTGTCCGTCACGCTCACCTCTTTCACCAGGCCCAGCGCGCCCAGGGCGCTGACGAAGCGGGTGACGCTGGCGGAGGACATCTCCGTCAGCCGTGCCAGCTCCGTCCGGGACACCGGCTGGCACCGTTCGAGGGTGGAGAGCAGGCGCTCGATGTTGTGCTGTTTGATGTAGGATTGGTCCAATGTGCGCAGTTGCTTCATAGAGTGACACACACTCCTTTGGATGTTATAAAATGATTATAGCACGGTTAACTATCAAATGCAACTATTATTTTTGCCGTGAAAGAAATTCCTCGTATTTGGTAGACAATGCTTGAGCATCCGCCGCCTTGCAAAGCGGGTCGAAACGTGTTATAATAACTTTAACAGAGTTTGTCAAAGACAGAGGGAGGAATACGCATGTCAGACATCATGGAGGGACTGGGCAAGGTCGTATCGAAGCTGACGGAGGTCGGCGGCAAGGCCGTGGAAGGCGCGAAGGACCTGTACGAAAAGGCGAAGCCGGGCCTGGAGGATGCCTTTGAGAAGGTCTCCGACGGGGCCAGGAACCTGGCCGACAAGGCCAAGCCCGCCGTGGCGGATGCCCTGGACAGGATGGGCGAGGGCGCGAAGAACCTGGCGGACAAGGCCCGTGCGGGCATCGAATCCGCCGACAAGACCCGGGAGATCCGCTCGGAGCTCAGCGAAGAGGTGAAGGCCCAGGTTTCGGAGATCCGCGGCGCAGCCACGGGCACCGACCCCATTCACGACTACATCCAGAGCAAGTTCAACGCCGCCAAGGAGGAGGCACAGGAGGCCAAGGACGAGGCCCCGGACGCCCTGCAGGACGCCGCCGAGGACGCCCAGCAGGCCGCCAAGCAGGTTGAAGCGGCCACCAAGGACGTGCTGAACGCCGTGGGCGCGGGCCTGAGCGGCATCGCCGCGCGGGTGCAGGACGCCTTCAACCAGATCAAGGAGAACGCCGCCGAGGCCGCGGAAGCCGCGAAGGGCGCCACCGGGGAAGCCGTGGAGGCCGTCGAGGAGCAGGCGGAGGAGGCCGCCGAGGCCGTGGAAGAGAAGGTCGGGGAGGCCGTGGAAACCGTGGCGGACAAGGCTGCGGAGGTCGCCGAGATCGACGAGAATGTCGCCATCGAGTCCGTCGAGTTCGAGGAGCCGGACGACACCGAGACCGAATAACCGAATCCCAACCAATATCAGCGCGGGAGCCGCGAGCCCCTGCGCTTTTTCATGCCCTTCGATTTTAATTTTTCATTGCGCAAAAAATGGATTATTTACCGGGATTTGGGCGAAAACGGGGATAAACTGTGCATATCCAGGCGAAACAAATGTATAAATATGAATTTGCCAGGCGGGCGGAAGGGGACAGCGGAAACGTTTTCTGCATGAATTTGCGCGAATTATGAATGTTCGGATTTTTGAGCGATTCCGGTACAAATGGTTAATGTTTCCATTCCCATAACATAAAAACACGAACGTTCGGAATTTATAGAGGTTAAATATTCGGAATTTGGCTTGACTTGCGGCGGCCGGGGGAAGTATACTTGTGGCGTCAAATTCCCGAAACACGGAGGGCTTTATGAAGAAGGTTGCCATCATCATGGGCAGCGACAGCGACCTGCCCGCGCTGAAGGGCGCGATGGACGCGCTGAATACGCTAGAAATCCCCTACGCCGTGCGCGTGATCTCCGCCCACCGCACGCCCCAGGCGGCGTCGGACTTCGCCCGCTCCGCCCAGAGCGAGGGCTACGGCGTGATCATCGCCGCGGCGGGCAAGGCGGCCCACCTGGCCGGGGCCATGGCCGCGAACACGATCCTGCCGGTGATCGGCATCCCGATGAAGTCTTCCACGCTGGACGGGCTGGACGCGCTGCTCGCCACCGTGCAGATGCCCACGGGCATGCCGGTGGCCACCGTGGCCATCGACGGCGCCGCCAACGCCGCGCTGCTGGCCGCCCAGATCCTCGCCCTGTCCGACGAGGCCCTGTCAAAGCGATTCGCTGACTACCGCGCCGCCCAGACGGCGAAGGTGCTGGCGAAGGACGAGGCCATTTCGGCACAATACAGCCGGCTCTAAGGGAGCCCCTCCGGCGCTGACGCGCCACCTCCCCGCTGCGGCAGGGAGGCTCAGCAATACCTAAAAGCTTCCCCATCGCAATGGGGAAGTGGCCTGAAGGGCCGATAGGGCCCTCCAGGATACACAATATATTGTAGACACAGGAGGAACACCGCCATGGAAAAGCTCACTCAGCTCTACGAAGGCAAGGCCAAGAAGGTCTTTGCCACCGCCGACGAAAACCTGTACATCGTTTCCTACAAGGACGACGCCACCGCCTTCAACGGCCTGAAGAAGGGCACCATCGTCGGCAAGGGCGCGATCAACAACCGCATGAGCAACATGCTGATGCAGATGCTGGAGCAGCACGGCGTGCCCACCCACTTCGTCAAGGAGCTGAGCGACAGGGACACCCTGGTGAAGAAGGTCTCCATCGTGCCGCTGGAGGTCATCATCCGCAACATCTCCGCCGGCAGCTTCGCCAAGCACTACGGCGTGGAGGAGGGCATTGTGTTCGACGCGCCGACCATCGAGTTCTCCTACAAGAACGACGACCTGGGCGACCCGCTGCTGAACCGCTACCACGCGCTGGCGCTGAAGCTGGCCACGGCGGAGGAGATCGACACCATCGAAAAATACGCCTTCAAGGTGAACGAGGTGCTGAAGGCCTACTTCCTGGGCCTGAACATCACGCTGGTGGACTTCAAGCTGGAGTTCGGCCGCCTGCCGGACGGTACCATCGTGCTGGCCGACGAGATCAGCCCCGACACCTGCCGCTTCTGGGACAAGGACACCGGCGAAAAACTGGACAAGGACCGCTTCCGCAGGGACCTGGGCGGCGTCGAGGACGCCTACAACGAGGTCATGCGGAGACTGACGGGTAAATGAGTGTGGAGTGAGGAGTGTGGAGTGAGGAGTGAAGGTTGAAATCCTTGCGGAATCCTGAGATCGAAGCGGCCGCGCGGCAGCACAGAATCAGACAAATTCGCAGAATTTGAACCGAAACTCCACTCTCCACTCTCCACACTCCACTCTTGCTTGTGACAAGCTCAGGATTTGGAAGGAGAACCTATGCAGAAATTACATGAAGAATGCGGCGTCTTTGGCATCTACAGCCCCAAACAGGCGGATCTGGCCTCGGACTGCTACTACGCGCTGTTCGCGCTGCAGCATCGCGGCCAGGAGAGCGCCGGCATCACCGTGAACGAAAAGGGCCGCCTGCGCACCCACAAGGACGCCGGCCTGGTGGAGGACGTGTTCACCCAGGACGTGATGAACTATCTGGGCAGGAGCAACATGGCCCTGGGCCACGTGCGCTACGGCACCGCGGGCATCAACCCCGTGCAGAACGCCCAGCCCATCGTGGTGAACCACTGCAAGGGCCTGATGTCCCTGGCCCACAACGGCAGCCTCACCAACGCCGGGGAGCTGCGGGAGGAGCTGGAGATGAACGGCTCCATCTTCCACATGACCAGCGATTCCGAGATCATCGCCCACGTCATCATCCGCGAGCGGCTCAAGAGCAGCAGCATCGAGGAGGCGGTGTCGAAGGCCATGGACCGGCTGGACGGCGCGTATTCCTTCGTGGTGATGAGCTCCACCAAGCTGATCGCCGCCCGCGATCCCCACGGCTTCCATCCGCTGTGCGTGGGCCAGCGGGCGGACGGCAGCATCATGTTCGCCTCCGAGACTGTGGCCCTGGACGCGGTGGGCGCTTCCTTCGTGCGGGACGTACAGCCCGGCGAGATCGTGATCGTGGACAAGAACGGCCTGCGCAGCGACGACAGCCACGTGGGCAAGTGCCAAAAATCCCTTTGCGTATTTGAATACATCTACTTCGCCCGTCCGGACTCCGTGGTGGACGGCTCCAGCGTGCACATGGCCCGCCAGCGGGCCGGCAGCTTCCTGGCCCTGGAGCATCCGGTGAACGCGGACGTGGTCATCGGCGTGCCGGACAGCGGCCTGGACGCGGCCATCGGCTACGCCAAGACCTCCGGCATCCCCTATGGCATCGGCTTCATCAAGAACAAGTACATCGGCCGCACCTTCATCCAGCCCACCCAGTCCGACCGGGAGAACCTGGTGCGCATCAAGCTGAACCCCGTCTCCGCCACGGTGAAGGGCAAGCGCGTGGTGCTGGTGGACGACAGCATCGTGCGCGGCACCACCTGCGCCCGCATCGTGCGGCTGCTGCGGGATGCCGGGGCCACCGAGGTGCACATGCGCTCCTCCGCGCCGCCCTTCCTCTATCCCTGCTACTTTGGCACCGACGTGGACAGCCAGGAGAACCTGGTGGCCTGGAACCGCACGGTGGAGGAGGTTCGGGACATCATCGGCGTGGACAGCCTGGGCTACCTCTCCTGCGAGAACGCCCACAAGCTGGCCGAGAACACCGAGGGCTTCTGCACCGCCTGCTTCGACGGCAACTATCCCTGCACCCCGCCCAGGATGCCGGACAAGACCCGGTTTGAACGGGGCGTGGAGGAATAATGGGGAATGAGGAGTGAGGAATGAGGAATGGCAGTACAAATCCCTTCGGAATTTGTCTTGACTGAAAGGCGGATTCTGTCATTGTCACTGCCGCGTTTCCCTGTAATCAATGAAATCCGAAAGGATTTCTTCCACAATTCCTCATTCCTCATTCCTCATTCCTGATTCGTCATTCCTGATTAACACATGCAAACACATGTCGCAAGGAGGCAGAACATGGCAAACGTATCAAGGTCAGACAGCTACGCCGCGGCGGGCGTGGACATCACCGCGGGCTACCGGGCCGTGGAGCTGATGAAGAAGCACATCGCCCGCACCAACATTCCCGGCGTGGTCAGCGGCATCGGCGGCTTCGGCGGCTTGTTTGAGCTGGACATGACGGGGCTGACCCATCCCGTGCTGGTCAGCGGCACGGACGGCGTGGGCACCAAGCTCAAGCTGGCCTTCCTGATGGACAAGCACGACACCGTGGGCATCGACTGCGTGGCCATGTGCGTCAACGACATCGTGTGCTGCGGCGCGAAGCCCCTCACGTTCCTGGACTACATCGCCTGCGGCAAGAACGTGCCGGAAAAGATCGCCAGCATCGTCTCCGGCGTGGCCGAGGGCTGCGTACAGGCGGGCTGCGCGCTGATCGGCGGCGAGACCGCCGAGATGCCCGGCTTCTACCCGGTGGACGAGTACGACCTGGCGGGCTTCTCTGTGGGCGTGGTGGACAAGACGAAGATCTTCGATCCCGCGTCGGTGGCGGCGGGGGACGCGCTGATCGGTCTGCCCTCCTCCGGCGTGCACAGCAACGGCTTCTCCCTGGTGCGCAAGGTGTTCGACGTGGAAAACGGCGGCCTGGACTTCTACTGCGACGACCTGGGCAAGACCCTGGGCGAGGCGCTGCTGGAGCCCACCCGCATCTATGTCAAGCCCGTGCTGGCGCTTGCCGAGCTGGTGACCGTGAAGGCCGCCAGCCACATCACCGGCGGCGGCTTCTACGAGAACATCCCGCGGAGCCTGCCCGACGGGCTCACCGCCTGCATCGACCTGAAGCAGATCGGCGAGACGCCGCTGTTTGACCGCATCGCCGCCGCCGGTCACATCCCCCTGCGGGACATGTACAACACCTTCAACATGGGCATCGGCATGTGCCTGACCGTCTCCGCCGAGGACGCCGACGAGGCCGTGGCCATCCTGAGGGACAACGGCGAGGACGCCCGGATCATCGGCCAGGTCGTGGCCGGAGAGGAACGGGTGACGCTGGTATGAGGACGCGCATCGCGGTGCTGGTGTCTGGCGGAGGCACCAATTTACAGGCGCTGATCGACGCGGCGCGTCGCGGCGAGCTGCCCCACGGGGAGCTCGCACTGGTGGTGTCCAACAACAAGGACGCCTTCGCCCTCAAGCGCGCGGAGCGGGCCGGCATCGAAACGGCGGTCTGCCTGAGGGCCAAGGGCGAGGCTCGCGTCGACTTCGAGGCGCGGCTGGTCGAAATCCTCGAAGCCCGTCAGATCGACATGCTGATCCTGGCCGGGTTCATGGCGATCCTCTCCGCGGATTTCGTCGCTCGCTGGCCCGACCGCATCATCAACGTCCATCCTTCCCTGATCCCGTCCTTCTGCGGCGAGGGCTTCTACGGCCTGCGGGTGCACGAGGCCGCGCTGGATTACGGCGTGAAGGTGACCGGCGCGACGGTCCACTACGTGAACGAGATCCCCGACGGGGGAAGGATCATCGCCCAGAAGGCGGTGGACATCCTCCCGGACGACACCCCCGAGACCCTACAGCGCCGCGTGATGGAGCAGGCGGAGTGGATATTGCTCCCTCGCGCCGCGGAGAGCGTCGCGAAAGAATTGGGAATGAGGAATGAGGAATGAGGAATGGTTGAAGAAATCCTTGTGGATTTCACTTGTTCCGATAGGTATTTGTCAAAATCAAAACAAATCCGTCAGGATTTGTACCGCCATTCCTAATTAGAGTGTGTTTCCAAAAGCATAAATCCAAGCGAAAGCTGAAGAAATATGCAGTTAGTCACGAAGAACCAAAAGGATATCGGTGAGGTAACGTCGAATA
>OMZP01000029.1 GCA_900315585.1 uncultured Eubacteriales bacterium | reverse complement strand
CCTGTCCCTTTTGTTGCATTGTTATGCGCAGGTTAAATCTCGCCCGTTCCGCCTCTCAACCCCTTCGGAGGGGTTGACTTTTCATAGTTGGTCTTTCGGTTGGTTGGGTGGCGACCTCATCCGTCACGGCTCGCGCCGTGCCACCGTTCCACGGGACTGCCGTCCCCGTCTCGCTGAAAACAGCGCGCGGTGCTGCTTCCGGGCGCATGACGCCCCAAGGGGGAGGCTGCTTGCGCTTGCAGGTTGCGCAATGGAAAAGCTGACTTGCCGGGGGAATCGGGGGCGGCAGCGCCCCGATCTTCGATCGTGCCTGGCGACATGCGCGGCAGGCACGGGGGAATTTCATCGCAGGGAAATCCCATTTGCCCGGAGAGGTAATTCCTTCATTGCAGATTTGCCGACCGGAGTTTTTTGGCTGTTTTCCATTGCTTTCATTTTATATCAAACAGGCAAAAAACTCAAGGCAAATCTGTCAGAGCGAACGCGAAGCAGGGGGTGGCAGTGGCGGGGGACAGAGTCCCCCGCCACAAAACAAAAGGGAACCGCACGTGCGATTCCCGATGGTGGTCCGGAAGATTAAGTCCTCTCCTTGACCTTGGCCGCCTTGCCGCTGAGCTCACGCAGATAGTACAGCTTCGCGCGACGAACCTTGCCGCGACGGACAACCTTGATGCTGTCGACGCGGGGGCTGTGCAGCGGGAACGTGCGCTCGACGCCGACGCCATAGGAAGTGCGGCGAACGGTGAACGTTTCGCGGACAGAGCCATTCCGGCGGGCGATGACCACGCCTTCAAAGGCCTGCAGACGTTCGCGGGAGCCTTCGACAACCTTCACCTCCACGCGCACGGTGTCACCGATGGCGAACTGGGGGATGTCGTTCTTGAGCTGGGCGCTCTCAATGGAACGGATGATCTCATTCATGGGAATTTCCTCCTTTCCTCTCCAGGACGTTCATACTGACCGAGTCACAGAGGACCGTCCGAATTCAACTCGTCTATTATAACACGGGGAATGGAGGAACACAAGGGTCATTTTGTGTTAAACTTCCGATCAATCGCCGATGTACACGAAGCCGAACATGCCGTCGTAGTCGGCGGTCGCCTCGCGGACCAGGGCCCACTTGCCGCGCACGCCCAGCAGCCACACGGTCTTCTTCTCGTCCAGCTTGCCGCTGGCGCTCTTGGCGCTGGGACGCTGGAAGATGGCGGCGCCCTTGGGCAGGGTCACGTCGCGGATGACGGAATAGTTGTTGTACAGCAGCTTGTTGGTGCGCACGTAGCAGGCCTTGCCGTTGTAATAGATCAGGGTGGACTTGTTCTCACGATAGTACTTGCCGCTCAGGTACGCCTTGCAGACGACCGCCGTGTTCGCGGGAACGCGGCCGATGGAATGCTTCATGCCGGCGTCGGAATAGGCCGTGGTGGAGGACACCACCAGGTCGCCGGCCCAGGCAGACTCGCCTTCAGACAGCGCGGCCAGGGGCAGAACGCTCAGCAGGAGCGCGACCAGCAGCAGGACACCAAGGAACTTTTTCATGGGGATCAACCTCGCCTTCGTATGACAGAATTTCGGCATACTTGCCATTCGATGGCGATATTTTATCATATCATTGAACCGATTGTCTATGTCTCGGGGCAAAAATACATGAAGATGTCATATTTTGCCTATCGGCCGGGCCCTACGGCTGCATAAGGCCCCTTTCCGGGCCTGCTGGTGCGCACGAAGGTCCGCGTCAGGGCCTCGTCCGCGAGGATGAAGGCGGGGAAGGGCGGCTCGAAGTCGCCGCGGACCTGATACAACAGCCTGTCCTCCGGCAGGTACAGCCAGCACCGCTCCGGCGGGCTCTCCCGCCAGGCCTCCCAGGCGGCCTCGCTCTCGGCAAACTCCGGGATGAAGCCCATGGAGAAGGCCTGCCAGAGCCAGCCCACGTGCCGCCGCCCGGAGAAGCACTGGCGCTTCGCGGCCTTGCGCTGGGCCTCCGGCACGAAGGCGGCGAACCATTCCTTCGGGAAGCGGTCGGCGGCCTGCAGGCCCTGGTGATCCAGGCCGGGCACCGCCTCGATTGCCTGTGCCCTTCTCAGCCGGGCAAGCATGTCCCGGTCGGCCTCGGTCAGCGGCGCGGTTTGAAGCAGCTCGGGACGGCGGCGCAGCGTCAGGTCGAGGGATTGCTCCCGCCGCCAGGCCACGATGTCCGCATGGTTGCCGCCCAGCAGCACCTCCGGCACCTTCTCGCCCCGGAAATCCGCGGGCCGGGTGTACTGGGGGTACTCCAAAAGGCCCGTGGAGAAGCTCTCGTCCTCGCTGGATTCCTCCGAACCCAGCACGCCGGGGATCAGCCGGGACACCGCGTCGATCACCACCAGCGCGCCCAGCTCGCCGCCGGTGAGCACATAGTCGCCGATGGACAGCTCCTCGTCGATCACCTGATCCAGCGCCCGCTGGTCCACGCCCTCATAGTGGCCGCAGAGTAATACCAATTCTTTTTCTTTGGATAGCTCTTCCACAACCTTCTGAGTTAGCGTTCTTCCTCTAGGAGATAAGTAAACCCTTTTGCCGCAAAAGTCCTCCGGCAGGTTCGCCGCAAAGGCGTCCACGATGGGCTGGGCGCTCATCACCATGCCCGCGCCGCCGCCGAAGGGATAGTCGTCGGTGTTGCGGTGCTTGTCGGCGGAGTATTCCCGGATGTCGATCAGCTCCACCTGAAGGTGCCCCGCAGCGATGGCCCGGCCCAGGATGCTCGCGCCCAGCATGGGCCGCAGCATCTCGGGGAACAGTGTAAAGACCTTAATCCTCATCGAACACCGCCACCTCATCCAGCCGCTGCCCGCACAGGCGCATCTCGCCCGCTGCCAGATCCACCTTCAACACCACGCTCCTCAGCGCCGGGACCAGCACCTCGCCCAGGGGCCCCTTGAACACGTACACATCGTTGCCGCCGGGCTGCATCACGTCCGTGAGCCTGCCCAGGTCCCGCCCGTCGTCCGTCAGGCCGTGGAGCCCGTACAGGTCGGCCAGGAAGTTCGTGTCCTTGTCCAGCGCCACCGCATGGGCCCGGTCGATGTAGAGCAGCGTGCCCCGCAGCGCCTCCGCCGCATCCCGATCCGTCACGCCCTCCACGTTCATGAACACCGCGTCCTCGCTCAGGCGGTTCACCCGGATGTTCAGTGGGGCATAGCCGCCGTTCTTCTCAATGTACACGGTCTCCAGCCCCTCGAACCGCTCCGCGTCGCAGGTGCAGGGCCGCATCTTCACTTCGCCCCGCACTCCCTGGGGCTTCGTGATCTCCCCGATCATCAGGTATTCAGAAAGCATGGGTATTCCTCCGAATGGTTTGCTAGATGTTCTTATTATAGCGGGGAATCGCGGGAAATGCAAACCCGATCGCCCAAATTTCGCCCCGACAGAAAATTTCATCCATTCTTCGTTGATTCCTGTCAGGCGGGGCGCTACAATATTGCCATACCAAAACGGGGGGAGGACATTCCCATGAACGAAACCAAAAGAGCGGTCATCAGCGTGCTGGGCACGGACAAGAAGGGCATCATCGCGCAGGTGAGCCGGATCCTCTATGAGAACGACGCCAACATCCTGGACATCAGCCAGACCATCGTCTCCGGCCTGTTCAGCATGATCCTGATCGCGGACATCGCCTCGCCGGAGTGCTCCTTCGACACGCTGAAGACGGAGCTGGACGCCCTGGGGGATCGCCTGGGCGTGCAGGTTCGCACCCAGCGCAGCGAGATCTTCGAGGCGATGCACCAGATTTAGGGAACAGGCGACAGGGAAACCCGCTGCCGCGCACTTGCGCAAATCCTGTTCCCTGCTCCCTGGGCCTACCAAACGCGCGCGCCCAATGCTGACGCATCGGGTCCCATCGCGCACGAGCAGGCCCCATCTCGCTGAAAACAGTCCACAGGACTGTTTTCCGGGCGCTCGATGTCCCTGGGCCCTGTTCCCTCATATACCATCCAAACATTTGAAGGAGCTACCTTTCATGCACATGATCAACACCTCCGAAATCCTGGAGACCCTGAACATGATCGACCACCAGAAGCTGGACGTGCGCACGATCACGATGGGCATCTCCCTTCTGGGCTGCGTCACCGACGACGAGGACCGGCTCTGCCAGAACATCTACGACCTCATCACCCGCCGGGCGGAGCGCCTGGTGGAGGTGGGCCGGGCCATCGAGCGGGACTACGGCGTGCCCATCGTGAACAAGCGCATCTCCGTGACCCCCGCCGCCCTGGTGACCGGCGCGATTCGGCGCCCGGTGAAGGTGGCGAAAGCCCTGGACGCCGCGGCGAAGGCCACCGGCGTGGACTTCATCGGCGGCTATTCCGCGCTGGTGCAGAAGGGCATGACCGAGGCGGATCGGCGGCTGATCGAGTCCATCCCCGAGGCCCTGTCCGAGACGGACTTCCTCTGCTCGTCGGTGAACGTGGGCTCCACCCGCGCCGGCATCAACATGGACGCCGTGCGGCTGATGGGCGAGGTGGTGAAGCAGACCGCCGCCAACACCGCGGACAACGGCGGCCTGGGCTGCGCGAAGCTGGTGGTGTTCTGCAACGCCGTGGAGGACAACCCCTTCATGGCGGGCGCGTTCCACGGCCCCGGCGAGGGCGACTGCGCCGTGAGCGTGGGCGTTTCCGGCCCGGGCGTGGTGAAGGTGGCGCTGGAGGGCGTGAAGGGCGCGCCCTTCGACGAGGTGGCCGAGACCATCAAGCGCACCGCCTTCCACATCACCCGCGTGGGCCAGCTGGTGGCCAGGGAAGCCAGTCGCAGGCTGGACGTGCCCTTCGGCATCGTGGACCTGTCCCTGGCCCCGACCCCCGCCGTGGGCGATTCTGTGGCGGCGATTCTGGAGGAGATGGGCCTGGAGATCTGCGGCACCCACGGCACCACCGCGGCGCTGGCGCTTTTGAACGACGCCGTGAAGAAGGGCGGCGTGATGGCGTCCAGCCACGTGGGCGGCCTCTCCGGCGCGTTCATCCCCGTCTCCGAGGACATCGGCATGATCCAGGCCGCCGAAAAGGGCGCGCTGAGCCTGGAGAAGCTGGAGGCCATGACCTGCGTCTGCTCCGTGGGCCTGGACATGATCGCCATTCCCGGCGACACCACCGCCGAGACCGTCGCCGCCATCATCGCGGACGAGGCGGCCATCGGCATGGTGAACAACAAGACCACCGCCGTGCGCGTGATCCCGGCTCCCGGCAAGCAGGTGGGGGACAGCGTGGAGTTCGGCGGGCTGCTGGGCCACGCCCCGGTCATTCCCGTGCGCCAGTTTTCCGCCGCCGAGTTCATCCGCCGCGGGGGACGCATCCCCGCCCCGCTGCACAGCCTGAGGAATTAGGAGAATGAGGGAACAGGGAATAGGGGATAGGCAATAGGGAACAGGGAACAGGGAATAGGGAACAGGGAATAGGCAATAGGGGATAGGCAATAGGGAATAGGCAATAGGAATAGCGGCTGCCGCGTCCCGGCTCGTTGCGTCGCCAGCCCGAGATATTTCCCAAAGGGGAAGGCTGATCCGGCTGAACCCGCGCCAATCGTCAGGCCTTCCCCCGATGGGGAAGGTGGCAGCCCGCAGGGCTGACGGATGAGGTCTCCTTGCGAAACCGCTGACCATGGAGGTAATCAGACAGCACGACGCCACACCCGGCATAAACCACGAGGGAGCTTTCTTTTGAAAGCTCCCTCGATTTATCCGATCGCTTACGCCAGCACCACTTCCACCTCGTGGACCGCGGGGGTCTTGTCGGCGGGGATGGTGTCGCCCTCGATGGCCACGCCGTCGCAGGTCAGGCTCAGCTTGCCCTTTTCGTCGCCGGCCTTGTTCAGGATGTGAATGTTGTAGGTGCTGCCGCGGAACTTGCGCACCAGGCGCAGGTCGGTCAGCTCCTTGGGCAGGCAGGGGTCGATCTTCAGGCCGTCATAGTCCGGCTTCACGCCCAGGATGCCCTGGCTGATGGTGTAGAAGCTCCAGGCGGCGGTGCCGGTCAGCCAGCTGTTCTTGGCCTGGCCGAAGTGGGGCGCGTAGGGGCCGGCCACCATCTGGCTGTACACATAGGGCTCGGTGAAGTGCAGCGCCTGATCCTCGATCCAGGCGGGGCAGGTGCGGCGATAGATGTCGAAGGCCTTGCCGCCGTGGCCGAGGCGTGCCTGGGCCAGCGCGATCCAGGGATTGTTGTGGCAGAAGATGCCGCCGTTCTCCTTGTATCCCGGCGGATAGGAGCTGATCTCGCCCAGCTCCACATGGTAGCGGGTGTAGGGCGGGGTGAGGATGGCCACGCCGTGCTCGGAGAGCAGGTGCTTCTCCACGGAATCCATGGCCTTCTGGGCATAGCCCTCCTTCACGCCGACGCCGCCCATGACCACGAAGCCCTGGGGCTCGATGTAGATCTTGCCCTCGTCGCACTCGTGGCTGCCCACCTTGTTGCCCAGCGCGTCATAGGCGCGCACGAACCACTCGCCGTCCCAGCCGGCGGTGAGGATGGCCTTCTCCATGTCGGCGTACCAGCCGCCCACCTGCTCGGCCTCCTCCGTCCAGCCGTACAGGCGGCACAGGGCCTCGTAGTCCGGGCAGACGCCGGTGAACATGCCGGCAATGAACACGGATTCCGCCGCGCCGGACTCGTTGTTCTCGGTGGTCTGGAAGCTCTCGCCGGGGGTGGTGGAGAAGCAGTTCAGGTTCAGGCAGTCGTTCCAGTCGGCGCGGCCGATCAGCGGCAGGCCGTGGGGGCCCAGGTGCTCCAGGGTGTAGTGGATGCTGCGGCGCAGATGCTCCATCAGGGGCTGGGCCAGCTTCTCGTCGTTGTCGAAGGGCACCATTTCCTTCAGGATGGACAGGTCGCCGGTCTCCTTGATGTAGGCGGCCACGCCGAAGATCAGCCACAGCGGGTCGTCGTTGAAGCCGGAGCCGATGTCATTGTTGCCCCGCTTGGTCAGCGGCTGATACTGGTGATAGGCGCTGCCGTCGGGGAACTGGGTGGCGGCGATGTCCAGGATGCGCTCGCGGGCGCGGGCGGGGATCAGGTGCACGAAGCCCAGCAGGTCCTGGGTGGAATCGCGGAAGCCCATGCCGCGGCCGATGCCGGATTCATAGTAGCTGGCGCTGCGGCTCATGTTGAAGGTCACCATGCACTGATACTGGTTCCACAGGCCGGCCATGCGGTCCACGCGCGCGTCGCCGCTGTTGACCTGGAAGGAGGACAGGAGCTCCGTCCAGTAGGCGTTCAGCTCGGCGAAGGAGGCCTCGAACTGCGCGTCGGTCTTGAACTGGTCCAGCAGCGCGTAGGCGGGGGCCTTGTTGATCACGTTGGGGGCGATGAACTTTTCCTCATCCGGGTTCTCACAGTAGCCCAGCACGAAGATGAAGCTGACGGTCTCGCCGGGGGCGATCTCCCGCTTCAGGCAGTGGCTGGCGATGGGGCTAAAGCCGCTGGCGACGCTGTTCCGGCTCTGGTTCTGGGTGGGCACGTCCGGCTCGCCGAAGCCGTTGTAGTAGCCGATGAAGGTGGCCCGGTCGGTGTCGAAGCCGTCGATCTCGGCGTTCACGGAATACACCGCGAAGTGGTTGCGGCGCTCGCGATACTCGGTCTTGTGGTAGATGGCGCTGCCCTCGATTTCCACCTCGCCGGTGGAGAAGTTGCGCTGGAAGTTGGTGGAGTCGTCCTGGGCGTTCCACAGGCAGAACTCGATGAAGCTGTACAGGGACACGTCCTTCTTGGCGGAGGACTCGTTGGTCAGCTTCACGCGGGTCACCAGGGCGTTCACGCCCCGGGGCACGAAGGAGAGCTGCTCCGCCGCAAGGCCGTCCTTTTTGCCGGTGATGCGGGTGTAGCCCAGGCCGTGGCGGCACTCATAGCTGTCCAGCTTGGCCTTCACGGGCATCCAGCCGGGAGTCCACAGGCTGCCGCCGTCATTGATGTAGAAATACTGGCCGCCCGCGTCGGTGGGCACGTTGTTGTAGCGATAGCGGGTGATGCGCAGCATGCGGGCGTCCTTGTAGAAGCTGTAGCCGCCGCTGGTGTTGCTCATCAGGGTGAAGAAGGTCTCGCTGCCCAGATAGTTGATCCAGGGCGAGGGGGTGTCCGGGCGGGTGATGACGTACTCCCGCGCCAGGTCGTCGAAGTGGCCGTACTGCATGGTGAACCTCCTTGTATGTTTGTGAACTGAAAACGTTTTAGAACGATGGAACAATCCTTGCTCCCGTTACGTCTATATTACAGGGAAACGCCGCAAAAATCAAGAGGGAAAGTTAATATTTTGGCCCTAACTTCAACTTTCCTCTCCGGCCCCTCTCCCAAAACCGGCGAAATTGTGGCGACGAAGGGACATTTGCGGGGCATTTGCCAAAACGGCCCCTTTTCCGGCAGGAATCGACCGGGACATGTAGAATTATTTGACGGTTAGAAATTGCTCAAGCCATGCCATCTTACAGGAGGGTATTATGAATATGAAGGAAAACAGAATCGAACGCAATGCCACCTTCCGCAGCCGCGCCCTGCGCTGGCTGCTGCTCGCGCTGTGCCTGCTGATAATCGTGGGCAGCGTAACGTTGGCATACGGTGATATGGTGTGTAATGGTCAATACGAATCACATGCACCAGTAGAGCATGCCAGAGTGGAAGCTACCTGCTCAGCACCGGGTATTATTGCTTACTGGCAGTGCAGTCAGTGCCAAAAGTGTTTTAGTGATGCTACATGTACTAATGAGATTACCGATCTGTCGATTCCAGTTAATCCGGCAGCACATAATCTTGCCGTGCATGAAAACCGTGTTGAGCCGACTTGCTCTGCGAACGGTCATATTGAGTATTGGCAGTGCAGCATATGTAGCAAATACTTCAGCGATGGTGAGGCCACGCAAGAAATCTCGCAGGATCAAACTGTCATCGCTATTAATCCTTCAGCGCATTCTCTGACGCATGTGGATGCTGTTTCAGCATCTTGCACAGCGCCCGGCCATATCGAGTATTGGCAGTGCACCCTGTGCAATAAGTATTTTAAAGCTGATGGCACCACAGAGATATCTGAATCAGCTCTGCAGACCACCGTTCCCCATGACCTTATAAAATCGGAAGCGGTGGGCAAGACCTGTACTACGCCGGGCAATTCGGAATACTGGACTTGCAGAAACTGTCACAAATATTTCGGAGATGAAAACGCTACATCTGAGATCGCTGAAAATTCCTGGGTCATCCCTGCCTCCCACACCCTGACGCACGTCGAGGCGTCCGCGGGCGACTGCCAGACCGAAGGCAATATCGAGTATTGGCATTGCTCTGTTTGCGGACAGAACTTTGTCGACGCCAATGGAGAGCAGGGCGTCGAGCAGACGAGCACAGGCCTTGGAAACCATGCGGCGGTGAAGACTGAAGCCAAGGCGGCCACTTGCGGCGAGGCTGGCAACATCGAGTATTGGCAGTGCAGCGTTTGCAAGAAGTACTTCAGCGACGAGAGCTGCGCCCAGGACAAGGAGATCACCCAGGAGAGCACGGTCGTCGCCGCCCTGGATCACGACTGGGACATGGAGAACGCGGTCGTCACCCAGCAGTTCCCCTGCGTGGAGGGCACCAAGACCTTTACCTGTAAGAGAGACAATACGCATACGAAAACCGAGCCCGTCGCCCCCACTGCCGAGCATACCTGGGTCGCGGGGGAAGTAACGAAGGCGGCCACCACCACCGAGGAAGGCGCGCAGACCTACACCTGCTCGGTCTGCGGGACGAGCGAGAGCCGGGTCCTGCCGGTGATCGCCACCTACGCCGTGACCTTCTATAATGAAGACGGCGTGACCCCGCTGGCGGAGGCCAAGCAGTACGAGGCCAACACCCCCGTGGAGAGCATCGAGATCCCCGCGGCTCCCGAGAAGGCCAGCTTCCTGTTTGTGAAGTGGGTCTCCATCGCGGACGGCGTGTCGGACATCGCTCCGGTGACCGCCGACGCGGGCTACAAGCCGGTCTATGAGAGCCTCACCCGCACCAGTGCGGACGGGCTGTATACCTACGTGCTGAACCCGGAAAAGACCGAGGCGACGATCATCGCCTGGAACGGCGCCAACGACGGCATCACGCCCATCAGCGTGCCCCAGCAGCTGGACGGCGTGAACGTGGTCGCCATCGGCGACGGCGTGTTCCAGGGCAGGTTCACCGACCCGAACCTTCCGGCCATCGTCGTCGTCCCGGCGGGCGTGCGAACCATCGGTAACAACGCCTTCGCGGAGAACCCCATGCTGGCGGCCCTTTATCTGCCGGACACCCTGGAGGCCGTGGGGGAGAATATCATCCTGAACGACACCGGCCTTTCGTTCCTGGTGCTGACCTGTACCCAGGCCACCACGCTGAACCCCGCCAACGTGTTCATCCACAACGTGAACCGGGATGGCACGGAAACGCCGGTGTCTGTCACGCTGCCCATGAACGTGACCGACATCATCGTGACTGTCAACACCCTCAATAACCAGGCGGGCAACCTGACCATTGCCTGCCCCTTCACCGTGCAGGCGGGCCATGGCGTGTCCGTGGAGGGCGGAACCATCCTCAACAACAACGCCGCGCTGACGAACTACGGCAGCGTCAGCGTCTACGGCACCTTCAACAACAACAGCGCCCTGTACAACCTGGGCGCGCTCGCCAATGCCGGCGCCTTCAACAACGCCTCCAACGTGTTCAGCTGCTACGCCGGCGCCACCGTGAGCGGCGGCATCAGCGGCAACGCGGTGGTCACCGCCCACAGCTACGGTGTGGATGGCAAGTGCACCGTCTGCGGCTTTGAAGATCCGGACACCAACCTGGTGCTGAAGATCAAGTACACTGGTGCTGAGATGATGAAAGTCTATGACAAGACCGCCAACGTCAAGGATAGCGCAGGAAAGTACGTTCTGGTAACCGAGCCCAAGCTCTCGGACTTCCGCATCGAATCCGGTATACTGGAAGCCTATCCTTCCGTGAGCCTCAGCGGTTTTACAGTCAGCAAGTTCTCTGGCAGCACCGTGGGGAGTTACAAGCTGAAGGTCACCTTCACGCTAAACGGCGACGATGCCAGCCGCTACCAGGTGGAGGACCTGACAGTGAACGCCAGGATCACGCCCAAGGAGATCATCATCACGCCCTTCGAGAACGAAAAGAAGCTCAATCCGTCTCAGGACAAGAGCCTCCGCCAGAAGAAGGTCTATGGCGCTTCCGACCCGAGCACCTATCATGGCACGGCCTCAGGCTTGCTGAAGGGCGACAGCCTCACCGGCAAGCTGAGCCGCGAGCCGGGCGAGAACGTGGGCCAGTACCGCATCCTCCCGGGCACCATGAGCGCCGGCGACAACTACACCATCAACGTGCTGGAGGGCTACTTCGTCATCGAGCCCAAGAGCATCAACGCCTCCGACATGGGCCTAGCCATCGGCAACCAGCGATACACCGGCGAGGCCGTGAAGCCCGACATCACGCTGCGCTACGGCAAGACCACGCTGGTGGAGGGCACCGACTTCAAGGCGGAGTTCAGCGACAACGTCCAGCCCGGCACCGCCAAGGTGGTGCTGACCGGCATCGGCAACTACACCGGCACCCGCGAGACCACCTTCCGCATCCTGAACATCGCCAGCGCCACTTCCGGCAGCGGCAGTGGCGGCGGCGGCGGCAGCAGCGGCGGCAGCAGCTACAGCTACAGCGGCTTTGACGACGGCGAGGGCGACGACGAGGAAGAGGGCGAGGACGAGGAAGAGACCGAGAGCGAAGGCACCCTGATCCTCGGCGGCAACGACTACGGCACCATCCTGTTCGACCACGCGGGCCGGCCCTACTCCTTTGTGCAGTATGAAGAGGAGCTGCCGCTGCCGGACGACGCGGCCCCGAACGCCATCCCGGATATGCAGCTGACCATCGTGGCCGATCCGCTCTATGACGAGGAGACCGGCGAGACCATCATGCTGGGCGACACCGAGCGCGAGAAGTACGACACGCTGCATCTGCGGCTCACCACGTCCCTGGTCCAGACCCTCACCGGCATGGGCTATACCGAGCTGGTGTACGAGCTGGAGAACGCCGATTTGCACATCCCGCTGGCTGCCCTGCTGGCGGAGATCCCGCTGGAGGAGACGCCGGAGGCCGAGGTCATCAGCGTCATCGAGGGCGAGATCGATGAAAACGGCGAGAGCGGCGAGGATGTCGAGGAGCTGGAGATGGACCTGGCGCCCCAGGTGCTCAAGGTGGACGCCTACGACATCTGCATCGAGCAGGTGGAAGTGGCGGAGCTGACCGAGCGCGAGACCGGCATCCTGCAGAGCTATGAGCCCAAGGTGCCCGGCTATCGCGTGCGGGTGCGCGCCGTCATCGACGGCGAAGAGGGCGAGACGAGCCTGGATATGCCCGTCGCCACCACCGAAGAAGGCGAGACCCTGGTGGAGCTGCCGCCGGCCGACAAGCTGCCGGAGGGCACCTATCCCATCGGCCTGGTGCTGCGCGTGCTGCCCATGGACGAGGTCTACACCGAGCAGGTGGCCGGGGAGGACCCGGAGATCGACTCCATCATCATCGAGCATCCCGACGAGGAAGAGGAGGAGACCTACCAGCTCCAGGGCGTCGACGCCGTGTTCATCAGCGACATCGAGACCCCCGAGGACAAGGACATCGTGGACGTGGCTCCCGCCGTGTTCCATGACATCGACGGCATGCTCTACGCCGGGTATTCCGTCAACGCCGACGGCATCTACTGCGCGGGCACGGCCCTGCCGGAAGGCATGGTGTCCACCTTCATCAGCAGCGAGCCGGAGGGCGACAGCGAGGAGGAGTTCGTGGACATGTTCTCCACCCCCGCCAATACCCTCAGCGGCATCGGCACCACCTTCACGCTGGATGAAAACGGCAATCCCGTCGTGGAGAACTGAACGAACGAATGACACAAGAAAGCCCACAGCCAAAAGGCTGTGGGCTTTGCTTTGTAGATGTAAAGGACAGGCCGTAGACGAACGGACAGCATGAATGCTGTCCCTGCGCATGTCGCTGTGCGGTGCCGTGCCCCGTAGGGACGCCATTCATGGCGTCCGAAAATGCAGGCGCGCTCGGGCGGACTTTCCGCCGTTATGCCGTCCGGCCATCCGGTCCTTCCTCAATCCTTCACGATCACCGCGAGGATCACCAGGTCGGTGTCCCCGGTGTTCTCCACGCCGTGGCCGTGGCCGCTGAAGGTGGCCATGGAGTCACCGGCGGAGATGTCGAAGAACGCCTCGTCGTCCTGCACGCGGCCGTTGCCCTCCAGGAAGTAGAACAGCTCCGACTCGCCCTCGTGGACGTGGTAGCCGATGGAAGCGCCCGGGATCAGCGTGAGCACGTTGAAGATGCGCACGTTCTCCGGCAGCGCGGAGGAGAGATGGGTGTGCTCCACGTGCTTTTTGCCGCCCCGCATGAACTCCCGTATGCTGTGGCCCTGTTCTTCGCTGCGCGTAATCATACTTGTGACCTCCTTCCCGCCCGTATGCGCGGGTTGGGCGGGAACGCCCGCCCTGTGTGCCTACCATTATAGTCGCGTTTGTGCCCGTTTACAAGTAAATTCTGTTTTAACATGAATTGGCTTCAAACGGCGGGCAAATATGCTATAATAGCCGCGTCGGTATCCGCCCGCGGAACCGAACAGGAAACCCCTGGTGGCAATTCGTAGGGTATCCTAAGTGAACTCGAACGGAGGTATGAAAAATGAAGAAGCTATCTACCCGTAACTTTGTGCTGCTGGCGCTGCTGGTGGCCGTTCAGATCGTGCTGGGCTATGTGAACATCCCGATGCCCGGCGGCCTTCACATCGTATTCAACATGATTCCCATGGCCATCGCGGCCATCGCCATGGGCCCGCTGGGCGGCGCGGTGATCGGCGGCGCCTTCGGCCTCATCAGCTTTTTGCAGTGCTTCGGCATCCTGGGCTTTTCCGGCATGGGCGCGGCGCTGGCGGCGGTCAGCCCGGTGCTGTCCTTTGTGCAGCGGTTCTTCCCGAGAATGATCGACGGCCTGCTGCTGGGCTTTCTCTACCGCTGGCTGCGGTCCATCGTGATTCCTGAAAAGAAGCATCGCCTGACTGACGCCGAGGGCAATACCACCGGCTATTTCGTGCGCCGGGAGGCCAGCCAGCTCAGCGTGCACGCGGCCTGCGCCATCACCGGCTTTTTCGCCGCCTTTCTGAATACCGCGCTGTTCATGACCAGCCTGGTCTGGCTGTTTGGCAACACCGAATATATGCAGTCCTCCATGGCCGGCCGCGGGCTTTTGACCTACATCGTGGCTTCCGTGGGCGTGAACGGCCTGGTGGAGATGCTCACCAGCACCGTCGTCACCGGCGTGGTGGGCGCGGCCCTCTCCAAGGCGGGATTCTTCGACAAAAAGTAAGGAGCGTTCGCCATGATCCTGACGCTTGACATCGGCAACACCAACATCAAATCGGCCCTGTTCGACGGCACCGAGATGCGGCAGTACTGGCGGCTGGCCACCAACCGCAACCGCACCAGCGACGAATACGGCATGTCCATGATGAACCTGCTCAACCACTTCGGCATCGACAAGGCCGAGATCAGCGGCATCATGATGAGCTCTGTGGTGCCCCAGATCAACTTCACCATCGAGCACATGTGCCGCAGCTACTTCGGCATGGAGCCGATGAAGATCGAGCCCGGCGTCAAGACCGGCATCAACATCAAGTATGAGAACCCCCGGGAGCTGGGCAGCGACCGCATCGCCAACGCCGTGGCGGCCTACGAGCTCTACGGCGGGCCGTGCATCACCATCGACTTCGGCACCGCCACCTCCTTCGGCGCCATCTCCGCCAAAGGCGAGTTCCTGGGCGGCGCGATTTGCCCGGGACTCAAGCTGGCGGCGGACGCCCTCACCGAGCGCACCGCCAAGCTGCCGCGCTTTGAGCTGGTGAAGCCGGAGACCGCCATCGGGCGCAACACCGTTTCCAACATGCAGGCGGGCATCGTCTACGGCTACATCGGCCAGATCAAGTATCTTGTGAACCGCATGAAAAAGGAGATGGACGTCGAGGGCATCAAGGTCATCGCCACCGGCGGCCTGGCCGTGCTGGTGGCCGGGGAGAGCAGCGTCATCGACGTGATGGACGGCCTGCTGACGCTCAAGGGGCTGCGGCTGATCTACGAGAAGAACGCAGCGAATAGATAATTGGATAACCCCGCAGGGGCGCCGTCGCGGCGCCCGCCAAAAGCCTTCCCCTCTGGGGAAGGTGCCGAGCCGGTGGCTTGCCACTGTTCGCGAGGCGGATGAGGTCGGCGCGTACTGCCATCAGTTATACGCAATCGACCTCATCCGTCTTTGACGAAAAACGCAAGCGTTTTCCGCCAAATCCACCTTCCCCATGGGGGAAGGCAAGGGCAGGCACGGGACAGAGTTTCTGATGCAACGTCGCCCCTGCGAATGAGCTTACACATGAGAGGAGGTCGCCATCCATGTCAAAGTTCGAGGGCACCGTGGAGGACATCGTCTTTCGCAACGACCAGAACGGCTGGACGGTGGCCTCCATTCGCTTGGACGGAGACCGGAACCGCATCAGCGCCGTGGGCGTGATGCCCTTTCTGTCCACCGGCGAGCACGCCATTTTCGACGGCGAGCTCACCGAACACAAGGACTACGGCAGGCAGATCAAGGTGGCCTCCTATGAGGCCACGCGGCCGGAGACCAGGTCCGGCGTGGAGCGGTTCCTGGCCTCCGGGCTCATCAAGGGCGTGGGTCCCGCCACGGCCAAGCAGATCGTGGCCTACTTCGGCAAGCGGGCCCTGGACGTGCTGGAGAGCGAGCCGGAGCGGCTGACGGAGGTGGACGGCATCGGCCCCAAGCGGGCGGCGATGATCGCGGAATCCTTCGCCGAGCAGAACGGCATGCGCAACACCCTGATCTTCCTGCAAAACTACGGCCTCACCCCGAACCTGTCCATGAAGATCTACCGGGCCTTCGGGGAGATGACCGAGACCGTGCTGCGCACGAACCCCTACCGGCTGGTGGACGAGATCAACGGCGTGGGCTTCCGCACCGCCGACGAGATCGCCATGAGCCTGGGCTTCGGGCGGGAGTCGGAGTTCCGGCTGCGCAGCGGCATCAAGTTCGTGCTCTCCGAGGCGGCCAACGGCGCGGGTCACGTGTACCTGCCCCGGGAGCTGCTGCTGGAGCAGGCCGCGAAGGTGCTGAGCGCCGAGGCGGAGCTGGTGGAGGGCGTGCTGCGGGGACTGATATTGCAGGGCGAACTGATCGCCGAGACGATCGGGGACGAGGTGGCGGTGTACCTGCCGCGGCTGCACCGGGCCGAGTGCGAGACGGCGCGGCTGCTGGTGAAGCTGAAAAAGAGCATCCGCCCGCCGAAGCTGAGCGAGGCCGAGGCCCTGAACCAGATCGAAGGCCACGAGAAGGAGCTGGGCGTTGCCCTCTGCGAGGAGCAGCGCCAGGCGGCCCTGGCGGCGCTGATGGAGGGCGTGTGCGTCATCACCGGCGGCCCCGGCACCGGCAAGACCACCTCCATCAACGTCATCATCCGGCTGATGCGCCAGCTGGGGGATGTGGAGCTCTGCGCCCCCACGGGCCGCGCCGCCAAGCGCATGAGCGAGGCCACCGGCTGCCCGGCGCGAACCATCCACCGGCTCTTGGAATACAACGGCGAGCAGCAGGGCTTCGCCCGGGACGAGGACAACCCGCTGGACGCCGACGTGGTGATCGTGGACGAGATGAGCATGGTGGACGTGTTCCTGATGCGCTCCCTGCTCTGCGCCCTGCGCCCCGGCACGCGGCTTCTGCTGGTGGGGGACGTGGACCAGCTGCCCAGCGTGGGCGCGGGGAACGTGCTGAAGGACCTGATCGCCTCCGACACCCTGCGGGTGGTGCGGCTGACGGAGATCTTCCGCCAGGCGGGGGAGAGCCAGATCGTGCTGAACGCCCACCGGATCAACCGGGGCGAATACCCGCTGATCCGCACCAAGGGCACCGATTTCTTCCTGGAGCGCCGCCAGGCACCCGCCGAGGTGGCGAGTTCCGTGGTGGCGCTGGTGCAGAAGCGCCTGCCCAACTACATGGGCCTGGACTCCCTGCGGGACATCCAGGTGATGGCCCCGATGAAGCGGGGGGACGTGGGCGTGTTCGCCCTGAACGCCCTGTTGCAGCAGGCGCTGAACCCGCCGGGGGACAAGCCGGAGATCGCCCACGGCGGCGCGGTTTTCCGCCGGGGGGACAAGGTGATGCAGGTGCGCAACAACTACGACCTGGTCTGGGATCGCTCCGGCGAGGAGGGCGAGGGCGTGTTCAACGGCGACATCGGCTACATCCTGGCCGTGGACCGGCGGGCCAAAGCCCTGACTGTGGAGTTCGACGACGGCCGCGTGGCAGAGTACGACGAATCGCTGCTGGACGATCTGGAGCTGGCCTACTGCATGTCCGTGCACAAGAGCCAGGGCAGCGAGTTCGACGCGGTGGTGCTGCCGCTGGTCAGTGGGCCGCCAATGCTGATGACCCGGAACCTGCTCTACACCGCCGTCACTCGGGCCAAGCGCCTGGTGGTGATCGTGGGCCGGGAGGGCTGCGTGCGGGCCATGGTGGACAACAACCACATCACCCGCCGATACAGCGCCCTGGACGCGCGGCTGAGGGCCCAGGCATGAGCGCCCGGACGTTGGCGGCGGACGGGCTGCTGGGGCTGATCTATCCCCGGAATGCCGTGTGCATGGGCTGCGGGAGCCACGCCGGTTTTCCCCGGGACTGGCTGTGCGAGAGCTGTCGGCAGGAGCTGGCCAGCCGGTGGGTGGGCGCGGGACAGCCGCCGAAGGGCGGGCTGTTCGACGGCGCGGCCTACGGCTATCACTACGGCGGACCGGCCAGCGGCCTGGTGCGCAACCTGAAATACCGGGGCGTGACCCGGCTTTCGCCGATCATGGCGAAGGGCATGGCCCGCGCCTATGGCTTCATCCAGCCCACCGGGGCGGACGTGATCGTGCCCGTGCCGATGCACCCCAGGCGGCAGCGCAGGCGCGACTTCAACCACGCGGAGCTGCTGGCCCTTGACACCGCCGCGATCCTCGAGCTGCCCGTGCGCCTGGCCGTGAAGCGCGTGCGCAACACCCGCCAGCAGGCGCGGCTCTCCGTCAGGGAGCGCCTTCGGAACCTGGACGGGGCCTTCGCCCTGGCCGGGGACGTGCGGGGCAAGCGGGTGCTGCTGGTGGACGACGTGTGCACCACCGGGGCCACCGCCAACGCCTGCGCCCAGGTCCTCCGGGACGGCGGCGCGAAGTCCGTCTGCCTGCTCTGCTTCGCACTGGCGGGTGAAAACGAAGAATAATCTCGGGAGGTCCCCATGGAAACCATCACGAGCGCGAAAAACCCCACGATCAAGACCCTGAAGGCCCTCGCCACCCGCAAGGGACGGGAGGCGTCGGGGCGCTTTCTGGTGGAGGGGGAGGTCATGCTCCGGGAGGCGCTGAAGTGCGACCTGCGCATCCACGACGTGCTGGCGGACGAGGGCAGCGCGGCCCTGGCGGCGGAGCTGGAAGCCCACGGCGCGCGGGCTTATGCCGTGCCCAGGAGCCTGCTGGAGGCCGTCTGCGAGACCAGGACCCCCCAGGGCATCTGCGCGTCCTTCGACCTGCCCGCGCCGTTGCCGCTATCCGAGGCTCCCGCGAGAATCGTCGCCCTGGACGGCGTGCAGGACCCCGGCAACGTGGGCACTATCTGGCGCACCGCCGACGCTGCGGGCTTTTCCGGCATCCTGTTCGGCGGGGCCTGTGCCGACCCGCTGTCGCCGAAGGTCCAGCGCGCGGCCATGGGCTCCGGCTTCCGGGTGCCCTTCATGACGGTAGAAGACCTGGCGGAAGCCCTCGAAGCGTTGAAGGCGCGGGGTTATGCTGTCCTCGCCAGCGACCTCAACGGCGCGGACTTCTACCACCGGCCCGACCCTGGCACGCGCTTTACCCTGGTGATCGGCAACGAGGCGCGGGGCATCTCCGTCGCCACCCGCGAGGCCGCCACCGCCCTGGTGAAGCTGCCCATGCGGGGCGGTGCGGAATCCCTGAACGCCGCCGTCGCCGCCGGGATCATGATGTATGAGTTGATGAGAGAATCCTGAATGAACGAGGCTGCCATACGGCAGCCTCGTTCATTCAGGGTTTCGCGTGGGGCTTAAAAATCAGCGCGTTGATCAGCCCGAACACGATGGCGGCGGTGATGCCTGCGGCGGTGCGGGTGAGCCCGCCCACGAACGCGCCCCAGAAGCCGTAGCGGTTCACGGCCTCGATGGCGCCCATGGCCAGGGAATAGCCGAAGCCCGTCAGCGGCACCGTGGCCCCGGCCCCGGCGAAGTCCACCAGCGGCTTGTAGAGCCCCAGCCCCGTGAGCACCACGCCGCTCACCACGAACAGCACCAGGATGCGGGCGTTGGTCAGCTTCGTGCGCATGATGAGCAGCTGGCCGATGTCGCAGATCAGCCCGCCGACAACAAAGGCCTTCACGAATAGCCAGACAGTGTCCATCTAATCCTCCCTTTCGATGGCCGCGGCATAGGCGATGCCCGGCACGCTCTGGGCCTGCTGGCTGGAGGTGGGGGAGAACATGGCTCCGCTGCCGATGAGCAGCAGCCTTTGGATGTCTCCGGCCTCCAGCCGCTTCATCAGCCACCCGCAGGCCACCGAGGCCACGCAGCCGCAGCCGCTGCCCCCGGCGTGGGCATCCTGCTCCTGGTAGAACAGGCTCGCGCCGCAGTCAATCAGCTTCTCCGGCGGCAGCTCGAGCCCCGCCGCGCTGGCCAGCTCCAGCAGCAGGTCCCGCCCGATCCAGCCCAGGTCGCCGGTGGCGATCAGGTCGTAGTCGCATGCGGTTTTGCCCGTGTCGGCCATATGGGCAGCCAGGCAGTCGAACACCGCCGGGGCCATGGCCGCGCCCATGTGGTTCGCGTCGGAGACGTTCAGGTCGATGATCCGGCCCACCGTACCGGCGGTGACCCGCAGCCCGCCGGGCTTCTCCGGCCTCTCCAGCAGCGCGCAGCCGCAGGCCGTGGCCGTCCAGCTGGCCTGGGGCGGGCGCTGGGTGCCCAGCTCCAGCGGGAAGCGGAACTGGCGTTCGGCGGTGCAGTAATGGCTGGAGGCGACGCACACCGCGTTGTCCAGGAAGCCGCCGTCGATCAGCGCCGAGCCCAGCACCAGCGCCTGCACGAAGGTGGAGCAGGCCCCATACAGCCCGATGAAGGGCACGCCCAGGGCCCGCGCCGCGAAGGACGAGGCGATGATCTGGTTGTTCAGGTCGCCGCCCAGCATGGCCTGGGCCTGTTCGTCGGTGATGCGGGCCGCGTTCAGCGCCGACTGTACGCACCGCCGCACCATCTCCATCTCCGCCAGCTCCCAGCTCTTCTGGCCCAGCAGGTCGTCCTGAAGCACCTCGTCGAACCAGGCGGACAGGGGTCCCTTGCCCTCCTTGGGCCCGCAGATGCTGGCATGGGCGGCGACGACGGGCGGCTGCCGGTAGAGGAAGGTCTGACTGCCGACGCGGCTCACAGCACCCACCCCCTCACCAGCCAGTAGACGATGCCCACGGCCACCGACGCGCTGATGCCGTAGGCCAGCACCGGCCCCGCCAGCGTGAACAGCCGCGCGCCCACGCCCATGATCGCGCCCTCCCGCTGGAATTCGATGGCCGGGGCCGCCATGCTGTTGGCAAAGCCCGTCACCGGGATGGCCGAGCCCGCGCCGGCGTACTTGCCGATGCGGTCGTACACGCCCAGGCCCGTCAGCGTGGTGCCGAGGAACACCAGCACGCTGGTGGTGAACATCGGCGCGGTCGTTTCGCCCAGGTTCAGCGTCTCCGCCCACAGCGTCAGCGCCTGGCCGACGGCGCAGATCAGCCCGCCGACCCAGAAGGCACGCAGGTAGCCCCGCAGCATCCGGCTGGGCGGCGTCAGCTTCGAGACCAGCTCGCTGTACTGCTCCGGCGTGAACGGCACGCGGCTCATGCGCCCGCCTCCCGGCCGTTGCGCTGCTCGTGCCCCGCTGAACGCTCCGCCATGCGAATCTCCGTGATCTGCGCCGGTATGTCCGGCTCCGCCATGGGTGGCAGTGGTCGTCTGTTCATAAAATCGCCCCTTCAAACGGGATTTGTCCCTATTTTGAACGCGGCGCGACGGTTTTATACGTTCGTATTGGCAACACTTGACCGGGCCATTGCGATTATGTTAAACTATAGCTGGATCGAAGCGCGGGAAGGAGGAAGCACATGGTCTACAGCATCAACCAGATACGCAACATCGCGTCGCCCATCGCCGCGTCCTATGGGGTGAAGCGCATGTCCCTGTTCGGTTCCTACGCCCGCGGCGAGGCGACGGAGGACAGCGATATCGACCTGCTGATCGATCGGGCGGGCATGGCCGGAGGCTGGGCCATCGGCGGGCTCTACAGCGATCTTCGGGATGCGCTGGGGAAGGAACTGGATTTGGTGACGACGGCGGGCGCGGAGGCCGGCTTCCTCACGCGGATCCAGCGGGACGAGGTGACGCTCTATGAACGATAGGGACGCGAGCATTGTCCGGCACATGCGCCGCTATTGCGAGGAGATCGACAGCGCGGTGACGCGCTTCGGGGATGATCGGGAGACGTTCATGACAGAC
Organism: uncultured Eubacteriales bacterium; assembly: GCA_900315585.1. GTDB lineage: Bacteria > Bacillota > Clostridia > Christensenellales > Aristaeellaceae > UBA2862. The sequence continues at coordinate 34,074 of OMZP01000029.1, read as the reverse complement.
CCGGTCTATCGCAACGCGGTCTCGATGCCGATCCAGCAGATCGGCGAGCTCGCGAAGCATCTTTCGGAGGCGTTTGTCGACGACAATCCGCAGATTCCTTGGAAGCACATCCGCGGGATGCGGAACTGGTTTGCCCACCAGTACATGAGCATGGATCGGGACGTGATCTGGGAGGTCATCCACGAGGGCATCCCACCGCTCAAGGCGTTTTGCGAGGATTGCCTGAGGGACATTCGAGCGTAAAAACCCGAACATTCCCATATATTTTCCAAAAATAATTTGGAAAAGGGGTTGACAACCGGGTTTTTATGCTCTATAATGGCACCAACTTCACAGAAACCGGGACGAAAAGAGTAGTAAGCGACTTTGCAGTCATCCCAGAGAGCCGCCGACAGTGGGAATGCGGCATGACGGATTCGCTGAATGGACTTTTCAGGGCCCTCCGGAACGCGCAAGCCAGTATGGAGGGACGGGAATGCGGGCCCGTTATCAATCCGCGCCGTATGATGGTACGGGCTAAGAGGATCGCAAGATCAATGTGAGTGGCACCACGGAAAGTTTATTCCGCCTCACATCCCGAAAGGGATGTGGGGCGTTTATATTTTCCCCCGATGACGTGAAGGAATAAAACAATGGAGGAAAAAACCATGAAGAAGATCATCTGCACCCTTATCGCGCTGGCCATGCTGCTTTCCCTGACCGCCGCCTTCGCCGAGGGCACCAGCTACAAGGTGGGCATCTGCAACTTTGTGGACGACGCTTCCCTGAACCAGATCGTGGACAACATCATCGCCCGCCTGGACGCCATCGGCGAGGAGCAGGGCGTGGACTTTGAGATCGACTACGACAACTGCAACACCGACGCCGCCGTGATGAGCCAGATCATCGCCAACTTCATCGCCAACGACGTGGACCTGATGGTGGGCATCGCCACCCCCGTGGCCATGCAGATGCAGTCCGCCACCGAGGACAACGGCATCCCGGTGGTGTTCGCGGCGGTGTCCGACCCGCTGGGCGTGGAGCTGGTGGACTCCCTGGAGGCCCCCGGCGCCAACATCACCGGCACCTCGGACTTCCTGAACACCAGCGCCGTGCTGAACCTGATCTTCGCGGCCAACCCGGACGCCAAGACCATCGGCCTGCTCTACGACGTGGGCCAGGATGCCTCTACCACGCCCATCGCCGACGCCAAGGCCTTCCTGGACGAGAAGGGCGTCGCCTATAAGGACTACACCGGCACCAACACCTCCGAGGTCATCCTGGCGGCCCAGGCCGCGGCGGCGGACGGCGTGGACGCCGTGTTCACCCCCACCGACAACACCATCATGGCCGCCGAGCTCTCCATCTACGAGATCCTGGCCGAGGCGGGCATTCCCCACTACACCGGCGCGGATTCCTTCGCCCTGAACGGCGCGTTCCTGGGCTACGGCGTGGACTACGCCAACCTGGGCGTGGAGACCGCCAACATGATCGCGGACATTCTGGTGAACGGGGCCGACCCCGCCGTGACGCCGGTCATGACCTTCGACAACGGCACCGCCACCGTCAACACCGAGACCTGCGAGGCCGTGGGCTTCGACTTCGACACCGTCAGCGAGGCCTTCGCGCCCTTCTGCACCTCCATCCAGACCATCACCACCGCCGAGAGCTTCGACGACCTCGGCTGACGCCAAATTGGGAGTGGGGAGTGGGGAATGCAGAAAGCTGCCGTCGCATTGACATGAGTTTGTGGCAGACAGCTGCTATGCATTCCTCGTTCCCGATTCCTCATGATCAGTGAACGGGAGAAGGAACGACATGAGTTTAGCGGCTTTATTGGGCCTCGGCCAAACGGCGCTGGAGCTGGCGCTGTTCAACAGCCTCACGGTGCTGGCCCTGTTTCTGAGCTATTCGATGCTGAACGTCTGTGACCTGTCCACAGACGGCTGTTTTGCGCTTGGGGCCGCCGTGGGCGCGGTGGTGGCCATCGCCGGACACCCCTGGCTGTCCATCCCCGCCGCCATGGCCGCGGGCGTGCTGTCGGGGCTGGTGACGGCGGTGCTGCAAACCCGCATGGGCGTGAACAGCCTGCTGGCGGGCATCATCGTGAACACGGGGCTGTATTCCGTGAATATCTGGATCATGGGCGGCTCGTCGCTGTTGAACATGAACAAGACCGAGACCGTGTTCAGCCTGCTGAAGGAGGCACTGAAGGGCTCGGCCCTGGGCGCGCAGCACGCGCTGATCATCGGGCTCGTGGCCGTGACGGCGGTGATCGTGTTCCTGTGCCTGTTCCTGCGCACGAAGCTGGGCCTGGCCATCCGGGCCACCGGCGACAACCCGGACATGGTACGCTCCTCCTCCATCAACCCGGTGTTCACCACCACCGTGGGCCTGTGCATTTCCAACAGCTTCACGGCCCTGTCCGGCTGCCTGCTGGCCCAGAGCCAGAAGTCCGTCACGGTGGACATCGGCTCTGGCATGGTGACGGTGGCCCTGGCCTCGCTGCTCATCGGCGGCGTATTCCTGGGCCGCAGGAGCATCCCGCTGCGGGCCGTGGGCGCGGTGCTGGGCGCGTTCGTGTTCCGCCTGGTCTACACCGTGGCCCTGCGGTTCAACCTCCCCGCCTTCATGCTGAAGCTGATCTCCGCCGTCATCGTGGTGATCGCCATCTCCGGGCCGTACCTGAAAAAGCAGCTCCCGCTGATGCGGCGGCAGCTGGCTGCGAGATTTGGAAAGGCGGGGATGAACTGATGCTGCGGCTTGAAAACGTGAAAAAAACCTTCTATCCCGGCACACCGGACGCCCGCGTGGCGCTGGACGGCGTGACGCTGCACGTGCAGAAGGGGAATTTCATCTCCATCATCGGGGCCAACGGCGCGGGCAAGTCCACGCTGTTCAACGCCATCTGCGGCAGCTTTTTCGTGGACGAGGGCCGCATCCTGCTGGACGGCGCGGACGTGACCATGATGCCGGAGCACAAGCGGGCGAAGGTCATCGGGCGGCTGTTCCAGGATCCCATGCGCGGCAGCGCCCCCGGCATGAGCATCGAGGAAAACCTCGTGCTCGCGGCGGGGCAGGGGGGCTGGATGAGCCACTCCGGCAAGCGGGAAAAGGAGGCCTTCCGTCAGCGCCTGGCTCTTTTGAACATGGGCCTGGAGGATCGCATGAAGCAGCCCGTGGGCCTGCTCTCCGGCGGTCAGCGGCAGGCGTTGACGCTGATGATGGCCACGCTGAGCATGCCGAAGATCCTGCTGCTGGACGAGCACACCGCGGCGCTGGACCCCGGCACGGCGAAGAAGGTGCTGAACCTGACGACGAAGATCGTCTCCGAAAACGGGCTCACCTGCCTGATGATCACCCACAACATGCAGTCCGCCCTGGATCTGGGCAACCGCACCATCATGATGGACCAGGGCCGGATCGTGTTCGACACCACCGGCGACGAGCGCGCCGCCCTCACCGTGGCGGACTTGCTGGATCGGTTCCACGAGGCCAGCGGGAAGAAGCTGGACAACGATAGAATGCTGCTGACCCGGTAGGACCGGGAGCCATTCGCTGCCGCACGGCAAAATCAAAGGCTCATCACGGAAAGTTGTGGGATTCCCCCCTCATCAGTCAGGGGGAAGCCTTTCTGCGCTAAGCCTTCCCCTTGAGGGGAAGGTGCCCCGAAGGGGCGGATGAGGTGTTTGTCATCCCCCAAGTTTCCGTGATGAACCAAATCAAATCCCTTGCGCCATTGATTCAAGCGCAAGGGATTTGTGTTGTTCGCGCAATTTCACTTCCGGATGAACAGCACGCCCAGCGTGCCCTGGCCGCAGTGGCTGGTGATGGAGCAGCCGGCGCGGCACTCGATGATCTCCTCGAAGGGAAGGCGCTCCAGCAGCAGGGAGCGCACCAGCGCCGCCTGCTCGGGGGTGACGCCGGTATGGGTGATGAAGATGCGCTTGGGGTCCACGGCGTCGGGATTGCGCAGCCGGTCGTCCACATACTGCTTCAAGCACCGCTCATAGGTGCCGCGGAACTTCTTGCCAACCACCATCTTGCCGCCGGTGACCTCGATGCAGGGCCGCAGCTTCAACAGGTTCGCGCCCAGCATGGCCACCATGGAGCAGCGGCCGCCCTTGTACAGGAAGTCCAGCCGGTCGATGATGAAGGAGGCGTCCACCTTGTCGATGAGGCCGTTGACGTGCTCAAGGACAGCCTTCGGGTCGCCCTCGCCGCCCTCGATGAGGTCCACCGCCTCGCAGAGCAAGAGCGCGATGCCGCTGGACAGGTTGCGGCTGTCCACGCAATACACCGGCAGCCCCTCCGCCGCCCGCAGGGCGTTCTCGTAGCTGGAGGAGAAGTCGGCGCTGAGGTTGAAGTGGATGACAGCGTCGGCGTCCTTGAGCAGTTCCTCGAACTCGCGCCGGTAGGTCTCCGTGTTCACCGCCGCGGTCTTGGGCAGGTCGCCGCCTCCGTCCACATGGCGGAAGATGTCGTCCGGGACGATGTCCGCGCCGTCGGTGTAGTCCCGGCCGCCCATGGACACGGTGAGGGGGATGATGGCGATGTTGTGAGTGCGGACGTAGTCCGGGGTCAGGTCGCAGGTGCTGTCCGCCGAGATGCGAATTTTCATGATTGCCTCCAGTTATTCAAGGGCGAGGAGCCGCACGTTCTCCACCCCGTCGATGGCGCTCAGCTCCTCCGTCATGTCGTCCACGCTGCGGTTCAGCTGGCTCAGGTCGATGGAGAGCATGATGCTGGCCTTGCCGTGGATGGGCAGGCTCTGGGTGATGGTGAGCACGTTGGCGTTGCAGTCGGACACCTTGCCCAGGACCTTGGAGAGCATGCCCGCCCGGTGGTTCAGCTGCAGCATCAGCGAGGCCTTGCGGCCCACGGTGAGCTGGCTGGGCTCCAGGATCTTGTCTTTGTATTTGTAGTAGGTGCTGCGGGAGATGCCCACGGCGTGCACCGCGTCGATCACCTGGGCGCAGGCGCCGGATTCCAGCAGCCGACGCGCCTCCACCACCTTGATGAAGTAGTCCGGCAGCGCGGACTTTTCCACAATCAGATATTCGTTCAGCATGGCCGCAGCCGCCCTTCAAAAGTATTCTACTATATTATACTCCGCGGACGTGCGTCCGTCAAGAGCGGACATGGCCGAATTGGTGTCCGACCCGTCAGGCAAAGGTTTGTCCTCGTCGACCTCATCCGTCACGGCTTTGCCGCGACACCTTCCCCAGAGGGGAAGGCTTTTGGGCGTCTGCGCGGCAGCACAGCCTTCCCCTCTGGGGAAGGTGGATTGACGCGAAGCGTCAAGACGGATGAGGTTGCTGTCCAGGGCAAACGCACGAATGACCATTATTTTGCAGGATGATGGCTGTTTGGCGTCCCTACGGGTGCTGTTCATGCGTTTGAAACGCATTTGTAACTCATACGTGGGCCATGGGTCGCTGTCAATCCGCCCTCCGGATCTGGATCGCCATGTATTCCTTCCCCGGCAATTCCACCCTGAACCGCCCGGAGAACACCCCGCGGTCCTCCACGGTCATCTCCCAGGTGTCGATCACCCGCACCTCGAAGGGCGTGGTGTCGTCGAAGTAAAACTCCCGGAAGGAGGGCCGCATGAAGCTGTAGTAGTAGAGGTAGTAGCTCTTCACCGGCTGGAAGGGCTCGTTCTCCGGCACGGCGCACACCTCGTCCCAGCCGCAGCGGTCGTAGGGCGCGAGGCCCGGACCGGGGGTCTGCTTCAGAATGTCCGAAAGCAGCCGGAACCGTTTCCAGCTCTCGCCCCGGAGCTTACACCCGTGGGACCACCACAATGCGGGGTTATCGCCCTCATCCAGATACGTCTCCCCGTGCCCCGGATACCCGCCCCGGCAGGCCGCTTCCCAGAAGCGGCGGGTCATCTCCTGAGGGGAGAGGTTGCCCCAGCCGTGCTGGATGTTGCCCTCGTAGGCGATCTCGTCCAGCACCACCGGCTTGCGGAACCGCTCCCGCCACTCGTTCACCAGCTCCGCCGTCTTGTACAGGTCCTGGCGCTGGATGCTGCAATGGGTGATCCACGGGCGGGTGTGGTCGTAGAAGGCGATGCAATTGTGGATGGAGCGCAGGTGCCCGTAGGGGTCGCGCTCCACCAGCAGCCGGCCGAGGCGCTCCCAGTCGGTCAGGTCCTTGGTGGGGAACAGGTCGTACTCGTTGGCCAGGGACCACCACACGTTGCGATAGGCGGCGAACCGGGCCACGGCGTAGCGGAAGTACAAATCGTCCTGTTCCTTCGTCATGCTGCAAAAGCCCCAGCGGTCGTAGGGGTGCAGCAGGATCAGGTCCGCCTCGATGCCCAGCTTTTGAAGCTCCCCGATGCACCGCTCCACGTGGCGGAAGTGGGCCGGGTTGAAGCGGGTGTAGTCGAAGTGATTGCCCTCGGTTTTGAAGGTGTACTCCCCGAAGTTCTCCCTGGTCAGCACCGAGGAATCCATGGGCGTGCCCTCATAGGGATAGCTGCGGGGCTCGGACAGGTTGTAGTCGTAGTGCTTCGGGAACACGCAGAAGCGGAGCTTGTTGAAGGCGCTCTCCCGAAGGGATTGGAGCGTCTCGGCGATGCGCGCGTCGCTCTGCAGCTCCCACACATAGCAGGTGGTGCCGATGGAATGGTAGGGCGTGCCGTCGGCATAGGCGAAGTGCCAGGTCCCCGCCACGCGCACCGGGCCGTGGTTGCCCGCCCGGGGCGGCGTCACGGTGAAGCGGCCCTCCCTCCGTCCGCCGCCGTAGTCGCCGTCGAGCACGTATCGGTACTCGCCCTCGTAGGAGGGCATGAACCGCGCCCGGTACACGCCGTCGCCGTCGTAAAAGCCCTCCACGGTCACGCGCTCGTGCGCGCCCTCAAAGGTCGCCTGAATGTGCCGCTCCACAAAGGGGTTGCCGGAGCTTGCGCCCTCGGCGCTCACCTCAAACAGGCCCCATCTCTCCACCGTATCCATGTTCGTCCATCCCTTCCTGTGATCTTCCTACAGTGTAGCACGCTTTCCCCGTTCGCGCAAGAAAAAGGGGCTGTCTCAAAATAATCCAAAGTATCGTTTCATCGTCGTAGGGGCGGCATTCATGCCGCTGGGAGCGGACCCTCCGCCCACGGACGCCATGAATGGCGTCCCTACGGTTGGAAACGAGCGATGGACATCTGTTTTGAGACAGCCCCTAGAAATGTCTATTCCTCCGAAGTTGTTTTTTTGTAGTTCCGGAGCTTCCTGCGGTAGTCGTCCCGCTCCGACCTGCGGGCGGCGGCGATGCGCCGCACGGCCAGGTACACGGCCATCAGGGCGAGGGCGAAGGTGATGCGCTTGTGAAACTCGTTGGTCATGAAGGACATGTGCTTGTTGACCCGGTCGATCAGGAAGAACACCGCCAGCATGCCCGAAAGCACGATCGCGGCGTGGCACAGCAGTTTGTCCAGCAGGCGCCGCCAATCCGCGCCCTTCGCTTCCCTGACCCGGCTCCAAAATCCCGGCATGCCTTGCCTCCTATGGTTCCGCGACATACACGATGTCGCTGATCTCGCGTCCGCCCTCATAGGGCTGGTTGGCCATCTCGCCCAGGAAGGTCATCTGGCTGGTCTTGCCGCCGTCCAGGTTGAAGGCCATGTTGAGCCCCAGCTTCTGACAGAGCATGGCGCTCCCCTCCTGGGTCAGCCCCTCCGAGTAGCCCGACTGTCGCCCGTCCACCACGATGAACATGTAGTGCCCGGGCTCGACCATGCCGATCAGGGTGCGCGGGTCGTGGCCGGTGGCGTAGTAGCCGTCCAGCAGGTTGCCGCTGCCGTCCAGCAGCCGCGGCCCAAAGCAGTAGCCCTGCCAGGGGTCCCGGGCCATCACCTCGTCGATGTCAAAGTCCGATTCCTCCCGGTAGGCCTGCATGGTGCCGTCCCGGAAGATGATGAGAACCTGCGTGTCCGCGACGAAGGAATCGCGATAGACCACGCCGTCCCGAATGACCACGCCCTCCTTGTTGTGGCCGTAGTAATCCCCGTTGATCGCGGCGACGGTCCCGGCGCGGTTCGCCATGGCCAGCACCTGCTCGGTGATGGCCTTGCCGTAGGTGTTGTGGGCGAGGCCGGACCGCAGGCAGTCGATGGAGCGGATGTAGATGTCCTGAACGTAGGCCACCTGCTCATACTCGCCGACCTCGAACTCATATCGGCTCAGGGTGATGTTTAGGTTGGCGCTCCGGTAGCTGTCCTCCGTCTGGATGATCTCCCCGTCGGTGAACTTGTCCGCGAATTTCGCACTGAAATCGCCCGGCCTCGGCGTGGGGGAGGGCGAGGCCTCCGGAGCTTCGGTCGCGGCGACGGCGGCCTGGGGCGTGGACGAGGGAAGCGGCGTGGCGGCGCTGATCGTCGGCATGGCCGCCTCCAGCGCGGCGACGCGCTTTGGGGACACGGCGGCCCGCTGAGGCTCCGGAATCACATGGTCAAACAGCGCGAACACCACCAGACTCAGCCCGATCAACGCGATGTCGATCAAAACCAGCTTCCAGGCCGCCAGCTGCCTGGGAGGCCGGGGCTTTGGCATGGGCTGTTTTGTGTCGCGCTTTCGCGCCGCGTCGACGCGCTCAGTTTGCATCTTTCATTTCCTCGCGGGTGGGTTCGAGCCCTGAAGCTCGTGAATTGACAGTAAATACGTAGATAACCTAATATTATTATCATATCACAGGACATAATGCCAAGTGTTATTCATGGGTTAATTAAGTTTGGCCATAAGGGAAATGTCTCAGGAAAAACCCCCTCCGAATGGTTTACAAAACCCGGCGATCGTGGTATACTAGAGCAACCAACCGGGAGAAAGGGGAGAGGAACGCCATGCCGCAAAAGGGCGTCAAGGTCGTCGCGCAAAACCGCCGCGCCCGGCATGACTACTTCGTCCTGGAAACCTGGGAGGCGGGCATCGAGCTCAAGGGCACCGAGGTGAAGAGCATCCGCCTGGGCAAGTGCAACCTGAAGGATTGCTACGCCGCCGTGAAAAACGGCGAGATGCTGGTCTACGGCATGCACATCAGCCCCTACGAAAAAGGCAGCTACTTCAACACCGACCCCCTGCGGCCCAAGCGCCTGCTGATGCACAAGAGCGAGATCCGCAAGTGCCACCAGAGCGTGATGCAGCAGGGTCTGGCGCTGATCCCGCTGAGCGTCTATCTGAAGGACGGACGCATGAAGCTGGAGCTGGCGCTGTGCAAGGGCAAGAAGCTCTATGACAAGCGCGACGACATGGCCAAGCGCGACGCCCAGCGCGACATCGAGCGTTCCATGCGGGCGCGAGGGTAATTCCGTCAGTTCTCCATGGGGCCGTATTTGGTTTCGACGGGGATGCGGAGGGACAGAGAAGCGAGCGGCGGCCCTGAACCGCCTAAAAACGGGAACTTAAATGAACTGACAACTACGATAACGTAGCTTTCGCCGCTTAATCGGCGATCGTCGACCCTGAGCGTCCTGCCGCGCAGGCCATCGACGTCATAATAGCAGGGAACCAGCCGCCTTAAGCTTTGCGGGCGGCGGGACTTTATGAAGCTACTGATGCCTGGATCCTGTCTGCGGGAGCCTGGCGGAGGGAATGTCAAAACACAGACTGCGCTCGGAGATGCTCTGGTCTTCTGGTCTTCGGACAGGGGTTCGACCCCCCTCGGCTCCACCACTTCCTTGACCACCATATCACAAGATATGGTGGTTTTTCTATGATATATACACTATATATTGTGGTACAATAAGCCAAACAATCACTGTATTTTGAATTGGTAGAAAAAATGGTAGAAAAAATCTTCTGTTTGTGATATAATATAATCAGTTGGTAGAAAAATTTATCTGGAAGGAGGTTACTGACATGGCGAGAACGAAAGTGGCGAAGAATATTGCCTATGATGACGTAAGGAAGAAATACTATGTGACTTTCCACTATGGAAATGGGGAGAAGACCACCAAGACCTTCGAAAACAAGAAAGACGCAACACGAGCACTTAAACAGTTTGAAGCTGATAAGGCTAACGACGAAGCTGTTAAGCCTGCTCAGGATAGTCTGGAAGAATGGATGCTCTACTGGATAGAAAACATCTGTAGACCACGAGTACGGGATACTACGTTTTATGGGTATATGAACATCATCCAGAATCACCTTGTGCCTAACTTGGGAAAGATCAAGCTGCAGAAACTGTCTGCTGCCGATATACGGGATTATCAGAGAGATAAGATGGTGGGAGATAGACCGCTGTCGCCCAACACAGTTCGAAAGCATCATGAGTTACTAAACAAGATTCTGAGTGATGCCGTCTTGGAAGGGAAAATACGAAAAAATCCTTTAGGGATCGTTACAAACGCCAAGAAAACCCAGGTTGAACACTCGATCTATTCGGTAGAAGAATTGAATGAGCTTTTTCAGAAGATCAAAGGCGACCGACTTGAGATTGTCGTCAAACTTGCGGGATACTATGGTTTGCGGCGCGAGGAAATCTGTGGTCTGAAGTGGGATGCAATCGACTTTGACAAGGACTATTTCACGGTCAAATTGTCGATGACGATGGCAGGTAGTCGAGTACTCATCGATGAAACGAAGACCGAAAACTCCTATAGGAAAGAGGCACTTAACGAAGACGTTCGTGACCTTCTAATGTCGTTGAAGGATCAGCAGGATAAGAACAGAGAACTGCTACAGGATGAATATATGAATGCGGGCTATGTCCTGTGCTGGCCGAATGGGAAGCCCTACCGCCCAAACTATATATCAGAATTGTTTGCCAAGTTTCTCAATGAGAATGGAATGAAAAAGATCGTCTTACATGAGTTAAGACATACCTTTGCCTCCATTGCCAATGAAATGGGCATCCCAATCTATAACATCAGTAGAGTGCTTGGACATAGCTCAGTGGCGATAACAAGCGGCATTTATACCCATCTGTTCGACGAAACGCACAAGAAGACGATCGATCGAGTAACAGAAGCCATTATGAAGACGGAAGAAAAGAAAGCGGTACAGTAAAAGAGCTACTGGTTCTCCTGATACGAACAGGAGAACCAGTAGTTTTTAGTTTTGTAGTCTCGCACATTACCTCCTATTGGCGGGTTTTCAGCACTTCCAGCAATTGTGCGAAGCCTTCCGCGCGAACCTTTTCCAATTCGGCGGCATGTTCTTCGCGGAGCGTGACAATCTGTTCACGCAGGTTAACGATCTGCTGCTTCAGAGTTGTGGTATCGTTGGAAGCCATCTGCGCTCTGGACAGATCGAACTTTAAGCGTGCAATTTCATTTTTGGCATCTTCAAGGTTTTGGCTTAATGTGCGGTTTTCGACTTGCATCTGCTGATTTTGCTGCGTGAGCGCAGCAAACGCATTCAGCTCGCTGCGAACTTTGTCTGAAGCGATCGTATAGGCGTCTTTTGCACGCATTATGGCTGCCACATACGCATCCTGCAGCGCATGTACATGGGCGTCGAACGCATCGATATCGGTGGCGGCATCCGGGACCAGAGCCTTCAGCGCATCTTTATCAGCGAGGTCCAGCAACATGGCAAAGAGTTCGCCCTGTTTCAGACCCGAGCTCTTGGCGAGCTCATCGAATTTGGCTTTCAGATCTTCGGGAAGCCTGATGTTCAATTGTTTATCTGTCATTTGAAAACCCTCCAATAGTGTATTTGCTATATATTTGTAGCGATGATAGCTTGATGCTAGCTGATTCATGAGCCTCAACGCTGCTATCCTTTTTGTTAATCGAGAGAGAATTTGGAATCGAGTAGTTTCGGATCAAGACCTCGTCGACAGGACCACGCTTTCCGCCCTTGCAGTTAATGGAACGCTTGGCGGGAACAACATCTATGATGAAGTTTGAATACAAATCATGGATCAACGGGACCGAACTATTGGACACCAGCCATTTGACACCACGCCGGTCAAGGTCGCGGCAGGCATTGGCGAGTCGAATCTGCTCGTCGATCCCAAAGCCGCTGGAGGTGTAGGATGTATAGTTGGCAGTCTTGGAAACAGGCGCATATGGGGGATCCAGATAAACGAAGTCGCCAGAATCCAGCCTGTCGAGGGCGGCAGTGTAGTCGCCGCACAAAATATCGATATCACTGTTGAACAGAAAGTCATGAAGTTCAAGGATACTATCTTTTGGGCAAATGCAAGGCTTAGAGTACCGGCCAAACGACGAATTGATCTGTCCATGACGGTTTACCCTCATCAAGCCGTTGAAGCATGTCTTGTTCAAAAACAGATAGCGTGCGGCACGATCGATGTCTGATAGCGCAGCCCATGCCTCTGGATCACGGTCCAGGCTGCGGATCGCGTAAAAGTGCTCTGCGGTGTTAACATGCTGTAACAAGGCAGCGACGAGATCATCAGGGTTATCGCGGACTACGCGATACAGATTGATCAACTCGGGATTAGCATCGTTGATGATCGCATGCGTAGGTGCCAGATCGAGCAACACAGCGCCACCGCCGACGAATGGTTCGCAGTATGTCTTGATATGATTGGGTATTAGTGGGCGAATTGCGGGCAGGAGTTGCGTTTTGCCGCCCGGCCATTTTATAACGGACATTTGAGTTGCTCCTTTGATGAGATATAAAATGCGAGGTTTGTTGTTGCGTCGAGAATGATTGGCGTAACAACAAACCTCGCTAAAAACAAGGCCAATATTCCTGGCTGACTATGAGATTGGCAGTAACAATGAGAAAAACCACGTGCGACGACCGGAAAACCGGACAAGCACATACACATGCAAGAACAAAAGAGGTTCGCTCTCCCACAACAACGTTGGCAAAACGAACCTCAAATACAGGCCAATGTCACTTTGATATTCAGTTGATAACCATAATTCAGGCGGCGGTCTGGTCGTTTTTGGGTAGCACCGATCAACAACAAAAAAGAGGTTGCTGCGCCAAATAACCATAGGATATTGGCTACAACAACCTCATACGAACAAGGCCAATGCTTCCTCACAAAAGGGAGACCTATTCAATTAATCAAATCCTGTGAAACAACAAATGAACTGATACAGGATCACAACCCAATTCAACCCGACTTGAATTCGACATTGCTATTGTAATACAGACTTGTGTCGTTATCTTCGTAAAAGTGTGAAGAAATTGTGACAACAACGGATTCTGCTGAGATATTGCGAAAGCTCAGAAAGGTATTATTCCTCTTCTTCGTCATCGTTAGAGGAAGCATTTCTGCGAAGAATGCCGCGGTATATTGCAAGCAGGTCGTATTCAGCGTTCCCTTCAAGCCCCATGCAGGCAATATTGATAATGGGGTGGAGTCTCAACAGGATTTCCGCGATTTGGGTTGGAAGAAGCTCCTGCAGATATCGCCATTGCTTGTTCTTCGGTCGGACCGCGTTTTCAAGGTCGTAGGCATTTTCAACTTCACGCAGTAATTCTTCCTGTATGACTTGTTTGGTTGGAGGGTTAGATGGATCGAGAGTACTCAAATATAGTTTAGTAACGTCTCTAACAACTTCGTTGCGCGTGTGTGCCAATTTTGTTCTCCTTTCAAAGCAGTTTTTCCAATGTAGGCAAATGGAATAGACCATCCTATAACTATTGAACACATGGCACAGAGATATCAGCATAACCGGGTCTATTACATTTTTATCAGTGGATTTGGATTAGATCGACATGAACTAAAAGATAATAACAAGAGCCATCTAATGTGATCGGATCATACCACAGATCAGCTGCCATGATCAATACCGAAATATGATTTTATTGTGGCAAAAAAATGATAGAATTGTAATAATGCGAATAGTGAGTATATCGCCACACGAGTGTACCAAAACCGGTCGAATTGAGCAGCGATTCCGCTGGGATTGAGCGGTGGGACTCAATTTGGCCGGTCTCGGTGCTCGTTTTGGAGCGGAATACTCAAATGGGCTATTAATGGGCCAAAGATGGCCCTTGAATAGGTCGCCACAAGAGCCAATTCTGACCCCTGTGCAGACCATGCTCAAAGGGCCAATTACTGGATACAGCGGCGACGGCCTGGCCGACGAATTTGTGCTGAAATACGCGGAGGTGCACCATGGTTGAGATGAATGTGAATCACGCCGATCGCCATATGACGATCCGCCACCGCGGGCGCGGGGCGCAGGTTTGGATATACCTGGGCAAGATGCTGAGGATGTTCGTCTACCAGAGCGACTGGAAGGTGCTGCCGATGGCGGCGATCATCGCGGGCCTGGTGGGCATGGTCATTCGCAACCGCCTGTTCATCAATATGGAAGGTACGCTGATGGGCGCGTTCGCCATGGTTATGGTGTGCATTTGGAACGGCTGCTTCAACTCTATTCAGGTCATCTGCCGAGAACGCGATGTTATCAAGCGCGAACATCGCTCCGGCATGCACATCTCCTCCTACATATGCTCTCACATGATCTATCAGGCGCTGCTGTGCCTGTTGCAGACCGGCGTGACGCTGTACGTCACAAAGGTCGTGGGTGTCAAGTATCCTGCGGAAGGGCTGTTTACCCCGTGGTTGATCGTGGACTTCGGCATCTCCATGTTCCTGATCACCTACGCCAGCGACATGATGTCGCTGTGGATCTCCTGCATCGCCAAGACCACGACTACGGCCATGACGATCATGCCCTTCGTGCTGATCTTCCAACTGGTGTTCTCAGGCGGTATGCTCACCCTGCCTGCCTGGAGCGAGCCGCTGACCAGCTTCACCATCTCCAACCCTGGTTTGAAGGTGATGACGGCGCAGGGCAACTATAACGAGCAGCCTGTGGTAACGCTGTGGAACCAGGTCAACAAGATGCGGAGCAAGGAACTCAGCGCCACAGTTACCTTGGGCCAGGTGCTGGACCTGCTGGGCGACGCGGACAACGCCACCGTCGCAGAGCTTCGCTCTGTGCAGGTATCCCGTGTGTTCACTCTGGACGAAGTGAAGGGTTTGCTGGACCCGGCGAACGCGGAGGATTTGCTGACGCAGTACACGGATGTCGAGCTTGGCCGGGATGTGACCCTGGGCGAGGTGGTGGACCTGCTGGCGGACAGCGAAGATGTCGCCGCGTACCGCGATCAGAGCTACACCTTCAATACCACCGTCGGTGAAATCATCGACATGGTTGGCGAGGACAAGGTACAGGATATGCTGCAAAACGAAATCCGGGATGCCAGCTACAATGCCGCCTATGACAACACAAGGATAAACATTGCAGAATACTGGCTCCGGTTGTGCCTATTCATCCTGGCTTTCGCTGCACTTTCCACCATCACGCTGGAATTCATCGACAAGGATCGGCGATGATACAATGACATCGTCTGTATAAGATAAGGTATATAATAAACAGATCATTTGATTTCTGCTCTTATCTCAGGTATAATCAATATGGGTATTTGTGTACTGCTGATGAGTCCTGAAACAGCAAGAAAAATGAGCACGCAAGATTGGTATACCGGGAGCGGATCATTATGGACAACCTGTTTTTTTCAGACGCGCTGGCAGGCAAGCTGCAAAGCGTCAAGACCCATGCGCTCTCCGCGCTGGAGGCTCCCGCGGGCTACGGCAAGACCACGGCGATCCGGCGGCTCTTCGGGGAGAGCGACGGCTCGGTTTGCTGGTTCACCGCCGTAGAGGGCATGGCGGACAACAGCTTTCGCTGGTTCATCCGGCAAATAGGTACCATCGACGAGACCGCCGCCCGCAGGCTGGAGGATTTGGGCTATCTCAACCGAAGCAACGCGGGGCAGGCGGCGCGCATCCTCTCGGAGCTCAAGCCCGTAGGTCCCCTGACGCTGGTATTCGACAACTTCCAATTCGCTCTGCAAAGCTGGCAGCCGCAGGTACTGGACGCGCTGGCGAAGTGCGGCGAGGGCAGCCTGCGCACCGTGTTCATCTCCCAGAACTTTGGCCGCCTGCGGG
Organism: uncultured Eubacteriales bacterium; assembly: GCA_900315585.1. Classification (GTDB taxonomy): domain Bacteria; phylum Bacillota; class Clostridia; order Christensenellales; family Aristaeellaceae; genus UBA2862. The sequence continues at coordinate 18,207 of OMZP01000029.1, read as the reverse complement.
ACGTGCTGAACGCGCTGGAGGGCAGCGTCTGCTACATCCGAAGCCGCGACCTGCTGCTCTCGGAGGGCGACATCGCTTCCTATGCCCGCCAGCTTAGCATCCCGGCGACGAAGAACGAAATCCGGGCCATCCACCGCAAGACAAACGGCTGGACGGCGGCGGTGACGCTGTACCTGGAGAACCTGCGCGAAGGGCTCTCAGAGGGCGGCGGCGAGGGCTTGGACGAGCTGCTCGACGCCACCTTTTGGCAGAAGCTGGACGAGGGCCAGCGACAGGCGCTGCTGCGCGTATGCCTGTTTGATCAAATCTCCAACCAAACGCTGAACGCACTCGTGCCTGTCGATTTGCTCCCGCAGGAAGAAATGGCTCAGTTGTTGAGCCGCGCGCCGCTGGTGCTGTACCGGGAAACGCGCCGGGCCTGGTATCCCCACGAGCTGCTGACCGATTTCCTGCGTCGCCGCTTGGCGGAGACGGACGCGAACTTCCAGGGCGAGGTGCTCCGGGCTTCCGCCGAGGTGTTCAAGGCCAACGGACAGACGCGCGAGGCCGTGGGCTGCTACTATCGTGCGGGAGATTACGAGGCAATCCTGTCCTGCAAGCTGGTTTGCCTCATCACCGAACATTTCGACGGCGTGCCCTACACGGTTCTCGCCCGCTCGGTACTGGAAAAGTGCCAGGAGGACGTGCAGCGCCGCTACCCCTATTCGCTGCTGCGGCTGTGCTACGCGCTCTACGCGGGGTGCGCCTTTGACGTGTTTCGCGCGCAGATGCGGCGCGTCCGCAAGCTCTTTGAGCAGGCTGGGGACGAGCATCTGTTGGGCGAGTGGCACCTGGTAAACGCGCTGGGCAGCTTTCCGGACCTCGACGCAATGAAGAAACAGTACGAGATCGCTGAAGAGTTGATGAACGAACCCTCGCGGGTATTCGTCAAGGAGGAGCCGTTTATGTTCGGTTGCGCCTCCATGTGGTATCTGTTCTATGCAAAGCCCGGCACCATGATGGCGACAGCGGACAAGTTTGCCGAGGCCATGAAGGTCTACAACCGCCTGACGAACGGCCACGGCGCGGGCGCGGCGGAGATCTACCGGGGCGAGGCCTACTCCGTGCAGGGGCGGTTCGAGGAATCGGACATCCAGGCGTACCAGGCGGCGTTCCTGTCCGAGCAGTCGGGCAACGCCACTGCCACCTACGGTGCGGCGCTGCTGCTGGGTATCAACGCCATTTACCGCTCGGACATGGTCGGGCTTCAAAAGGCCATCGACTACCTGGAGAACAAGGCCCAGGGCTACGCCTTCCTGCGCGGCACCTCGCTGGGCAACTACATGGTGGAGACCGTGCGCGGGTATCTCCTGGGGCTGATGATGGAAACGGGCCGCTCGGCGCTGTGGACCCAGGGTGAAGCAGATTCGCTGGCGGACCTCACCTTCACCAACTTCATGATCAAGACCTGCCGCATCACCGACCTGCTCTTGAAGAAAGAGTACAAGCGTGCCATCGCCTCGGTGGAGGCGGCGCTCCAGCTGGACCCGCGCCTGATCTCCACCTCCACGCAGAACTTCATGTACTGCGGCCTGGCGCTCAGCTACATGGCCATCGGACGGCTCTTCAAAGCGGCAGAGTATCTGGACAAGTCCCTGACCATCGCGGGGCAGGACAGGAACTACACCTTCCTGGCCTGCTTCCGCAAGTATTTCCAGGTGCTGTTTATCATGCCGCAGATCGCGAAGAAGCACGCCAAGACCATCCGGGAGATCAAGGCGGTGGACATCCGCTACACCCGCGCGGACGAGAGCCACATCTTCGCCATGCTGGACGAGGTGCCAGAACTCCAGGAGGAGCTGACCCCGCGGGAGCGCGAGGTGGCGGAGCTGGCGGCGAAGGGCCTGCGCAATCAGGAGATCGCGGAAAAACTGTTCATATCGGAGAACACCGTGAAGCACCACCTGAAGATCGCGTTCCAGAAGATGAACATCGATCGGCGCAGCAAGCTGATCGAAATGCTGCGATAACGCCGAAATTCAAAAGAATCACCCTGTTCACAGCTACAGGGTGATTCTTTTTTGCAAATACTACCCTTTCGGGTGATGCGCGAGCCTATCCGTTGGGTGTATGCTGTCCGTGGAAACTGAAAAAGCATGGACTATTCAGGAGGCAAGCCTATGGATACCGTGTTGAAGGGTGTCACCCCGCTCAGGGACTACCGGCTCAAATTAACGTTTCTCAACGGCAGCACCGCCGTCGTGAACATGGAAAAGCGGGTGCACACGCTCCGCTTTGCCCGCATCGCCCCAAAGGAAATCTTCTCTACGGCGCGGGCCGAAGGAGACAAGGTGGTGTGGGCGGTCGGAACGATGCCGTTCAGTGTCTACTGCGGCGAGCTGCTGGATGCCATGCTGATGGATTGAGAGAAAAACAGCGACCGACACATACACATAGCCTCAAGTTAAAACACATGGTTATCATCATTTTCAAAACCTCAACCGACCCATATTATTGCACAAATTAGTAGATTTCTGGCAATACCTATTGCATGGTAGCTATGTCCGTGCTATAATGAGACGAACCGTCTTTTAATGGACGGAAATATGAGCAAAGAGGCTAAGGAGCATTGAGAAATAAAGAAAAAGATGCCGCGCAGATTGCGGCGAACAAGCAACGCATTCTGGAGGAAGGTTTCCGGCTGTTCGCACAGCGCGGCATAGAATCTGTGACCATGCCACAGATCGCGCAGGTGGGCGGTGTAGACCGTTCCAGTGTCTATCGCTATTATCCCACCAAGCTCGATCTCGTCGTGGCGATCAGCGCGAACGTGTGGCAGAAATTCTCACAGGAGAGTTACGCTTGGCTGGACGGCGAAGGAACGACCGGCGCGGAGAGATATGCTTACTATCTCGAAGCCTTCATGGTGCTTTACCGTGAACACAAGGACATCCTGCGTTTCAACCAGTTTTTCAACGTCTTTGTCGCCAATGAGAAGGTTTCGTCTGAACAGATGCGCCCTTTCACGGAGGTTATCGGAAAGATGGCGGAACGGTTCCATGAGGTCTATGTCCAAGGACATGCGGATGGCACGCTGCGCACGGACGTTTCGGAGAACGAGATGTTTTCCAGCACCCTGCACCTGATGCTGGCGGCTGTGACGAGATACGCGGTGGGCCTGGTCTATCATGGCGGGGCCGACCCTGAAAAAGAGCTCACGCTTCTCAAGGATTTGCTTTTTAGACAGTACGTGGTTCGCGCGTGATCGAAACGACGGATGATAAAAGAAGGAGGGCGAAAGCTATGAAGGCCGGCAGGGACAAGAGTATATTCCCGATTTTCGCCGCGGTTACCGTCAGTTTCCTGCTGGCCATCGTCGTGTCCATTTATTCCCTGACTATGCTGGCACGGGAGAACACCAAGGAAATCGACATGATGCTGACCTATCGTATCTACGATACCATATCGAGCAGCCTGAACGAGCCCATCACCGTCGCCAAGACCATGGCCTGCGACGACTTCCTGGCGGACTTCCTGGAACACGAGGACGATATGGATGAGAGTGAAGCCGTCGCCGTCATGCAGCGATATTTGAGTGGCCTCAGAGACGGGCTGGGCTACGACTCGGCCTTTCTGGTCTCTGAGAGAAGCAGGCGTTATTATACCTATGAGGGGCTCAACAAGATCGTGGACCCGGAAAACGACGAGCACGATGTCTGGTACTCCCTTTTCATCGACAAGGATAAGCCCTATGACCTGGATGTGGACAGCGACGAGGTCAACCAGGGGCTGTGGACGGTGTTCGTCAACGTCCGGATCGTAGATGAGAGCGGCACGCTGCTGGGTGTGTGCGGCGTCGGCATGCAGATGACGAATTTGCAGGAGTTGTTCCTCACGTCCGAAAGGGAATACGGGGTCAAGATCAACCTGGTGGATCGAAATGGCCTTGTGCAGGTGGATACAGAGGATATCAACATTGAAAACGCCTGGCTGGACGAGGAAGTGCTGAGCCGGGAGGAAACGGACGAGTACGTCTACCAGACCACCGGAAACAACGAATTCGCCGTGACGAAATACGTGGAATATCTGGGCTGGTACCTCGTCGTGCGGAGCGCGCCGACCTCCATCAGCAAGGATTTCATCAACATTATTCTGCTGAATGTGGCGCTGTTCCTGGTCGTGATGGCGATACTGATCTTCACGGTGGCGGTCATACTCCGGCGCTCCAAACGGGAACGTGACGATCGGGAAAAGCTGCTCATCGTCTCGGAGCGCGCCGTCGCCGCCAGCGAGGCCAAGTCCTCCTTCCTGTCCAGCATGTCCCATGAGATCCGCACGCCCATCAACGCCGTGCTGGGAATGAACGAGATGATCCTGAGGGAGGCAGAGGATGAGAACATCCTGGAATACGCCTCCAACATCCAGAATGCGGGAAAGACCCTGCTCGCGCTGATCAACAGCATTCTCGATTTTTCAAAGATCGAGGAGGGCAAGATGGAGCTCGTACCCGTGAGGTACGATGTGTCTTCCATGGTCAATGACCTGGTCAACAGCATTTCGGAGCGGGCTAAAAACAAGGGACTGGAGTTCGTGCTGGCGGTAGACCATACGCTGCCATGCGCGCTGTTCGGAGACGATGTGCGCATCCGACAGGTGATCATGAATCTGTTGACCAATGCCGTAAAGTATACCGAAAGCGGAAAAGTGACGCTTTCCATAAACGGAAAAAGAACGGAGGAGAATACGCTGCTGCTCTGCGTCAGCGTCAAGGATACAGGGATCGGGATTCGCAAGGAGGACATGGGCAAGCTGTTTGAATCCTTTGCGAGGCTGGATGTCACCCGAAACAGGGGCATCGAAGGGACCGGCCTCGGCATGTCCATCGTGACGAGGCTCCTTGATATGATGGGAACCTCCCTAAAGGTTGAGAGCGAATACGGAAAGGGCTCTGAGTTTTCCTTTGAGCTCGTGCAGGAGATCGTTGATCATGAACCGATCGGCGACCTTGCGGAGCGACTGAAGCGAAGCGCGGGCAGAGCCACGGAAAAAAGATACCTTTTTGCACCTGAAGCCCGAATCCTTCTGGTGGATGACAATGAAATGAACCGGAAGGTGGCAAGGAACCTGATGAAGCGCAACGGTATCGTACCGGATGAGGCGGCTTCCGGCGCTGAGGCGATCCGCATCATGGCAGAGAAACGATACGACATCGTGCTGCTCGATCATATGATGCCCAACATGGATGGCATCGAGACATTGCAGCGGCTGAAAGGAAAAGGACTGATCCCAGAGGGGTGCGTGGTCATTGCGTTAACGGCAAATGCCATTTCGGGTGCCAGGGAACGATATATTGATGCCGGTTTTGACGACTATCTGTCGAAGCCGATCGAAATCTCCCAGCTGGAAAAGAAGCTCGCGGCCCATCTTCCAAAGAGCAAGGTTGCGTGGAAGGAAACAGCGGATGAGAGGGCGGCATCCGCCCCGGAAAATGCCCGTGAGATTTCCCCGGAATCCGGCGCTGCGCCGTTGGGAGAGGTTTTCGAGTTCGAGACGTATTCCGATGAAGAGGACGATATACTGGAGTTCATTCCGGATGAATCGAATGGCGGCAGTCGGAACAAAACGGACGAGAGCTTTGACGGACTCGCAGAAAAACTTGGCCAGATCGGGCTTGACGTACAATCCGCGCTTTCCTTCTGTGGGAACGACTTTGAATTCTACTTGGAGCTGCTTAGCGACTTTGCGAAGAACTGCTCGGACAAGAAGAAGGAACTTGACGCACATTTTGAAGGCGGTCAATGGCATGCGTTTAAGGTTGAGGTTCACGCATTAAAGAGCACGTCAAAGACGATTGGAGCCGAAGGACTCTCCCAAAAAGCTTTGGCCCTTGAGAAAGCGGCTGGAAGTATGGACGATGAATTCATCCGGGCTACCTATCCGAGCTTTGCCAAGGAGTATGAAGGACTGTCGGAGAGCATTTCAGAAATTGTAATCCGATGAATGAGAAAACACGCGCACAAAGGAGCTTCCTATGTCGAACTGGATCATCATTGTGGACGATGACAGGGCCAACCTGAAAATGGCAGGCCATGTCCTGAGCAAGAAGGGCATTCGCGTCAGCGGTGTCACCTCCGGCCAGGCACTACTGGACTATCTGAAAGAAAAGGGTATGCCGGACCTCATTCTTTTGGATATCAATATGAAGGACATGGATGGCTTCGAGACCCTGAAAAGGCTGCGGGAGTTGGAAGCTGGACAGAGCGAGGTCCCGGTCATCTTCCTGACGGCGGATGAAAATGAGGAGTCTGAAAGCCGCGCCTTGCAGGTAGGCGCGGTGGATTACATCCGCAAGCCGTTCGAGCCTGCGGTCCTGATGAGCAGGGTAAAGAGGACCCTCGACATGCAGGACAGGTTGCACCGCTTCGAACAGGACGCAAAGATCGACACCCTGACCCAATGCCTGAACAGAGGCGCGGTGGAGGAAAAGCTGGAGGGATTGTGCCGCGACGCAAGAGGTTTTCTCTGCGTGTTGGACCTCGATGCCTTTAAGCTGGTCAACGATCTGTGCGGTCACGATGTGGGAGACGAGGTGCTGCGCGTGTTCGCGCATCAGCTTCAGAACAGCCTGCGTTCTGACGATGTCTGCGGAAGGATCGGTGGGGATGAGTTCATCGTCTTCGCCCGGAATATGAAGACGGAGCGCGAGCTTGCCAATCTGTATCAGCGCATCAACGATGGTTTCAGTGCCGAATGTACCGGCCTGCTGGGAAAGCTTTCAGATATTCCCCTGGGCGTATCCCTCGGAGCCGCCGCGGTCCCCTGGCAGGGGCGGGACTACAGCGCCCTGTTCCATCTCGCGGATCAGGCCCTATCCGCGGTGAAGAAGGACGGAAAGCATGGCTGGAAGCTGTCGGGGCAGGCAGGGGCAGATGGCGCGGCGCAGATGGAGGGCATGGATCTGGAAACAGCCACCGCCATCCTATCGGAACGAAACATCTCGCAGAACGCGATGTGGATGGGTCAGGAGGCTTTCGTCAGCATCTATCGCTATATGGTGCGCTACATGGAACGCTATCATGGAATGGCGTACCGCGTTCTGTTTACGGTGGAACCGATTGACAGCGAGGGGCAGACCGCCAAGGAAACCTTGACCCATTTCAGGCAGATGCTCCAGCACTCGCTGCGTAACAGCGACGTGATGATGGAGGTCGGGGAAAACAAGCTCTTCCTCTTGCTGCCGGAAGCGCACGATTACGATATTGACCGAGTGGTTGCGAGGCTTTTGGACCAGTGGGGCCGGTCGGAGCATGGCAAATCGGCAAGGATAACCTACGAAACGGGACAGGTGCATCTGAACAGGAAGGAGAAGGCAGTCCAGGAAGACGAAGCGGTCTGTCGGATTGCCGTCGTGGACGACGATGAATCCAACCTGAAGGTTGCCGATCGAATCCTGCGCAAGGAGAACATGCTGGTGACCTCTCTGAAATCAGGCCGGGCGCTGCTGGAATACGTCAAAGTTGAAAGGCCGGACCTGATATTGCTGGACATCCTCATGCCGGATATGGACGGCTTTGAGACCATGCGCAGGCTGAAACAGCAGACGCAGCCGGGCAAAGAGATCCCTGTTATATTTTTGACCGCCGACGAAAACCGGGAAACCGAGGTACAGGCGCTTCGCATGGGGGCGTTGGACATCATCCGCAAACCCATGATCCCGGAGGCGCTGACACTGCGTGTGCGCCATACGATTGAACTCGCGCGGCTTCAGCGGAACCTGGCAGCCGAGGTGGAGAGGAAAACGCGAGAGAATGAACTGCTTTCCCTGCATGTGGTGCGAACCCTCGCCGGAGCCATTGACGCAAAGGACACCTATACCAACGGCCATTCCGAGCGCGTGGCAAAGTATGCCAGGGAGATCGCCAGGCGCGTCGGATATGATGAAGCACAGCAGGACTCGATTTACATGAGCGGTTTGTTGCATGATGTCGGAAAGATCGGCGTCAGTGACGCCATCATCAACAAACCCGCAAAGCTGACGGATGAGGAGTATGCCATCATCAAGACACACCCCGTGATGGGCGCGAGAATTCTCCAGAACATACAGGAACGTCCGGATCTTGCGGTGGGTGCCAGGTGGCACCATGAGCGTTACGATGGCAGCGGTTATCCGGACGGATTGGCTGGGAATGCCATCCCCGATGCGGCGCGGATCATTGCCGTGGCGGATGCTTATGATGCCATGACCAGCAGGAGGAGCTACCGCGATACGCTCTCCCAATCGGTCGTGAGATCGGAGATCGAGAAGGGCCGTGGAACGCAGTTTGATCCCCGATTCGCTTCCGTCATGCTTGACATGATCGATGAAGACACGGAATACGATTTGCGGGAAAAATACGAATAAATTTATATAGGAAATACTTCATAAAGTGATTCTTTATGGGAATTACAAGGTCTGCATCGAAATACTACCCTTTCGGGTGATGCGCTCTGAGGGAAAAGGGTGTATGCTATTCTCAGAGGCTGGATAATAATGGCTTTTTATGTTGGCAGACGAGAAGAACCGACCATCACACGGGGAGGCAGAACCTATGAATTGGATCGTCGTTGCGGACAGCGATGTTTCTGCCCTGCGGACCGCCGGACAGATCCTGTGCCGGCAGCAGATGCGCATGACCGGCTTCAATTCCGCGCAGACACTGCTGGACTTCCTCAAAGACAACCAGCCGGACCTGATCTTGCTGGGCAACGTCCTATGGGAGCTCGGCGGGTTTGAAGCCATCTCCGCCTTGAAGCACAGCGCGCATGGAGATGTCCCTGTGCTCCTGATGGCGGATGCCGACAGCCGGGAGCTGGTGAGCCAGGTGAAAGGCGCGGCGGGCCTGGTCAACAAGCCGCTGGAGCCGGCTGTGCTGACGGCCACCGTGCGCGAGATCTTCGCCATGCGGGAGCAGCACAGCCAGGACAGCGCGTTCCCCGCCAGGAGCAACCTGGAGGAGATCGCCTCCTCGCTGGAGGAGTGCAACGATGCCTCAAACGGTATGTGGATGGGCAAGGAGGCCTTCGGCAACGTCTATCGGCACATGCTCAGGTACCTCGACCGCTACCACGGCATCGCGTTCCAGGTGCTGTTCACGGTGGAAATGTCGAAGGAGACCTCCGAGGCCACGCGCGAGGAGATCATGGCGCAATTCAAGCGCCAGCTGCAAAAGACGCTGCGCTCCAGCGACATGATGCTGGAAAGCGGGTTAAACCAAGTGTTCCTGCTGCTGCCGGAGGTACAGGAATCCGACATCGGCCACGTGATTTTCAGGATCATCGACGAATGGAAGCGGACCGAATACGGAGCCTTCACGGACATCGCCTCCGAGGTCAGGCGGGCGAAGCTGGACGGCGGCGAATCGGCCAGGGAGATGCGAAGCGGGGCCGATTGGGTCGTGGTGGTGGACGACGACGTGGCCAACCTCAAGATAGCGGGAACCATCCTGAGCAAGCAGCACATGCGGGTGACGGCCCTGCGTTCGGGACAGGCGCTGCTGGATTACCTCCGGGACAACCGGCCGGACCTGATCCTCATGGACGTGCGTATGCCGGGAATGGACGGCTTTGAGACGATGCGAAGGCTCAAACAGGCGTGGGGACCGGGGCAGGAAATCCCTGTAATCTTCCTCACGGCGGATGAAAACGCCGAATCGGAGACGCAGGGCCTGGCCCTCGGCGCAATGGACTTTATCAAAAAGCCCTTCGTGCCGGATGTGCTGACCCTTCGCGTGAGGCACATCATCGAGCTGACCCGGCTCCAGAAGAACCTGGCCGAAGAGGTGGAGATTAAGACCCAGGAAAACGAGAACCTCTCCCTGCGCGTGGTGCAGACCCTGGCGGAGGCCATCGACGCCAAGGACACCTACACCAACGGCCATTCCGGGCGCGTGGCGACGTATTCCAGGGAGATCGCCAAGCGGTACGGCTACAGCCTGAAGCGGCAGGACGAGATCTACATGATGGGCCTTCTGCACGACGTGGGCAAGATCGGCGTGCCGGACAGCATCATCAACAAGCCCGCGAAGCTCACCGACGAGGAGTACGACCAGATCAAGGCCCATCCGGTCATGGGGGCCAGGATACTGAAGAACATCAAGGAGCGGCCCAAGCTGGCCGTCGGCGCGCGCTGGCACCACGAGCGCTACGACGGCAAGGGCTATCCCGACGGTCTTTCCGGGACCGACATCCCGGAGGAGGCCCGGATCATCGCCGTGGCGGACGCCTACGACGCTATGACCAGCCGGCGCAGCTATCGGCAGATTCTGCCGCAGGCGGCCGTGCGTCAGGAGCTTGAAAGGGGCCGGGGAACGCAGTTCGACCCGGAATTTGCCGACATCATGCTTCAAATGATGGCGGAGGACCCGGAATACCAGATGTCGGAGAAATAGAGTTGATTGGAGCAACACCGCTATGGCAAGCATCCTTCATTCCGCAAAGACCGCGATGCTGTACTGCGGCCTGAGCAAGGAAGACTATGAGAAGATATCCCCGCTGATCGCCGAGCGGAATTTCAGCTTTGCGGATGTCTTTTCCGCGGCGATGATGATCTTTGGCGGCATCTTCCTCATCAGCCAGTTCTTCTCAAAGCCGCCCATACTGTTTCCCTATCTGTTCCTGATTTTAAGCGGGCTGCTGCTCCTGATCCTGGGCCGGACCCTGATGAGCCGGACGGACCGGGGAAAGATGCTGTATCGCTATCTGCAAATCGGCGTGGTCTTTGCCTTTGCCACGATCCTGAGCGCCCAGGGCAGCAATCGAGAGCAGCCCTCCGTCAGCATCGTGGTCTTTCTGGCGCTGCTTCCGCTGACGATCAACGACCGTCCCCTCAGGATGGCCGGGGTCGTGTATGGCGCGGCCTTTGCCTACCTGATCTGCTCATCCCAGGTGAAGGCCCCGTTCGCGTTCAAGGCGGATGTGTTCAACACGCTGACCTTTACCACCCTCGGCATGGCGGTCTATCTGCTGATCTCCAACCGCAACATCCATGAGATCTACCTGCGCCAGCAGGCGGTGGAGAGCGATAGGCTTCGGGAAAAGATGCGGGCCGCGGAGCTGGCGAACGCCGCCAAGAGCGACTTCCTGGCGAACATGTCCCACGAAATCCGGACCCCTATCAACGCCATGCTGGGCATGAACGAGATCATCCTGCGGGAGAGCCTCCAGGCGAGGCACGTAGTTTCTCAGGAAAACGAGACTCTCCACGGCGTATTCGGGGACATATGCCGGTATGCCGGGGACATCGAGAGCGCGGGCAAGAGCTTGCTCGCCATCATCAACGACATCCTCGACTTCTCCAAGATCGAGGCCGGGAAGATGGAGATCGCCTGCGCGCCCTATCGGCTCAGCTCCGTGTTGAACGACGTGAGCAACATGATCCTGTTCAAAGCGCGGGCCAAGGGGCTGGACTTTCGGGTGGACGTGGACGAGACGATCCCGGACGTGCTGAATGGGGACGAGGTGCGCGTGCGCCAGATTATCACCAACCTTTTGAACAACGCGGTGAAGTATACGGATCAGGGCAGCGTTCGCCTGTCCGTTGGCGCTGGGCAAGGTGAGCGGCGCGAGGGTGCTGTCCTCGACCTGGTGATCCGCGTCGAGGACACGGGCATCGGCATCCGCGAGGAGGACATCGGCAGGCTGTTCGGCAAGTTTGAGCGGGTGGACCTGGAGCGCAACAGCACGGTGGAGGGCACCGGGCTGGGCCTGGCGATTGCCAGGAACCTGCTCGACCTGATGGGCGGCCGCATCGACGTCAAGAGCGTCTACGGGAAGGGCTCCGCCTTTACGGTCACGCTTCCGCAAACGATGCTCGCCATGGAGCCCGTGGGCGATTTCCGCGAGAAGTTTGAGCGGAGCATGGACGCAGCCGCGCTCAGGAAGGACCTGTTGCGCGCGCCAGAGGCCCACATCCTGATCGTGGACGACACGCGCATGAACCTGACGGTCGTGGTGGGACTCCTAAAAAAGACGGAGATCGGGATCGACGCGGTCACCAGCGGCGAGGAAGCGATTAAGCTGGCCCGTTCCATCCGCTATGACCTGATCCTGATGGACCAGCGCATGCCCGTCATGGACGGCACGGAGGCGTTGCGCCGCATCCGGGCACAGGCGGACGGCGCGAACCGCGACACGCCGGTGATCTGCCTGACGGCGGATGCCGTGTCCGGGGCACGGGAGCGCTACCTCGCCGAAGGCTTTACGGACTACCTCACCAAGCCCATCGACTCCGCAGCGCTGGAGAGGCTGCTGGTGAAGTATCTGCCTTCGGACAAGGTCGTCCTGCAAACTCAGGGGGAGGCGGTGGAGCCGCCGGAGTCGTCCGGGGATGGTTTTGAGTACCTGCGCGCAGCGGGTGTCGATCCGCAGATAGGACTTGGCTACTGCCAGGGCGATGAAGCGCTCTATGCCGATATGCTCAGGGAATACCTGCGCGGGGCGGATGAGAAGCTGCGCGCTCTCCAGGACGATTACAGCGCGGCCGATTGGACGAACTATGGCATCGTCGTCCACGCGCTGAAAAGCAGCTCCAGGATGATCGGCGCGCAGACGCTGTCCGAGCGGGCCGCTGTGCTGGAGACCGCCGCCGACCGCGCCGACACAGAGGCGATCCTCCGGGAGCATCCTCAAATGATGGAGGATTGCCAAAGACTGGCGGATGCCCTCGCGCTTCATATCGACTTAGGCGTTATCGACGCGGACGACAGCGAGGTATTGGAATTCATGCCCGAATAGCGCAAGACCGCATGGATGATCGCACCGGAGGAAAGGATGAAAGCGATGCTGCGACGGCTGAAAGAAACCTGGGACATGCTGGGCAGGGATATCATCGTGGGGGAACGCTATGAGCGCAACCTGCGAAGCATTCGGGATATGTCCCTGATCCTGATGCTGGCGGGGTCGGTCATGTTTATCATGAACATCCTCTCCCGCGCCTATTTGGTCAGCCTCACCTCCGTGGCGATCATGGTCGCGGGGGTCAACACCTTTTGGTGCGTGAAGAAGCGCAATCGCCAGGCGGCGACGCGCATGACGGTGGCCGCCATCGTGCTCGTGTTCACCTACGACATCTTTTTCGTCAGCAACGGCTTTGCCTTCCTGTGGACGATGCTGGTCCCGCTGGCGATCAGCTATCTCTTCTCCGTCCGGACGGGTATCCTCGTGTCGATCTATTTCTGGGTGGTCTTTGTCCTTGCGTTTTATACGCCGCTGCGCTCGGCGGTCGAGGCGCATTACCCGCCGATCATCATGACGCGCTTTCCGGTGCTGTTCTTCTTCCACATCGTCTTCACCAGCTTTGTCATGATCCAGTACCACAAGAGCGTGCTGGACCAGATGGACTACAACCGGCAGCTCCAGGACGCGAAAGATGCCGCCGAGCAGGCGTGCGAGGCAGCGGAGAGCGCCAACGCCGCCAAGAGCGATTTCCTTGCCAACGTGTCCCACGAAATCAGGACCCCGATCAACGCAGTGCTGGGCATGAACGAGATGATCCTCCGGGAGAGCGGCCAGGCGCAGAGGGACCTGGCGGATGACGTGCAAGGGGCGGCGTTCAGGAACATCAGCGCCTATGCCGGGGATATTCAAAGCGCGGGGAACAGCTTGCTCTCCATCATCAACGACATTCTGGACCTCTCCAAGATCGAGGCCCGCAGGTTGGAGATCGTCGAGGGCGAATACAGGTTGAGTTCGCTGCTGAACGATGTCAGCAACATGGTGTTCTTCCGGGCGAAGGACAAGGGGATCGACTATCAAATCGATGTGGACGAAACGATCCCGGATGCCCTGTACGGCGACGAGGTCCGCATCCGCCAGGTCGTCACTAATCTGTTGAGCAATGCCGTGAAATACACCGACCACGGCAGCGTGCTTTTGAAGGTCCAGGGCAACGCGGACCGGGTCAACGCGGGTGAGCCCATCCTGCTCACGATGGCGGTCAGGGATACCGGCATCGGCATCCGCGAGGCAGACATGGGTAAGCTGTTCACCAAATTCCAAAGGATGGACATGGAGAAAAACAGCACCGTGGAAGGCGCGGGCCTGGGGCTGGCGATCACGCGGAGCCTCCTGGACATGATGGGCGGGACGATCCGTGTCAGCAGCGTCTACGGAGAGGGATCGGAGTTCACAGTGACGATCCCGCAAAAAAAAGTATCCAATGAACCGATTGGGCAATTCCATGCCAAGTTTGAGAAGAACCTGCCGGGAGCATTGAGCTACAGCGAACGCTTCCACGCGCCAAACGCGCGCGTCTTGATCGTGGACGACACGGCCATGAACCTCACGGTGGTGACAGGGCTGCTGAAAAAGACGGGGATTCAGATGGACACCGCGTCCGGCGGCACCGAGGCGATCGAGCTTACCCGGACCGAGCCCTATGACGTGATCCTGATGGACCAGCGCATGCCGGGAATGGACGGCACCCAGGCGCTGCACGCCATTCGCGGTCAGAGGGATGGCGCGAATCAAGAGACGCCCGTCGTCTGCCTGACCGCCGATGCCGTCATCGGCGCGAAGGAGCGATATATCGCGGAGGGCTTTACGGCTTACCTGACAAAGCCCATCGATAGCGCGAAGCTGGAGCAGCTGCTGATGAAGTACCTTCCGAAGGAAAAGGTGATCCCCGTTGAACGCGAGGCGCTCCAAGAGGAAAGCGCATTGATGGAGGATGCCTTCGCGTCGCTGCGATCGGTCGGCATCGACCCGGAAAAGGGCTTGTTCTACTGCCAGGGAGATGAAGCGCTCTACCGGACGCTCCTTCATGAATATGCGTGTGGCGCGGATGGAAAACTGGCGGAAATGCAATCCTGCCTTGTGGAGAATGAATTGGAGACCTATGGCATCCTGGTACACGCGCTCAAAAGCACTTCCAGGATGATCGGAGCCGATTCCATTTCAGAGGCAGCGAGGGCATTGGAGAGAGCGGCGGCAGAAGGAGACGAAACGGCGATTCAAAGCCAGCATCAAAAGCTGGTTGACAGATGCAAAGAGGCCGCTATGGCGATTCAGAAATTGCTTGGAGAGCAGGCCAGGGGAGAGGACATCGACGGGGAGATAATGGAATTTTTCCCGGAATGAGAGGCACATGGTAATGACTGGTCGAGCAGTGAAAGTGAGGATGAAGAGGCTAAAAATGTATCAATGTATAGGGACTCTATTTGGACAGCGAGCGGACAAGCCATGGACGAGCACGATGATAGTTTCTCTAAACCAGTAGGAATAGAATCCTCTGTAAAACCACAAACCTATTAAGGGAAAAAAACTATAGTGGACAATTCGGACAAGAAATCATGGTGACACCCTATGACAAATTAAATGTCCGATAAAACCTTGACATTTTAGCGAAATCATGATAAGATTGTGCTAAAGCAAGGAGGCGTTGAGGATGTCTCAGATTCGACCCGTTTCCGATCTGCGGAACAACTTCGCGGATATATCTCGCACCGTGCACGAGACCAAGGAGCACGTCATTCT
Organism: uncultured Eubacteriales bacterium; assembly: GCA_900315585.1. Classification (GTDB taxonomy): domain Bacteria; phylum Bacillota; class Clostridia; order Christensenellales; family Aristaeellaceae; genus UBA2862. The sequence continues at coordinate 2,718 of OMZP01000029.1, read as the reverse complement.
CACGAAGAACGGCTATGGCGATATGGTTGTGGTGAGCTACGAGGAGTACCAGCGCATCCAGCATGAGTTGAGCGTCGTGGCTCAACTGCGGGAAGCAGAGTGGGAGGCGCGTTCGACAGCGACACGTTATACCCACAGCGAAGTGATGGAAAACCTTCGCACCCGTATCCAGAAGTCGGCGGTGAAGGAAAATGTATGAGGTGATCTACCTACCGACGGCTCGAAAACAGCTTGAGGACATTGTGGATTACCTTGCCTTCGATTTGAGTGCCCCGGATGCCGCGCTGGACTTCATTGATGAGGTGGATGAGACGGCGAAGAGCCTGTCGGAGATGCCATATCGCCATCCTATCTACCATACCCGCTTCGCGGTGCTGGAGGAAATGCGCTGGCTGCCCGTGAAGAATTACAACGTGTTCTATAAAGTGTTTGAAGAAGAGAAAACCGTGGAAATCCGCCGCGTGCTGCATCAGCTTCAGGACACCAACAAACCGTTTATACTATAGCGTGGAATAATCGCAAGGAGGCTGATTGGAACGATTGCTGTTATCAATCGTGATAACGATTTGATAACAGCAGGCCAGTATAGTCCATAGATACTGGAGAATACAAATCGTAGAGCGAATGGATTATCACGAAATCCAAACAAAAATGTCAGGTATCAAGAATTGCTTGCTGAGTGGGAATAAGGTACATGTCAAGGGGCAACCTCGATTTCCCTTTTAGGGGCAAAAAAGTATTCCCTTTGCTCGTATGAAAACCGAACAAAAAACCAGCTCCGGGAACCGTGTTCAGGCACCGTTCCCAGAGCCTTTTTTATTCCCGGGGCCAAACTTGGCCCCGGAATGGCCCAGATACAGGTCCAATATAGGGCCAAATCTGGCCCACAAGTGAACACTGTTAATGTCGATGACGGTTTATAATTGTCGGTTGTATGTCGTCGAGATCACCTGGAAGCCACCAAGGAAACAGAGGGAGACCGACACTCGACGGGGCGGAAGATGTGTGTGTAAATCTGCGTCATAAGGATTCGCGAAATGTGATCTGACGACGCGGATATAGCGGCATTCATGATATGATTGTGCTTACGTGTGTCATGAGATCACACTGGTTTTCACGCACAACGCACACGCAGGAAGCCCCGCCCCGTCGATAATCCTGGGCCATTTACCTCATTCAAATTCGGTATTTGCCCCAGAGACGCTGGCTGCGCCAGCGGTCGGCATAGCCGACGCCCTCCAGCCGCGTGCAGTGGCCGCGGCTGGCCCTCCCGTTGGTCGGGCTCTTACTTCGTCGCTTCGCTCCTTGCCCCTTCGGGGTGCTCTCATCATCAGCGCCTTACGTCGCTGCAAAAATCATGGGAGGCGGCGAGCTGTCGCTCGCAATGTCGGCTCATGCTTTTTCGCTCATTTCATATCAAAGACACCTCATCTACACTCGCCCCAATGCCGGAGTGGAAATGAGGTGTCGTCATAGATGAATCGCCGGTCAAATCAGCTGAATATCACCAACGACCGGAAGCGGTTCGTTGCTGCCACGCAAGGCGCGCACGATGCCCACAATAGAGAGCAGCGCAATGCCCACGCCCAGAAGACCGGCAGCGAAACCGAAGAGACCGTGCATACGGGTCAGGATGCCTGCGATGGTTCCGGCCATGGTCAGGATGAAGCCTTGGTTCAGGTGGTAACGCGAAAGCTGGTCGTCCTTGTTGCGGATAATGAACGCGACGATCCAGAAGACCCAGCCCAGATAGCTGAAAACGGCAGCGACCTTGTCCTTCTTCTCGGTATACATGTTTTTTCCTCCCTATTCATTCAATGATGTTTTCCGGTTGACATGAGGGATTATAACACCGACGAATGAGAGGACAAGGATAATCACATTAGAAAGCGATGAGAAATCAGGCGTACCTTCTCACGATACGCTCCGCGGAGGAAAGGTACCCCGCGCCGAACAGGTTCAGGTGATTCAGCAGGTGATTGAGGTTGTACAGATCGCGGCGCTCGTCGTAGCCGGCTTGGAGCGGATTGACCTCCTGATACGCAGCGTAAAAGCGTGAATGGAAGCCGCCGAACAACTCCGTCATAGCAAGATCTGCCTCCGCGTGACCGACATACACCGCCGGGTCGATGAGCCAAGCCTGGCCGTCAGCACCGGTGATGAAATTGCCGGACCACAGGTCGCCGTGGAGCAGGGAAGGGCGGGGTGGTTCGAGGAGCCAATCGTCCAGATGGTCCAGCAGATGTATGACGCGCCTGCGCATATCTGCGTCAAACCAGTGCTGCGCTTGCTTGAACTGGGGCGCGAGGCGGCAGTCCCGGAAGAAGGTGATCCAGCTTTCGTGAGGCGTATTGATCTGCGGGGTGGAGCCGATGTAGTTGTCCCGCATCCTGCCGAAGCGGTCCACGTCGGCGAGGTGCATTCGCGCCAGGCTGTGGCCGAAGGTCTCCCAGAAGTTGCGCTTCTGCGGGGCAGCTTCGATCCATTCCAGCAGCAGGAAGCTGCCGTATCTTTCGTCGCTTCCGGCGGCGATCACTTCCGGCACGCCGATGGCACCGGTGCCCCGGATGGCGGCAAGGCCGTTCGCCTCCGCCTGGAAGAAGGCGGGGGAGGCGGTGCGATTGGCCTTCATAAAGATTCGGGTCCCATCTGTGAGCGTCAGGCGATAAGCAGCATTGATGTCGCCGCCGGAGATGGGCACGGCGTCCGCCAGCTGAG
>OMZP01000023.1 GCA_900315585.1 uncultured Eubacteriales bacterium | reverse complement strand
AAGCCCTTCCGTTCGCTAATCCCCGTTCGACTTGCATGTGTTAAGCACGCCGCCAGCGTTCGTCCTGAGCCAGGATCAAACTCTGATGTTTGAATCCTTTATCCGCTCCCCCGGCTTCCCTTCGGACTCGCCAAAGCCCTCCGTTCTCCCTGAGTTCACGGCGTTACACTCATAGAATTTCTGACTGTTTCTTGTACTCTCTCTGTATCGTTTTCAAGGTTCGCGACGCGTTTTTCGAGGTTGTTCCCTCGTTCAACGCAAGTGTTATTATATCAAATTCCAGCGCCCTTGTCAAGCATTTTTTTCTGCGAAAGGCGTCGGGAAGCTGGGGCTTTCGGCGGTTTTTGACCACAATATGTGGTGTTTTGAGGTAAAAAACGGGAAAACTGGCGGGTTTTCCCCATTTTTGAATTGTTAAGAGTTGGATTTTTGGATTTTCACCAGCACCGGCACCGCCAGCGCGCAGGCGCACAATCCGGCGGCGGCCAGGGGGTTGGCGCGGACCATGTCGGGCAGCGGTCCCGGGCGACGGAGCCGAAGCAGCAGCGCCATCCACCCAGCGCACACGAGCCCCGCGACCCATCGCAGCGCGAGCCACTCCCCCACCCGCACACCGCAGCCCCGCAGCGCGGCCATGGCCTGGAGGTTGGCGCAGAGGCCGCCGAAGCCGCAGGCCCCCGCCAACAAGATCAGCTTCGCCTCCATATATATAGGTAGCGCCGCGATCCAGGCCGCGCCGGTGGGCACGTCCAGCAGGGGGAGGAGCGCCAGGGCTGCGCCGCCCAGCCCCTGCCGGAGGATCTCTCCGAAGGCCCCGAACAGCGCCATGTAGCCGCCGATGGTCAGCGCCGTGAGCACCGCGCCCCGCACCGGCGGGTCCTCCCGGGCGGGGTCCGCGGCGGGCACCGGGTCCGTGCGCCGCGTCCAGGCCCGGCGGAGCAGCAGCGCCAGGGTGAGCTGGGTCAGGAGCTGGGCGATCGCCAGCCTCCAGCCCAGGGCCGGATCGCCCAGCAGGCCCGCGCCCACGCCGCCCACCAGGAACGCCGGGCTGAACCCCGCGCTGGCCAGGGCGAGGCGTTGAAGCTGGCCCCGGTTCATGCCCGACCGGGCCGCCACCCGTCGCGCCGCCACCGCGCCCGCCGGGGTGCCCGCCGCCATGCCCACCGCCAGGGCGGAGGCCGCCGCGCCGGGGAGGCCCATAAGCGCCTCCGTTGCCCGGCCGAAGAGCGCCCGGTAGGCCGCGCAGGCCTCCGGGGACGTGAGCAGCGGCAGCAGCGCCAGGAACGGGAACACCGACGGGGCCACCGCCTCCGCCCACTGGGCCATGGCCCGGGCCGCGCCAGTGGCCGCCGCCTGGGGCTTCGCCAGGAGGAGCGCGGCCAGGGCGAGCGCGGCGATGAATTTGAGCTTGCGCATGAAAATTCCCCCATTCGCATCAGGTTATGCGGAGGGGGAGGAGGATAGCCGTGGAAGGCGCGATGATTGGCGGGGTTCAGGAGGGGTGGGGGGAGGGAGGCGACCGTGCCACCGTTCCACGGGACTGCCGTCCCCGTCTCGCTGAAAACAGCGCGCTGTGCTGTTTTCCAGGCGCTCGACGCCCCTGAAGGGGAAGGCTTTTGGGGATGCGGGCGACGCAACAGAGTTTGTGGATATTACGAACGCCATGAATGGCGTCCCTGCGGGGAATGACGGGGATTACTGCCCGATCGTCACTTTCCCAGCCACAGGGTGTACTCGCCGCCCTCGGCGGTGCCGGGGTCCTTGACGTAGAAGTGGGCGGTGGTGTCGTCGTCCAGCCACTCCAGCATCATGGTGCCGTGGGGGGTGTCGATCAGCTCCACCGGGGCCGCTTCGGCGGTGGCGGCGGCAGCGGCAGTCTCCGCCGGGGCCGCGGTCTCCACGGGTGCCTCGGTCTCCGCCGGGGCCGCTGTGGTCGCGGCGGCTTCTGTCGGGGCCGGGGTCGGCAGGGCGCTCTCCAGGGAGTTCATCGGGGCGACATTGCCGGTGTAGGCCAGGTACACCCGGCCCTCCGCGTCGGCGTTGGACCGGTAGAACAGCCCGCCCAGGGCCAGGGGATAGGCCTCGAAGGCCACGGTCACGTCGTCGGCGATGGTCTCCTCGGTGGTCTCGGGATAGAGCGCCCGCCGCGCGTCCTTGCGCTGCTGGATGCTCTCCTCGTTGCGCTGGGAATCGGCGTCGAACTGCCACAGCACCAGCAGCGTGTGCTTGCCGGAGGGATCGGACAGGGTCTTGTAGGCGTGGGGCAAGGCCGTGTAGGTGACCAGGCTCAGGTAGGTGAAGCCCACCATCAGCGCGATCATCAGCACCATCACGGCGCAGCTGCCGACGACGATCTTCGTCACCTTGCCGTTGATGCGGCGGATCAGCGCCGTGCCGCCCCAGACCACCAGCGCCACCAGCGCCACGATGGGCAGGTACAGCATCAGCGAGGCGTTGGACAGCTTCAGACCCGCGCCGTCCAGGATGTTCAGGATCACCGTCACCACCGCCAGCAGGGCGATGACGCCCAGGACGATCTTGTCAACGGTCGAGAGACGGGAGAAGAAATTGGATTTTGACTTCATGGTGTTCCCTTTCTTTGGGTGCATTCAAGAATACGACCTCATCCGTCAGCCCTTCGGGCTGCCACCTTCCCCAAAGGGGAAGGCTTTAGAGTGCGTTTCTAGAGCTTCTCGGGATACACGCCCTGCTCGTGCAGCGCGCGCAGGGCCTGCTGCACCAGGGGACGGTCCTCCTGGTAGGTGACGCCGAACCACACGGCCTCGGTGTCCAGCACGTCCACGGTCCATCGGCCCTCCCGGAGCAGGCTGCCCACCATCACCGGCAGCAGGCACTCGCACTTGATGTCTCCGGGATCGGCTCCCCGCAGGAACGCCTCGAAGTAGGACTGCAGGGTGTCGAAGGCTGCGGGGCGGAAGCCCCAGAAATTCATGGACACCAGGGCCTCCGGGTCCAGGGTCGCGCCGGGCTCGCCCGCGGAGGTGTCGGCGATGCGGCCGTCCGCGAACAGGCGGATACTGGACACCTCCTGCACGTCCGCCAGCCGCCCGTCCTCCACCCGGCACACCCCGCGGGTGACCGCGCCGTGGATGCTGACGGTGTTCTTCAGGCGATAGCCCACCATGGCGGCCCGGTCCGGTCCGGCATCGGCGGCCAGGTAGTCGTGCATCTTTTGGAAGGCGTCCACGCCATAGTAGTCGTCGGCGTTGATCACCGCGAAGGGCTCGTGCACCGCCTCCCGGGCGCAGAGCACCGCGTGGACCGTGCCGAAGGGCTTCACCCGGCCTTCGGGCACGGCGTACCACGCCGGCAGGGAGTTGTAGTCCTGGAAGGCGTACTCCACGCGGATCTTCTTCGCCAGCTTGTCGCCGCAGATGCGCTTCATGTCCGAAAGCATTTCCGGCCGGATGATGAAGACCACCTTGTTGAAGCCCGCGCGGATGGCGTCGCACACCGAGTACTCCAGCAATATCTCGTTGTTCGGGCCCATGCCCGCGATCTGCTTGTTGCCGCCGTAGCGGGAGGCCATGCCCGCGGCCATGACGATTAGCGTTGTATCCATATTGCATCCTTCTTCTTCTATTATTTGGGATGGACGGTGGTTGAGGGAGGAGTTAGGAGTGAGGAGTTGTGGTGCAAATCCCTCCGGGATTTGTTTGATTCAAGGGACCCGGATTGCCACGGCCTTCGGCCTCGCAATGACGTGGGACTTTATGCTGGGCTTGATTCCTATAGAAATGATTCAACGCAATCGAATCAACGTCATTGCGAGGAGGAGCGTAGCGACAACGTGGCAATCCGGGTCCCTGGCACAGGGCAGGTGCCGCAATGGTGGAAAGTCCACCCCTGCGCCCCTACAATTTCCACGCGGCAGTCACTGTTCCTAATCCCTAATCCCTAGTCCCTAATCCCTAATCCCCGTCCGTGCTTCCAAACCCGCCGGTCCGCTCGGCGGTGGCGTCGTCGCCCTCGGCGAGGCCGAAGGGGAGGAGCACGCCCTGGGCGAAGGCCTCGCCCCGCCGGACGGAGAGGGGCCTGTCCCCGGCGTTGACCAGCTTGACGAAGATGTGTCCCTCGTTTTTCGCGCCGAAGTAATCCGCGTCCACCACGCCCACGGTGTTGCTGAGCATCAGGCGATACTTGAAGCCCAGGCCGCTGCGGGGAAACAGCATCAGCACCCAGCCCGCCGCGATCCGGCAGCGCACGCCGGTGGGGATTTTGACGGTCCCGCCGGGCTCAAGGGTGAAGTCCAGGGGCGAGGCGAAATCGTAGCCCGCGGAGCCTGCCGTGGCGCGCCGGGGCATCGGCGGGATGTCCGGGACGGGAACGCCCGGGAAGGCGTCCGCCCAGTCGGCCTCGAACTGGCCGCGGCTGACGGCCATGAACCGCGCCACCGCGCTCATACCGTGCCCTCCAGCAGCGTGCGCACCAGCTCGGCGTCGGCCACGCCGGTCTCCTCCAGGCCGTGGTCCCGCTGGTAGGCCATGACGGCCTTCTCGGAGTCTGGGCCGAACATGCCGGTGGGGGCGGTGATGCCGTCGCCCAGGGAGTAGCCCAGATCCAGCAGCGCCTGCTGCACCAGGTAGGCCTCCCAGCAGAAGGTGGTCTTCTTCAGGGGGACGTACACCATCTCATAGGGCTCCAGCGGCGGCACCTGATGCTCCTCCACGGGGACGGTCAACGCGCTGGTCTCGTTCTCGGGATAGTCGAACATCTCGTTCAGCGTCACCAGCTGATAACCCTTACTCACCACCCAGGGGATGAACTGCACCAGCTTCTCCCGGTCGGTGTCGGTGGTGTGGAACAGGTAGATCGCGCCGGGCTTGAGCTTCTTGGCCAGGGTCTTGTTGTCGGACTTGCCGTCCACGGTCCAGTGGGCGATGCCCTTGTAGCCCAGCTGCCTGGCATAGCTGTGCAGCCGCTGGCACTTCCTCGCGTCGCCGCCCCGGGGGCGGATGAAGTGGGGCTGGTACTCCAGGTCCAGCACGTAGTCCAGGGCCATCTGCTGCATGTAGATCTGGTTGGCCAGCTCCTCGTTGCTGACATCGAAGAGGCCCGAGTGGTTCATGGTGTGGTTTTCCAGCTCCATGCCGTTCTCCCAGGCATACTTCAGGATCTCCTTCACCTCGGGCTTGACGGCGTTCTTGCCGATTGGGAAGATGGTGAGCCTGCCGTTCACGGCCAGGGCCGCGTCCACGATCTGCTTCAGGTTTTCCGCCTGGAAGCAGTCGTCCACGGTGATGGCGATGATCTTCTCCTCGGTGTCGGCCTTGTCGAACACCGGCAGGAAGCCCTCGGCGGCGGCGGGGCGGGTCATGGCCCGGGCCGACAGCGGCTCCGGGGTGGGCTCGGGCGTGGGCACGGGGGTGGGCTCCGGCGTGACGGGGACGGCCTCCACCGTGGCTTCCGCCACCGGCTCCGGCGTCAGCTGGGCCACGGCCTCGACCACCGGGTCGGGCCCGCCGCCCTTGGGAATGAGCAGGATCACCAGCGCAATCACCAGCGCCGCCGCCAGGGCGCCGCCGCCGAGGATCAGCCGCTTCTTCTGCAAAGCGCGCTGTCGGGCGCGGGAGACCCTGGGCCTTAAGCCCCGATTCATCATGGCGATCGCCTCCTGTAAGCGTGACAAAGCGGACAAGACGGGCCGTCTTCGCAATGTCATTCAGATAGGGTCCTTCGATGGAAACAACCCCTCAGTCTGCTTCGCAGACAGCTCCCCTTACACAAGGGAGCCTTCTGTTTCGCGTCCAAAGCCTCCCTTGTGTAAAGGGAGGTGGACCGCGAAGCGGGCCGGAGGGATTGTCTCTGCTCATCTGAATGACATCGACCTTCTCCGCCTTCTTATCCATCGAAAGTATAACAGAATTATCATTTAAAGTCAACGAAACGGGCGCGGCAAGCCGCGCCCGTGGGGATTTGTCACATATTATACTAAATTCCTTCTAAAACATGTACAAATGCGGAGTGGATTTTTCGAGGGAGGCGATGCAGCGCATCGTTGACCGAAGCGAAGCACAGCCAGGGCGGAAAAGACGCACGCAGATGTGCATGGATTAGATGGAATTTAGTATTAGTCCAATTTCATCAGCGACAGCGTGAACAGCGGCTGGGCGTTGGTGGTGGCGATGTTGATGGCCTCGGAGGTGCGCAGGGTGACGGTGTCGCCCGCGTCGGCCTCGAACACGGCCTGGGCGGTGGTGGCGTAGGGGGCCGTGCCGCCCACCTGGGTGATGGCCGAGGACTGGGAGGCGTCGTTCACGTTCAGCGTGGCGATGGTGTCCAGCGTCGCGCCCTCCGGCACCCGCACGGTGTAGGTGGCCATATAGGTGCCCGCCCGCTTCAGGGTGATCAGGCCGGAGTTCAGGGCGAAGTCCTCCTTGCCGTTCAGGCAGCCGGTGACGCCCAGGGGGACGATGCCGTTGGCGGTGACCGCCATGGGCAGCATCGCGGTGAACAGGCCGCAGCACATGCCCCGCCTGCGGCAGCGGCGGCGGTCGCCCCGGTCGCCCCGGTCGCACCGGTCGCACCGGTCGCAGTTGCAGCCGCTGTCGTTGCCGGTGTCGTTGCAGTAGTCCCCGTCCACGTCCGGGCAGGGCCCGTCATAGTAGGGGAAGTTCTCCCAGCGCCAGCGCGCGTTCACGCTGTCCAGGCAGCCGTAGCTATTGGAATTGCGGCGCGATCCGCAGCCGCAGCGATATTTGTTTGCCATGGTTGTTGCTCCTTTCTTGGGGGGGTCGGGGTATACTACGCGAAAGGAGCGGAAGGGGTGAATGAAGGAATGAAGAAATGAAGAAATGAAGGAATTGAGAATGGAAACGAACAGATCCTTCGCTGTGCTCAGGATGACAGCGAATCGGTTGGAAACCCGGAGGGTTTCCAAGTCCGGCCTGTGGGCCGGACCGCGGATTTTCAATCCAGGGGATTGAAAACCGCGCCGTGCGAAGGATCTGTACGAAGGGAACCGGAAGGCGGCGGGCATGTGGAGAGGAGTTTCTACCCGCGTCAGCCACTCACTTTAACTCCACACTCCACTCTCCTCACTCCGCTCTCCCCAGCGTCTCACCCTCCATGAGCTCGGTGGGGATGAGCACGGGGTCGCAGGGCTCGGTGGGATGAAGAATGTGGTCGATGAGGCGCTTGGCGGCCTCGCGGCCCATGGCGGCGCTGTCCTGGCGCACGGTGGTGAGCCGGGGCCGAACCACCTGGATGGAGCGCACGCCGTCGTACCCGGCCAGGGAGATGTCCTCCGGCACCCGAAGCCCCTTCTCCCGCAGCACCTCCAGCGCGCCGAAATAGGAGGCGTCGTCGGGCAGCAGGATGCAGGTCGGCCTTTCCGGCAGGGCCAGCAGCGCCCGGATGTGGCCGTGGATGTCCTCGGCGTCGTCGTAGCGGCCCTGGCGCACATAGGCCTCCGGCACGGACAGCCCGTGATACTCCATGGCCCGATAGAAGCCCTTGATGCGGTTTTCCGTGACCAGGGAGTTGCGCTGGCCGTGGATGTAGGCGATGCGCGTGTGGCCCAGGGCCACCGCCCGGTCCACCAGCAGGTGGATGCCGTTCAGGTTGTCGGAGATGATGCTGGGACAGCCCTCAAACAGGTGGTCGATGGTGACGCAGGGGATGGTGCTGGCCGTCAGCTCCGCCACCTCATTGGAATAGAAATCCACGCAGGCCAGGCACACGCCGTCCACGTTGCGATAGCGGCAGTGCTCCAGGTAGGTCATCTCCATGGTGCCGATGTTGTGGTTGATGAAGGTGATGTCATAGCCCTGGCGCTCGGCCTCGGCCTTGAAGGCGTTCAGCACCGCCGCGAAGAAGGGGTGCATCAGGCCGGAGATGTTGTCGTCCACAAACAGCACGCCCAGGTTGAAGCTGCGGTTGGTCTTCAACGCCCGCGCCAGCGCGTTGGGCTTGTAGCCGATCTCCCTGGCCGCCTCCATCACCTGGCGGCGGGTCAGCTCGCTGATGTCCGGATAGCCGTTGAACACCTTGCTGACCGTGGAAATGGACAGGTTGCAGTTGCGCGCGACATCCTTGATCGTCACAGACATGGCAAATTCCTCCCCCGCTTCGGCGCGTCCGCTGTGGAGCCACTTTTCTAAAACGGTTTCGCCTATACAGAGTATACCGAAAATGAGAGGAAAATGCAAGGGGTTTTTCGGGGGAGTTAGGAGTGAGGAGTGAGGAATGAGGAATGAGGAGTTAGGAATGAGGAATGGAAAATGGAGAATGAAAAGATCCTTCGCTCCGCTCAGGATGACAGGCTTGAATCGTTGTCATCCTGAACGAAGTGAAGGATCTGTTCGTTGCGTATGGGAATCCCGTGGGAGCGAAGGGATGGCCTGCCGTTTCCCGGCATTCTCCATTATCCATTTTCCATTCATAAACGGAACCGACGTGGTAATCCGATTCCCCTTGTTCAAAACAAATCCCGAAGGGATTTGCACCGCCATTCCTCACTCCTCATTCCTCATTCCTCACTCCTAACTCCTCACTCCTCACTCCGCTACTCGTCCACCCGCGGGGCGTCCTTTTCAAAGATCCGCTCCTGGGTGATGGGGTCGGCGGCGCCGGTGGCGGCCAGGCCCAGCTTGGCCTGGAAGGCGCTGAGGGCGGCGGCGGTGCCGCTGCCGAACACGCCGTCGGCGTTGCCCTCGGAGAGGTAGCCCAGCTCGATGAGCCGCCGCTGCAGCAGGTTCGTGGCCCAGGTGCAGTCGCCGGTCTTCATGAAGTAATAGGGGATGTCCGTCTTGACCAGCTCCGGCATGGCCTCCTGGAGCACGTTCACGCCGTCCTCCATGGCGTTGGGCTCGTAGCCGAAGAGCTCGTTCATCGTCACCATCTCATAGCCCTGGCCCCGGGCCTCGTCCATGAGCAGCTCCATCATCCTCAGGTCGTTCTCGGTGGACTTGAAGTAGTAGATGTTGCCGGGGGCCAGGTTCTTGCCGATCTTGCCCTCGGCCATGGTGCCGCCGTTGAAGGTCCAGTGGGCCACGCCCAGGTAGCCCTGCTCGTAGAGGAAGGTGTGGGTGCGCAAATCGTTCTCGCCGTCGCCGCCGTAGAGCCGCAGGAAGTGGGGATGGTAGCGGGTGCCCAGCACGTAGCTCAGGGCCACCTCCTGCTTCCAGATCTCCGCGGCCATCATGGCGTCGTTCATGGTGTAGAGCCGGGAGGCCGCGCTGTAGCAGCGGTTTTCAAGCTCGAAATTCATCTGGTAGAGGCACACCTTCAAAACGTCCGCCATGCCCTTGAGCAGCGCGTTCTCCCCGCTGGGGAACAGCGTCAGCTTCGCGCCGTACTGGGCGGCGGCCAGGGCGAACTTCTGGGTGATGGCCGCGCCGGTGCACTCGTCCAGGGTGATGGCGATGCGCTTGTCCTCGGTGTTGGCCTTGTTGAAGATGGGCAGGAAGCCCTCGCCGATGGGCTGGGGCCGCACCAGGGCGAAGGGCTCGTCCGGGTTGTAGGTGGGCGCGGGGGAGGGCGTCGGCTCCGGGGTGGGGCTGGGGGACGGGGTCAGCACGGGAATCTGGCGGCCCTCGCCCTCAAAGCTGTCCGCCGTCAGCACCATCTCAAGCCCGCCCGTGGGCGCCGGGGTGGCGTCCGGATCAAGGGTGACCACCGGCTCCGCGGGCTTTGCTGGGGGAGCCATGCGGCTGGTGATCAGCAGCGCGGCGACCAGCGCCAGCGCCGCCACGGCCAGCAGGCCGATGGCCCAGGACAGGCATCCGCCCTGCGCCCTGCGGCGGCGGTGGAGGGAACGACGTGACATATACTAAAAACCTCTCGTGACAAAAATATGAAAAATCAAAAGAGTTCAGAGTGAAGAGTTGAGAGTTGAGACAATAGAGTCCTCAACGCCATCTCATCTGAACTCTAAACTCTAATCTCTTAACTCTTCTGGCGATTCATCTTCCTTTTTGGGAAGATGAATCGTAAAGCTGAACTCCGTCCCCACGCCCTTTTCGCTGTCGACCCAGATGTCCTCGTTCATCTGTTTGAGCAGCTCCTTGGCGATGGAGAGGCCGAGGCCGCTGCCCTTGCCGCTGTGGGCCTTGTCCACCTTGTAGAACCGGTCGAACACATAGGGCAGGTCGGTCTCCTCGATGCCGATGCCGGTGTCCTTCACGTGCATCGTCACCTTCTCCTCGTCCCAGTCGGCGGAGACGATGACGGAGCCGGTCTCGGTGTACTTGATGGCGTTGTCCACCAGGATGATCAGCATCTGCTCCACCCGGTCGGCGTTGGCGTACACGGGCGGGGCCTGGGTGAAGTCGGTGTCCACGCGGAGCTCCAGGCCGTGCTCCCTGGCGATGGTCACGTAGCGGTCGCACACGTCGTAGACCACGTCGTCCAGGGTGATGACGCTCTTTTGGATGGCCAGGGTGCCGCTTTGCAGCCGGGACAGCTCCAGCTGGTCGTTGATGAGCCGGGACAGGCGCAAAATCTCCCTGAGGATGATGTCATAGTACCGCTGCCGGTCCGCCTCCTCGGTGACCATGCCCTCCTTCAAGGGCTCGATCAGCGCGCGCATGGCCGTCAGCGGCGTGCGCAGCTCGTGGGAGACGTTGGAGACATAGTCCCGCCGGGTCTTTTCCAGGCGCTCCATCTGGGTGATGTCGCTGAACAGGCCCACGGCCCCGGCGATGCTGCCGATCTCGTCCACGATGGGCGTGATGGTCAGCCGCAGGATCATGTCCTTGGAGTTCAGGTTGCGGGTGGAGGGCTCGCCGGTTAAAATGACCCGGTCGAAATCCTCCCAGACGCTCTTGTCGTCGATCAGCTTCATCCGGGGGTCGGGCAGGTGCAGCGCGATCTTGCGCCGGGTGAAGAACTTCTCCACCGCCGGGTTGGTGTGGGTGATCTTGCCCTCCCGGTCGATGGCCACGATGCCCTCGGAGAGGCCGTTGAGCATATTGCGCAGGCGGTTGCGCTCCACGATCAGCGTGTACAGGTTGCGGGACAGCTGCCAGGAGAGCTGGTTCACCGCCTTGGCCACCTGGCCGACCTCGCCCTCGGCGGACTCGTCGGCGCGCACGTCCAAGTCGCCCTCGGACATGGCCACCGCCGCGTCCCGGAGCTTTTCCACCGGCTCCTGGGCCTTTTTCATCAGCTTCTCCGCCATGAGCCAGATGGCCGCCAGGGCGCAGATCAGCCCCGCCACCCCGGAAACCAGGGGGATCCAGACCCCATCGCGCGCGGCAGAGGGCGCCTGCCCTCCGCTCACCACAAAGAAGACAGACAGACCCACGGCAACCGCGATGGCCACCGCGATTGCCGCTAAGAGTGCCGCGCGCTTGACAAGCGCGCTATTTTTTCTCATGCGTTGACCTCAAACCTGTAGCCCACGCCGTAGACCGTCTTCAGCGCCCAGGGCACGTTCTCCTGGGGCAGCTTCTGGCGGATGCGCTTGATGTGCGCGTCCACGGTGCGGGTGTCTCCGAAGTAATCATAGCCCCAAACGCGGCTGAGGATCTGCTCGCGGGAGAAGACCTGGCCCACGTTGCTGGTGAGCATGTGCAGGATTTCCACTTCCTTCGGGGTGCAGGGAATCACCTTGCCGGCCACCTTTACCTGGTAGTTCTCCAAGCTGATCTCCAGCTGGGGCAGGCGGATGATGGAGGAATCCTCCTCGCCGGTCTTCTCGCTGAAGCGGCGGAGCACCGCCTTGATGCGGGCAAGCACCTCCCGGGGGGAGAAGGGCTTGACGATGTAATCATCCGCGCCCAGCTCCAGGCCCAGGATGCGGTCGATCTCCTCGCCCTTGGCCGTGAGCATGATGATGGGCAGGGAAGAGGTCTGGCGGATGGTGCGGCAGACGTCGATGCCCGAAACCCGGGGCATCATCAGATCCAGCACCACCATGTCCGGGTGGAGGCTCTCCACCATCTCCAGGGCCTGCTGCCCGTCGTAGGCGCTCTGGTGTTCATAGCCCTCGGAGCCCAGGTACAGCCCCAGCGACTCATGCACCACCGGATCGTCATCGGCAATCAGAATAAGAGGATACATTGACATTTATATCACCCCGAATATCACTTTTGTATATTTATTATATACATTCCTTCAACTTAGTGCAACCGAATCCCGAAGAAGCCCAGATTTTATCATATTTGGGGTGAAATGTGACGGGAGGGAGTAGGGATTAGGGATTAGGGATTAGGAATTAGGAATTAGGAATTAGGAATTAGGAATTAGGCAATAGGCAATAGGCAATAGTGACTGGCGCGTGGAGGATGCAGGGATGCAGGGGCGGTCGAGCGCCTGGAAAACAGCACAGCGCGCTGTTTTCAGCGAGACGGGGACGGCAGTCCCGTGGAACGGTGGCACGGCGAAGCCGTGACGGATGAGGTCGTTCTCATCAAAGGCGTGCGCCGCAACGGTGGAAGGTCCACCCCTGCGCCCCTACGGATTCCGCGCGGCAGCCATCATTCCTCATTTTCCATTATCCATTCTCAAAAGGCCTGCCGGTCTCATTCCTTCATTTCTTCGTTCCTTCATTCTTCATTCCTCAAAAACCCCTTTTGCCGCTCAATCGCTGCGTTCTGCTGGGCGACGAAGCGGTTGGCGAGGTCGCGGGCGGAGGGATCGGCGTGGCCGTAGGTGTTCAGGGCCTTGGTCATCTCAATGACGCCCATCGTGGCCCCCTGGATGAGGATCTCGGCGATGTGGGAATCGGAGCGGTCGGTCAGGGTCTCCATTTGAATTCCCATCCACATGCCCGCCCGGGCCATGGGGCCGGTGGGCTCGGCCCGTCCGCCCGCGTCCGAAAGGGCACTCTCGCCCTCCTTCTGGGTGTGCGCGTAGGTCTCCCGCTCCTTGTGAAGCTCGGCCTTGATGCCGCCCTCGGTCTTGTCCATCAGCTGCTCCACCGCGTCCCTGCCCGTGCGCGCGTTGCGCACCACGTCCTGCAAGAGCTGTACGGTTTCGTTCATAAAAACACCTCCAAGAATACTGTTTTCACAGTATGCTCAGAGGCATGAAATACAATACCGGTATCTCTAAACTCTTGGCTCTAAACTCTCAACTCTCTCCCAAATACTCTTCCCGGAGCGCGGCGGTCCTTTCGCCCTCCGCTTCCTCCCACAGCCGACCCTCGGCCCGGAGGCTGAGGAAGGCGTCCCGCCCCGCCAGCACGTAGTCCACCAGCACCACGTCGGCGGCCCGGAGGGTCTCGGCCAGGGCCTGGAGCCGGGCGAGCTCCCCCTCCTCGGGCAGGGCCGGGGCACCGCCGGTCAGCCGCACCAGGTAGGCGTAGCGGGCGCCGAGGCCCACGGCCTCGGCCAGCAGCCGCCGGGCCACCGGGGCGTCGAAGCAGTCCGAGACCGCGCCGAAGTCCGTGTAGGTAATGAAGTTGAAGTCAAAGTCGGCGTAGAGCGCCCAGAGTCCCGCCTCCGTCCGTCCCGCCAGCCGGGGCTTCAGGAAGGCCAGCACCTCCTGGTAGCAGCTCAGGCGCAGGTCCGTCTCGGCCTGGAGGTCATGGTAGGCCCGCATCAGTTCGCCGGTGAGGCAAACCCACTCCGCCAGGGTCTCCGTCATGCCCTCCACGGCCAGCAGCGCCGCCCTGTCCGCGGCGAACACCCCGCCCACCGATCCGAACCGCTCCACCAGGGCGCGGGCCAGGTCCGACAGGTTCTGCCGGGGCACGGCGTGGTTCAGCACCAGCTCCACCATCTCATGGGGCCGCAGCGCGTCCCAGCCCTCGCGCTCCATGCGCTGCCGCAGGCGCTGGCGATGCCCCTCCCAGACGAGGCGCGGCTTGGACATAACGACACCATCCTTTTGTTCATTGATCTACAGGGGAATGGGGAGTTGAGAGAACTGGGGGAATAGGTAATAGGAATAGTGGAAGTGGTTACAAAGATGCCCGTAGGGACGCCATTCATGGCGTCCGTCCTTGTTTCCGGGAGGCCGAAGACCGTGGCAATGCGGTTCCCCTTTAATCAATCAAATCCGAAAGGATTTGTACCACAATTCCTCATTCCTCACTCCTCATTCCTCACTCCTCATTCCTCATTCCTCACTCTCTAATCCTCGACCTCAATCTTATCCCTTCCGAACACGTCATAGGATTGATTGATGATGTCGCGGGCGACATCGGAGACCTTCTTCTCCGCCACGCCCTCCTGGGTCATGGCGAGGGCAACGGGCGCGCCAAAGGCATCGGACAGGGCCTGCTCGATGACGGCCTTCTTCCGCTCCAGCAGCTTCATGTGCATGATGTTTTTCTTGCTGAACTCGGCGACGACTTTGTGGCCGTCGAAGCGGATGAACCGCATGGAGTCCAGCGGGGCGCGGATGGAGGGGTTCTCCTCCTGGAGCCTGCCCAGCGCGTCCAGGTATTCCTGGGGCGGCTCCTCGGCAGGGGTGGGCGCGGGCTTGGGCGCGGCCTTCTCCGCGGGCTTTTCCGGTTTCTCCGGGGCGGGTTTGGCCGCCTTCGCGGGCCGGGCCGCCGCGCCGGATTCGATCAGCTTCTCCACCCGATCCAGCCGCTCCTGAACGGTGGCGTCCGGCTCCTTCTCCGGGTGGCAGGCCCGCACCGCCGCCAGCTCCAGGATGGTCCGCGGCCGGGAGGCCCACTTGGTGTCCGGCTCGGCCCGCATGAACAGCTCCAGCATCCGATTCAGCGCCTCCGGGCCGATCCTCTTCGACTGCTCCGCAAACCGGGCGGCGTCCTCCGGGGTGATCTCCAGCAGCTCGGCCACGCCGTCCCCAACGGCCCCGGCCAGCAGGACGCCCCGCAGGTGGGCCACGGTGTCCCGGATGAACACCTGGGGATCGCTGCCCCGGCGCATCACCCGGTCGATCTGAGTGAGGGCGGAGCCGGCGTCGCCGTCGATCAGGGCGTCGGCAAACTCGAACATCGCGCCCCGGCCCGCCGTGCCCAGCACGTCCCGGGCCAGCTGGGCGGAGACCTCGCCATCGGTGTAGGACAGGCACACGTCCAGCAAACTCAGCGCGTCGCGCATGGCGCCCTCGGCGGCCCTGGCGATCTCCATCAGCGCCTCCTCCGAGGCCGTGCGCCCGATGCCCCCCAGCACCACCATCAGCCGCTCCACGATCACGTCTATGGAGATTCTATGGAAGTCGAACCGCTGGCACCGGGAGAGGATCGTGGCCGGGAGCCGCTGGGGCTCGGTGGTGGCCAGGATGAACACGGCGTGGGCCGGCGGCTCCTCCAGGGTCTTGAGGAGGGCGTTGAACGCGCCGGTGGACAGCATGTGCACCTCGTCGATGATGTACACCTTGTATTTCGTCACCGCCGGGGGATACTTGATCTTCTCCCGCAGGTCGCGGATCTCGTCCACGCCGTTGTTGCTGGCGGCGTCGATCTCCACCACGTCCATGCTGGTCTCCTGCTTCAGCATCCGGCAGACCTCGCACTCGCCGCAGGGATCGCCGTCCCGGGGATTCAGGCAGTTGATGGCCCGGGACAACACCTTCGCCGCGCTGGTCTTGCCGGTGCCGCGGGTGCCGCAGAACAGATAGGCGTGGGCGATGCGGCCCGTGGACACCTGGCGGCGCAGGGTGCGGGTGATGGCGTCCTGGCCCACGATCTCGGTGAAGGTGTCCGGCCGCCACGCGCGGTAGAGTGCCTGATAGCTCATGTCGATTCCTCCCGGGAAGCTTCTATATTGTATTGTACCTTATTTCGACAAAAAACAAAAGGGGGAATTTTAAGAGTGTGGAGAGGATTATGAGTGTGGAGAGTGGAGTGAGGAGTTGAGAATGCCTGTCACTCTCCACTCTCTTTTTTACCTCATTTTTAACGCCGAGGTAAAGGCGAATACACCTGACTGGGCTATAATGCGCATGAATAGGAATAGGCTGAATAATTATGCAGTCTGTTTATAAACATCCAACCCAATGGAGGGCTTCAATTTGAAGAAAATCGTTCTGACGGGCGGCGGCACCGCGGGCCATGTCACGCCGAACCTGGCGCTGATACCCCGATTGCAGGCCGACGGCTGGGAGGTTCACTACATCGGCGGCGCCAACAGCGCCGAAGAAACGCTGATTTCCCGGGTTCCGGGCGTGACCTTTCACGCCATCTCCGTGGGCAAGCTGCGCCGATATTTCGATTTGAAGAACTTCTCCGACCCCTTCCGGGTCATCAAGGGCGTGGGCCAGTCCAGGCGGCTGATCAAGCGGCTGAAGCCGGACGTGGTGTTTGCCAAGGGCGGCTTTGTGTCCGTGCCGGTGGTGTACGGCGCGAGGCTGAACGGCGTGCCGGTGGTCACCCACGAATCCGACATGTCCCCGGGCCTGGCCAACAAGCTGTGCCTGCCCTTCACCAGCGTGCAGTGCTGCAACTTCCCGGAGGCGGTGAAATACGCCAAGGGCAAGGGCGTGCACACCGGCTCCCCCATCCGCCCGGAGATCCTCCGGGGCGACAAGATCCAGGGCCGCCGGCGCTTCGCCTTCAACGACAGCCGGCCGGTGCTGATGGTGGTGGGCGGCTCCAGCGGAGCCCAGGCCATCAACCAGGCCGTGTGGCAGGCGCTGCCCCGGCTCACCGAGAACTTCCAGGTGCTGCATCTGTGCGGCAAGGGCAACCTGAACGACGTGCACGAGGGAGACTCGAACTACTGCCAGCGGGAATACCTGAACGAGGAGATGGCCGACGCCTACGCCTGCGCCGACATACTGGTGTCCCGCGCCGGAGCCAACGCCCTGTGCGAGATCCTGGCGGCGCGGAAGCCCGCCCTGCTGATCCCCTACCCCAAGGGCGCCAGCCGCGGCGACCAGCTTTTAAACGCCGAGTCCTTCCGCAGCCGCGGGTTCAGCCACGTGCTCCTGCAGGAGAACATGACCCCCGACAGCCTGGTGGACGCCGTGGAGGCGCTGTATCACGACCGCGGCGCGCTGTACGAGGCCATGGCCACCGAGCCCACCGGCAACGGCATCGACGCCGTGCTGGAGCAGATTTATAAGTTTGCGAAGAAATAAATAGGGTTTTATGGAGCTTTCCGATTGTCATGGATGATCGGAAAGCTTTGTTTTTGGAAAGGGGAACGGGGTGTTTATGCAGGCCGCCTTTTCCGATGGGGAGCAGCGATCAAGGTATGCGGTTTTCGTAGGGACGCCATTCATGGCGTCCGCTGATATGGAAAACGACCTCATTCGGCACTACACGCCTCCAATAATCCTTCCCCATCTCACATAATCCGCCCACACAGGCGGGGTCGAAGGGGAATTTCAAGGCACTTTTATCGAGCGGCCAATTCCCGCGTCATTTCCATTCAAATTGGCCGCGAGATACTTGTGCCGGAAATTCCCCCTCGACCCTGCCGGACGATCATTTATCCGCCATATCCATTCCCCTCGACCCCACCAAAAAAAACAAAAATGTGAAATGAGAACCGTCCCCATTTCACATTTTTCCAAATAAATATTTCCAAAACCAGTAAAATCCGGTTTTTGGGCCACAGTATATACGTGCGTGCCCGCCTTCCACCGCCTTTCCACCGCGCCCGGACCCGCCGCCATTTTGACAAAAAACGCGCTTTAACGCGCCATCTATGGACTTTTGGAACCCTGAATGCTACAATAAGACTGATATGTTATCCACAGCCTGTGTATCCTGCCCCTGTGGAAAGGGCGCGGCGTGGACGGAGGAAACCGTATGAATTATACGCCTGAAGACAAGGCGAAATGGGATCGACTGATCCATATGATCGAGGAGACGCTGGAGAATTCGGCTCAGCGCCCCTTCTTTGACATGTTCATCAAGCCGCTGAAGCTGTATGCCGTGTCGTCGGACACGCTGTACATCAGCGGCGACAACAGCTTCAACCTAACCCACATGAAGCAGCGTTACGGCACGATGCTCTACAGCATGGTGCCGGTGGTGTTTGGCCGGCGCTATGAGCTGGAATATTATCCGGAGAGCGACATCGCCCGCATCGTGGACAAGCAGACGCCCGCCCAACTGAACGAAAAGTACACCTTTGAAAACTTCATCGTGGGCCCCTCCAACAACCTGGCCTACGCCACCTCCCTGGCCGTGGCCCAGACCCCCGGCGACGCCTACAACCCGCTGTTCATCTACGGCGGCGTGGGTCTTGGAAAGACCCATCTGATCAACGCCATCGGCAATTACATCAAGCGGGAAAACCCCCGGATGCACGTGCTTTTGATGACCAGCGAGGCCATGACCAACGCGCTCATCGAGGGCATCGCCCACAAGAACACCAGCGCCCTGCGCTCGAAGCTGCGGGGCGTGGACGTGCTGATGGTGGACGACGTGCAGTTCCTGTCCAAGACCAAGACGACCCAGGAGGAATTCTTCCACACCTTCAACAGCCTGCACGACAACCACAAGCAGATCATCATCGCCTCCGACCGGCCGCCCAGGGAGCTGCCGGAGATCGAGGAGCGCCTGCGCTCCCGGTTTGAGTGGGGCCTGACCGTGGACATCCAGAAGCCGGACTACGAGACCCGGGTGGCCATCCTGCGCCAGAAGGCGGAGGAAATGGGCATCGACGTGCCGGAGGACGTGATCGACTACATCGCCCAGAGCGTCAATTCCAACATCCGCGAGCTGGAGGGCTGCCTGACCAACCTGAACGCCCACGCGGAGCTGCTGGACCAGCCCATTTTCCTGGAGCTGGCGCGGACCGCCCTGGCCGGGCGCATCGGCGCGCAGGCGACGCGGGCCGTGACGGCGGAGCTGATCATCGAGGTGGTGGCCCGGCAGTACAACCTCACCTCGGAGGACCTGACCGGCAAGAAGCGCAGCCAGGACATCGCCCTGCCCCGGCAGGTGGCCATGTACCTCTGCCGCAGCATGACCGCCCTGTCCACCAACGCCATCGGCCGCGCCTTCGGCGGACGGGACCACACCACCGTGCTCCACGGCTGCGACAAGGTGTCCGAGGCCATGGAATCGGACTTCGCCTTTAAGAAGAAGGTGGAGGAGCTGAAGGGCTTTGTGGAAAACAACTGACCCCGTGTGGACAAAACCCGCCCTTTTCCACAGCCCCTGTGGACGGGAAAAGCCCCGCGACAGCGCGGTTTTCGGCGGTTGTCCACCGTATCCACAGCCCCTACTACTACAACTACAAAGATTTATATAGGATAATAATAGTCCCTGTAACGGGCGCGAGCCACAAAGGAGGAAACCGATATGAAGTTCACCTGTTCAGCCGCGACGCTGATCGACGCGCTGCAAATCGTCACCAAGGCGCTGCCCACCCGCACGCCGAACCAGATTCTGGAAGGCATCCTGGTGGAGACGGACCTGAACGAGGTGATCCTCACCTGTTCGGACGAGCGCATCACCATCGTGACCCGGATGGAGGCCTATGTGACCGAGCCCGGCCGCGGCGTGGTGCCCGGCAAGCTGTTCAACGAGATCGTGCGCCGACTCTCCGAAGGCGACATCGAGATCACCATGAACGAACGCTTTGTGTTCACCATCCGCGGCTCCGGCAACCGCACGAACATCTCCGGCCAGGACGCGGACCTCTACCCCGCCCTGCCGGCCATCAGCGGCGAGAAGGAGATCTCCCTGCCCCAGGACATGCTCAAGGACATGATCCAAAAGACCGAGTTCGCCATCGCCGTGGAGGACATGCGCGAGGTGTTGACCGGCTGCCTGCTGGAGATCGCGGGCGGCGACGTGACCATGGTGGCCCTGGACGGCTTCCGCCTGGCGCTGAAGCGGGCGAAGTGCGGCGACGTGCTGGAGAAGCTCTCCGCCATCATCCCCGGCCGGGCCGTGGGCGACATCGGAAAGCTCCTCTCCGACGATCCGGAGGCCTTCGCCACGCTGTCCTTTGGCGGCGGCAAGCTGCATCTGAAGCTGGAGAAGACGGACATCTTCGTGATCCTGGTGGAGGGCGAGTACGTGCAGTATCGCCAGATCCTGCCGCCGCGGTTCGCCACCAAGGTGGTGGTGGAACTGGAGCCCTTCCGCCGGGGCATCGACCGCGCCGCGCTGATCGCCCGGGAGGGCAACAACAACCTGCTGATTCTGAAGATCGCGGACGGCGAAATGGCCATCGAGGCCCACAGCCAGATCGGCGACGTGTACGAGAAGCTGGAGGTGCAGCAGGAGGGCGCGAACCTGAACATCGCCTTCAACGTGAAGTACCTGACGGACGTGGTGCGGTTCATCGACAGCGACCAGATCGAGATCAACCTGAACAACGCCATCAGCCCCTGCGTCATCACCCCCCTGGGCGATCCGGACTACGTGCACCTGGTGCTGCCGGTCAGGACCGGAGCAACGAACTGAGTGTGGAGTGTGGAGAGTGGAGTGAGGAGTTAAAGAAAGTGTTTTTGAGTACCGGCACTATTTACTCCCAACTCCTCACTCCTCACTTGATCTTCTGTATGACATCAATAGAAAGCAATGTTTGAAATCCATAATGACACCATCGCCGCCCTGGCCACGCCCGTCGGCGTCGGCGGCATCGCCATCGTGCGCCTGAGCGGCGGCGAGGCGGAGGACATTCTACAGAAGCTGTTCATTCCCGCGAAATCGCGGGAATGTTTTGCAAGCCATGAATTGATGTACGGGCGCTGTGTGGACGCAGACGGCGGGACCCTGGACGAGGTGATGGCCGTGCTGATGCGCGCGCCCCGCAGTTATACCCGGGAGGACGTGGCGGAGATCCACTGCCACGGCGGCGGCGTGAGCGCCGGGGCGGTGCTTTCCCGGTGCCTGGCGCTGGGCGCGCGGATGGCCCAACCCGGGGAGTTCACCAAGAGGGCCTTTTTGAACGGGCGCATCGACCTGAGCCGCGCCGAGGCGGTGATGCAGCTGATCGGCGCCCAGGGCGAGGCGGCGGCGCGGGCCTCCGTCCGGCAGCTGGAGGGCGGCGTGTCTGCCTTCGTGAAGGGCGTGTCGGAAAAGCTCACCGGCGTGCTGGCGCTGCTGGAGGCCTCCACGGACTTCCCGGAGGAGGTGGAGGAGGAGGTGGCGTCGGAGCAGGTGGTTTTGGACCTGCGCGCCATCCTCTCAGAGCTTCGCGCCAAGTGCGACGAGCGGGGGGCCCGGGTGCTCAGGGAGGGGGCGTCCATCGTGCTGGCGGGGCGACCCAACGTGGGCAAGTCCTCGCTGATGAACGCGCTTTTGAACCAGGAGCGGGCCATCGTCACCGCCATTCCCGGCACCACCCGGGACGTGCTCACCGAGCGGATCAGCCTGGGCGGCGTGGTGGCGGAGCTCTCCGACACGGCGGGCCAGCGGGACACCAGCGATCCCATCGAAAAGCTGGGCGTAGAGCGGGCGCAGCGGGCCGCGGAGCGCGCCGACGTGGTGCTGATCGTGCTGGACGCGGCGGAGGCCCTGGACGCGGGCGACGCGGAGCTGGTGAAAAACGCCGACGATCGGGCGGTGATCTGCCTGAACAAGAGCGATTTGAAGCCTGTGCTGACCGCACAAGCATTAAAGGATATGACGGGCGCGAAGATCCTGGAAATTTCCGCCCGCACCGGCGAGGGCATCGCCGCGCTGGTGGACGAATTGACCCGGCGGGTCGCCCCCGACGAGGAGGGCGGCGGCGTGCTGACGGTGCAGCGGCACATCGAGCTGGCGAAGTCCGCGGCGGACAGCCTGGAGCTGGCGGCCCGGGCCGTGGAGGAGGGCCTCCCCCTGGACACCGCCGCCATCGACCTGCGCCTTGCCCTGGCCTCCCTCGCGGAGATCACCGGCGAAAACGCCACTGAGGCCGTGATTGACCGGGTGTTCAGCGATTTTTGCGTGGGGAAATAATAAAGCCTTCCCCTTTAGGGGAAGGTGGCAGCCCGAAGGGCTGACGGAAGAGGTCGTTGTCTATTTGTCGTTTTTTCAGTCGGGACGCCATTCATGGCGTCCGCTTTTGCGCATTCGCTATCGTATCACGAAATCAAACCACGTCTCCGGGAAGGGCTCGTCGATCAGCTGGAAGTGCCACCACTCGGAATCCAGCGGCTGAAAGCCGTGGCCGGTCATCACATCCCGCAGGAAGCGGCGGTTTCCGGCCTGCGCCTCCGTCAGGCCCTCCCACCGATAGTTGGATCTGGGGCCGAAGAAGTCGAAGGGGCCGCCCATGTCCGCGTCCCGGCCCTCGCTGAGGTCGAACAGAGTCAGGTCCACGGCGCTGCCCCGGCTGTGGGCGGACCTCCGCCCCAGGAAGTCCAGGGCGTAGAGGTCGGCCTTGTTCACGTCTGGGTAGAACCAGGGCCGCATACGCTCGTCGCCGTCCAGCACCCACCGGTTGAAGTCGTCCACCGCCCGCTGGGGCCGGTAGGCGTCGAATACCTTCAGCAGGAAGCCCTGTTCCATGATCTCCCGTGAAACATCTTCAAGGATTTCTGCCGCCGCACGGGTCATGATGGCTACGGGGGCCTCGTAGCCCGCCGCGGGTCGCCCGAGGAAGTTGTAATGGGTGGCATAGCGGATGTCCTGGAGCACCAGCGGCGCGACCTCGGACAGTCTGACGAAGCCCTCCGGGATGGTATAATTATTCATTATTTTCCTTCTTCTGTATATTTCCGTACAGCGCGAAGGCGCAGGCCGCGGCCAGCAGCAGCGCGCCGAAGAAGTAGGGCACGTCGTTCAACAGCTTCACGTCGCCGGGGAATTTGAAGCCCGCGACGAAGGGGATCAGCGCGATGACGCAGACGCCGCAGAGGATCCGTAGTGTCTTATTCATGGGCAGCGCCTCCGCGGGCGTGCGGCGGAAGGGCGTCTTCATCAGCTCGTACAGGATCAGCCCGGCGAACAGCGGCGCGCAGGTCTGAACGTCCAGGCCGGAATACAGGGTGAGCAGCAGGGCCAGCCCCGGATAGAGGGCCGCCTGCAGCAGCGACATCGGCGCGATCTTGAGCACCTGGAGGTTCAGCTTCGCTCGGAGGCTGCCGCCCATGGAGAGGCCGATGGCCAGGGCCACCAGCGCGGCGATCGCCGACGTGACGATCAGGTAGACGGGCGCATAGATCGACGGATCGGCCATGCCGCGGCCCGGCGGGCAGCTGAGCAGCAGGCCCGTGAGGATGAGGGCCGCGGTGATGCCCCGGGAGAGGATGGCGCTGTTGCCGTCCCCTTCTGCATACATGTATTCATAAAACACATGTTCGATATTGAGCAGCAACCCCGCGGCGATCAGCGGCAGCGCCCGGGAGTGGAACAGGCCGAAGACGGGCAGCGCGACGGCCGCGCCGACGACCTGGGCGAACAGCGCCACGGCGGCGCTCCCCTGGGCGTAGCGCATGGAGGGCTGCAGGGCGAAGGCGGCGCGCAGGCCGGTGGAGCTGGCCAGGGCGAGGAGCCTCACGAGCATCAGGGCGAGGAAGAGATCGGTGGCGATGGCGTCCCGGCCCAGCAGGGTCACGATCAGCAGCGTCGCTGGCAAAAAGGCGTCCGCGATGCGGATCAGGCGATGGGATTTCAATGGTTTCATATTGCACTCCATGATGTATATTTATACAATAATTTATGCGCCGGGCGGCAGGGTTACCGCATCTCGGCGACGATGGAAAACATGCCGGTGGCGCCGTCCCGACGGGCCACGTACAGCTGCACGTCCTCGTGGGGCGCGATGCCCGCCTGCTGCAAATAGAGCTCGCAGGTGCGCATGGCCAGCTCCGGGAAATTGTTTTCCTTGCTCAGGTGGCCCAGCACGATCTGGGTCGTGCCGTGGCGAACCAGCTCCGCCGCCGCCCGGCCCGCGTCATCGTTGGACAGGTGCCCGTGGCGGGACTTGATGCGCTTCTTCAATTCATAGGGATAGCGCCCCGCCTCCAGCATGTCCGGGTCGTAGTTGGATTCCAGCAGCACCGCGTCCGAGCCCAGCACCCGGTTGAACCAGCCGTCCCGGATGCAGCCCAGGTCGGTGGCGATGGCCAGCTTCGCGCCGTCCACCTCGAAGGTGTATCCCACCGGCTCGTTGGCGTCGTGGGGAATCGGGAAGGGCGTGACGTCGATGGAGCCCATGAAGAAGTCCTGCTCCGGGTCGAAGATCACGCGGTTTTTCTCGGCCACGGGGCCGATCTTGTCGTACATGCCCTGCCAGGTGCCTTCCGTGGCGTAGATGGGCAGGTCGAACTTGCGGGAAAGTATGCCGATGCCCTTGATGTGGTCGGCGTGCTCGTGGGTGACGAGGATGGCGTTCAGGCGGCGGGGATCGATGCCCATGCTCATCATCTCCTGGATCACCCGCGTGCCGGACATGCCCGCGTCCACCAGGATGTGGGCGTCGTCGCAGCCGACGTAGATCGCGTTTCCGCTTGAGCCGCTGAACAGCGGCGAGAAGCGAAGCTCCATTTTTGTTCCTCTTTCTCTTGTGTTAAGCTGACTATTCTGCTATTTATCGCTAGTTTTGACCCCTGTGAGGTCGAAGCTGGGGATGTACTTTTCGTCCGACGACGACAGCTCCTGCACAAAGCCGTCCTCCAGGCCCAGGTCCATCAGGTGGTCCACCACGGCCTCGTATTCCTCTGGGTACAGCCGACGGTTCAGCTCGTCCAGGCCCTCCACCTGGCCAAAGGGCAGGTATTGGGCCATCAGGCTCACCCACGCGCCGGGCAGGTTCTCCGCGATCCAGTCCAGGATGGCCATGGATTCCTCCGCCCGTCCCGGCAGGATCAGGTGCCGCACGAGGGTGCCCCGGCGAATGATGCCATCCCCGTCCAACTCCACCGGACCGGTCTGCCGCAGCATTTCCTTCAGCGCAGGCCCCGCGAAGTCAAAATAGTCCCCGGCGGCGGAGTATTTCCGGGCGGAATCGGCCTGGATGTACTTGAGATCCGGCAAATAGACCTGGACTTTGCCCTCGAAGCGCCGCAGGGTCTCCACCTTCTCATAGCCGCCGCTGTTCCAGACCACCGGCACGGGCAGCGGCTCCGCCAGGGATTCCAGGATCGCCTGGGCGAAGTGGGTCGGGTTGACCAGGTTGATATTGTGCACGCCCTGGTCGATCAGCTCGAAATAGATTTCCCGAAGGCGTTCCACTCTGACCTTTTGGCCGAAATTCCCGTGAGAAATGGGCCAGTTTTGGCAAAATCGGCAGCGGAGGGCGCATCCGGAGAAAAAAATCGCCCCGGAACCCCTGGTTCCACTGATCACCGGCTCCTCGTCGTAGTGAGGCGCGGCGCGGGCGATCACCGGATCGGCGCCCATGCGGCAGAATCCAGCGCCCGTCTCGCCCCGAAGGGCGTTGCACCCGCGGGGACAGGCATTGCAGACGTAGCTTTCCACGGGCAGCCCTCCTCAAATGACGATTTGTTGTTTCCTATTATAACGCGGGAATGTTAGAGTTGAGCGTTAAGAGTTTAGAGTTTAGATTAGATGGTGTGAGGTCGGGTGGAGGATGGATGTTTCACGTGAAACAAGTGGATAGCAAATATCTATACGTGTATAGAAACGACCTCATCCGTCTGGCCTGCGGCCAGCCACCTTCCCCTAAAGGGGAAGGCTATAATTGTTTCACGTGAAACAAATGGATAGTAAATATCTATACATGTATAGAAACGACCTCATCCGTCTGGCCTGCGGCCAGCCACCTTCCCCTAAAGGGAAGGCTGATATTGTTTCACGTGAAACATATGAATACCAATTACTGACTAAAACTCCTCACTCCACACTCCACTCTCCACACTCCTAAGCGTAATCAGCCACACCTCCGGAGCGGTGCCGACGCGCAGGTTCACGCCCTCGCAGCCTACGCCGGTGGTGGTGAGGATGGGCAGCATGTTCTCCATGGTCCAGCCGGAGAAATAGTGCTGCTCCTGGCGGTTCAGCTGCAGCGCGGTGCGGCCGAAGAGCTGGGCCTGGCCGCCGTGGGTGTGGCCGGTGAGGACGAGGTCCGCCCAGCGCCCGCCGTCCCGGGCCTCGCTGGTCACCAGCACCGGCAGCACGGTGGGACTGTAGGCGGCGACGATCACGCAGTCGTCCCCGGAGAAGGCATTCCCGGCGGCGTTCAGGTTGGCGCTCTCGGCGCTGACGCCGATGATCCACAGCGTGTCGCCGCCCAGCGTGACGGCGGCCCAGTCGTTGAACAGGGGCCGGACGCCCGCTTCGATCATCTGGCTGGCCAGCGCCTCCGGATCGGCGTCCTCAGGAGCGGCGATGGCGAACTTGCCCAGGGGCGCGTCAAAATCGCTTATATAGTGGAAGAAATCCGCTCGTTGTCGGAGCCCCTGGGCTGCGCTATGCTGGCGGGCCTCGCCCCGGTTCAGCAGCTCCAGCCACGAGGCGGAGTTGTAATCCCCGCCCAGCAGCAGGATGTCGGGCCGGAGGGATTGCAGCTGCTCGAACAGCTTTCCCGACTTTTCGGCGGTGTTCAGGCCGCAGAGGTCAATGTCGGAGGCGAAGAGGATGGTCCTCCCGTCGAAGGCGGGCGGCAGGTCCCGCAGCTCAAGTTCGGCGCGCCTAACTCTCACCACATCGGCGTTCAGCATCGCGCCGCCCACGCACAGCATGAGCGCCAGTACGATCCCGGCGAATATGCGAAGCCCGATGCGTCCCCGACGGCTCCTTTTGGGGTTCTTTTTCCGTCTCACTGCCATGATTTTCCTCGATCCCCGGCCATTTCGGCGCGAATGGGGCAAAGTCGGCCGCATTGTGTTCCCCGTTTGAAGAAAGGCGGCGAAATGTCGGCTTTTTGCCCGGTTTTGTCACAGCAACGCCGTTGAATCCCGGTTCTTCATCTATTATAATAACATTTGGTATGGTGTACAAGGGATATTAGCATTAGTATGCCCATATCAATCTATAGGAAATACTTGGAGGATACCATGGAAAGGAACCGCACGGGTCGCCTTCCATGGGCAATCGCTCTGTTGATCGTCGTGTTCGTCTGCGTCATCGCGCTGGTGGCCGGGCGACTCATCAGCCGGGCCACCCACCGCTCCAGCTACGACTACAAGGCCGTGCAGCTGGCCTCGAACCTGGGGCTGGAGGTGGTGGACGACGGCTTTGTCTACTACGACGGCAGCTACATCGGCGCGGTGACCACCGAAGGCAAGATCAAATGGTCCTATCTGATCGGGCGCAACGCCGACTTTGACGCCAACAGCCACGGCGTCGCGGCCTGGACCGGGGAATCGCTGACGCTGATCGACGGCCAGTCCGGCGCGCCCTCCTTCTCCGGCGCGATGGAGCGGGAGGTGCTCTCCGCCTGCATCGGCGACAGGTATACCGCCGTCCTGCTGGGCCCGGAGCACAACAGCACGATTGTCCTCATGGAGCCGGGAGGCCGTCGCGTGAACAGCATCACGCTGACGAACCAGACCGTCATCGAATACGGGTTCTTCTCAAACGGCACGCTGCTCTGGGTGATGAGCCTGGACACCAGCGGCACCGTGCCCAGCTGCACGGTGAACACCTACCGCCCCGGCAAGGAGATGGTGGGCTCCATCCACGACAACGAGCAGATGGTCTACGGCGTGGTGTTCCAGTCGTCCTACTTCTGCTGCGCGGGCGACACGTTCCTGAAGGTGTACGACTACACCGGCAAGGAGGACAAGAGCCGCCGCCGCCAGGTGTACGGCTGGTACATGGCCGACCTGGACGAAAGCATGCTCGACGACCCGCTGATGGCATTTGTGCCCAACGCACAATATGATTCCGACAGCGGAATGCGGGATGTGCGCATGATCCGCTCCAATTTCGACCAGCAGGTGCGCATGCCCTACGGCTGCCAGTCGCTGATCGCGGAGGGCGACCGGGTCTACGGCTTCTCCACCGAGGGCTATGTGGCCATCGCCACCCTGGGCACCAGCCAGGTGGACGCCTACGCCCTGCCGATGCTGTTTGACAAGGTCTACGGCGTGACCCGCAACAACATCGCCATCATGGGCAACGGCAACATCATCTACCTGCTGAACCTGGCGTAGCAGAGCGTTGCGGCGAAAAGCGGATGTCGGGACAACCCCTCAGTCACCTTCGGTGACAGCTCCCCTTGCACAGGGGAGCCAAGGATAAGGTGAGATTGAGCCTCCCTTGTGTAAAGGGAGGTGGCCCGCAGGGCCGGAGGGATTGTCGGGATCTACCTGCTGAACCTGGCGTAGCGAAGTGTTACGGCGAAGAGAGGATGTCGGGACAACCCCTCAGCCACCTTCGGTGACAGCTCCCCTTGCACAGGGGAGCCTTGGATGAGGTCGCATTGAGCCTCCCTTGTGTAAAGGGAGGTGGCCCGCAGGGCCGGAGGGATTGTCGGGATCTACCTGCTGGACCTGGCGTAGCGGAGCGTTGCGGCGAAGAGAGGACGTCGGGACAACCCCTCAGTCACCTTCGGTGACAGCTCCCCTTGCACAGGGGAGCCAAGGATAAGGTCGCATTAAGCCTCCCTTGTGTAAAGGGAGGTGGCCCGCAGGGCCGGAGGGATTGTCGGGATTTGGCTGTATCACGACCTGCGCCGCATAATCCGCCCAAAATTGGGGCATATTGGAAGAACAACAACCAATCCATGGCACGATTGGGAAAACGGAACGTTTTCCGGGTCGGCGTGTTTCCCCGGGAGCGCGTCGACAATCGTAAAAGGAGGGCAAAAAATGAACCTGAACCTGCTGGACATTACCATCATCGTGCTGCTGGCGTTCTACCTGATCTCAGGCATGTATCGCGGGTTTATCACCTCGCTGCTGGGCACGGTGGGCTTCGTGGGCGCCTGGTTCGGCGCGCAGCAGCTGTATCCCCGCGTGGCCAACCTGGCGCTGTCCAACCAGACGCTGATGGCGGTGCTGAACCAGTACCTGGAGCCGGAGGGCTTCTTCTCCTCCCACACCCAGGCCGTCAGCACGGTCTCGGAGGTGATCGCCGGCGGCGAGGCCGCCATCCAGAACGCGGTGGCCCCGGTGACGGCGAAGCTGTCCGTGATCTCCAAGGCCTTCGAGGCCAACCTGCGCGCCCAGATGTTCCAGCGCCTGGGCATCAACACCCTGGCGGACTACCTGGACCAGACCATCTGGCAGGCGGTGTTCAACGTGGGCGCGTTCATACTGTGCTTCATCGCGCTGTATGTGCTGGCCTGCCTGGTGGTGAACCTGCTGGATCACGTGATCTCCTTCCCGCTGGTGCGGGGCTTCGACTGGCTGCTGGGCGGCATCTTCGGTCTGGCCCGCGGGCTGGTCGTGGTGGTGCTGGTGCTGTGGCTGCTGCCCTCGCTGGTGCAGATCGTGTCGCCCCAGTTCGCCGAGAGCCTGAAGACCGGCTCGGCGCTGTACAGCTACGTCACCCAGATGGACTTCCTCAACGTGGGCACCCTGGTGACCGGGCTGATCGGGGGCTGACCCCACAAATTGGACGAGATTCCGACAAAACCCCATCCGATTCTGTAAAATGAGAGCCGGATGGGAGTTTTCGCGTCATAGAAGCGGCGCTAAATTCATTCGGAGGTATTCAATCCTTGGCTTCAAGAGCGAATCGACAGGTCTATGAGGAACGGGAGTCCGGCTCCAGCGCGCCAATGCTGATCCTGGCGGCGGTGGCGCTGTTCGGGCTGGCCGTTCTATTGATTTACATTTGCCTGGTGCCCCCCACCGACGGCACCGGCATGGGCGCGATCCGCGACGTGCTGCGGGGCCTGGGCGGCAGCCTGGCCGTGGCGCTGCCGCTGGTGCTGGCCTGGGCCGGGGTGCTGTGCGTGGGCGCGGCCCGGGGCATGCGGGTGGCGCCGCTGCGGGTGGCGGCGGACGCCCTGCTGATCGTCTGCCTGTTCACGGCGGTGCACGTGTTCTTCGCCGAGCGCATCGTGGCCGAGCGCATGACCATCACCGGCTACACCAACTTTGTCTCCAAGTCCTACGGCTACGGCGCGGGCGGCGGGGCCATCGGCGCGCTGCTGGCCTGGCCGCTGTACCGCAACCTGGGCGTGGCGGGGGGCTTCATCGCCACGCTGCTCATCATGATCCTGCTGCTCACCGCCACCGGGCGGATGGGCCGCCTGCTGCGCTTCGTGAACGATCGGGCCAGCCAGCGCGAGTCCCGGCAGCCCCGGCGAAACAGCGAACGGGAGTTCGATGAAAATCGCCCCTCGCGGCCCCGCACGGCCCCCCGGCGGGTGTCCGACCCCTACAGTGAGTCCGTGATCGTGGGCGACAGCGGCGTGAAGCGGCGCTCCGCCGCCTCCTCCAAGACCAATACCCGGCGCAAGGGCGACCCGATGGCGGACGACATGAGCCGTCCGGCCCGGGCCGTGAACCAGCCGACCCGCAAGCGGACCGGCACGACCACCGCGGCGGCGGCGGCGGAGCCGAAGGCCCGCCGGACGGCGACGGCCAGGCCCGCGGCGACGGAGACGACGCCCCGCAAGCGCAAGAAGCTGTACAACGAGAACGTGGAGAACACCGCCCCGGCGAAGGACGAGCTGTTCGACAGCTTCGACGATTTCGACCGCCTGGAGGCGGAGGTCGCGGCCTTTGACGAGGCGGAGAAGGCCGAGAAGAAGCCCGCCCGCAAGTCCTTCAAGCCGGACCGCCCGTCCTCCATGACGCCCGCGCCGGTGGTGGAGACCGTGCCGGAGGACATCCCGGAGGCCATCCCCGGGGAGGTCCCGGTGGTGAAGGCAGACAGGAAGACGAACGTATCCATCGACGACTTGAAGATCCAGCCGGAGGCCTACGAGACCCCGGATGAGGACGAAGCGCCCTTCGACCTGCCGGGCAAGAAGACTGTGGAGGCGGGCATTGCCGAGAAGAAGAGCTTCGGCAAGCTGAAGCGGGCGAAGGAGCCGGTGGTGGAGGAGGACGCGCCGCCGCCCTACAACTATCCGCCCATCGACCTGCTGGCCCGGGGCGACGGGGCCGACGACACGGACCACAGCACCCGCGACATGCAGAAGGCGCGGCTGCTGG
Source organism: uncultured Eubacteriales bacterium (assembly GCA_900315585.1). Lineage (GTDB taxonomy): Bacteria > Bacillota > Clostridia > Christensenellales > Aristaeellaceae > UBA2862. The sequence continues at coordinate 14,740 of OMZP01000023.1, read as the reverse complement.
AGGACACCCTGAAGAGCTTCGGCATTTCCGCCAAGCTGACGGGCATTGCCCACGGCCCGGCGGTGACCCGCTTTGAGCTGCAGCCGGCCCCCGGCGTGAAGGTGAGCCGCATCACGTCCCTGGCGGACGACATCGCGCTGAACCTGGCGGCGATGAGCGTGCGCATCGAGGCGCCCATCCCCGGCAAGGCCGCCGTGGGCGTGGAGATTCCCAACGACAAGGTGGAGATGGTGCGCCTGAGGGACGTGCTGGAGTCCGCCGAAGCCCGCAAGCACCCGTCCAAGGTGGCGGTGGGCCTGGGCAAGGACAACTCCGGCCGCTACATCGTGGCGGACATCGCGAAGATGCCCCACGTGCTGATCGCGGGCCAGACCGGCTCCGGTAAGTCCGTCTGCATCAACGCCATCATCACGTCGATCCTGTTCCGGTCCTCGCCGGAGGAGGTCAAGCTGATCCTGATCGACCCGAAGGTGGTGGAGCTGAGCATCTACAACGACATTCCCCACCTGGTCTGCCCGGTGGTCACGGACCCGAAGAAGGCCGCCAGCGCCCTGGATTGGGCCGTGGCGGAGATGACGAAGCGATACAAGCTGTTTGCGGAGCGGGGCGTGCGGGACATCAAGGGCTACAACAAGTCCCTCAAGGACGGGGAGAAGCTGATGCCCCAGATGGTCATCATCATCGACGAGCTGGCCGACCTGATGATGGTCAGCCCCGGCGAGGTGGAGGATTCCATCTGCCGCCTGGCCCAGCTGGCCCGCGCCTGCGGCATGCATCTGGTCATCGCCACCCAGCGCCCGTCCGTGAACGTCATTACCGGCATCATCAAGGCCAACATCCCCACCCGCATCGCCTTCTCCGTGGCGAGCCAGGTGGACAGCCGCACCATGATCGACCACGGCGGCGCGGAAAAGCTGCTGGGCAACGGCGACATGCTGTTCGTGCCCAACGGCATGAAGTCCATGCGCGTGCAGGGCGCGTGGGTGTCCGACGACGAGGTGCACGCCATCGTGGAGTACATCAAGCAGTCCGGCGAGGCCAATTACGACCCGGACATGCTGGAGCACATGGAGAACGCCGTGCGCACCGACGCCGAGAAGGAGGAGGTGGCCAGCGAGTACGACCCGCGGCTGCCCGAGGCCATCGACATCGTCATCGACATGGGCCAGGCCTCCATCTCCATGCTCCAGCGGCGCATGCGCATCGGCTATGCCAAGGCCGGCCGCCTCATCGACGAGATGGCCCAGCGCGGCATCGTCTCCGAGGCCGACGGCGCCAAGCCCCGGCAGGTGCTCATCACCCGCGAAGAGGCCCAGGCCATGTTCGAGGAATGAGCGCAGGGCGCTCAATCCCGATTGCTGCCGCACTTTCTGGTTCCCATTCCCGGCGCCACTGATTCCAGCGCCGGGAATTGCCTTGCGACAGGGCCGCTCCGAGCGCAGGGCGCTCAACCCCGTTCGCTGCCGCGCGGAACATGGGATGTTCCATCCCAACTGCTGCCGCGATCATGAACCAACCCCCATGCGCCATAGATTCCAGCGCATGGGGGTTGTGTTCGCGGTTCAGCCTCAGCCGCCCATACAAACACGATTTCCCGGCCCACTGATTCCAGGCCGGGAAATCTTTGTGTTCCAAAAGCCTTCCCCTTTAGGGGAAGGTGGCATTTGCGAAGCAAATGACGGATGAGGTCGTTCCCCTATGACGGATGCCATGAATGGCGTCCCTACGGGGTTGCACATCCCGCAACGACATCCGTAGGGACAGCATTCATGCTGTCCGAGATGCAAATGGAACACCGAGGCGGGCGGCGCAACGCCGCCCCTACATCCGCCTCGCCGCAGCCTTGGCTCGCCCCCGTGAGGGGGAGAGCTGGCGCGAAGCGCCTGAGAGGGGGTTCCCCTATCGGAAAAGGCGGCCTGCAACCCAAAACCCTTTGAACGAGCCAGCGTATGCGCGATGTGCGTAGCGGCGAAGTTCGGGTTTTGGTGCAGGCCGCCAAAAAATGGCGTTCCACGGGGTGCCCTATCGACCTCGCTTGCGCTCGGCCACTTCCCCACTACGGTGGGGAAGCTTTACGTGAATTGAGAACCGTCCCCATTTCACATACAATGGCGCACGGGGGTCGGTTGCAGAGGGCGGCAGCAAATGGGGTTGAGCGCTCCGCGCTCAGGCGGCAGCAGGTGGCAGCCACCCTGCCGGTCAATCCAGTTTCAGGATCAGCCCCAGGATATGTCGGGCGGCGAGCTCCATCTGTGCCCTCGTCAGGACGCCCTTTTCCAGGGCAGTCAGCAGGCGGTCGGGATAGCCGCAGCCCATCTTCACGTCGTTGCCGGCGGCGCACTCCTTGTAGTGCTCGCCGTAGGTCCACCAGTCGGTGGTGACGAGGCCCTGGAAGCCCCACTCCTGGCGGAGGATGCCGTTCAGCATGTCGGCGTTTTCGCTGGCGCGGTGGCCGTTGATGACGTTGTAGCTGGTCATGATGCTCCACACGTCATACTGCTTCACGATGATTTCAAAGGCTTTCAGGTAGATCTCGCGGATGGCCCGCTCGGAGGCGCGGGAGTCGGCCTGGGTGCGGTTGGTCTCCTTGTTGTTCAGGGCCAGGTGCTTGGCGGTGGCGGCGACGCCGTTCGACTGCACGCCCCTGATCAGCGCGCCCGCCAGGTGGCCGGTGAGCAGCGGATCCTCGGAGTAGTACTCGAAGTTGCGGCCGCAGAGGGGGTTGCGGTGGATGTTCACGCCGGGGGCCAGCCACACGCCGATGTTGTTCTCCTTGACCTCCTCGCCCGCGGCGCGGCCCACCGCCTCGGTGACGGCTTCGTCCCAGGTGCAGGCCAGCAGGCAGGCGCAGGGGAAGGCCGTGGTCTTCACGCCCACCTGGGGCTGGATGCGCAGGCCCGCGGGGCCGTCGGCGGTCATGACGCTGGGCACGCCGTAGGCCGGCAGGTTGCCGTAGCCGTAGGTGTTGGCCACGCCCACGTTGGGCGTGCCGCCCAGAAGCCAGGCCAAATCCTCGTCGGAGAGCTGGGCGATGAAGGCGTCCAGGGTCAGTTTGCCCTCCGCCACGTCCTTCAGCGGCTTCTTGTCGCTGGGCTTCTGGAAGGCCACGTGGCCCTGGGCCCGCACCGGCGGGTTCACGCAGAAGCCGGAGTCCGGGTTCACGCCGATGGCGCTGGCCCTGGGATCGTTGGGCGTGCCCAGGGGCAGGGCCTCATAGCTGCCGTCGGAGCGCATCCGCCGCTTCAACTGGGTGGGCGCCATCCGCTCCGTCAGCTGCTCCACCACCCGATTCTCATTCAGCGTCCAGGCGAAATCCAGCTGCGGGGCGCGCACGTCCGTGCCCAGGAAGAAGCGATACTCGCCCGCCTCCAGCACCCAGGCGGACTTTTGCACCTTGCCCAGGTCGTCGTAGGAGGCCATCTGGGAAATGGGGAAGCGGATCTCCACCCGCTGGCTCTCGCCGGGGTTCAGGAGACGGGTCTTCTTCCACCCCGCCAGCTGACGCGCCGGCTTGCCGAGCTTGCCCTGGGGCGCGGAGAAATACAGCTGCGCTACCTCCCTGCCGGGGCGGTTTCCGGTGTTCACCACGGTGACCCGGGCCACGATGTCTTCCCCGTCCACCGCCGCGGAGGCGTCCTCCAGGGCGAAGGCGGTGTAGCTCAGGCCGAAGCCGAAGGGATAGTTCACCTTCTCCGCCGCGCCGGGGATGGTCTCGAAGTAGCGATAGCCCACGTAGATGTCGTCCTCGTAGTCCACGAAGTCGTCGCTCTCGTAGAAGTTGGGGCTGGAGGGATAGTCCTCCAGGGTGGCGGCGAAGGTGTCCGCCAGCTTGCCGGAGGGATTGGCGATGCCCAGCAGCAGCTCCGCCTCGGCCAGGCCGCCCTCCAGGCCCGCCTGCCAGCCCATCAGGGCCGCCTGAATGGCGGGATCGTCCTTGAAGAAGGAGGTGTCGAACACGCTGCCCACGTTCAGCACCACGATCACGCGCCCGAAGGCCGCCTTCACCTGGTTCACCATGGCCTCCTCGGCGTCGGTGAGGTAGAAGTCGCCCTTGGGGAACATGGCCTGGGTCAGGGCGTAGCGGGGGTCGTCGGCCCACAGGCCGATGTGGTTCTCGATCTTGTCAAAGGCGCTCTTGCGGTCCCAGCCCTCGCTGGAGAAGCGGCTGATGGAGATGATGGCGGTGTCGGCGAAGGCCGCGGCCCGGGCCACCAGCTCCGCCGGCAGCGCAGGCTCCTCCACCGCGCCGGGGTCCCGCCCGTTGGCATAGGAGGTCTCCACATGCTTGCGGTAGAAGTCGTCCGTGCCGTCGAACAGCGTCACCCGCTCCGGATGCCGCTTCATGCCCTCGGCAAGGCTCCGGGTGTAGGGCACGGTCACGTCGCCGCTGCCGCCGCCGCCCTTCACGTAGTCATAGGTGCCCTTGCCGAACAGCGCCACCTTCGCGCCCATGGCCAGGGGCAGCGCGCCGCCTTCGTTCTTCAAAAGCACCATGCCCTCCCGGGCGGCCTCCTTGCTCAGGCGAATGTGCTCCGGGCTGGCCGTGACCCGACGACCGTCCGCCCCCAGGGGCAGGTTCGGGTGGTAGTTGATGCGAGACCACTTTTGCATTGCGATGATTCCTTTCTATTGTGATGCCGTATTGTTTGAGTGAGGAATTAGGAGTTAATTGTGGCTGCCGCGCACAAACTTATAACTCCTCACTCCTGACTTCTCACTCCTGACTGGTTTACATGTCCCGGATGCAATCCCGATTCCGGATGATGTAGTCCGCGCCGCTCAAGACGGTGAGGGCGAGGGCGATGTAGAGCAGGATGTTGGCGAAGAGGACGCCGCCGCTGCCCAGCAGCGCGTCCCCCTCCACCGGCACCAGCAGCATGAGCGCGAGGGTGCTGAGCATCTGGAACACCGTCTTCACCTTGCCCAGCGGGCCCGCGGCGATCACCACGCCGTTCTCCACCGCCACCAGCCGAAAGCCGCTGACCAGGAATTCCCGGCCCAGCATCAGGATGCACACCCAGTCCGGCATGCGCCCCTGGGCCGTCAGCACGATCATTGCGCTCATCACCAGCAGCTTGTCGGCGATGGGGTCCATGAACTTGCCGAAGTTGGTGACGAGGCCACGACTGCGGGCGATGTGCCCGTCCAGCGCGTCCGTGACGCAGGCCAGGATGTAGACGGCCACCGCGGCCAGCTGCATGCCGAAGCCGCCCATCTTCGCAAACACCACGAAGAAGGGGATCAGGCACACGCGCAGCAGGGTGAGTTTGTTGGGGAGATTCATAATCATGCACTCCTATTGGGGTCACCACAGTTTTTAAGCCTTCCCCTTTGGGGAAGGTGGGCCGCCGAAGGCGGGTCGGATGAGGTCGAGTCTGAAAGTGCAGGGCTGCGCGCATTCGACCTCATCCGTCTCGTCGCTGCGCGCCGATCCACCTTCCCCAGAGGGGAAGGCTTTTGGAGAAATGCGCGGCAGCCGCAATCCAGGCCTCCCTGCCTCAGCGGGGAGGGGAACCGCTTGCGGGGGTGGGGCACTCAGAGCGGAAGGGATGCGGGAATTGCCACGCGTGGGGTGCCCTATCCCCCCTTCGGGGGACTTCCCCACTGCGGTGGGGAAGCAAGAAACGGGCGGGCGGCGCAACGCCGCCCCTACATGGTCAATGCTCGAGGATCGTCCCTTCCAGGTCATAGGCATCCGTGCCGGTGATGCGAAGGAAGCAAGGACAGCCGCGGCAGCCGCTATTCCTATTGCCTATTCCCTATTGCCTATTCCCTCTCCCTGTCACAGTTCCTTCCAGGTCATAGGCGTCCGCGCCGGTGATCTTCACCTGCACATATTCGCCGGGGGTCAATTCCCGATCGGCGTTCAGCCCGGGGCTGACGTTCAGCCAGATGCAGCCGTCGCTCTCCGGGGCCTCCAGCAGGCTGCGCCCGTAGAAGCGGCCGGTCTCCTCGTCGAAGCCGTCCACCAGCACCTCGCACTCCGTGCCGATGCGGGCCTCGTTGACTTCCATGGACACGGCCTGTTGCAGCATCATCAGCTGATCCATGCGCTGCTGCTTCACGGCCTCGTCGATCTGGTTGGGCATCCTGGCCGCGGCGGTGCCCTCCTCAGCGGAGTAGGTGAACGCGCCGAGGCGCTCGAAGCGGGCCTCCTTCACGAAGTCCAGCAGGGTTTGGAATTGTGCGTCCGTCTCGCCGGGGAAGCCCACGATCATCGTGGTGCGCAGCAGGATGCCCCGCTTGCGGCATTCGACGATGCGGCTCTTGATCCAGTCGGCGCTGCCCCGGCGGTTCATGGCCTTCAGCAGGGCGTCGTCGATGTGCTGCAGGGGCAAATCCAGGTAGGGGGCCACCTTGGGGAGGCGCTGGATGGCGTCCAGCAGCCGGTCCTCGGTGGAATCCGGGTAGCAGTAGAGCACCCGCACCCAGTGCACGCCCTCGATTTCGCTCACGGCCTCCAGAAGCTCCGGCAGCAGGTAGTGCCCGTCGCCGAGGTCACAGCCGTAGCGGCTGGTGTCCTGGGCGATCAGGGTGAGCTCCGTCACGCCGTCCGCCGCCAGGGCGCGGCACTCCTGGACGATGTCCTCAAAGGGCCGGGAGCTGTAGCCGCCGCGGATCAGCGGGATGGCGCAGTAGGTGCAGCGGTTGTCGCAGCCGTCGGAGATCTTCACGTAGGCGCTGTAGCCGGGGGTGGTCAGCACCCGGGGCGTGTGCAAAAACCGCGCGCCGTTGGCGGTATAGCAGGGCTTGTCGCCCTTTTCCGCGGCCTCCATCATGTCGAACAGGCGGGAATACTCCGCCACGCCCAGGATGCCGTCGATCTCCGGGATCTCGCTCAGCAGCGCCTCCGGGTACCGCTGGGCCAGGCAGCCGGTGACAAACAGCTTCTTGTTGCCCTGCTTCTTGTATTGGGCCATCTCAAAGATGGCGTCGATGGATTCCTCCTTGGCGCTCTCGATGAACCCGCAGGTGTTCACGAACAGCACGTCCGCCTCGGCGGGATCGGCCACGATTTCGTAGCCCCGCTGCTTCAGCATGCCCAGCATGTTTTCGCTGTCCACCCGGTTCTTCGCGCAGCCCAGGGAGATCATTCCGACTTTTTTCATAGTTTCGCTTTTCCTTCTGTAGGGTCGATTGGTTCATTAATGAGGAAGCAGGGACGAATAATTAGGAATGAGGAATGATGAGTGAGGAATTGTTGAAGAAATCCTTGCGGATTTCTTTTATTCTTTGTGCGGTGGATGCGAAATTGCGGCAAAACCAATCCAACAAATCCGAAAGGATTTGCACCGCCATTCCTCATTCCTCATTCCTCATTCCTAATTCTCCATAGACCGCTTCCGGCACGTACTCCGCCACGTCGTGCCCGAAGGCCATCAGCTCCCGCACGAGGCTGGAGGAGAGGGCGGTGTCGTCGCCGCGGAGGTAGAGCGTCTCCAATTCCGGGTTGAGGCGGCCGTTGATTTGGGCCAGGTTCTCCTCGTAGGCGTAATCGGCGGCGCTGCGAAGCCCCCGCACGTGCCAGCGGATGCCGTGATCCCTGCAGTAATCGGCGATGAGCCCGGTGTGGATCTCGCAGCGGGCGTTCAGGCCGTCCGCGTCCAGGGCCTCCTGGATGGCGCGGCGCATGGCCTCGGCGTCGAAGGCGCGCTTCTTGCCGATGTTCACGCCGATCAGCACCACCACCTCGTCGAACAGCGCCGCCGCCTTCTTCACGACGGCGTGGTGTCCGTTGGTGTAGGGATCGAAGGAGCCCGCGTACAGGGCGATTCGCTTGGACATGGTTTGCCTCCGTTAGTGTTGGTGGACAATCCCTCCGCCGACTGCGTCGGCACCTCCCTTTACACAAGGGAGGCTTTTTATGACGCGGAAGCCTTGCCCGCAGGGCAAACTGCCGATGGCTCAATCCAACGGATTGGGCCGCGGCACCGCAGCTGACTGAGGGGTTGTCAAAGTGGGTATTCCACGGGTTGATGGCCCCGGTACTCCCAGGCCGTTTTGAACCCGCAGGCGCGGGCCAGCTCGGCGGCCTCGGCGAAGCCGAAGTCCAGATAGTCCGCGTTGTGGCAGTCGCTGGAGAGCAGGACGCGTCCGCCGCACGCCCGGATGCGCCGCAGCATGGCCGCGCCGGGGTAGGGGGCGGTGCGGTAGCCCTTGGCCATCGCGCCGGTGTTGATCTCGACGAGCCTGCCGCTCTTCGCCGCCAGCTCCGCGCATGCCAGCGCCGGGCCCAGGTAGCGGGGGTCGGTGTCGTCGAACAGGTCCCGGGCCTCGTTGAACTTCATGATGAGCTCGATGTGGCCGAGGATCGCCGCGCCCGTGCCCTCGATGGATTCGCAGACGGTTTTGAAGTAGTCCCGGCAGAGGGCGTAGGGGTCGCCGCCGTAGAGGGCGTCCCGGGCGATCTCCAGCTTCTCCCGGGTCCAGTCCACGCTCCACAGCGCGCCGTCCTTCTTCACGTAATGGACGGATTCGATGGCGTAGTCGCAGGCCGACAGGTCCGCCGGGGAGAGCCAGTCGTGCTCCAGGCCCAGCAGCAGGTCGATTCGCCCGGCGTACCGCTCCCGCAGGCGCAGCACCTCCGCACGGTATTCCTCCGCCCGAGCCGCCGGCATGGCCGCGTCGTCGTAGTCCGCGGGGCCGTGCTCGGAAAAGCCCAGGGTGTGAAAGCCCAGGGCCAGCGCCGCTTTCACCATCTCCTCGGCGGTGTTGCGGCCGTCGGAGAAGGTGGTGTGGCTGTGAACGTTGGATCGCGTTGCGTAATGCTTCATAGGCCCATTATAAGCGTTGGCGGCGCGAACGTCAACCAAAAACACAACAAAAACAACCCCTCAGCCTGCTTCGCAGCCAGCTTCCCTTGCACAGGGGAGCCAGGGCTTCCGCGCATCCAACCAGCCTCCCTTGTGCAAAGGGAGGCGGACCGCGCAGCGGGCCAGAGGGATTGTCTTTGCTTGACGAAAGGCGGATTTTCTCGGATTATTTGTCGGCCTCGACCACGATGATCGGCGCGTCGGGCGCGTTCTTGGCGATGGAGGCGATGCCCTTCTTGGCGCTGGCCTTGGCCTTGTAGCCCTCGGAGCGGCCAATATTCTGGCCGTTGGCGGCCTTCAGGCGGAAGCGGAACTCGCCGCCCTTGTCCTTGTAAAGCTCAAACTTCGGGTTGGACGCCTTCTCCTCGCGGGTCTGGTCCTCGATGACGGCGCCCGCATTCTTCTTCACGGAGGCGATGCCGTTTTCGCAGGCGGACTGAGAGGTGTAGGTCTCCGAGGCGGTGAGGATCACTTCGCCGTTGGAAGCCTTGAGGTTGAAGGTGAACTCCCCATTTTTCGCGGTGGTGATGACGAACTTGCCGGCCATGCTGGTATCCCCTTTCATAATCGTTATACGTAAATTAAATCTGGTTATAGTATACTCGTATTCAGGGGAATTGTCAATTTCAAATATCGCGTTTTTGGCCCAAAAATCGCAGAAAAATCAGGATTTTTGGAAGCGGTTCGACAAACTCAGCGCGGGCGGCGCAGGCCCTTGGGCAGATGGTTTTTCAGCGACCCCTCCGACACCTTGCCCCAGCCCAGGGGGAGGCCCAGATGGGTGGCCAGCGTCCAGCCCTTTTCCCCGCCGCAGGGGATGACCTCGCCCCGAAGGAAGGCGGCGGCTTCGCCCGCGTCCAGCTCGGCGGTCCGTCGGGTGCATTCCGGCGGCAGGGCCATGGCCAGGGCGTGCTCCGGCTCGATGTGGCTCCGGCCGACGCGCATGAGGCACAGCCCCGGGGAGATGACCTTCAGGCCGTCCAGGTCCGGGCGGCAGGCGGGCCGGGCGTAGAGCCGGTCCCCCAGGCGGAAGAAATTCATGCTTTCGAGGGCTTCCGGCAGGGCGCAGACCTCCTCCGAAAGGCGGCGGAGCAGGGCGGCGGTGTCCCGGTCCGTGCGAATGGCCGCGGGCTGGGTCGGAATCCATTCCCCCGCCTTCCGAAGCTTCGCCACGAAGTGGCCGTCGCCCCGGAGTCGGTGGGGCCAGAGCCTCAGCATGCCGCCCTCGGACCGTCCCGCGCCGGGAAGCTCGAAGTCCTCCGGGGAAAACTCCGGATGCCGGTCGAGGAAATGGAGGACGCTGCCCTCGTTCTCCTGCCGGTTGAAGGTGCAGGTGGAGTACACCAGCCGCCCGCCGGGCTTCAGCATCCTGGCGGCCTGGTCCAGGATCTCCGCCTGCCGCCTGGCGCAGCCCTCCGGCGCGGCGGGGCTCCACTCCCCGCGGGCGTCCGGGTCCCGGCGGAACATGCCCTCGCCGGAGCAGGGCGCGTCGGTGAGGATGGCGTCGAAGGTCTCCGGCCACCGCGCGGCCAGCTTCCCCGGCAGCGCCGACACCACCGCCGCGTGCATGGCCCCCATGCGCTCCAGGTTCCCGGCCAGGGCCCTGGCGCGGGCGGGCTCCGGGTCGTTGGAGATCAGCGCCCCCGAATCCCCCATGGCCGCGGCGATCTGGGTGCTCTTGCCCCCGGGGGCGGCGCACAGGTCCAGGATCACCTCGCCGGGCCGGGCATCCAGCGCGCTGGCGCTGGCCATGGCGCTGGCCTCCTGCAAATAGAAGGCCCCGGCGGCGTGGGCGACGGAGGCGCCGGGCTTCACGTCCGGCTTCAGGTACCGCCCGTGCTCCGCCCAGGGTACCGGGCCGTCGATGAACGCCGAGGCCGCTTCCTCCGCGCCGGGGCGCTTTGGGTTCAGCCGCAGCGCCAGGGCCGGGGCGTCCTCCAGGGCGCGCAAAAATGCCGGGGTGTCCTCTCCCAGCATTTTGCGCATATTTTCAATGAATTTTTCCGGCAGCGGCAGCACGGCGCTCATCCCTTCAAGAGGGCGTCGATCGCCGCGAAGTCCTTGACCGAGGGCCCGTCCCACAGCGTCGCGGGCAGGGCGGTGGAACGGGTCATCTGGGCGGCCTGCATGCCCGCCTTCACGGCCCCGTCCAAATTTTCGGCCTTGTCGTCCACGAACAGGCAGTCCGCGGGGTCCGCGTCCAGTTTTTTCAGGATCGCCTCGTACATCCGCGGATCGGGCTTGATCGCGCCCACCTGGGTGGAGATCACCGCCGCCTTGAAGTAGGGCAGCAGCCCCTGCCACTCCATGAAGGCCAGGGTGGAGGGCATGGCGTCGGAGAGCAGGCCCAGCGTCACGTGGCCGTACCACCGCTCCAGCCAGGGCTTCACGTCGTCGAAGAAGCCGAAGCGCAGGATGTTGTCGGTGAAGTCCCCGGCCAGGCGCTCGATCTCATCCATCGTCAGATGCCAGTCCATGCGGATGTTCATGGCCCGGATGTACTCCCGGCGCAGGTCCTTTTCGGCCTCCATGTCCTTCACCAGCTGGCTCTCGTCCAGCCAGCGGGCGCACTCCCGGTGGGCCATCAGGTATTTGGCGGTGGCCAGGTCGCGGGCGCGCTCCTCGCCCAGGATCTGCGCCGCCCCGAAGGGCAGGTTCCAGTCTCCCAGGCGGGGATAGGCGATCACGCCGCCGCAGTCCAGTATCAGGTGTTTCATGTTTCTTTCTCCTTGGTGTTTTCTTCGGTGGGGGCCATGTAGCTGTCCGTGTCGGCGGGCAGGCCCCGGGCCTCGAGCCGCCGGTCGATGATCGTGCGCACGATGGCATAGATCAGCGCGAAGGTGGGCACGCCCAGCAGCATCCCTAGGAAGCCGAACAGGCCGCCGCCCACGATGATGGCCAGCATGATCCAGAAGGCCGACAGGCCCACGTGGTCGCCCAGGATCAGCGGGCCGATCACGTTGCCGTCCAGCTGCTGCAGGATCAGTATGAAGATGCCGAACCACAGGGCGCTCAGCGGGTTGACCAGCAGCAGGAACAGGATGCTGGGAATCGCGCCGATGTAGGGCCCGAACACCGGGATGATGTTCGTCACGCCCACGATCACGCTGATCAGCAGCGGATATTCGATGCCGAAGATCAGCATGCAGATGTAGCACAGCAGCCCGATGATCAGCGAATCCAGCAGCTTTCCGCTGATGAAGCCGGCGAAGATGTCGTTGGCGCGGCGGGTCCAGTGGAACAGCCGCTCACAGGTGGCCTTCTTGAACAGCGCGTAGCAGGTCTTTTTCGCCTGGGCGCAGAACCGCTCCCGATCCAGCAGCAGGTAGATGGAGGCGATCAGGCCCACCACCCCGGTGAAGATCACCCGATAGACGCTGGCGGAGATGCTGCCCGCGATGGACAGCAGGTTGTTGATCAGCACGTTGGTGTAGGTGGTGAACTGGCTCAGCCGCTGCATGATCTGGCCCTGCACGTGCTCCCAGGCGGTCATCAGCTGCTCGGTGTCCAGGCCCAGCTTTTGCAGGAACGTGGCCCGGGACAGCAGCTCCCGCACCTCCTGGTTGTTGCGGGGCACCGCGTTGGTCACGATGGTCACCACCGACTTCAGCGAGCTGATGATCTGCGGCACCATGACCCAGATGAACCCCGCCAGCAGCGCCAGCGCGAACAGATACATCACGGTCAGCGCCAGCGCCCGGCTCAGCTTCGGGTGGGGCTTGCGACGGGACACTAGGCGGGAGAAGAATCGCTCCAGCCGCCGCACCCCCGGATACAGCACAAAGGCGATGGCGAAGCCCATCAGCAGGGGCATGGCCGTGTGCAGCACCAGCGAGACGCCGCCCCAGAGATGGCCGAAGTGATTCACCGCGGCATAGACCAGTATGCCGACGATCACGACGACGATATTGGACAGGGTTTTTCCCCGAAGATCCTCCGGTATCGGCGATTTCATACTGCGCCTCCATGCGGTTGAAACAGGTCCTGCAATTCCTGTGGAATACCTGTTTTGATTATAGCATATATCCCCGTTCCCCTCAAGGGCTGTCATCAATTCGTCGATTTTTGTCCGACTTTCTTCCTATTATATAGGCGTGTTTGGCAAGACAATTCCCGGGGGATTCGGGCGGGGTCGGTTTCAAATGTTCGGGTTTTGGTTCAATCGCTCCCCAAGCGCCCGCCACAGCACCGGGGATTCCCCGTCGCCCGCCAGGAATTTCCGAACAATCTCCGAAGCGGTTTCGGGCCACTTTTTGTCCAGGCAGTTGGGCGCGGTCAGCCCCGGCCGGCGCAGCGCCCCGTCCAGGATCTGAAGCGGGTCCCCCGCCCCGGCGGCGATGGGCGCGTCCGTCACCGGACAGGCTCCGGCGGCGGCGAGGGCCGACTGGCTTTCGTCCTCCAGCAGGCAGTCCAGGAATGCCCGGCACAGCTCGGCCTGCCCGTCCTCCCGGTCCACGATGGCCAGGCACAGCAGCTGATCGGTGAAGGCGCCGCCGCCCGGGGACAGCCGCCAGTCCGGGCCCTTGCCCTGGCCGACCAGCTGCTCCAGCCGCCGCACCTCCCGGGGCGTGACGACGGTGGCGGCCACCTCGCCGTTGCAGAACCGTGTGAAGGCGTCGCCGTCGAAGTCGAAGCCCTCCGGCAGCTGGCAGGGGAGCGTCCCGGCGGGCTCGGCGGTGGGGGCGGGAGTGGTCGCCCCGCCCAGGCCCAGGTCCACCCCCGGCAGCTCGAGCGGCGTCTCCTCCCGCGCCGCCCCGTGGGTCGCGCTGCACAGGGCCAGCAGCGCCGCGTCGAACCGGCGGGTCCCGTCGGCGGGGCGCACGGCCAGGGTCGCCTCCGACTCCCGCCAGCTGCCGGGGATGCCGTCGGTCATCGCCGCGTTCCAGGCCCAGAGGTAGCCGCCCATGGCCACCGGCGCGGCGAAGTGGCCGCTTCCCCATTCCCCGCAGTGCCTGAGTTCCCCGCGAAGCTTCGCCGGGATTTCGACGAGCGCGAGCCCCGCCGGGCCGTCCAGCGTCCCCGGCGCGAACAGCAGCAGGTCCGGGGGCCGGATGCCGCTGGTGAGGAAGTCGGCCATGGCGTCGGCGTCCACCGCCTGGGGCTGCACGTACACGCCCGGATGCCGCTTCTCAAACCGGGCGACGCAGCCGTTCAGCCAGGCCGTCAGCCGCCCATCCCCCACGGGCGCGTCCTCCTGCACCCACAGCCGCAGCACGCCGCTCCACCCGGCATACTTCTCCGCCACCAGTGCCCGGCGGTCCGTGGGCAGCACCCGCAGGGCGTGGATCACCAGCGGCGCCAGCAGCGCCAGGCACAGCGCGCAGGCCGCGGAACGGGCTTTTTTCACGCAAAAACCTCCTTTATATACCCATAATAAAAGACATCCTGCATTTCAACACAATCTATGCAGTTTTTCCGCGAAAAGTGCCCAAAAACCACTGTTTCAAGTAAAGATTTGGTAAATAACCAAAATGGGGATTGACAAAGAAAACTTGCTTTGATATACTAATCAAGCTCTCGCGAGGACAGGGGGTCAAAACCCTGAAGCAGCGACGGCGGCGAACCTTGAAAACGATACAGAGAGCGTACGAAACAAGTACTGAAAACGATACAGAGAAAGTACAAGAAACAGTCAGAAATTCTATGAGTGTAACGCCGTGAACTCAGGGAGAACGGAGGGCTTTGGCGAGTCCGAAGGGAAGCCGGGGGAACGGAAAAGGATTCAAACATCAGAGTTTGATCCTGGCTCAGGACGAACGCTGGCGGCGTGCTTAACACATGCAAGTCGAACGGGGATTACCGAACGGAAGGGCTTCGGTCCGGAAGAATGGTAATTCTAGTGGCGGACGGGTGAGTAACGCGTGAGCAACCTGTCCCAGACAGGGGGATAACACTTGGAAACAGGTGCTAATACCGCATAAGACCAC
>OMZP01000028.1 GCA_900315585.1 uncultured Eubacteriales bacterium | reverse complement strand
AAACGACGCAATTCCTGTCATCCTGAGCGCAGCGAAGGATCTGTACGAATCATCAAGGGATTACATTCTGCAAATCCCCCAACTTTCCGTGAAGAACCACCAAAAAGCCTCCCCTGTGTAAGGGGAGGTGCTGAGCGCAGCGAGGCGGAGGGGTTGTTGCGTTGAAACCTCCCTCCGCCGCAGCTTTGCTTTATCCAAGGACGGTCAGTTCTGGTAGATCTCGCATTTCAGCACCCCGTCGGTCAGGGTGGTGTAGATCGTCACGCTGCCCGCGCCGGTGTAGCGGAAGGAGAAGTCCCGACCGGAGGAGTAGTCGGTGAGGATGGCGTCGGCGGAGCTGTCCACGTAGCTCTGGTTGTACTTTTTGCCGTAGGTGGACTTCTCCACGATGGCGAAGCGCCCGTCGTCCTTGATGGCCAGCCACAGGGCGCTGGCCACCTGGGCCACGCCGCCGCCCACGACCTGCTTGCCCCGGCCGTTCACGGCGCGGATATAGCCGTACTGCTTCTCCCGGGGGCCTACCACGTCGTTGAAGGAGAAGGTGTCGCCGCTGTTCAGGGTGGTGTCCGAGACGCTGCCCGCGGCCAGGGCCACGTTGTGCAGCACGTCCCCGTCGCTTCCGCAGTTCAGGCTGGACGTGGCCACCGGGATACGCACCGGGGCGACGGTGCCCGCCGGGGCGAAGGGGGTCTCCACGAACCAGCCGCTGCCGGCGGCATTGGCGTCGGTCTCCTCACCGGAGATGAGCGTGCAGTAGACGTAATTGTCGTCCATCCACATCTCGATCTTCAGCGTGTCGGCGCGGCTGGTGAAGCTGAGGTCGATGCCCGCGTCGTAGTCGGTGATGACGGCATCCTCCGGGTCGTCCACGTAGTTGTCCGCAAAGCGGCTGCCGTAGGTTTTCACCGGGTCGATTTTCACCGTGTCGCCGCTGGCGCCCAGGGCCAGGTACAGGGTGGAGGCCGCCTGGGCCACGCCGCCGCCGGTGACCAGCGCGCCGCGCCCGTTGGGGGCGGTCTCATAGCCCCGGCCGGCCGTGCGCGGACCCACCGTCTCGTTGAAGGAGAAGCGCCCGCCGTAGGGGATCACCGTGCCGTCGATGGCCTCCACCGCCAGGGCCAGGTTGTGCAGCTTGCCGCTGCCGGAGCCCGAAAGCGGCGTGCTGGCCGTGAAGCGTTCCGCGGCCAGGGCCGGGGTCAGGCAGGACAGCATCGCCAGCGTGATCAGCAAAGCCAGTATCCGCCTGGACATGTCGCGCACCTCCCTGCATATAGGTTGTACTGTGTATTGGACGAGCGGCTGAACGGAAAGGTTCCACAGGAAGAGAGAGTTTAGAGTGGAGTGTGGAGAGTGGACACGAAAGGATTTCCACCTGAACTCCACACTCCGAAGAAATCACGCCGAGAGCGTGATTTCTTCATACGCCGCGTCCTGCTTCACGTGCAGCCGGTTCAGCTTGATCAGCTCCAGCAGGGCCAGGAACATGGTGACGACCTCCTGTTTGGTGAAGTCCTCGCCGAAGAGCTCGGAGAAGCGGCAGGGACCCCGGCGCAGGCTGCGGCTGATGCGGGCCATGCACCCGGCGATGGTGAAGGAGTCGCGGCGGATCTCCCGGCTGGCCATGCGGTCGTCGGCCTCGGCGCGCTCCGCCCGCTCCAGCACCTTGCGGTAGGCCTTGATGAGCTTGTCCAGCGTCAGGCCCGTGATCTCGATGTTGGGCGGGGGCAGCGGATATTCCTCCGGCAGCTTCGTCAAGAGGGCGCGGGCCTCCTCCTCCAGCTGCTTCATCCGGCTGGAGACCTCCTTGAACTGGCGGTATTCCTCCAGCTGCTTGATCAGGGCCTCCTCCGGCGAGAGCTCGTCGGGGTCCTCCGGCTTGGGCGGCTTGGGCAGCATGGCCCGGCTCTTGATCTCCAGCAGCGTCGCCGCCATCTGCAAAAATTCGCTGGCGGAGTCCATGTCCAGCTCGTCCACCAGGCTCATGGTCTCCAGATACTGCTCGGTGATCTGGCTGACGAAGATGTCGTGGATGTCGATCTTCGCATTGGAGATCAGCGTCAGCAGCAGGTCCAGCGGCCCGTCAAATTCCTTCAGGGATACGATGTATGCCATAATACCTCCGAGAAAATGAGGAGTGAGGAATGAGGAGTGAGGAATTGAGGTGCAGATTCTGCGAATCTGATTGAATTGGGAATGCTGTCAAAGAATCCAAGAAACCCGTCAGGATTTCATCCGGAATTCCTTATTCCCAATTCCTCATTGGAATCATGCGATCAATCCCATCGCCCGAAGCGCCGAGATGGCCAGGCTGCCCGCGGCGGAGAGGATCTTGCCGTCCACCCAGCCCAGCACCCGGCCCACCACGCCGGTCAGCACCAGCACGAACAGCGCCGTGCTGGCATAGCGGGCGACCTGGGGGTTGGCGAACAGCTGCCTGCGGCGCAGCACCAGGTCGTTGAGCACATGGTAGCCGTCCAGCGGGGGAATGGGCAGCAGGTTGAACACGCACAGCACCAGGTTGGTGACGGTGAAGTAATAGAGCATCTGGAACAGGTAGCCCGCGATCTCCCCGAAGGTCTGTTCCACCTGGTAGATGGCCACGTTGAAGTAATCGTAACGCTGAAACAGCAGCGGCAGGTAGCTGGCGGTCATATCGTCCTTCGAGCGGGCGATGGCCAGGGCCAGGAACGCCAGCATCAGGAGGTTGCCCAGGCAGAACATGATCAGGTTCATCGAAACCCCCGCCACGGACACCTTCAAGTCGTCCTTGCGGTAGTTGCGATAGTTCCGCGGGTTCACCGGCACCGGCTTGGCCCAGCCGAAGCCCACCACCAGCATCAGCACCGTGCCCAGCGGGTCCAGGTGCTTCAGGGGGTTCACGGTCATGCGACCCATCATCTTCGCGGTGTCGTCGCCGCAACGGTGCGCCACCCAGGCGTGACCAAATTCGTGCAGCGACAGCGCCAGGATGCGCCCCGGGAACGCCAGCAGGAAGAAGATCAGCATCCCCTTCGGATCCCGGAAAAATTCTTGAATGTAGCTGAACAAGGCTTTCCCTCCCAGTCAAACAGGCGAGATGGTCAGAATGGATGCTTCTATTATATCGGGTTTTTGTGAAGGATGCAAGGGGAGAAGCGCGTATGGCTCCGAGACGCCAAAAAGGGACGGACCCAAAACGCAAACAGGGGCTAACAAAATCTGTAGGGGCGCCGTTGCGGCGCCCGCCTCCCGGCAGGGCCGGGTCCCAATCGCTGCCGCACGCAACCGCGGAAGGCGACCGGGGAACAAGGCGGGCGGCGCAACGCCGCCCCTACTTTTTTTGAGTGTATTTCTAAAACCCCGAACGTGCATTTTCGGTGTCTAAGGCTGCATTTATGCGTTACTTTTCCTCGACTTGCATCCACGGGCCTGCCGGCCCCATCTCGCTGAAAACAGTCCGCTGGACTGTTTTCCGGGCGCTCGATGCCAGTAAGCCTTCGGATAATCGCCTTGAAATGCAGCCTGATCCCCTCGAAACTGCACATCCTCGACTTTGGAAACACACTCTAGTCTGCCTCTGTGTTCTGAGACAGACACTTTGTCAGGCAATATTACCTATTTAATCCAAGGGCTTCATCGTGGGGAACAGGAGCACATCGCGGATGCTGTCGGAGTTGGTGAGCAGCATCACGAGGCGATCCACGCCGAAGCCGAGGCCGCCCGTGGGGGGCATGCCGTACTCCAGGGCGTTGACGTAGTCGTAGTCCACCTGGGCGCCGGAATTGGGGTCCAGGGCCTTGCGCTCGGCCACCTGGCGTTCGAAGCGTTCCCGCTGGTCCAGCGGGTCGTTGAGCTCGGAGAAGGCGTTGCCGAACTCGGTGGCGTTGATGAAGTACTCGAAACGCTCGGTGAAGGCCGGGTCGTCGGGCTTGCGCTTGGCCAGGGGGCTGATCTCCACCGGGTAGTCGTAGATGAAGGTGGGCTGGATCAGCTTGTCCTCCACGAAGGCGTCGAAGAACTCCGCCAGGATCGCGCCTTTGGTGGGCACCTCCGGCAGCTCCACATGGTGGGCCTTGGCGGCGGCGATGGCGTCCTCGTCGGTCTTCCAGTCATGGAAGTCCACGCCGCTGTACTTCTTCACGGCCTCGATCATGGTCAGCCGCTCCCAGTGGCCGATGTCGATGTCGTGGCCCTGGTAGGGGATCACCAGGGACCCGCAGACCTTCTGGGTCACAGTCTTCATCATGTCCTCCACCAGGTCCATCATGCCGTGGAAGTCGGTGTAGGCCTCGTAGAGCTCGATGGTGGTGAACTCCGGGTTGTGCTTGGTGTCCATGCCCTCGTTGCGGAAGATGCGGCCCACCTCGTAGACCCGGTCCAGGCCGCCCACGATCAGGCGCTTGAGATACAGCTCCGTCTCGATGCGCAGCACCATGTCCATGTCAAGGGTGTTGTGATGGGTGTAGAAGGGCTTGGCCGCCGCGCCGATCTCAAAGGGCGTGAGGATGGGGGTGTCCACCTCCAGGTAGCCCCGACCGTCCAGGAAGGCGCGCAGCTCCCGCAGGATCAGGCTGCGCTTGACGAAGGTGTCCTTCACCTCCGGGTTCACGATCAGGTCCACGTACCGCTGGCGATAGCGGGTGTCGGTGTCGGTCAGGCCGTGGAACTTCTCCGGCAGGGGATGCAGGCTCTTGGTGAGCAGCGTGATCTCGGTGGCGTGCACGGAGATCTCGCCGGTCTTGGTCTTGAACACGGTGCCCGCCACGCCGATGATGTCGCCGATGTCCAGGGCCTTGAAGTCCTTGTAGGGCTCCTCGCCCACGTCGTCCCGCTTGACGTAGATCTGCATGGTGCCGTCCGGGTCCTGAATGCGCGCGAAGCTGGCCTTGCCCATGATGTGCTTGCCCAGGATGCGGCCCGCGATGCGCACGCCCTGACCCTCCAGAGCGTCATAGCCCTCGCGGATCTGATCGGAGGTGTGGGTGCGGTCATAGGTGGTGATCTCGTAGGGATTGCGCCCCTGCTCGATCAGCGCGTTCAGCTTGTTCAGGCGAATGGTGTCCTGCTCGGTGAAGCCCGAAGGAACCTGGTAGGTATGAGCCATAGTGTGATTGCTCCTCTCGATATTGGGGGGATACGCTCAATAGCCTCAGCGTTTGCGGATAGACAGCACCTTCAGCTTGATGGTGCCGCCGGGGGTGTTGGCCTCCACGATGTCGCCCACCTTCGCGCCGGTGCCCTTGCCGTCGGTGTCGCACAGGGCGATGCCCAGCGGGGATTCGTTGGAGATGTAGCCCTTCATCGGGTCCGCCTCGGTGAAGCCCACCAGGGTGTACTCCGATTCCTCCTGGTCGTCCTCGGCGAAGATCTCCAGCACGCGCACCACGGTGCCCAGCGCCACAGTGGTGGTGTCCACCACGCTGTCGTCCACGAAGGTGGCGGTGCGCAGCTCGGCCTCGATGCGGGCGATGTTGCCGTAGACCTCGGCCTCCTTGGCCTTGGCGGCGTCATACTCGGCGTTCTCGCTGAGATCGCCGAAGCCGCGGGCGACCTGGATCTCCTCGGCCACGCGCTTCTTTTCCTCGTTCAGCTGGGCCAGCTGTTCCTCCAGCTTTTTCTTATCTGTAAAAGTGAGAATACGGGTGTCTGACATGTCGATTGCCTCCTGGGATCGTCGGGATGTTCATCCGGTTCCGATATACGAATTTAGCCGAATAAGCAGACCCTGCCCCCAATTCGGCAGCGTCTGCTTATTCGGACCGTGGCTATTATACATCAACCGCGCCCCCTTGTCAACCATGGACAAGCGCGAATTTTCACGCGGTTAATCAGTCGGGAAAATGGGCGCAAGGGCTGAGAAATCGGGGCGCAAATTGCGCGAAATTCACGATATTGTCATCTTTTAGCCGCGGTTTCAGGGGCTTTGCGGTTGCAGAAACACGCCTTTGTCAGTATAATATCAGGGATATAATAGGTTCAACTTATACATTTCAGGAAGGCAGGTACGAGACATTGGCCACCAGATACCCTTCGGATTACGATAACCGCAGCCGGGTGCAGCCGGGCATCAGCCGCGACAGCCGCCCCTCCGGCAGCCGCAGCGCCGCCTCCCGCGGGGGCTATTCCTCCCAGCGGAGCGGCCAGGCCCGCCGCGCGCCCTCCCAGCGCCCGCCCCAGGGCGGCAATCGCCGTCCCAGCGGCAACCGTTCCGGCGGCAGCCGCCGCAGGCAGCCAAACCGGGCCCCGGCCTTCATCGCCGCCGCGGCGGTGGTGCTGCTCGTCGCGCTGGTGCTGATCATCGCCAAGCCCTTTGGACGGCCCGCGAACGACCCCGTCACCGACGGCCCGGCGGCGCCGGTTTCCAACCCGGTGGAGAGCCTGACCCAGCCCCAGACCGTCGACCCGGCCGCGGCGCCGGCCGTGGAGACGCCCCAGTACGACAACCTCCAGGACAAGCTGGCGGATTCCGAGTACGACGTGGGCAGCCTGTCCGCGGAGCAGATGGCCCAGGTCAGCGACCTGCGGATGAACACCAGCCTGCCCAGCGAGTGGCTGAACATCCTGCTGCTGGGCACCGACGAGCGCACCCTCTCCGAGAGCGCCCGCACCGACAGCATGATCATCTGCTCCATCAACCGCAACACCGGCGAGGTGAAGCTGGCCAGCATCATGCGCGACCTGGCCGTGGAGTTCACCGACATCGGCGAGTGGAACGGCACCTACCGCATCAACGCCGCCAACTTCTTCGGCGGCCCGAACCTGGCCATGCGCACGGTGAACGAGAAGTTCGGCATGAACATCCAGTACTACGTGATGGTCAACTTCTTCGGCTTCCAGAAGATCGCCCAGCGCCTGGGTGGCGTGGAGATGGACATCACCAAGGAAGAGATGGACAAGATCAACATCATGATCGTCCAGCAGGCCAAGGCCGCCTACGCCGAGGGCATCGACGAGAGCGACCAGGAGAACGTGTACCTGGAGACCTACGGCGAGAACACCCACCTGAACGGACGACAGACCCTGGCCTACGCCCGCATCCGAAAGCTCACCGGCGGCGATGCCATGCGCACCGAGCGCCAGCGCAAGGTGCTGCAGAAGCTGATGGAGAAGGTGAAGGGGCTGGACGCGCTGCAAATGGCGTCCCTGGCCAGCGAGATGTTCGGCCAGGTGCGGACCAACCTGCCCCTGGAGGACATCCTGAAGATCGCCCTGCAGGTGTGCAGCAACGGCATGGGGGACATGAAGTCCATGCACCTGCCCCTGAGCGGCACCTACAAGGAGGACACCCGCAACGAGCAGTCCATGCTCTACGACTGTGACTTCAACACCAACGCCATCCAGCTGTACAACTTCATCTACGAGGGATAAACATTGGGGGGCGGCACATCGCGCCGCCCCCAAGCCTTCCCCTTTGGGGAAGGTGGATTGCAAGCGAAGCGCAGCAAGACGGATGAGGTCGATTTTGGTCTGCCTGTGCGAGTGCGCGCTCGACCTCATCCGGTTTCGCTGTCGCTCAACCACCTTCCCCAAAGGGGAAGGCTATTCTATAACCCCACGATCGCCCGCAGCCATCCCGGCAGCGGGTGTTTTTCATTCCATCGGCACAGCAGCACCGGCACGGCCAGCCCCGCCGCCAGCATCATCAGGAAGGTGACGAACCAGGGCAGGCGGGCGCTGTAGCCCACGACCTCCGCCAGGTTCTGCACGCACATCGACAGGATGTACACGCAGTAGGTCCGGCCCCGGAAGGTGCGGGTGAGGGGGTCGTCGGCGTTGGAGCATCCCGAGAGCCAGATCAGGAACAGCCCGCCGCCCGCCATCTGCAAAAAGGTGGCCAGGGCGAAGTCCGGGAAGAAGAGCGCGGCGATAAAGACGGCCAGGCCTGTAAGCCCCGCCGCCAGGCCCACGGTGCCCTTAAGGGGGTTCCGCCTGCCCCGGGCGAGGGCCAGGGCGTAGCCCAGCGCGTACCAGGCCAGGTACAGCTTCAGCTCGTTCAGGCACAGGAAGGTGGGCAGCTTCACCGGCAGCGCCGAGGCAATCAGCAGCGCGGCGAGCACCCCGGCGCGCAGCCCCTTGCCCCGGCCCATGGCCAGGTCGATCAGCGGCAGCAGCGCATTCATGATCAGCAGTGTCAGCAGGAACCACAGGTGGGGCGCGATGCCCTGGCCGTGGGGGTCCAGGAAGGAGGTGAGCACCCAGCCCGCCGTCAGGCGGACCTCCACGCCCATCATCCGCGCCGCGACGTAGCGGGGCGCCAGCATCAGCAGGTTCACGCACAGGTAGGGCGGCAGCAGCCTCAGGCAGCGCCTTTTCATGTAGGCTGCCCAGCCCCGCTTCCTCCAGCCCGCGGCCAGCAGCCCGCTGGTGAGGAAGAAGCACACCAGGGCCGGGTACTGGATGGCGGTGAGCAGGTTCAAAAGCCACGCCGGGCCGTCATAGCCGTGGGGAACGCAGTGGTGCAGCACCACCAGCAGCATCGAGAGCACCTGGGCGCGCTCGATCCAAAGGACGCGGGGATTGTTGTTTTGAGAAGCCATGTGTTTTTCTCCTCGGCAAGTGATGGCTCAATTATAATGGATTGGCGGCTGAAATGCAATGCGGCCCGAAATCGCCCGGTACAGATCCTACGCACGGCGCGGATTTTCAATCCCATGGATTGAAAATCCGCGGTCCGGCCCACAGGCCGGACTTGGAAACCCTGCCGGCTTCCAACCGCCCGCTCAGGATGACAGGGATTCGTTTCGTTGTCATCCTGAGCAGAGCGAAGGATCTGTAGATAACTTTTAGAAATATCATTGCGCTTCTTGAATTCTGGAATTGAACCTCCCGGCCATATGTGCTATAATTACACTGGAGGTTGATGTATGTACATCCGAATCAAGCGAATGCTGGACCTGTTGCTGTCCGCGGTGCTGCTGGTGGCGCTCTCGCCGGTGCTGGCGGCGCTGGCGGCGGTGGTGAAGCTGACTTCGCCGGGACCGGTGTTCTTCAGACAAAGACGGGTGGGCCGGAACAAGACCTACTTCATGATATACAAATTCCGCACCATGCGCACCGACGCGCCCAAGGACGCGCCCACGCACCTGCTCAAGGACGCCAGCTCGTTCATCACGCCGGTGGGGGCCTTCCTGCGCAAGAGCAGCCTGGACGAGCTGCCCCAGCTGATCAACATCTTCAAGGGCGAGATGGCCCTGGTGGGGCCGCGACCGGCGCTGTGGAACCAGTTCGACCTGATCGCCGAGCGGGACAAGTACGGCGCCAACGGCGTGCGGCCGGGGCTGACGGGCTGGGCCCAGATCAACGGGCGGGATGAGCTGCCCATTCCGGTCAAGGCAGGATTGGACGGCGAGTACGTCCGGCGCATGAGCTTCGGCTTTGATGTGATGTGCATTTTCAGGACCTTCTCCAAGGTCTTCACGGCGTCCGGCGTC
Source organism: uncultured Eubacteriales bacterium (assembly GCA_900315585.1). GTDB lineage: Bacteria > Bacillota > Clostridia > Christensenellales > Aristaeellaceae > UBA2862. The sequence continues at coordinate 67,080 of OMZP01000028.1, read as the reverse complement.
GTGGAAGGAGAACAGAGCAAAAAGTAAACCAATGGGGGCATTATGAAACACGCGTGGCTGACCGTCGATCTGGAGGAATGGTATCACCTGGACTACCTGAAGGGCTATCCCTGCCGGGAGAGCGGGGTGAGGGTGGTGCCCCTGATCTTCGATTTTTTGGATATGCTGGACGAGGAGGGCGTGAAGGTCACGTTCTTCTGCGTGGCGGAGATCGCCGCCGAGAACGCGGCCATTCTGCGGGAGATCCTGCGCCGGGGCCACGCCCTCGGCTGCCACGGCCTGGATCACGAGCTACTCACGGAGAAGAGCCTGGAGCAGTTCATCGCCGAGACCCGCGAGGCCAAGGCCATGATCGAGGCGGCGGCGGGCGTGCCTGTCACCGGCTACCGGGCCTCCTGCTTCACCATGGAGCGGGACAAGCTGGACGCCATCCGTCAGCTGGGCTTCACCTACGATTCCAGCAAGATCCGCTTCGCCCAGCACCCGCTGTACCGCAACCTGGACCTGATCGGCTTCGAGCAGCCCGAGGACCTGGTCTACGTCGAGCGGGACTTTTCCGAATACGAGATTCCCACGCTGGAGATGTTCGGGTATTCCATCCCCATCTCGGGAGGGGGCTATCTGCGCCTGTTCCCGTTCTGGCTGCTTCGGATATTGCTTCGGCTGTACGCCCGGAAGCACGAGAACTTCACGATCTACGTCCATCCCTTTGAGCTGACCAGCGCGAAGCTGCCCCTGCCGGAGGAGCTGGGCAGGGCGACGCGGTTCCGCTGCCTGGTGGGGCGGCGGGGGAACTTGAAGAAGCTTCAAAAGGTGATCCGCTGGCTGAAGAAGCGCGGCGCGCGGTTCACCACCCTGGAGGCCGACAGAAGGGAGCGTGGCCTGGCATGACCCATCGAATCCTGCTCACCGGCGCCTCCGGGATGCTGGGCAGCCGGGCGGCGCTGGCCTTGTGCGAGGCCGGCCACACCGTGATCGGCGTGGACGTGGCCGAGGCGAAGATCGAGCACGATAACTACACCCACGTCTCCTGCGACCTGCTGGACCCCGCGGCGGTGGAGGCGCTGTTCGACGCACACCCGGCGGACCGGGTGATCCACCTGGCGGCGCTGGCCCACGTGACGAACGAGACGGACCTGAGCTGGAGCCGCTACTTCCGGATGAACGTGCTCATCAGCCAGCACGTGTTTGAAAACGCGGCGCGGCTTGGCATCCCGGTGTTCTTCTCCAGCACCGTGGACGTGTACGGCATCCCCGTGGGCCCCATCAACGAAGCCACTCCGCCCGCGCCGGTGGGGGGCTACGCCCGCTCGAAGTACGAGGCCGAGCAGCGGCTGGCGAAGCTGATGGGGGACACCCCCTATTTCATCGCCCGGTTTGCTCCGGTCTACACCGACGAGGACAGGCATGACATCCGGAAGCGGTACTACCTGAAATACCCGAAGCTGGCCTTCGTGGTGGGCAAGGGTATCGACTATGCCTTCCTGGGCATCGACCGGGTGACGGACGCCCTCTGCGAGTGGGCCTCCCGCGAGGAAGCGCCCCGGGGGCTGGTGAACTTCCGGGACGACCTGCTGTTCAACTCCCGCACCCAGGTGAAGGCCGAGAAGGCCGAGGGCCGGGCGAAGGTGGCGCTGCCCATCCCCGGCTGGGCGGGCAGGTGCGCGCTGCTGGCGTCAAAGCTGTGCCCGAAGGGGCTGCGGCTGAACGTGAACAAGATCCTCAACCCCTACCGCATCGACAACACCGCCCAGCGGTGGTTCTTCAAGGGACGGGACGGCAAGCCCTACCGCCTGCCGCCGGCCGATCTTCGGGGGGTGCGGGTGCTGCTGCTGGAGGGCTTTGCCCGCCAGAACATGGCGCTGATGCCCGCGCTGAAAAAGCTGGGCTGCCATTTGACTACCTACAACGCCAGCAAGCTGGACGTGGGCTACGCCTCCAAATACCCGGACGTGAAGCTGGTTAAATTCTGGGACCGGGAGGACGCCGTCGCCTCCTTTGCGGCGGTGATGGAGGTTTTGAAGGAGGGCCACTACGACGTGGTGATCCCGATGACGGACTTCTCCGCCACGCTGCTCTCCCGGCACATCGACGAGGTGCGCCCCTACGCCTGGCCTGCGGTGAACCCGCCGGAGGCGTTCAACCGCGCCGCCGACAAGCAGGAGACCATGAAGGCCTGCGAGGAGGCCGGGGTGCCCTGTCCCCACACCCTCTACGACATGGCCTCCGCCGACGACATCCTGGCGGCGGGCATGCCCTTCCCGTTCATCATCAAGCCCCGGGTGGGCTACGGCTCCATCGGCTTCCACGTGATCCGGGACGAGGCGCAGCTTCGGGAGGTGTTCGGCAGGGCTGTGGAGCGGTTCGGGCCCATGGTGGTGCAGGACTACGTGCCCCAGACCGGCACCCAGTACAAGTGCGAGGTGTTCCTGGACGCTGACGGCGAGCCGAAGAGCGCCTGTGTGTTCGACAAGACCCGCTGGTATCCGGTGGACGGCGGCAGCACCTGCTGCTCCACCAGCGTGCACCGGCCGGACATTGCCGCCGATTCCATCAAGCTTTTGCAGACCATCGGCTGGCGGGGCTACGGCGACGTGGACCTGATCGAAGACCCCCGGGACGGCGTGTGCCGGGTGATGGAGATCAACCCCCGGATCACCGCCAGCGTGAAGGTATGCTTTGCCGCCGGGGTGGACTTCGCCCGCCAGGTGGTGGAGCTGGGCATGGGTTATCCGGTGACCGAATACCAGGACTACCGGGAGGGCGTGCGGCTTAGGTACATGCACACGGATCTCCTGTGGTTCCTGCAATCCCCGAACCGCTTCCGCGCCAGGCCCAGCTGGTTCGACTTCCGCCACACCACCGACCAGATTTTCAACCCCCGGGACCCCTGGCCCTGGTTCACCTACACCATCCAGGGATTCAGAAAGCGGAAGAGCGAGATGGAGAAGCGGAAAAGGTAGGGAACAGGCAATAGGGAATAGGGAATAGGGAATAGGCAATAGGGAATAGGCAATAGGAAGTGCTGAGAAGCGTGTCCCTATCGCCTTCCCCTTTAGGGGAAGGTGGCACGGCGCAGCCGTGACGGAAGAGGTCGTTTCTTCTCTGCCCCCTAAAGAGGTCAACGATGCGCTGCATCGCCTCCCTCCGCTCAGCTTTGCCAGAACAAAAAATCCACTCCGCATTTGTACATGTTTTAGAAGGAATTTAGTATCAAAACATCGAGCCGGTCGGGTTTCCACCGTAGGGACGCCATTCATGGCGTCCGCGGGCGGCATGAATGCCGCCCCTACAGAGATGATTGCAACGTCCGGATATATTTTGAGACAGTCCCTGATGATGCTGAAAGGATGATAGCATGGCCGACATCACCGCCGTGGTGCTGACGAAAAACGAGGAAAAGAACCTGCCGGACTGCCTGCGCTCGATGCGGGGGTTTGCCCGGCGCGTGGTCGTGGTGGACAGCGGCAGCACCGACGCTACCCGGGACATCGCCCGCGCCGAGGGGGCGGAGGTGTTCGAGCATCCCTTTGAAAACTACGCCCGCCAGTTCAACTGGGCTTTGGACAACACCGGCATCGACACCGCCTGGACCCTGCGCCTGGACGCGGACGAGCGCCTGACCCCGGCCCTCTGCGCGGAGCTGGAGGCGCTGATGCGGGCGCACGCCAGCGACGACGTGAACGGCATCGTAATGAGGGCGTGGATGTACTTCATGGGCAGAAAACTGGCCCACGCCAAGGACATGAAGCGCAAGCTGATGGTGTTCAAGACTGGCATCGGGCGCATCGAGGACCGCAACATGGACGAGCATACGCTGCTGTCCAGGGGCACGTCCGTGCTGGCCCAGGAGCGTTTCCTGCACTACGACTACAAGGACATGAGCCACTACATCAACAAGCTGAACTGGTACGCGGGCCGGGAGGTGCGGGACTACTTCGCCCATTTCGAGGGCACGCTGGAGCAGGGCGCGCTGGACAGCACGAACCAGCACACCCGCAATCGGAAGTTCGGCCTGTACTACCGCCTGCCCATGTTCTTCCGCTGCTGGCTGCTGTTCATCTATTCCTATGTGTTCAAGCTGGGCTTCCTGGACGGCAAGGAGGGCTTCCTCTACCACTACATGTACCATCGCTGGTATCGCACGCTGGTGGACGCCAAGATCCTGGAGCACCAGCGCACCGGCGCGCCCTTCGAGCCGCTGGAATCGCTGAAAGACTGAGCGGCGATGGAAAATGGAGAATGGAGAATGAATGAAGAAATCCTTGCGGATTTCTTTGATTAATGGGACCCGACGTGGCAATCCGGTTCTCCAGAATACAGAATAAGGACAAATCCCGAAGGGATTTGAACCGCCATTCCTCATTCCTCACTCCTCATTCCTCACTCCTCACTCCCCATTCCTCACTCTCTCATGCTCCGTACGATAGAATAGACACAAACAGACGGGAGGCAAGTCCATGCCAAACTGGACCAGCGAACAGCTTCGGGCCATCGAGGCGCGAGGCAGCAACATCCTGCTCAGCGCGGCGGCGGGCTCCGGCAAGACCACCGTGCTGGTGGAGCGGGTGCTGCGCCTGATCGCGGATGAGGGCGCGGACGTGGATCGCATGCTGGTGGTGACCTTCACCCGGGCGGCGGCCTCCGACATGCGCGCCAAGCTCTCCCGGGAGCTGACGGCGCGGGCGGCGGCGGGGGACGGGCGCTGCCGGGACCAGCTGTTGAAGCTGGACGGGGCCTCCATCTCCACCCTCCACGCCTTCTGCTCGGATTTCCTGCGCACCCACTTTGAAACCGCCGGGGTCGACCCGGCATTTCGCGTGCTGGACGACGCGGTGAACGCGCGGCTGGTGGACGAGGCCATGACCCAGGCCCTGGAGGAGGCCTACCAGGCCGGGGGCGAGGCGCTGCTGGCGCTGGACTACGGCCGGGGCCCCGCGGGAGTCCGGGCGGCGGCGGAGCTGCTGCTGGAGCGGATGCAGGACCGGCCCGACCCACAGGCGTGGCTCAAAGAGGCCGCCCGGTGCGACGACGCGCGGCTTGCCCTGTGGCAGGATGAATTGAAGGACGCGGCGAAGCGTTCCATCGGCACGGCGCTGGTGCACCTGCGCCAGGCCCTCGCCCTGCCCGGATGTCCGGTGCACTATGCCAATGCCATCCGCGCGGACGTGGAGGCCCTCACCGGGATGCTGGCCCTGTCCGACTACGACGAGCTTTTCCGGGCCCTTTCCGACTTCAAGGCCGCCCGGGCCGTCGGGGGCAGGCGCAGCGAGCCCGTGGACGAGGAAGCCCTGGAGGCGGTGAAGCAGCTGCGGGATTCGGCCAAGGACGCGCTGGCGAAGATCGTGTTGAAGCAGCTGAACCTGGCCGTGGCCCGGGAGGACGCGATCAAGCTGGGCGGGGAGATCGAGACCCTGTCGGGGATCGCCCTCCGGGCTTCGGAACTGTATGAGGCGGGTAAGGCGGAGCAGTCCGGCCTGACCTATTCGGACCTGGAGCACCGCACGCTGCGAGCCCTTCAAGACCCTGACACGGCCAGGAGCGTCCGGGAGCGGTATGACTACGTCTTTGTGGACGAGTACCAGGACACCTCCGACATCCAGGAGGCGCTGGTGCGGGCCATCTGCCGGGCGGACAACCTGTTCATGGTGGGCGACGTGAAGCAGAGCATCTACCGCTTCCGCCTGGCCGAGCCGCGGCTGTTCCTGGACAAGTACGCGGCCTATGGCCGGGGCGAGGGCGGGCTGCTTTTGCCCCTGACCCGGAACTTCCGCTCCCGCAAGGGCATATTGGACTTCGTGAACCTGGTGTTCGAGCGGGCCATGACCGGCGGGGCCTCGGAGATCACCTATGACGCGCTGGCCCGGCTGAACCCCGGCCTTCCCGAGACGGAGGGGACGGACGTGTCCATCCTGCTGATCGACTCCAATGCGGACGTGGAGGACGCGCCCGCGGGCTCCGAGGCGGCCATCGCCGCCACCGAGGCCATGGAGCGGGAGGGCGCGCTGATCGCCCGGGAGATCCGCCGCCGCATGGCCGAGGACCCGACGCTGAAATTCCGGGACTTCGCCATCCTCACCCGCAGCAAGGCCACGGCCTTCTCGGCCATGATGCCGGTGCTGCTCTCCCAGGGCATTCCCGCCTACGCCGACGGCCAGACGGGCTACTTTGAGTCGGTGGAGATCCTGTGGCTGACCTCGATGCTGCGGCTGATCGCCAACGGCAGGAGCGACGTGGAGCTGATCGCCATGCTGCGCTCCCCGGCGGTGGGGCTGACCGCGGACGAGCTGGCCCGCATCCGCATCGCCCATCGGAACGAGGCCTATGTGGACGCGGCCCGGGCTTACGCCGAAGAATATGACGACGACACCGCAAAGAAGCTCAGGACCTTCTTCGACCTGCTGAAAAGCTGGCGGCTGAAGCTGGGCAGCCTGAGCCTGGGGGACTTCACCCGGCTGGTGCTGGACGAGAGCGGCTTCTACACCTATGCCGGCGCCCTGCCCGGCGGGGCCCAGCGGCAGGCGAACCTGGATCAGTTCGTGTCCAGCGCCGCCGCCTTCGACGGGGAGTTTTCCGGCTCCCTGACCCGGTTTTTGACGTACACGGAACACCTCAAGCAGAAGGGCGACGGCGACGCGGCCCACCTGCTGGGGGAGAACGACAACGTGGTGCGCCTGATGAGCGTGCACAAGAGCAAGGGATTGGAGTTCCGGGTGGTGTTCGGGGCCCAGCTTTCCAAGAAGTACCGCGTGGAAAAGACCAGCGCCCCGCTGCTGTCCCACCGGGACCTAGGCGTGGGCATGAGCTACTTCGACCCGGACCTGCGCACCCGGCGGCTGACCCTGCCGCAGGCGGCCATCATGGCCCGGCAGCGGCGGGAGGACGCGGCGGAGGAGATGCGCATTCTCTACGTGATGCTCACCCGCGCCCAGGAGCAGCTGGTGCTGGTGGGCACGGTGAAGGACGCGGATCGGGCCCGGTCGCGCTGGGAGGCGCTGTCGGCCTCGCCCTTCGCGGCGACCAGCCACCTGGATCTCGTCATGGCGGCCCGCTGCGCCGCGGAGGCGGAGGGTCTGCCCCTGCATTCCGGCCTGGAGGTCATCCCAGCGGGGTCGATCCGCGCCGAGGAGACCTCGGAGGCTGGGGAGGCGCGAAAGCTGTTCGAGGACGTGATGGCCCGCCCGGAGGACTACGCCGAACCGGAACTGGACGCCCAGCTGGCCTGGCAGTACCCGAACCCGGAGGACGCAAAAAAGCCCCTGAAACTCACGGCTTCGGGGCTGCTGCGGGAGCTGGAGGGGCCGGAGGAGCTGCCCGCGCTGCTGGAGCGCCCGGCCTTCCTGTCGGAGGACGCGAAGAAGATGACCGGCGCGGAGCGGGGCACGGCCTACCATCGCTGTATGCAGCTGCTGGACCTTCATGCCCTGGACGGCCTCGTCGGAAGCGCATTGGCCGAGGCTGTGGGGAAACAGCTGGATATATGCGCGGAGAGGCGGCTGCTCCTGGAGAGCCAGCGGGACGCGGTGGAGCCCGGAAAGCTGGCCCGGTTCCTGGAGAGCGACGTGGGGCTGCGGCTCCGCTCGGCCGGGGAGGTGCGAAGGGAGTGGCCCTTCAACGTGCGCCTTCCGGCCGGGGACGCCCTGACCGAGGAGGAGGCGGCGCGCTTCGGCGGCGGGGAGCTGCTGGTGCAGGGCACCATCGACTGCTGCTTTATGGAGGACGGGCAGTGGGTGCTGCTGGACTACAAGACCGACCGAACCGACGACATGGACGCCCTGCGCGCCCACTACGAAAAGCAGCTGAAGGTCTACGCCCTGGCCCTGGAGCGCATCACCGGAAGGCCCGTCAAGGAGCGGCTGCTGTGCCTGCTCTCCGGCGGGGGAACGCTGGCGGTATAGAGAAGCGCGAGGTATGGAAAAACGCGAAGGCATCAAGCCTTCGCGTTTTTTGCGCACAGGTATTCCATCGCCCTCTTGTAGCCCTCGAACCCCAGCCCGATGAAGTGGGCCTCGCAGGCCATGCCGGCGTAGGACAGGCGGCGGAACTCCTCCCGGGCGTTCACGTCGGAGAGATGCACCTCGCAGGCGGGCAGCTGCACCGCCTTCAGCGCGTCCAGGATGGCTACGGAGGTGTGGGTGTAGGCGGCGGGGTTGATGACGATGCCCTCGGTGCCGTCGAAGTAGGCCTGTTGGATGCGGTCGACGATGGCGCCCTCGTGGTTGGACTGATAGAGCTCCACCTCCGCACCCAGCCTGGCCGCCTCCTCCCGGATGTACCGGCACAGGGCGTCGTAGTCCCGGTCGCCGTAAATGTGCCTTTCCCGGATGCCCAGCATGTTCAGGTTCGGCCCGTTAACGACCAGCAGCTTCATGGTACGCCTCCTTTGCCGCCCGCACGGTTGCGTCGAAGGCGGCGTCGTTGTCGATGATCGCGTCCGCGGCGGCGCGATACTTCGGCCCGCGCGCGGCCCACATCTCCCGAAGGGCTTCCGCGGACTTCGACAGGGGCCGCCCGTCCAGGGGCAGCGCGTCCAGGCTCCGCGTCAGCAGCAGCACCGCGCCGTTCTGCCGCAGGGCGCGCACGTTGTCCTCCCGGAGAATCGCGCCGCCGCCGGTGGCGATCACCGCGCCCTTCTCCCGGCCAATGTCGGAAATCACCCGGGCCTCCAGCGCCCGGAACGCCGCCTCGCCCTCCCGAGCGAAGATCTCCGGGATGGACTTCCCGGCCCGGCGCTCGATTTCCCCGTCGCAGTCGACGAAGGGCCGGCCCATGTCCTTTGCCAGGGCCTTGCCCACGGTGCTCTTGCCGCTGCCGGGCATGCCGATCAGCACCAGGTTCAGGGCCTCGCCGCGCAGCAGGCGGTAGATGCGGTCCGTCTCGCTCTCGGGGATGGGATGGCCGGTGAACAGCTCCGCCGCCTCCCGGGCCTGGCCCACCAGCATGTAAAGCCCGCCCGCGCAGGGAAGTCCCCGGGCCTCGGCGTCCAGGATCAGGGCGGTCTTGTCCGGGTTGTAGATCACGTCCAGCACGCCGGTGAGGCTGGGCAGCCTTCCGATGTCCACGGCCTTCTCGCCGTTCTTCGGGTACATGCCCACCGGCGTGGTGTTGATCAAAACCTCCGCGTCGGCGTGGTCCCGGTACAGCGCATCGTAATCCACCGGGCCCTTCCGGGACACCACGACGATCTCCCTCGCGCCCAGGCGCTTGCAGGCGGTGCGGGCGGTGAGGGACGTGCCGCCGCTGCCCAGGATCACGGCCTTCCTCCCGGCGATCTCCACCCCGGCCCGCTTCGCCAGCGCGATGAAGCCGCCGATGTCGGTGTTGTGGCCGTAGAGGGTGCCGTCCTGCCGGCGCACGACGGTGTTGACGCTGCCCACCTCCCGGGCCACGTCCGAGAGCTCGTCGCAGAGCTCAAAGGCCAGCTTCTTATAGGGGATGGTGACGTTCAGCCCCCTGAAGGCCCGGCGGCGCATCAGGGCGACGAAGGCCTCCTCGGTGCGCTCATACAGGCGGTAGTCGTAGTCGCCCAGCTGGGCGTGGATGGGCACGGAATAGCTGTGGCCCAGCTTCGCGCCGATCAGACCGTATTCCATCATCATACCCTATTCCTCGTCGTAGCAGCCCAGGAAGGTGAAGTGCTCCGAGTGGCTCTCCAGCTCGCCCAGCAGGCGCACCACGTCCGGGTCGGCGGCGGCGGCCATGTCGAAGAAGAAGCGGAACTCGAACTCCCGACCCGGCAGCGGGCGGCTCTCCAGCTTGAGGAGGTTCACCCCGGCGATGGCCAGCCGGGACACCACGGCGTTCAGCGCGCCGGGCTCATGGGCCAGGTTCAGCATCAGCGAGATCTTCCGGGCCTGGGGGTAGATTTCAAGCCGCCGGGAAATGCAGATGAAGCGGGTGAAGTTGCTGGCCTGGTTGCTCACGTCGTCGTTCACGACGCTCAGGCCGTAGAGGTCCGCGCAGGCGCGGGAGGCGATCACGGCCAGGTCGTCCCGGTCGCTGCGGGCCACGAACTCCGCGGCGACGGCGGTGTTTTCCATCACCGTGGTCTTGATCTCCGGGTGGGCTTCGAGGAAGTGGGAGCACTGGCGCAGGGCCTGCTCGTGGGACACGACCTCGGCGATGGGCGTGGCGGACGCGCCGTCCCTGCGCATCAGGCGGTGGTCGATGCGCAGCTTGTGGGCCCCGACGATGTAGAAATGGTGCTTCTCCATCAGGTCGTACACCTGGGTGACGGACCCGGCGGTGGAGTTCTCGATGGGCAGGATGCCGTACTGGCACATGCCCTTCTCCACGGCGCTGAACACGCCGTCGAAGCTGTCAAAGTAGAGGATGTCGGGGTAGGGGAACAGGCGCTCGCAGGCCTGCTGGCCGTAGGCGCCCTCGGTGCCCTGGCAGGCCACCAGCGCGTGCTCCGGCAGCCGCTTGCCCTGGGTTTCCTGAAGGGCCCTCTCGATCTTCGCCTCCAGGGGGCTCTGCTGCTTCCACACGGCGGACTGGTAGCTGCGGCTCAGGTCAAAGATGTGGCTGTACAGCGCCCGCACATAGGGGGCGTAGGCGTCGCCCGCCTGGGCGGTGAGCCGGTTCAGGATCTCCCGCTCCCGGGCGTGGTCGAGGATGGGTTTGCCGATCTGCTGCTTGGCCTCGGCCACCTCCCGGGCGCAGTCCATGCGCCGGGTGAACAGGGAGACGAGGTCGCGGTCAATGGCGTCGATGCTGCTGCGGATGTCTTTCAGTTCCATGGGGTCCTCCTGTTCTTGGGTCGCGTTGGGGCGATGGAGAATGGGAATGGGGAACGGGGAATGAGGAGTGAGGAGCGAGGAATGAGGAATGAGGAATGAGGAGTGAGGAGTGATGGTTCAAATTCCTTCGGAATTTGTTTGATCCGGAAAATCCGCAAGGATTTCAACCATCATTCTTCATTTCCAGCAATTCCATCATCATATCCAGCAGCGTCAGGGCCACGGCGGCCTCCACCACCGGCACGGCGCGGGGCACGACGCAGGGGTCGTGGCGGCCCTGGACGGTCAGCTCCGCGTTTTCGCCCTGGCTCAGCGATACGGAACGCTGGGCCCTGGCAATGGAGGGCGTGGGCTTGAAGGCCGCCCGCACCACCAGGGGCATGCCGGTGGTGATGCCGCCCAGGGCCCCGCCGGCAAAGTTGGTCTCGGTGACGACGCGCTGGCCGTCCATCCGGAAGGCGTCGTTGTGCTGGCTGCCCCGCATGTTTGCGGCCTCAAAGCCCGCGCCGAACTCCACGCCCTTCACGGCGGGGATGCCGAACAGCGCCTGCGCCACCCGGTTCTCCACGCCGCCAAACATGCCATCGCCCAGGCCCGCGGGCAGCCCCGTGGCGAAGCACTCCACCACGCCGCCCACGGAATCCCCGTCAGCCTTGGCGGCGAGGATCGCCTCGCCCATGCGCCCGGCGGCGTCCGCGTCCACGCAGGGCAGGCCGCCATTCGAGATGGCGTCCAGGTCCGGACGGGCGAAGTCCATGGGCGCGTCCCCGATGCCCGCGATGCTGCGAACCCTCGCCCGCACCCGAACGCCCCGGGCCTCCAGGAGCTGCAGCGCCAGCGCCCCGGCAAAGCAAAGCGGCGCGGTGAGCCGCCCGGAGAACTGGCCGCCGCCCCGGATGTCGTTGTGGCCGGCGGTCTGCGCCCAGGCGGTGAAGTCCGCGTGGCCGGGCCGGGGCACGTCCCGAAGGGCGTCGTAGTCCTGGCTGCGGGTGTTGGCGTTCTCGATCAGGGCGCACAGCGGCGCGCCGCAGGTTTCCCCGCGCTCGTTCAGCCCGGAGACGATGTTCGGGATGTCCGCCTCTTTGCGGCTGGTGGACAGGGCGCTTGCGCCCGGGGCCCGCCGCGCCATGAAGGATTGTACGGCCTCCATGTCCGGCGCGAAGCCCGCGGGCAGGCCCTCGATCACCGTGCCGATCATCGGCGAATGGCTCTGGCCGAAGATGGTCACGCGCAGCTTATTTCCCAGGGTGTTCGACATGATGCAGCCCTCCCAGCGCATGAAAATCCCGGAAGAAGTCCGGGTAGGATTTGTCCACGGCCTCCGCCCCGGTGATGCGCACGGGCCGGTCCGCGAAGGCCGCGGCCACGGCGGCAGCCATCACGATGCGATGGTCGTTCGCGCCGTCCACGGTGCGGATGGGCTCGCCTGTGGGCTCCGGCGGTCCGCCCTGGATGACGAGCCCGTCCTCCGTCACCCGGCAGCGGTGGCCCAGGGCGCGGAGCAGGGCACAGGTAGTGGCCAGCCGGTCGCTCTCCTTGAGCCGCAGCCGCGCCGCCCCGGTGATGACGGTGGTCTGGGGCAGGCTCGCCGCGGCCACGGCCAGCGCCGGCACCAGATCCGGCACGTGCTCGGCGTCGATGGACGCTTGTCCCAGCAGGCTTTGAACGGCCCTGTCCCCCTGGGCGGTGTCGTCCCGAAGCCCCTCCGTGCGGATGTCCGCGCCCAGGGCGTTGGCCGCCAGCCAGAAGGCCGCCGCGGACCAGTCGCCCTCCACGTCGATCTCCCCGGGGGAGCGGTACACCTGCCCGCCGGGGACGCGCCAGCCGGTGTCCGTGGGATGGACTTCGATGCCGAACTGCTTCAGCGCGTCCAGGGTCATGTCCACGTAGGCGGCGGAGGCCAGCTTCGTGGTGAGGACGATCTCGCTGTCCTCCTTCAGCAGCGGCAGGGCGAACAGCAGGCCGGTGACGTACTGGCTGGACACGTCCCCCGGCAGGGCCCACGCGCCGCCCCGGACGGGCCCGGAGACGTTCATGGGCAGAAGGTCGGAATCGACGGACGCGCCGTGGGCCCGCAATGCCTCCGTCAGGGCCGCGTTGGGCCGCAGGGGCAGCCGCCCGTGCCCGACCACATGGGCGGACGCGCCCAGGGCGCAGGCCACTGGCAGCAGGAAGCGCAGGGTGGAGCCGCTCTCGCCGCAGTCCAACTCCGCATGCTCCGGAACGCGCTTCAGGGGAGTGACCTCCACCGAGCCCTCCGAAACGCGAAACCGCGCGCCCAACGCCCGCAGGCATCCCATCGTGGCCTCGATGTCCCGGTTCAGGGCGGAAATGCGCAGCACGGTGGGCCCGTCCGACAGCGCCGCGCCGATCAATGCCCGGTGGGCGGCGGATTTGGACGCGGGCACGCGCACGGCGCCGGCCAGTCGGTTCGGGGTGATGACGACGTTCATGCGTTCAACCTCTCCAGCGCGTCCAGCGCCTTCTCAAACAGGGCGCGCAGGTCGCTCACCGGGCGCTTCTCCAGACGGCACTTTCCGATTTCCTCCGGCAGCACCAGCGTGATTTCGCTCCCGGCGCGCTTCTTGTCGCTGAGGGCCGCGGCGGCCAGGGCCTGTGCGTCGTAGTCGCAGCGGGTGGGCAGGCCGTTGGCCTTCAGGCAGTCATGCAGGCGGCGCAGCATCGCCTCCGGGCAGTCCGCTGCGGCGGCGGCCATCAGCGTGCCCACGCCCACGGCCTGTCCGTGGAGCACCGTCAGGCGGGAGCAGACCTCGATGGCGTGGCCGAAGGTGTGGCCCAGGTTCAAAAACGCCCGGTTCCCGGTGTCGAACTCGTCCCCGGCCACCACGTCCCGCTTGTAGGCAACGCAGCGGGCCACCACCTCGTCGATCTGATCCTGCCAGTCGCCGCCTTCCAGCAGCGTAAGCAGCGCCTCGTCGTTCAGCACGCCGCACTTGATGGCCTCCGCCGCGCCGTTGGACAGCTGCTCCGGCGGCAGCTCCCGAAGCACGTCCGTGTCGGTGAGCACCAGGCAGGGCTGATGGAACGCGCCCACCATGTTCTTGCCGAAGGGCATGTCCACGGCGGTCTTGCCGCCCACGGAGGAGTCCACCGCCGCCAGCAGCGTGGTGGGGATCTGCACGAAGGGGATGCCCCGGGCGTAGATGGCCGCGGCGAAGCCCGCCATGTCGCCGGTCACGCCGCCGCCCAGGGCCACCACCAGATCGCTCCGGGAGAGCCCCGCCTCGCCCATGGCCATCAGCAGATCCCGCAGCGTGTCCAGGTTCTTGCTGGCCTCCCCGGCGGGAAAGGCGAAGCGGGCCACGTCGAAGCCGGAGTAGGTGAAGCTGATCTGGGCCCGGTCGCCGTAGAGCTCATCCACGGTGTCGTCGCTCACCAGCAGGCATTTGCAGGGCTTCACGACCTTCCGCGTCAGCTCGCCGGACTTGTCCAGCAGCCCTTCGCCGATCAGCACGTCATAGGACGTCGAAGCGGATATGTGGATCTTGCGCATCGCTGTCGCTCCTTTATTTGTGGAGAGTTAAGAGTTGAGAGAGCGTCGGCTGAGAGACGCGGCGCCCTGCCCGGGCGCTCTGGACTCTGCCCTCAAACCTCCAGCTCCATGTACCGTCGATAGGTGGTGAATCCCGCGGCCTCGTAGAAGGCCAGGGCGTCGTCGTTGAAGCTCCACACGTCCAAATCCAGGCGATGGAAGCCCCGGGCGCGGGCGTCCTCCTTCATGTAGGCCGTCAGCGCGGTGGCCACGCCCTTGCGGCGATGGGCCGCGTCCACGCCGAACTCCTCCACGTGATAGAAGTCCAGCGGCAGGGTGTAGGGGCCCTCCGGCCGGTGGATGTACTGCACCGTGGCGAACCCGGCCACCTCGCCGTCCACCAGCGCTACCAGCACGCCGAAGCGGTCCGGGTCGTCGAACTGCTGGAACAGGTGGGATTTGAGGGGCTCGCCGAAGCCGGGCTTGAAGTGGGCGGGACGGCCCGCCACGTGCAGGTCGTTCACCATGCGCCGCAGCGCGTTCACTCGGTCCAGCTCCTCCCGCTTCGCGGGACGGACGGTGATTTGAGTCATGGGGAGACCTCCTTTTTGGAAGTGAGGAGTTAGGAGTTAGGAATGAGGAGTGAGGAATGAGGAATGAGGAATGGCGGTGCAAATCCCTTCGGGATTTGTTATACTTTATGGAGGTTGGATTGTTGGCTCAGCATTTCATTTCTATAGTAGTATCAGGCTTTGCACAGAGCCAAGTCATTGCGAGGCCGCAGGCCGTGGCAATCCGGTTCTCTGGCCAACTAGAACTCCACTCTCCACACTCCAAACTCCACACTCATTTCAGTCCAGCGCCTCCTTGGCGATCCGGCCCTCCCGCAGCACGGGGAGCAGCTTTTCCGGGTCGGCGGCGGCCAGGGCGTCGCGGTATTCGTTGAGGCGCATAATCAGGTCGTCCAGGGCCGGGAGCAGCAGGTCGTTGTTCTCCAGGAACAGCTCCGTCCACATCACCTCGTTCATCCGGGCGACGCGGGTCATGTCCAGGAAGCTGCCGGCGGAGAAGCCCTTGTGGGAGGCCGCCAGCGGGTTCTTGACGTACGCGCCGGAGACGATGTGGGCCAGCTGACTGGTGTAGGCGATCATCTGGTCGTGGGCCTCGGGGGTGCAGAAGCGCACCAGCTTGAAGCCCATCTCCAGGAAGAAGGCCTTGGCCGCTTCCCGGGCCTCGATGGGGGCCTCCGGGGGCGGGCAGAGGATCATGGAGGCGTTGTCGAACAGGTCCGCCCGGGCCGCGGCGAAGCCGGAGAACTCCCGGCCGGCCATGGGGTGCCCGCCGATGTAGGTCCAGTCGTGCTCGGCGGCAACGGGGGCCACCTGGTCGAACACGCACCGCTTCACGCCCGCGCAGTCGATCACCAGCGCGTGTCGGCCGAATTGATCCGCGTGGGCGATGATCCAGTCGGCGCACAGCTGGGGGAACAGGCTCACCAGCACGAGATCGCAGCCGGGGAGCAGCTCCTCCGTCAGCTCGTCGTGGATGGCCTCCACTGCCTTGGCCCTCAGCATCACCTGCGGGTCGATGTCGTAGCCGAAGACCGTGTGGTCCGTGTGGCGGCGGATGCTCATGGCCAGGGAGCCGCCGATCAGGCCGAGGCCGATGATGCCGATTTTCATGATAGATGCCTCCTTGTGGATTCAAGAGGGATTAGGGATTAGGGAGTAGGGATTAGGAAATGCTGCTGCCGCGATTTCGGCGGGATCATGGGAGCAGAAATGGCGGAAGCCACTGTTTCTAATCCCTAATCCCTCGTCCCTAATCCCTCCCCAAAACGCAGCCTGTACAACAAACTACCGCACCCGATAGGGCAGCACATTCCGAATGCTCTGCGCCAGCTCGTCAAACTGCTCCGGGGTCAGGCTCTGCTTGCCGTCGCAGAGGGCGTGGGGCGGGTCGTTGTGCACCTCGATGATGAGGCCGTCGGCCCCGGCGACGGTGGCCGCCATGGCCATGGACTTCACCAGGTAGGCGTGGCCCGTGCCGTGGCTGGGGTCCACCACCACCGGCAGGTGGGTGAGCTTGCGCAGCACCGGCACGGCGGACAGGTCCAGGGTGTTGCGGGTGTAGGTCTCGAAGGTGCGGATGCCCCGCTCGCAGAGGATGACGTTGTTGTTGCCGCCGGCCATGATGTATTCGGCGCTCATCAGCAGCTCCTCCAGCGTGTTGGCCAGGCCGCGCTTGAGCAGGATGGTCTTCTTCGTCTGGCCCAGCTCCTTGAGCAGCTCGAAGTTCTGCATGTTCCGTGCGCCCACCTGCACCACGTCCACGTCCTCGAACAGCGGCAGGTGCGCGGCCTCCATGATCTCCGTCACGATGGGCAGCCCCGTGGCCTTCTTGGCCTCCTTGAGCAGCTCCAGGCCCTTTTCATGCAGGCCCTGGAAGGCGTAGGGGGAGGTGCGGGGCTTGAAGGCGCCGCCCCGGAGCATCCCCGCGCCGCTGGCCTTCACGGACTGGGCCACGGAGATGATCTGCTCCCGGGTCTCCACCGAGCAGGGCCCGGCGATGATCTGGAAGTGGCCCCCGCCGATGGGCACCCCCCCGCAGTCCACCACGGAGTCGTCCTCGTGGAACTTGCGGTTGGCGCTCTTGAAGGGCTCCTGGATGCGCTTCACGCTCTCCACGATGTCCAGCGAGGCGATCAGGTCCATGTCCACGCGGCTGGTGTCGCCGATCAGGCCGATGATGGTCTGGTGCTGACCCTTGGAGATGTGCAGGTCGAAGCCGATGCCCTCCAGCCAGTTGGTCAGGTTCTTCACCTGCTTTTCGTTCACCTTGTCCTTGAGCAGAATAATCATGGCGTTTCTTCCTTCCTGAATGTTGGGTGTGAGGAGGGGACGAGCGTCCGGCTTTGCCGGACCGAGGGTAAAAACGACGGCCCCGCAGTGAGTTTTACTGCAGGGCCGTTACAAGTCTGGCGCTTGATTTGGGAGTACAGCAAAGCTCTTTATCTGCGAAAGCCGATAAAGTAAAAGTAATAGTAGCTGTACTGATTGCGCTTCACGGATGTTCCCTCCGGGGTTTCATGCTTTAGTTGGGTAAATTATAGAACGGCGGTGGGGGTTTGTCAATGACCTTTGCCAATTCTTAACGCGGGGGATTGCTTGCGGCTGTGGAGTGCCCCCGCAATTCAATCTCAACTCTAAACCCTTAACTCTCGTTTGATTCTCTCCGCCACGATCTCCGCGGCCCGGCCGGTCTCCCTGCATCCGAAGAAGTCCAGCACTTCCCGGCAGTTGCCGGGGCCGTCCAGGGGCTTTTCCAGTATCCTCAGCAGCTCCGCCTCGCTGCGGGCCACCCTCAGCGGGGATTTCAGCGGGTCGAAGTAGAGCCCGCGCTCGTCCAGGTAGTCGTCCAGGTCCGGCATGAAGAAGATTACGGGCCGGTCCAGCAGCATGAAGTCGCCGCCGATGGAGGAGTAGTCGGTGATGAGCAGGTCCGTCGCCAGCAGCAGCGGCGAAACCTCCGGCCAGTCGCTCACGTCCAGCGCGGCGTCGGAGTGGATGCCCCGGCTGTCCACGTGGCCGCGGGTGATGCACACCCACTTCTCCCCGGTGGCCTTCTCCAGCGCGGCGCGCACCTTCGCAAGGCTCAGCCCCGCCTCCTGCACCGAGCCGCTGGAGGCCGTGCGGAAGGTGGGCGCGTACATCACGACCCGAGTTCCTTCTTCGATGCCCAGGGCCTCGCGGGTCCTGCGGGCGACCTCCGGCGGGCGCTTCACGAGGATGTCGTTCCGGGGGCAGCCCACCTCCAGGATGCCGTCCTTCACGCCGAAGGCGCTTTGAAACACCCGGCTTCCGAAGGCGGAGCCGGACACGGCGAGGTCGATGCGCTTGGTCTCCTCGATGAAGTAGCGGCGCCTGGGGTCCAGGTCCAGCTGCACCTTCTTGAAGCCCCGGTCGCCGTGCCAGGTCTGGATGTACAGCTGGTCCGGGAACTTCACCATCCAGATCTTCATGGCGGCGTTGGTGACGATCACCCTGGAGGTGGCCATCTCCCTCAGCGTTCGCGGCGTGAACCGGGGCACCTTCACAAAGTCCGCCGGAACGTCTGCCTGGGCCATGCCCCGCCCGTTGAGCCGGAACAGGATTTTGGCCTTCGGGGCGATTTTCCGCAGAGCCTCCGCCACGGCCCGGGGGTTGTCGTTGTACAGGCCGCCGTCGTAGCTGGAGAAAAACACCTTGTTCCCGTCGACGCCAAAGCGCCGGTGGCACAGCCGCATATAGCCGCTGAGCAGGGGATAGGGGGCGTGCTTGAGCCGCTGCAGCGCCTCGAACAGCCATTTGCAGCCCTTGATGCGGGCCTTCAGCGAGGGCCGCGCCGCCGGGGGATTCGTCTGGTTTTGCATGTCGCGCCTCCCATGGGGAAGGGTTATTACAATGTTATGATATATGCTCCCGCGAAAAATGTCAACCGGGCAAAAGCCCCGTCCCACGGGGATTCTGTCGCATTTCATTCATAATTCCCACACAATTTACTTGACTTTCGGGGTAAAGGGCCTATAATTAGATTGTCTAACTAAGTTTTAGTACGCGACCGACTTCGGGGAGGCTAGAGGATGGACGCGCTGGGAAATGAGCTGAACCGGCTGTTGGTGGACACCTATCGGGCCGCGGGCAAGATCGAGCAGATCATGCTGGCGGACCTGTCCGACGGCAAGCTGAGTTTGTCGGAGATGCGGGCCATCGAGTGCGTGGGCGCGAGCCGCCAGCGGGGCCGCACCGTCACGGAGATCTCCCAGGAGCTGGACATCACGCTGCCCTCGGTGACGGCCATGATGAAGCGCCTGGAGCAGAAGGGCTACGTCACCAAGCAGCGAGGCCTGGAGGACGGGCGGCAGGTGCACATCCGGCTGACCGACTCAGGCACCCACGCCTACATCGGCTACCTGTTCGCCCAGCGCAAGATGATCAACGCCGTGCGCCGGTGCATCGAGGACGAGGACGTGGCCGTGCTGCTCCGGTCGTTGAAGGGCCTGAACGGGTTCTTTACCCAGAAGATGGAAGAGTTGAAATGAGAGAATGCAGATTCTTCGCATTCGCTCAGAACGCAGATTCTTCGCGTTCGCTCAGAATGACATTCGATCCCAATCCCGTCATCCTGAGCGAAGCGACAGCCAAGCGAAGGATCTTTTCATGATAGGAGGTAATTTCCCTTGAAGATACTTGGCACCGGCAGCGCCCTGCCGAAAAAGGTCGTGACCAATGACGACCTGGCGGCCTTCCTGGACACCAGCGACGAGTGGATCTCCACCCGCACGGGCATCCGGGAACGCCGGGTGCTGTCGGAGGAGACGCTGCAATCCCTGGCGGAGGCGGCGGGCAAAGCGGCCCTGGAGAACGCCCGGGTCGCGCCGGAGGAGATCGACTTCGTGCTGGTGACCACCGTCCAGGCGGAGACCCTGTCGCCCGCGCTGGCCTGCGACATCCAGACGGCCCTGGGCCTGAAGTGCATGGGCCTGGACCTGAACGGCGGCTGCACCGGCTTCATCGCGGCGCTCTCCGTGGCGGAGGGCCTGATCGCCGCCGGGCGCGCCCGCAAGGTATTGATCGTCAGCGCCGAGGCGCTCTCCCGCTTCGCGGACTGGACGGACCGCTCCACCTGCGTGCTCTTTGGCGACGCCGCCGGGGCCTGCGTGGTGGGCGAGGGCGAGGGCCTGAAGGACATCCGCTTCATGAGCGAACCTCGCCGGGACGTGCTCTGTGCGTCCACCCCGCCGGGCAACAGCCCCTTTGCGGTGGACCCCGCGCCCGCCGAGTATTTGAAGATGCAGGGCCAGGAGGTCTACAAGTTCGCGGTGTCCCATTCCTTCAAGGACATCCAGGCGATGCTCGCGGCCCACGACCTCCAGCCGGAGGACGTGGACTTCTACGTGCTGCACCAGGCCAACATGCGCATCCTGGAGGCCGTTCGCACCCGCCTGAAGGTGGCGCCGGAGCACTTCCCCCACAACATCGAGCGCACGGGCAACACGTCCTCGGCCACCATCCCGGTGCTGCTGGACGAGATGAACCGGGCCGGACAACTGAAACCGGGCTGCCGCGCAATCCTGAACGCCTTCGGCGCGGGCTTGTGCACGGGTACGGCGCTGATCGAGTTCTGATCGACGTCGGCGGCATGAACATACACAACAAACATCAACAGGAGGACAAAATCATGGACAATGTTTTTCAGAAGATCGTGGACACCATCGTGGACGCCAAGGGCATCGACGCTTCCGAGGTGAAGCCGGAGAGCAGCTTCAAGGACCTGAATGTGGACTCCCTGGACATCGCCGAGATGGTGATGACCCTGGAGGACGAGTTCGGCATCACCATCGAGCTGGAAGAGGGTATCGCCACCGTGCAGGATCTGGTGAACCTGATCAACGAAAGGATCGCGGGCTAAAATGCTGAAATCCAGGATTTGCGAGGCCGTCGGCATCCGTTATCCCATCTTTCAGGGCGGCATGGCCTGGGTCTCTGACGCGAAGCTGGCGGCGGCCGTTTCCAACGCGGGCGGCCTGGGCATCATCTCCGCCATGAACGCGGATGAGAACTACGTGCGGGATCAGATCCGCCTGTGCCGAAAGCTGACGGATGCGCCCTTCGGCGTGAACATCATGCTGATGAGCCCCCATGTGGAGGCCGTGGCCAGGCTGGTCATCGAGGAAAAGGTGCCCGTGGTCACCACCGGCGCGGGCCTGCCCGGCAAGTACATGCCCGGCTGGATCGAGGCCGGGATCAAGGTGGTGCCCGTGGTGCCCAGCGTGGCCATCGCCCGCCGGGTGGAGCGCAGCGGCGCGACGGCCGTGATCGCCGAGGGCACCGAGTCCGGCGGCCACATCGGCGAGCTGACCACCATGGCCCTGGTGCCCCAGGTGGTGGACGCGGTGAGCATCCCCGTGCTGGCCGCGGGCGGCATCGCCGACGGGCGCGGCATGGCGGCGGCGTTCATGCTGGGCGCGGAGGGCGTGCAGTGCGGCACCCGCTTCCTGTCCGCCTATGAGTGCGGCATCCATCCCAACTACAAGAAGAAGGTCCTGGACGCGCGGGACATCGACACCCAGGTGACCGGCCGCAGGCTGGGCCACCCGGTGCGGGCGCTGCGCAACCCCTTCGTGAACAAGTTCGCGGAGCTGGAACGGGACCCCAATGTCTCCGAGGAGGAGCTCTCCGCCTTCGGCACCGGCGCGGTGCGCAAGGCCGCCGTGGACGGCGATTTGCAGGGCGGCTCCTTCCTGGCGGGGCAGATCGCCGCGCTGGTGAAAAAGGAGCAGAGCGCAAAGGAAATCGTGGACGACCTCATGCGGGAGACGGAGGAGATTCTGTCAAAAGCCGCGGAGAGGCTGGATTAAATGAGGAATGAGGAATTAGGAATGAGGAATTGAAGTTCAAATCCCTGCGGGATTTGTTTGACTTGAAATAAGAACGCTGCCATATCAATGGCCAGATCTTTCATCCAAAAGGAATCCGCAAGGATTTCTACCATAATTCCTCACTCCTCATTCCTCATTCCTAATTGAGGAAAAACCGGAGGTTTTGGATATGTTGAACGGTAAAGTGGCCCTCGTCACCGGCGGGGCGCGGGGCATTGGCCGCGCCATTGCCATGAAGCTGGCGAGCCAGGGCGCGGACATCGCCATCCTCGACGCCGGCAGCCTGGAGCTGAGCGAGCAGACGGCCGAGGAGCTTCGCGCGCTGGGTGTGCGCGCCTTTGCGGCGAAGTGCGACATCACCGATTACGACCAGGTGACGGCCGCCGTTTCCCAGGTGAAGGAAGCCCTGGGCGGCGTGGACATCCTGGTGAACAACGCGGGCATCACCCGGGACAAGCTGGCCCTGCGCATGTCGCCGGAGGACTTCGACGCGGTGATCTCCGTGAACCTGAAGGGCACGTTTTTGATGATCAAGGCCCTGTACGCCGACTTCATGAAGAAGCGGGCGGGCCGCATCATCAACATCGCCTCCATCGCCGGCCTGATGGGCAATGCCGGCCAGGCCAACTATGCCGCGTCCAAGGCGGGCGTGGTGGGCCTGACCAAGACCATCGCCCGGGAGCTGGCCGCCCGGAACGTCACCTGCAACGCCATTGCGCCGGGCTTCATCGAGACGCCCATGACGCAGGCCATGAACCAGGACGCCCTGGAGGAGGCCTGCAAGAGCATCCCCCTGCGGCGCATGGGCAAGCCGGAGGACGTGGCGGCGGCGGCGGCCTTCCTCGCCAGCGACGAGGCGGGGTACATCACCGGAACCGTCATCACCGTCGACGGCGGATTCTTTATGAGGTAGGAGTTAGGAGTCAGGAGTTAGGAGTATGGATGGCCGGACAAGACGCTATTCACTCCTCACTCCTCACTCCTCACTCCTCACTCGATCAACCTTGTGAGGAGATCGTATGAACCATCGTGTAGTAATTACCGGCGCGGGCGTCATTTCCCCGGTGGGGAATGGCGCGGAGGCCTTTTTCCAGAGCCTGACCGAGGGCGTGTGCGGCATCGGCCCCATCACCCGCTTTGATACCGAGGGCTACAAGGTCAAGGTGGCGGCGGAGGTGAAGGGCTTCGACCCGGAGGCCGCGGGCATCGACCGCGCCCAGGCCAAGCGCACCGACCTGTTCGCCCAGTACGCCATGGCGGCGGCCATCCAGGCCGTGTCCGACAGCGGCATCGAGGGCACCGTTTCCCCGGAGCGCCTGGGCGTGTACGTGGGCAGCGGCATCGGCGGCATGCAGACCTTCGTGCAGGAGACGGAGAAGCTCCTCAACCGCGGCCCCGGCCGGGTGTCGCCCTTCTTCGTGCCCATGATGATCGGCAACATGGCGGCGGGCAACATCGCCATCCGCTTCAACGCCCAGGGCCCGTGCCTGCCCGTGGTCACGGCCTGCGCCACCTCCAGCCACGCCATCGGCGAGGCCTTCCACGCCATCAAGTACGGCCTGGCGGACGCCATCATCGCCGGCGGCGCGGAGGCCACCATCATCCCCCTGGCGGTGGCGGGTTTCTCCAACATGAAGGCCCTCAGCGAGAGTGAGGATCCCGAGAAGGCCTCCCTGCCCTTCGATGCCCGCCGCGGCGGCTTCGTGATGGGCGAGGGCAGCGGCATCGTGGTGCTGGAGGAGTATGAGCGCGCCGTGAAGCGCGGGGCGAAGATCTACGCCGAGGTGGTGGGCTACGGCAACACCTGCGACGCCTACCACATCACCGCGCCCCAGGCCGAGGGCATCGGCGCGGCCAACGCCATCCGGCTGGCCCTGGAGGAAGCGGGCTACGCGGGCGAAAAGCTGTACATCAACGCCCATGGCACCGGCACGCCCATGAACGACAAGGTGGAGACCCTGGCCATCAAGAAGGCCATGGGGGAGGAGGCCGCCCGCAAGGCGCTGATCAGCTCCACCAAGTCCATGACCGGGCACATGCTGGGCGCCGCCGGCGGCGTGGAGGCCGTGGCCTGCGCCATGGCGCTGAAGACCGGCGTCGTGCCGCCCACCATCCATTTGAACGAGCCCGACCCGGAGTGCGACCTCAACTACGTGCCCAACCAGGCGGTGAAGGCCGATCCTGAAATGGCCATCTCCTCGTCCCTGGGCTTCGGCGGGCACAATGCGGTGATTGCATTGCGGAGGATTTGAAAGGGGAACCCCCTCTCAGTCACGGCTTTGCCGTGACAGCTCTCCCCCTCACGGGGGCGAGCCAAGCATCCACGGAACCTCCTTGCCTCTCTCTCGGGGGGTGAGGCCAGATCTACGGAACCTCCTTGCCTCTCTCTCGGGGGGTGAGGCCAGAATCCACGGAACCTCCTTGCCTCTCTCTCCGGGGGCTAGGACAGATTCCACGGAACTTCCTTGCCTCTCTCTCGGAGGGGCTAGGACAGAACCCACGGAACCTCCTTGCCTCGCCCCCGTGAGGGGGAGAGGTGCCCCGCAGGGGCGGAGAGGGGGGAACCAAATACAAATCCATGGGAGGCAAACACATGTCAAGCGAACGCCTGAACCGCGAGCAAATCGCGCAAATTCTTCCCCACCGCGACGACATGGCGCTGCTGGACGAGGCGGCGCTGCTGGAGGACGGCACGGCGGAGGGCGTCTACCACGTCCGCGGCGACGAGTTCTTCCTGCGGGGCCACTTCCCGGGCAACCCGGTGGTGCCGGGGGTCATCCAGTGCGAGATCATCGCCCAGGCCTCCTGCATGCTGATGAAGGACGCAATTCCCGGCGGCACGCCCTACTACGCGGGCATCAACAGCGTGCGCTTCCGCCGCCCGGTGCGCCCCGGCGACACCATCACGGTCCATTCCGAACTGGTGCGCAGCAAGGGTACGCTCTTCGTCGTCAAGGGCGAGGCCAGGGTCGAGGACCAGGTCTGCGCCTCCGGCGAGTTCATGTTCATGATCGCGAAATAAAGAAGCAAAACAAAAACGCTGAATGGCAATCTGTCATTCAGCGTTTTGTTATGCTTCAATCCTGTTGCAGTATCCTTGCCAAAAACTCCCTCGTCCTCGGCTGCTTGGGCTGGGTGAAGATCACCTCGGGCACGTCGCTCTCCACGATCACGCCGCCGTCCATGAACACCACCCGGTCGCACACGTCCCGGGCGAAGCCCATCTCGTGGGTGACCACCAGCATGGTAAGTCCCGAGCTGGCCAGGTCCTTCATGACGGCAAGCACCTCGCCCACCATCTCCGGATCCAGGGCGCTGGTGGGCTCGTCGAACAGCAGCACGTCCGGGTTCATGGAAAGCGCCCGGGCGATGGCCACGCGCTGCTTCTGGCCGCCGGAGAGCTGCCTCGGCTTGGCCTTCACGTACACGTCCATGCCCACCTTGCGCAGGTACTCCATGGCCACCTTCTCGGCTTCGGCGCGGCTGCGCTTGAGCACCTTCATCTGGCCGACCACGCAGTTTTCAAGGGCGGTCATGTTGGCAAACAGGTTGAACTGCTGGAACACCATGCCCACGTGGGCGCGGTACATCTGCAAATTGAAGCCCTCGCCGCGGATGGACTTGCCGTGATAGAGTATCTCGCCGCCGGTGGGCTTCTCCAGCAGGTTGATGCACCTGAGCAGCGTGGACTTGCCCGAGCCGCTGGAGCCGATGATGGAAACGACTTCGCCCTTGCGGACCGTGAAATCCACGTCCATGAGCACCTGGTGGTCGCCGAAGGACTTGCTCAGGTGGCGCACCTCGATGATGCGCTCGGCCATCTTCTCAGCCATTCTGGTCGCCTCCCTTGTTGATCAGCTCCACGCTGGGCACGGTCTGGGAGCCGTGGATGGCGTAGTTTTCCGGGCCGTCCATCTTCTTCTCCAGCCAGCGCAGGATGCGGGTGACGGTGAAGGTCATTACGAAGTAGACGCAGGCGGTGATGAAGAAGACCTCGTAATACTTGAAGTAGGTGCCCGCCGCGCTCTTGGACACGAAGAACAGCTCGGTCACGGAAATGACGTTCAGCACGGAGGTGTCCTTGATGTTCACCACGAACTCGTTGCCCAGCGCCGGCAGGATGTTTCGGATGGCCTGGGGCAGCACCACGTTCAGCATGCTCTGGCCGTAGGTCATGCCGATGGCCAGGGCGGCCTCCTGCTGGCCGGGGTCCACGGACTGGATGCCGCCGCGGACGATTTCCGACAGGTACGCGCCGGTGTTGATGGACACGATGATGTAGCCCGCCAGCAGGTGGGGCAGGTTCACATGGAACACCGCGGACATGCCGTAGAAGATGACCATGGCCTGCACGATCATGGGCGTGGAGCGGAACACCTCGATGTACACGCCCAGCAGCCCCCGGACGATCTTCCGCAGCCAGTAGCGCAGGGCGCCGTTCTCCCTGTCGTTGGGCTTGGCGCGCACGTAGCCCACGCCCAGGCCGATGACGAAGCCCGTCAGCGTGCCCGTCAGGGCGATCAGCAGCGTCACGCCCGCGCCCTGCAGGAACAGCCCGCCGTAGGTCCTCAGGAAGAACCAGACCCATTCAAAGAATCCCGATTGCGCGGTTGGCATTGTCGATCATACCTTTCTTGCAAAAATGAGGAATGAGGAATGAGGGATGAGGAATGGTGGTAGAAATCCTTACGGATTTCATTAAAGAGAATACCCAATGCGTTACTCTTTGTCAATCGAACAAATTCGTCAGAATTTGCACCACAATTCCTAATTCCTAATTCCTCATTCCCAATTATAAGCGTTATTCAGCGGAAACCGGCTGGTTCAGCACGGCGCTGTCCATCAGCTCGTTGCGGGCGTCGGCGTCGATGCCGGCGAGGATGCCGTTGATCTGCTCGATCAGCTCCGGCTGGCCCTGCTTCAGGGCGACGGCGATGGAGGTGTCCTCTTCGCTGGCCACGAAGCCGGGGGTGACGAAGGTCAGGCCCGCGTTGGCCGCCACGGCGGAAACCGCGCCGGGGCGCTCGGAGATGTAGCCGTCGATGGCGCCGGAGTTCAGGGCGGTGATCATGGCCGGGAAGGTCTCCATGGCCGGCATCTGGATGATGCCCTCCAGCTGATCCAGCACGGTGTAGTGGAAGGTGTTCAGCTGGGCGGTGATCTTCGCACCGGCGAAGTCAGAAAGGGTCTCAGCCTTGGCATAGTCGCTGTCGGCGCGGACCACGACCACGAGGTCGCTGTTGTAATAGGCGTCGGTGAAGTCCACGGTGATCTTGCGCTCGGCGGTGGGAGACATGCCCGCGATCACGGCGTCGATCTGGTCGGCGTTCAGGGCGGGGATCAGGCCGTCCCACTCGATCTTGCAGATCACCAGCTCCTTGTCCAGGCCCTCGGCGATCCGCTTTGCGATTTCCACGTCATAGCCGCCGGCATAGCCCATGCCGCCGTCGATGGGCACCGCGTTTTCGTCGGCCTCCACCTGGGTCCAGTTGAAGGGAGGATAGTCGCACTCCATGCCCACGCGGAAGGTGCCCTCGGCGAAGGCGCAGGCGGACAGCAGCATCAGGGCAGCCAGAACGATGGTAACGATCTTCTTCATGATGATTACTCCTTTTTCCTCCGCGTCGCTGAACGTGGAGGTAAATTTACTATATTATAGTGTTAAAGCGATCCAAAAGCAAGGGATGGGGCGATTTTTAATGGAAAGTTCGCAATGGGAAGCGGGGAGGAAGCCATAAAAAAGCCTTCCCCTATGGGGAAGGTGGCATTTGCGAAGCAAATGACGGATGAGGTCTCAAATCAAACGTTTCGCGCCTTTGCTTTGAAGATGGCACAGCCCTTCTATAGTGTCAACGGCGCGAGGCATCCGTAAAAGACCTCATCCGACCTCGCTGTGCTCGGCCACCTTCCCCAAAGGGGAAGGCTTTGGATTATTCCTTCGCCGCTTCCGCTTCCGCCAGGGCGGCCAGGGCCTTCATGCGGCGCTCGGCCACCTTGGGATCCTCCACGAAGGGCACCACGTTCGCCACGGCGTCGGCGGGGCGGATGGGCGCGTCCTCGTGGTCGATGTCCAGCAGCAGGTACTTCCGGTTGCCCATGCCCAGCTCGTACATATAGGCCAGCTGGTGATGGCCGTGGCGGCTCTCGATGCGCTCCCGCATGGCCGCGCCGTCCTCGTCCTTCAGGGCGTAGATCAAATCCACGCAGGCCTGGTCCACGGCCAGGATGTCGTTGGAGGCCAGGATGCCGATGTCCGGCGTCACCACCGGCTCGGCCAGGCAGCCCTCGCAGTCGCAGGACACGGAGATGTTGCGCATGGCGTTGATGAAGCAGGTCTTCTTGCCGAAGTAGTCCACGGTGGCCTTGGTGCTCTCGGTCATGCGCTCCATCAGCTCCTCCTCGGCGATGCTCCATTGGTCGTCGCTGCCCGCGGCCTGGTGGATCATCTTCTTGCCGATCTTGCCGTCGGCGCAGCCGATGCCGATGTTCTTGTTGCTGCCGCCGAAGCCGCCCATGGTGTGGCCCTTGAAGTGGGTCAGCACCACCAGGGAGTCGTACTTGGGCAGCTCCCGGCCCACGCTCATGTGGTCGAACCATTTGCCGCCCAGCACCAGCAGATCCGCCGTGCCGAACTCGTCGGTGATGTCCACCGGGCAGAAGTCCCAGCCGTTGATTTTCAGGGTCTCGCGGTGCTTTTCGGTGGTGTCCCGGTCGCCCTCGTAGAAGGTGTTGGTCTCCACGATGGTGGCGTCGGGCAGTTCGCTGGCCATGAACTCCTTCACCCAGGCGCTGGGGATGATGTTCGGGCCGTACTGCTCGCCGGTGTGCAGTTTCAGGGCCACCTTGCCCTGGATGCGGCCGTTTACCCGCCGGTACAGCTTCTTGATGCCCTCGGCGGACAGGTCGCGGGTGAAATAGACGATGGATTCGTTGCCGGTGCGCTCGGCATAGGGCACATAGCGTTCGCCGCCGGTTCCGGGAATCTTTTCGGACATGGGCGTTCCTCCTTAAAAATGAATGGTTCTCGGCGCTTCGGTGAAGCTGGAGAAGGTGGCGGTGGCGTCGGTGAAATAGAGCACCTCGGTGTTGTCGTCCTCGGCGGAATACATGGCCTTCAGCGAGGGATAGCTGTCCAGCATGTGCCGCTTGGCCTCGACGCGGTCGTCCCGCACCAGCCTGCCCGCCACGCGCAGCCACCTGCCGTCCGCAAAGGCGCAGATCTCGGCCTTCGGGTTGGCCTGGAGCTGTTTGGACACGTCCTTGACCTTGCCGGTCTGGATGTAGAGCCTGCCCTCGAAGATGTCCACCGTGCCGAAGGGGCGCACCCGGGGCTGGTCGCCCTCCACGGTGGCCAGGTAGTAGGTGCCGCACTTTTTCAGAAACTCATAAACTTCCTGCATCTCAAAGACCTCCTATCATTTCAGTTGTATTCATTATATCAGCCGATGAACGGAAAGTAAAGTGATAACGTCACCATTTGACCTCATTTTGGTATTGTCATTGCCCGGGATTTATGGTATAATCAACTGTGATTATAAAATAGGCGAGTTCCCGGCGACGGGGCTTCGGAGGCAGCGTGTCGAGAAACCGATATGTGGGCGACTATCGCCTGGTGGAGAGCATCGACCAGCGGGGCCGCATCCGAACGGATTATGAATACATCGGCGCGGACTATGTGTTTGCGGCGGGCGGGGAAGCGGCCCGCGGGGTATTGACCCGGGCGCTGGTCGCCTGCGGGATGGGTTGGCTGGCCTTCTTGGGCGCGCTGACGCCCCTGTCGGCGGCCACCCGCGCCTGGTGGGTGGCGCTGCCCTTTGCCTTTGTCGCGCTGCCCCTGGCGCTGATGATCGGCGCGGTGGCCCGGGCTCTCCGTGCAAAGGAGCCCCTGGAGCATCGCCACGCGGACCAGCTGGAGAACCGCTGCCCGGCCTGCTCGTTCTTCACGATGCTGCTGAGCGCCGCGGCGCTGATCGGAGAGGGCGTGAATTGGGCCCGCGGGGCGGAACTGCTGACCGGAGACCTCATCTTCGCCGCCTGCGCCGCGTTGCTTTTTGGCGTCGGCTGGCACAACCACCGGCTGTGGAAGCGGGTGAAGTGCGTGGCTTCGCGGACGCCATCATAACTAAGACAACCCCTCAGTCGCCTTTGGCGACAGCTCCCCTTACACAGGGGAGCCCAAAGCCTCCCTTGTGCAAAGGGAGGTGGCGCGCAGCGCCGGAGAGATTGTCGGCATAAACCTTCGTATTATATCGCACCCAGATGCGTATAATAATATTTTTCAAGGAGGAAACAGTAACATGAGCAACCTGAACAAGCTTCTTGCGCTCGTTCTCGCGCTGATCCTGGCTTGCGCGCTGACCATCGGCGGCGTGGCTGAGGAAGCGGCCGAGGAGCGGGCTGAAGGCACCATGGTGTACGCCACCGCCACCTTCGGCCAGAAGTTCAGCCCCTTCTTTGCGACCACTGCCTATGACATGGAGGTCGTCGACCTGACCCAGGCCCTGCTGCTGCAGGCGGACCGCGGCGGCGCCATCATCAACAACGGCATCGACGGCGAGACCGTGGACTACAACGGCAACGGCTATGAATACAAGGGCATGGGCAACGTCGAAGTCGTGCAGAACGACGACGGCAGCGTGGATTACAACCTGACCATGCGCGACGACATCAAGTTCTCCGACGGCGAGCCCGCCACCATCGACGATGTCATCTTTGGCATCTATGTGCTGTCCGATCCCACCTACGACGGCTCTTCCACCATCTACGCCCTGCCCATCGAGGGCATGGAAGCCTATCGCAGCGGCATGGACAGCCGCGGCAACAAGATCTTTGCCGACGGCGAGGGCGAGGGCTACGTTGAAAACAACCTCTACACCGAGGAGCAGTACAACGAGTTCTGGAAGTTCTACAACGAGGAAGCCGGCGCGGCCTTCGCCCAGGAGATCTGCGACTACTGCATCTCCAACGGCTACAACGCTCCCGAGGACTCCGTGGCCGCCTGCGCTGCCAACTGGGGCTTCGAGCTGGCCGAGGACGCCACCGCCTACGATTTCTGGGATGCCATCGTGGCCGCCTATGACACCGTGGAGGAGGCCGAGGCCACTGAGAGCGCCGGCTCCAACCGCCTGCAGCTGACCATCGCCGCCCTGGGCGCCGATTACGAGACCGGCGTGGACACCGGCGACAGCGCCGCCAACATCGCGGGCATCGTCAGGACCGGCGACTACAGCATGACCGTGCACATGACCGAGTACGACGCCACCGCCATCTACAACATGGCCTTCACCGTGGTGCCCCTGCACTACTACGGCGATCCCGCCATGTACGACTATGACAACAACCAGTTCGGCTTCACCAAGGGCGATCTGTCCGGCGTGAAGGCCAAGAACAGCGAGCCCCTCGGCTGCGGCCCCTATGTGTTCGACGGCTATGCCAACGGCGTCGTGACCCTGAAGGCCAACCCCTACTACTATAAGGGCGAGCCCAAGGTCGCCACCCTGCTGATGCAGGAGTCCGTGGACAGCGACTATGTGCCCGGCATCATCACCGGCAGCTTCGACATCGCGGCGCCCTCCATCAACGAGGACACCGTGAAGGCCATCCAGGACGCCAACGCCAACGGCGAGCTGGCCGGCGAGACCATCCACACCGTGCTGGTGGACTATCGCGGCTACGGCTACCTGGGCATCAACGCCGACCTGGTGAACGTGGGCGGCGAGCCCGCCTCCGACGCCTCCAAGGCGCTGCGCAAGGGCTTCATGACCCTGTTCTCCGTCTACCGCGACACCGTCATCAACTCCTACTACGGCGATCGCGCCGCCGTCATCCAGTATCCCATCTCCAACACCTCCTGGGCCGCTCCCAAGCCGGCCGACGAGGGCTACAGGAACGCCTACTCCGTGGACGTGGACGGCAACGACATCTACGATGCTTCCATGAGCGAGGAACAGCGTTACGAGGCCGCCAAGCAGGCCGCCATCGGCTACTTCAAGGCCGCGGGCTTCAACTTCGACGAGGAGACCGGCAAGTTCACCGACGTCACCGACACCTACGAGGTCATGATCCCCGGCGCGGGCCAGCAGGATCACCCCGCCTACGGCGTGGCCGTGGCCGCCAGCAACGTGCTGGGCGAGCTGGGCATCACCCTGCAGGTGAACGACGTTGGCACCAGCGTGTGGAACAACGCCCTGGAGAGCAACACCGCCATGATGTGGGCCGCCGCCTGGCAGAGCACCGTCGACCCGGATATGACCCAGGTCTACTCCAGCGAAAACGCCCACGGCAACGGCACCAACTCCAACCACTACTCCCTGGACGACGCTGATCTGGACGCTCTGATCAAGGCCGGCCGCAGCAGCGCCGACACCGAGGAGCGCAAGAGCATCTACAAGGACGCCATGGAGATCATCATGGACTGGGGCTGCGAGCTGCCGCTGTATCAGCGCAAGGAGTGCACCACCTATTCCACCGAGCGCGTCGACATCGACACCATTCCGCAGGACATGACCCCCTACTGGAACTGGTACGCCGAGATCGAGACCCAGGCTGTCAAGTAAGACAAAAGTGCCAAAGATCCTTCGACTCCGCTGGCGCTTCGCTCAGGATGACAATGATTGTGCTGTCATTCTGAGCGGAGGCGCAGCCGAAGTCGAAGAATCCTAAAACCATAATCAATCCATTGATGCCCTGCATGAATGGAGGGGCTTCCCTCCGTTCATGCAGTTGGTTGTATGATGTGACTGGTCATTGCGGAGACGCTGTTCTGGCTTAGCATCGCTGCGGTCAACGATGCGCTGCATCGCCTCCCTCCGCTCTGCGTTGCCAGAACGAAAAATCCACTCCACATCTGTATATATTTTAATTGAGCTTAGTATCAGTCAGCCTGCGGCTGACAGCTCCCCTTACACAGGGGAGCCGGGAACATACCCCGAAAGCCTCCCCTGTGCAAGAGGAGGCGCCGACGAAGTCGGCGGAGGGGTTGTTTGGAGACTGAAACTCATTCCAGGGGAAACCCTTTCAGAAAGTGGGAAGCACGATGCTGAAGTATACGGTCAAACGCCTGCTCTACAGCGTTTTGATACTGTTCTTCGTCATGTTCATCATCTATGTGCTGATGTACAACATGCCCTCCGGTTACGTGGAGACCAAGGCGCGGGAATTGGCGTCCCGCCCCGGCGCGACGAAGAGCTATGCCGAATGGCTGGCCGATCTGAACGCGCAATACGGCATGGACAAGGGCGTGGTCCAGGGCTATTTTGTGTGGCTGGGCAACGCCGTCAGGGGCAACTGGGGCGACAGCTGGGCCTGGACGATCCCCGTCACCCAGGAGTTCCATAACACGGTCTGGTACAGCTTTGCGCTGGGCTTTGTGTCCTTTATCTTTGAGATCCTCATCGCCATTCCGCTGGGCATCACAGCGGCCCGGAAGCAGTACAGCTTCACGGATTATTTCACCACCGTGGTGGCCATGGTGTGCATTTCGATGCCCACCTTCTTTGTCGCGACGGTGCTCAAGTATGTGTTCTCGGTCAAGCTCGGCTGGTTCGATCTGTCGGGCATGCAGGGCCGGGACTACCTGACGCTCTCTCAATTCGGGAAATTCCTGGATGTGGCCAAGCATTTCGTGCTGCCGTTGATCACACTGACGATCATCTCCATCGGCGGCCTGATGCGCTACACCCGTACCAATATGCTGGAGGTCCTCAGCGCCGACTACATCCGCACCGCCCGCGCCAAGGGCGTGCCGGAGAAGAAGGTCATCAACCGCCATGCCTTCCGCAATACCTTCATCCCGCTGGTGACCATGCTGGGCGGCACGCTGCCGGGCCTGTTCTCCGGCGCGCTGATCACGGAGACGCTGTTCTCCATCCGCGGCATCGGCTATGCCTCCTACACCTCCATGACCCAGGCGGACATCCCGTTCATCATGTTCTACCTGGCGTTCATCTCCATCCTCACGCTGCTGGGCAACCTGATCAGCGACCTGCTGTACGCCGCGGTGGACCCCCGCGTGCGGCTGAGCTAGGAGGTGCGGCATGAGCAGATATAATTTGAACGAAGTCCTGAAGGCGCGCAAGGCCGCCAAGCAGGGCGTGGAGCACAATGCGGGCGGCGAAGTGGCCCTGGACGACCTGAGCCGCGTGAAGGTGCTCTCCCCGGGTCGGCAGGTGTTCAAGCGGTTCATCCGCAACCGCCTGGCCGTGTTCGGCTCGGTGATGCTGATTCTGATGTTCGTTTTCTCGTTCATCGGGCCGCTGTTCTACCCCTACGGGCAGAAGCAGATCTTCTATAAGTACGAGCCCCGCGACGTGAACTACGGCATGGTGAAGGAGAACACCGCCTACACCGGCTATGACGTGGCAAACGGAGCCGAGGTGGAGCGGGCCGTCAACAACAAGATGAACTCCATCATCAAGGCCATGGTCGCCGAGGGCAGCGAAAAGACGGCCTGGCTGGGCGAAGCCAGCCTGTACGAGATCGAGAAGCTGACCGACGACGTGTATCTGGCCTCCGCCGCCGACTACGAGGAGGTGGCCACCTACGGCAGCGCCGTCACCGAGATCGGCACCTACAGCATGGTGGGCAAGAAGATCGAGTACGCGGTCAAGAACCCGGTGGACGGTCTGGAGCAGGCCGTGAAGGACGCCATCGCCAAGGACGCCAAGGGCGGCGAATTTGAGCTGGACGGCGTGACCTATACCTACGAGCGAGGCAAGGCCAAGAGCTACGCCATCACCGCGGCCACCGACGGCCTGCAGTTCACCGGCGACGCCCCGGGCGAGGGCTTCGAGGCGGCGCTGCTGGCGGGCATCGAGTCCGGCGCGAGCTTCGACTTTGAGGGCGAGAGCTACCTGCCCGTCACCAACGTCGGCGTCACCCGCGTCTATCGCGCCGCTTCGCCGGTTCCGGCCCGGGTGTACAGCCGCCTGACCTTCAGCACCTACGAGGTGGGCGCCAGCGTGCCCGACAGCTTCAGGGCCGCGGCCCTGCTGGCCACCGCCACAGGCGGCGCGTTCGAGGCCGAGGGCCAGACCTGGAGCATCGAGCGCAACGGCGGCGACTGGGTGGTCACCGACGCGGCGGGGGAGGAGTACATGGAGCTCACGCCCTACGCCGTGCGCCGCTACAACGGCGACGACACCATGGAGTACGGCCTGAAGAAGGCCCTGACGGAAAAGGCGCTGGAGATGCACGACAGCGGCGTCAAGACCGGCACGCTGACCTACGCCCTGCCCATGCAGACCGAGACCGGCGAGTATGTGGTGGACGAGGCGGGCAACATCAGCTACCAGGACACCGAGCTGAAGCTGAGCCAGCGGGACACCGGCGAATTCGTGGTGAACTGCCAGCAGATCATCTACGTCATCAACATGTTTGACGCGCCCTCCGGCGAGCACTGGCTGGGCACCGACGGCGACGGCTTCGACGTGCTGAGCCGCATCATGTACGGCGGCCGCGTGTCGCTGATGGTGGGCTTCGTGGTCGTGTTCCTGGAGACCTTCCTGGGCGTCATCATGGGCGGCCTGTCCGGCTACTACGGTGGCTGGGTGGACATGCTGATCATGCGCCTGGTGGACATCTTCTACTGCCTGCCCTCCATGCCCATCATGATCATCCTGGGCGCGCTGATGGACGCCCTGCGCATGGATACCTACATCCGGCTGCTCATCATGATGGCGGCCCTGGGCATCATGGGCTGGGCCGGCGTGGCCCGCCTGGTGCGCGGCCAGATCCTGACCCTGCGCGAGCAGGAGTTCATGGTGGCCACCGAGGCCACCGGCATCCGGGTCAAGGATCGCATCTTCCACCACCTGGTGCCCAACATCATGCCCCAGCTGATCGTGCAGGCCACGATGGGCATGGGCGGCGTCATCCTCACGGAATCCACGCTGTCCTTCCTGGGTCTGGGCGTGAAGCACCCGCTGGCCACCTGGGGCACCATCATCAACTCCGTCTCGTCGGCTTCGGCCATGCAGCACTACGCCTTCATCTGGATTCCCGTGGGCCTGCTGATCTGCGTGACGGTCATTGCGTTCAACTTTGTCGGCGACGGTCTGCGCGACGCGTATGATCCGAAGGCCAAGCGATAAGGAGAGGTGAACATGGCAAGCGATAACAAGAAGAGTTCATACATCTCCGGCAGAGAGTCCCGGCGCATCACGCGCTTCAACCGCCGCGTCACCCGCAAGCTTGAAAAGGAGCGGGCCGACGCCAACAAGGACACCGCCCTGTACACCACGAAGATGAAGGACCCCCGCAACGTGGTGGAGTTCGACAACGTGTGCACCTACTTCTTCTCCGACGTGGGCGTGGTGAAGGCCGTGGACGGCGTCAGCTACGAGATCCCCGTGGGCAAGACCGTGGGCGTGGTGGGCGAGTCCGGCTGCGGCAAGTCGGTCACGAGCCTGTCGCTGATGCAGCTGCTGCAGCGGCCCTCAGGCCAGACCGTGGGCGGCGAGATCCGCTTCAACCTGGGCGACGGCACCGCCTACAACATCGTCAACACCCCCAACGCCATCATGGAGAAGATCCGCGGCAACCGCATTTCCATGATCTTCCAGGAGCCCATGACCGCCCTGAACCCGGTGTTCAGGATCGGCGATCAGGTGGACGAGGTGACCCTCCTGCACCATCCGGAGCTTTCCAAGGAAGAGGTGAAGGCGCGGACGCTGGAGATGCTGGAGCTGGTGGGCATCGCCAACAAGGAAGGCGTGTACAACATGTACCCCCACGAGCTGTCCGGCGGCATGCGCCAGCGCATCTGCATCGCCATCGCCCTGGCCTGCTCGCCCAGCCTGATCATCGCGGACGAGCCCACCACGGCCCTGGACGTGACGATCCAGGCCCAGATTCTGGATCTTTTACAGAACCTGAAGGACAAGCTCAATTCCTCCATCATGCTCATCACCCATGACCTGGGCGTGGTGGCCGGCATGGCGGACTACGTGGTGGTCATGTACGCCGGCCGCGTGGTGGAGAAGGGCACCACCGACGACATCTTCCACCATCCCTCCCATCCCTATACCATCGGCCTGATGAAGTCCAAGCCGGTGGTGGGCAAGAAGGTGGAGGAGCTGTACAACATCCCCGGCAACGTGCCCAACCCCGTGGAAATGCCCAACTACTGCTACTTCCGGGACCGCTGCGAGATGCAGTGCGAACGCTGCCACGGCGACTACCCCCCGGAGATCCGCATCAGCGATACCCACATCGTCACCTGCTATCGCTACTTCGACGAGGGCGAGATCGTGGGCTATCCCAAATCCGTGGACGTGGAGGCGCTTTGATATGCAGGACATGAACAACGCAAACGCCCGGCAGAACGACTACCTGCTGGAAGTGAACAACCTGGTGAAGTGGTTTCCCATCAAGTCCAGCTTCTTCAAGCGCACCGTGGGCAACGTGAAGGCCGTGGACGGCGTGAGCTTCAAGATCCGCCGGGGCGAGACCATGGGCCTGGTGGGCGAGTCCGGCTGCGGCAAGTCCACCTGCGGGCGCACGATCCTGCGGCTCCAGGAAAAGACCAGCGGCGAGGTGCGCCTGGACGGCCAGGACATCTTCGCCCTGAACAAGGAGCAGCTGCGCAAGCTGCGTCCCCGGATGCAGATCGTGTTCCAGGACCCCTATTCCAGCCTGTCCCCGCGCCTGCCCATCGGGGAGATCATCGGCGAGGCCGTGCGGGAGCATGGCATCGTGCCCCAGAATGAGTTCAACGACTACATCACCCGCGTGATGGAGGTTTGCGGCCTGCCGGAGTACTACAAGGACCGCTATCCCCATGAGTTTTCCGGCGGCCAGCGCCAGCGCATCTGCATCGCCCGCGCCCTGGCCCTCTCGCCGGACTTCATCGTCTGCGACGAGCCGGTGAGCGCCCTGGACGTGTCCATTCAGGCGCAGATCATCAACCTGCTGAAGAAGCTCCAGGCGGACTTCGGCCTGACCTACCTGTTCATCAGCCACGACCTGTCGGTGGTGGAGCACATCTCCGACACCGTGGGCGTGATGTACCTGGGCAACATGGTGGAGTACGCGGAGACGGAGAAGATCTTCGCCAACCCGCTGAACCCCTACACCCAGGCGCTGTTCTCGGCCATCCCGATCCCCGACCCGGACGCCCACATCCACCGCATCATCCTCCAGGGCAGCATCCCCAGCCCGGCCAATCCGCCGGCGGGCTGCAAGTTCCACACCCGCTGCTCTCACTGCATGGAGGTGTGCAAGTACGCCGCGCCCGAGTGGCTGGAGGTGGAGGAGGGCCACTTCTGCGCCTGCCATCTCTATGACGACGCGGATGCCAAGGCCCGGGCCGACGAGGCCATGAAGCGGGCCAAGGCGGGCGGCGCCGAGCGAAAGGCCGGCTGATCATGGCGCGGCAAAAGCGGCCCCCGCTGCCGGAGGGCGACGACGGCAAGACCATCGCCAACATGGACGTGGACGGCATGCCCTGGTTCCTGGAAAAGAAGAACCAGGCCGAGCCGGGCCGCGAGCCCCTGTCGCCGGAGCAGCTGCGCCAGTATCGCTTCGCCGCTGTGAAGGCGGGGCTGCTGGTGGCGCTGGTGTTCGGCGCGGCCTTCGGCCTGTTCATCGCGTTTTGCGACTTTGTGTGGTTCAAATGACGTTTTGAAAGGAAGAGGTTTATGAGAATCGCAATCGGAAACGACCACGGCGCGGTGGACATGAAGAACCACGTCATGGGCTGGCTCAAGGACAACGGCTATGAGGTCGTGAACTTCGGCACCGATTCCACGGAGAGCACCGACTATCCCATCTACGCCGAGAAGGTAGCCAGGGCCGTGGTGTCCGGCGAGTGCGACAAGGGCGTGCTGATCTGCGGCACCGGCATCGGCATCTCTATCTCCGCCAACAAGATCCACGGCGTGCGCTGCGCGCTGTGCTCGGAGCCCGTGTCCACGGCGCTCTCCCGCCAGCACAACGACGCCAACATCGTCGCCATGGGCGCGCGCACCATCGGCCCGGTGATGGCCGAGGAGATCGTGCGGACCTTCCTCACCACCGAGTTCGAGGGCGGCCGCCATGCCCGCCGGGTGGAGAAGATCATGCGGCTGGACCGGGGAGAGACGCTGCTGGAGAGTTGAGAGGTTAGAGTTGAGAGTTTAGAGTGAATGGCGTTCCGCTGGGAAACAGCAGGGGCGCCAATTTTGCGATAACAGCAGGGACGCTGTTCAGCGGATACAGTAGGGGCGCCGTTGCGGCGCCCGCCCATCTCCCTGACCGCATTCCGCGATTCCGCACGGCAGCGATTGGGACCCGGCCCTGCCGGGGGCGGGCGGCGCAACGCCGCCCCTACATTATTCATAAACAGCGTATAAAGATCCTTCGCTGCGTTCAGGATGACAACGAAGCGAATCCCTGTCATCCTGAGCGCAGCGAAGGATCTTGTTTTCCTCTCAGATCGCATTCCGCGATTCCGCGCGGCAGCGATTGGGACCCGGCTCTGCCGGGGGCGGGCGACACAGCGCCGCCCCTACAGCTTTCCCCTGAAATCCTTTCTCAATATGGCGTACAGCTCCACATCCACGTAGCGGCCCTTGTTGTACAGGCGCTGGCGGAGGGTGCCCTCCCGCACCATGCCGCACTTGCGCATCACCGCGCCGCTGGCGGGGTTGGTGGTCTCGTGCTGGGCCTCGATGCGGTTCAGGTTCATGCCGCGAAAGCCGTGGGCGATCACGGCGCGCAGGGCTTCGGTCATGATGCCCTGGTTCCAGAAATCCCGGTTCAGGGAGTAGCCCACCTCGGCGGCGGAGTTGTCCGTCTGGACCCACATGAAGCCGATGGTGCCGATGATCTCGCCGGTCGCCTTCCACTCGATGCCCCAGCTGGCGGGCTCGTGGTTGCGGTAGCGGCGGAGCATGTAGCGCAGGTAGCTGCGGCTGTCGCCGATGGAGCGGTGGGCGTCCCAGAGCACGTGGCGGGCCACCTCCGCGTCCCGGCTGTAATGGTAGATGTCCTCGGCGTCCCGCATGGTCAGCTTCCGCAGCTTCAGCCGGGGCGTCTCCAAGGCGGGCATGTAGGTGTAGCTGTCGGTATACATGGCGCGCTCCCGGTCAGCCGTTCACGGCCCTGTCCGCCAGCAGCACGGCGCAGATGGTCTTGGCGTCGGTCACTTCGCCCCGGGCGATCATCGCCACCAGCTCGGCCAGGGGCACCTTCACCAGGTTTAAAAACTCGTCGTCGTCCGGGTGGCTCTGCCCGGCGACCAGATCCCGGGCCAGGTACAGGGAGATCAGCTCGTCGCTGAAGCCCGGCGTGGTCACGATGTCCGTCAGGTGCGTCCAGCTGCGGGCCGTCAGCCCGGTCTCCTCCTCCAGCTCCCGCTTGGCGGCCAGGAGCCGGTCCTCGCCCTTGAAGTCCAGCTTCCCGGCGGGCACCTCCAGCAGCACCCGGTCGATGGGCGCGCGGAACTGCCGCACCAGATAGACGTTGCCCGCCTCGTCCACCGGCACCACCGCCGAAGCGCCCACGTGGCGGGCCACCTCCCGGTCCGCCAGCTTTCCGTTGGGCAGGCGGTTGGTGATGTGGTCGATGTGCAAAATCAGTCCGTCGAACACGCGCCTGGTGGAAACGGTGGTCTCGAGGATATCCTGGTTGTTCGTCTGCGTCATGGCTCTGGCCTCCAACAGTGAAATATGAAGGTATTCGACAGCGGCGGGAAAATTCCTGCCGGTGAACGACTTGTTTTTTCCCAGGTTCTATAGTATAATCAAGGTACCACCTGATATGAAAAGGAGTGGAGCAACATGATACGGGTAATCCTGGGCGACAAGGGCAGCGGCAAGACCAAGCGATTGATCGACCTGACCAACGATGCGCTCAAGAGCGAGCACGGCAATATTATTTTCATCGACGACGACAAGCGTTATATGTACGATCTGCGCCACGAGATTCGCTTCGTGGACGCCAGCGAGTATCCGGCGGCCTACAAGTGCACCGCCCACGAGTTCCTGGCCTTCGTCAGCGGCATGCTTTCCGCCGATTTCGACCTGTCCCTGATCGCGGTGGACGCCTTCAAGAAGCTGGTCAAGACCCCCCTGGACGACCTCGAGATGGAGAAGTTCTTCGAGAACCTGGAAAGGGTGTCCAACGGCCACAACTGCAGCTTCGTGCTGTCCATCAGCTCCCCTGAGGAAGAGGTGCCGGAGTACATCCGGAAGTATACGGTTTGAACAAAAGACGCAAGGACGCGCCCCGCTGGACGCGCTACGCCGTCGCGGGCGTGGCGGTGGTCGCGGCAGTGCTGGCCGTGGTGCTGGCGGTACAGCTGTTTTCCGGCACGCTTCGGCTGCTGAACAGCGGCGAGACCACCCGCGACCCCCAGTTCGCCGAGCCTGCCGAGAGCGCCACCCGGCCCCCGGAGCTGGACGAGTACGGACGGCCCGTGGACCCGGACGCCGACCCCTCGAAGGACTGGGTCTACGAGGCGGAGACGCCGGTGGACAAGACCGCCGAGGAGCTCTCCCGGGAGGCTGAGGCCGGACAGTGATCCCCCTCAGTCAGCACGTCCCCTACAAGGAGGTGCTCAGTCCCTTGCCTCGCCCCCGTGAGGGGAAGAGGTGCCCTGAAAGGGCGGAGAGGGGGCTCCCCAAACCGGCTTGATAATGAAACACCCCCGTTTCGCATACAATCCCTGTGAAACGGGGGATTTCTATGGGCAAAAATCGGAACGCCCGGGCGGCGCTGGCGGCCCTGACCGCGGTGGCGGGCACGGGCTATGCCTCCGGGCGGACGCTGGTCAGCTTCTTCACCCAGCTGGGCGGGATGTCCTGGGCGGGCATCGCCGTGGCGTCGGCGTGCTTCGGACTGCTGACGGGCCTGTGCGCGGCGCTGGCGAACCGCACCGGCGCGGCCACCTTCGCCGAGGCCTGCCGAAAAACCCTGACGCGGCCCGTGTGCCGCCTGGCGGGGGCGCTCCACGGGCTGCTGCTGGCGGTGGTGGCGGCGGTGATGCTGGCCAATGCGGCGAAACTGGGCGCCCTTGCGCTGCCCCTGAAGCGGGCCGCGCTGTGGGGGATGGGACTGGCGCTGGCCCTGGCAGTCTTGCTGAATGCGGGCCGTCGCCGCGCCCTGCCCGCGGCGGGACTGGCCGTCTGGGCGGCGGCGGTGCTGTTCTACGGCGCTCTCGCCCTGGACGGGCGGCCGCCCCGGCTGAACTTCCGGGGCGACGTGGCGCTGCTGCTGGAGGGCAGCGTCCCGGCGACGCTCCTGCTGGCGCTGTGCTACGGGGCGCTGAACGCCTGCGTGGCGGCGGACGCCGTCGTGCGCCTCGGCCCGTGCCTGAAGCCCGTGGGGCTGGGCCTTGCCTGCGGAGCCGGGTTGGGGACGGTGCTCTGCCTGGGCAACGGGGCGCTGCTCCGGGGCGGCAGGGCGCTGCTGGCCCAGGCGCTGCCGGGGGTGCTGCTGGCGGCGCGGTGGGGGCTCGCGGGCTTCTGGCTGTGCGCCGGGCTCGGCTTCTGCTGCTCGGCGGCCACCCTCGCGGCGGCCCTGGGCGGGCTGTCCGGATGGATAGGGAGACGATCGTGTTAAAGTTCTGATTTGAAGCCGAAAACCGTTGACGCGCAGGGGAAATTTGGGTATAATACAACTTGTGTCAATACGCTCACCAGCCCCTGAGCAATGGCATGATTGCGAAGGTACTGACCACACCTGGCGCAAAAGCATTGATCTCAAAAGCGGCGAATCCGCATGGGTTCGCAGCCGGAGCAGCCTCCGGCGATCGAAATTGGAGGGAATTTACACGTGAGTACTTATATGGCGAATCCCCAGAACGTCGAGCGTAAGTGGTACGTCATCGACGCCGAGGGCATGGTGTTCGGCCGCCTGGCCTCTCAGGTCGCCTCCATGCTGCGCGGCAAGCACAAGCCCACCTTCACGCCCCACTGTGATTGTGGCGACTATATCATCGTCGTGAATGCCGATAAGCTGGTGTTGACCGGCAAGAAGCTGGACAACAAGGTTTATCGCTATCATACCGGCTATCCGGGCGGACTGAAGGAGATCAGCTATCGCAAGCTGATGGCCAACAAGAGCGAGTTCGCGTTCCGCGAGGCGGTGCGCCGCATGCTGCCCAAGGGCCCCCTGGGCTACGCGATGGCGAAGAAGCTGTTCGTGTACGCAGGTCCCGAGCACAACCAGCAGGCCCAGAAGCCCGAAGAGCTGAAGCTGTAATAGGGAGGAGGACGAAAGAATGAGTAATGTTTGTTTCCATGCTGTTGGCAGAAGGAAAAAGGCGATCGCCCGCGTTCGTCTGATCCCCGGTGAGGGCAACATCACCATCAACAAGCGCAACCTGGAGGAGTACTTCGGCTATGAGACCCTGAAGACCGTGGTCCGTCAGCCCCTGGTGCTCACCGAGACCCTCGGCAAGTGGGATGTCGTCGTCAACTGCAAGGGCGGCGGCTTCACCGGTCAGGCCGGCGCGATCCGTCACGGCATCGCCCGCGCGCTGGTGAAGGCGGACGCCGATCTGAAGCCCGCCATCAAGAAGGCCGGCTACCTGACCCGCGACCCGCGCATGAAGGAGCGCAAGAAGTACGGCCTGAAGGCGGCCCGTCGCGCGCCCCAGTTCTCCAAGAGATAAGAGAGAGCTTTTACCCCGATGCCTCGCGGCACCGGGGTTTGTGTTTTTGGAGGAGAATATGGAGAAGCTGATGATTGCGGGGAAGCCCGTCGAGATGTTCCCGTCCGAGGGGGCCGGGGCACCGCTGGTGGTGCTGAACGGCGAGGACGGCGAGGGAGAGGCCGTATGGGCCGCGGTGAAGGCGCTGACCCAGGCGGACTTCTCCCTGGCAGCCGTCGGCGGGCTGGACTGGGACGCGGAGCTGACGCCCTGGCCCGCGCCGGGGGTGTTCAAGGGACAGGCGTTCTCCGGGCAGGCGGACGGTTGGCTGCAAACGCTGACGGGACAGGTATTGCCCGCGATCCTGGCGAAGCTGCCCGGGGAGCCCCGCTGGACGGGCCTGGCGGGCTATTCCCTGGCGGGGCTGTTCGCGGTCTACGCCCTGTACCGGACGGACGCCTTCGCCCGCGTGGCCAGTGCCTCCGGTTCGCTGTGGTATCCGGGTTTCTCGGAATATGCCGCCGGAAACGCCCTTGCAAGGCTGCCCGAGCGCGCTTACTTTTCGGTGGGGGACAGGGAGTCCAGGGCGAAAAACGCGCAGATGCGCACCGTGGAGGACGCCACGCGGCAGATGGCAGCACGGTTTGAAGGCATGGGCATCCTGACGCGCTTCGAGCTGAACCCCGGCGGGCACTTCAACGACCCGGTGGGACGGATGGCGAAGGGGATCTGCTGGATACTCGAATGAACAAAGGTTCTTCACGGGAAATTGGGGATTGAGCTGATACTAAATTCCATCTAATCCATGCACATCTGCGTGCGTCTTTTCCGCCCTGGCTGTGCTTCGGCGTCTTTTCCGCCCTGGCTGTGCTTCGCTTCGGTCAACGATGCGCTGCATCGCCTCCCTCCGCTCAGCTTTGCCAGAACAAAAAATCCACTCCGCATTCGTACATGTTTTAGAAGGAATTTAGTATGAGGTGACTTGCAAGTCCTCTTCTCAATGCAGTTAGCCGGCAAAATGTACAGAACCTTCGCTTCGCTCAGGATGACAGGGGTTACGACTCGTTGTCATCCTGAGCAAAGCGTTCCATCTAATCCATGCACATCTGCGTGCGTCTTTTCCGCCCTGGCTGTGCTTCGCTTCGGTCAACGATGCGCTGCATCGCCTCCCTCCGCTCAGCTTTCCCAGAACGAAAAATCCACTCCGCATTTGTACATGTTTTAGAAGGAATTTAGTATAAACCAATCGCCGGGAGCCTTGTGCTCCCGGCGATTGGCCGTTTTGGCGGATATTACTTGATGATGTCCCCGTAGATCTCCCGGAATCGCGAGGGCGTGCAGTTCTTGGCGTCGCGGAACACCCGGTTGAAGGTGGCGACGCTGCCGAACCCGGCGCTCAGGGCGATCTCCTGGATGGGCTGGCGGGAGTGGATCAGCAGCTCCTCGGCCATGCTGATGCGCTTGCCCCGCAGGTATTCCGAGAAGGACAGGCCCAGCTGCTGCTTGAACACGCGGGAGAAGTAGCACTTGGAGAAGCCGGTGAAGTTGCTCACGTCGGTGAGGGTGATGTCCCGCATGTAGTTCTGGTCGATGTACAGCCGCGCGCT
The DNA here is from genome assembly GCA_900315585.1 of uncultured Eubacteriales bacterium. Classification (GTDB taxonomy): domain Bacteria; phylum Bacillota; class Clostridia; order Christensenellales; family Aristaeellaceae; genus UBA2862. Next base: position 22,244 of record OMZP01000028.1, on the reverse strand, counting down.
GTCCACGATCTCCGGGTCGATGCGCTGGCTCTTCTCGTCGAAGCGGCTCATCTCCCGGGTCATGTTGAACTGGCCCAGTCGGGCGTACATCTGCAGCAGCGCCGCGTAGCACAGGGAGTTCCACAGGAATTCCCGCCGCTCGTAGCAGCTCACCACCTGCATCAGCAGGTTCCGGATGCTCTCCTGGGATTCCGACTGCCCCGTCAGGTAGATGGGCGTCTTCAGCAGGCCCTCGATCAGCTGCATATCCCGCATGCCGAAGATGTGGTCCGGCTCGAACAGCAGCAGGTAGCGGGAGCTGCCCTCGTGCATGAACAGGCTGTGCACCGTGTTGGGCGGAATGATCAGCACCTCGTTGGACTGCACCCGGTAGGTGCTGTCCGCCACCGTATAGATCACCTCGCCGCTGATGGGCAGGATGATCTCCACCGCCGAATGGAAGTGGCTCTCATAGTGGGAGGGCGTCTCGGAATACCACACCCGAAGGGAGGAATGCTCGATGTAGGTCACGTATTCCTGGTTGCCCTTGAGGATCCTGAAACCGTCGGGAAAGCGGCTCCGGGACATGGCCTCTGCGGGCGCTTTGTTATCCATAGGCTCACCTCCGGTTGAGTGAGTCGTCGTTTGGGAACGGTCAGTCGATCAGCCCTTCACGCTGCCCAGCACCATGCCGGTGACGAAGTACTTCTGCAGGAAGGGATAGACCACGAGGATCGGCACCGTGCTGATGACCGTGATGGCGCAGCGGATGGTCACGGGCGTGGTCTTGCTGCTTGCGGAGTTCGCCAGGGCGTCGACGGAGGCCTTGGCGGCGTTGGCGCTGGCCTGGGTGGTGGCCAGCTTCATCTTCAGCAGGTACTGCAAGCTGTGCAGCTCCGTCTTGCTGGCGTTGTACAGGTGGGTGTCGAACCAGCTGTTCCAGCTGCCCACGGCCACGAACAGGGCCACCGTCGCCAGAACCGGCTTGCACAGCGGGAAGATGATCTGCCAGAAGATGCGGATGTCGCCCGCGCCGTCGATGCGCGCGGATTCCACCAGCGCCTCGGGCAGGCCCGCGATGTAGGTGCGCAGCACGATCATGTTGAAGCAGGAGAACATTGTGGGGATGATGTACACCCAGTAGCTCTTGTTCAGGTGCAGCACCTTGGTGATCAGCAGGTAGTTGGGGATCAGGCCGGCGTTCACGTACATCGTCAGCACCAGCATCGTGGTGATGACCTTGCGCAGCACGTATTCCTTGCGGGTCAGCGTGTAGGCCAGCATGCTGGTCCAGAACAGGTTCAGCAGGGTGATGATGATGGTCTTGCTGGCTGAGATCCAGGCGGCCTGGTACACGGCGGGGTCGGACAGGATGGCCTGGTAGCTCTGGGTGGAAAACACCCGGGGCCACAGGCTGATGCCGCCCTTCAGGGCGTCGGTGCCGTCGTTGAGGGAGTAGGCCACGGTGTTGATGACCGGATACAGGGTCACGAACATCAGCAGGATCAGTATGATGGTGTTGACGATCGGGAAGACGACGTCATAGTGCTTGCGAACCTTGATGTTCTGATAATTGGTGGTAGTCATTTCAGTCGCCCTCCTTTCTTAGACCAGCGTCTCTTCGCCGAGGCGCTTCGAGATGAAGTTCGCGCCGACGAGCAGTATGATGGCGACCACGCTCTTGAAGATACCGGCGGCGGTGGCCACGCCGAAGTCCATGTTCTGGGTGCCGTACTCCAGCACGAAGATGTCGATGGTGCGGGAGTAGTTCGCCACCAGGCCGTTGCCCAGCAGGTACTGGATCTCGAAGCCCGCCTCCATCAGGTGGCCGATGTTCATGATCAGCAGGATCACGAAGGTGCTCTTGATGCCCGGCAGGGTGACGTGCAATATCTTCTGGAAGCGGCCCGCGCCGTCGATGGCCGCGGCCTCATAGAGGGCCGGGTCGATGGCGGTCATGGCGGAGATGTAGATGATGGTGCCCCAGCCGACTTCCTTCCAGACGTTGATGATGCCCACCAGCCACCAGAAGTGCTTGCCCTCGCCCAGCCAGAACACGGGCTGCTTGACGATGCCCAGGCCCAGCAGCAGGTCGTTGATGGGGCCGTTGGAGGCGAAGATGTTCTGGGCCATGGCCACGACGATGACCATGGACAGGAAGTGGGGCAGGTAGGTGACGGTCTGCACCGTCTTCTTGAACATCTTCTGCCGCACCTCGTTCAGCAGCACGGCCAGCAGCACCGCGGACACCGTGCCGAACACCAGGTTGATGATGCTCATGGCCAGCGTGTTGCGGATGGCGACGAAGAAGTCCGGACGGCTGAACAGCCACTTGAAGTTGTCCAGGCCGTTGAAGGGCGTGATGCCGCGCGCGACCAGCTTGCGGTTGCCATAGTCCTTGAAGGCGTTGATCCAGCCCCACATGGGCGCGTAGTTGAACAGCAGCACATACAGGAAAATCGGCACGGACATCAGTGCCAGCTGCCATTGACTGCACAGCCTCTGGAAGAAACTCTTTTTCTTCGGACTGTGGTACCGCGCGGTACCCCTGGAATCATAGGTCATGACAATCCCCCCGGTAAAGTGTATTTTTGGTCGGTTTTCCAAATTCTGGGTTGGGGGAGGAGTTGCCACAATCCCTCCGACCTGCTTCGCAGGCCGCCTCCCTTTACACAAGGGAGGCTTGAATCCGCGCGGCAGCCTTGCCTCCCCTGTGTAAGGGGAGGTGGCACGAAGTGCCGGAGGGGTTGTCGAAGGTCCCCAGCCCACAATTTGAAAAACCGAGGGGAGAGAGGAAACTCTCTCCCCCGGCGGTGAGTGATGAATCAGCTTATTCCTCGCCGTAGTAGGCGGCAACCAGCTTCAGGATCTGCTCGTGCATGAAGTTCGCATAGATGTCGGCGCTGGGCGTGATGTCATTCACGAAGGTATCCCACTTGGCGTCGAACTCGTCGTCGCTGGCCATGATGATGCCGGGCAGCTGCTCGTCCTGAATCCTCAGATAGTCGTCATAGTCCTTCTGGATGTCGGCCTTGTCGATCTGCCAGGCTTCGCCGTAGGGCGCCAGCTCGATGGGCGGATTCACGAAGTCGCCGAACTTGGAGTAGCCGTAGTGGCTCAGGAAGTCCTTGTCATAGTCGTTCATCAGGCCGAACACGATCTCGTCCTGGTTGCCGGGCTCCCAGCACTGGCCGGCGAACTCGCCTTCCATGATGTAGCCCTGACGCTTGGGGCTGCTCTCGAAGAACGCGCGGGCCTTGTTGTGACGCTGCCACTCGATGTCCTGGGTGTTGGCGTACTGCTCGGCGGTCATGGTCAGGCGGCCATCCTCAACGGAGTAGTCCTCGCCCTCGACGCCCCAGTTGAAGAGCATCTGCCAGTCGTAGTCCAGCATGCGCTCCCACATGGCCACGATGCGCTCGGGGCACTTGCAGGAAACGGAGATGCCGAAGCCGCGGTCCAGGTTCGGCAGGGAGCCGTTCACGTAATGCTCCTCGATGGTCCAGCCTTCGGGCATATCCTCGGCCGCCACGTCGTCCTCGTCGTAGACCAGGCCCAGGGCCACGTAGGTGTTCTCATACTTCTTGTCGGTCAGCAGGGCGTTGGTGGCGTCGCCAAAGTCCCAAGCCTGGTCGAACATGCCCAGAACGATGCCGCTGGACAGCTGCGCGATGTACTGGTCATAGCTCATGACGAAGGTGTCCTGGCTGATGATGCCCTTCTTGAACTCCTCGTTCAGCTTCTTGTAGTAGGCCTTGGCATAGGGCTGGTTGATGAAGGTCTCGGTGGGGAAGTCGTCCTTGGTCACGTCCACCAGAACCTCGCCGTCGTTGGGGCGGCCCATCAGGTGCTGCACGGGGTTGATCAGGCAGAAGTGCCGCCAGCCTTCGCACAGGATGTCGAAGCCGATGTAGGGGGTGCCGTCGGCGTTGGTGGGATTCTCGGCGATGAACTTCTCGATCAGGTCGAAGTACTCGTCCAGGGTGTGAATCTCAGGATAGCCGGCCCAGGCCAGAACCTGCTTCTGGATGAAGAAGGCGGGGCCGCCGACGCTGTTGACGATCTGCTCGCCCTCACCGAGGCCGTAGTTGGGGATGATGTACATGACATCCTCGCCGGTGACTTCGTCCTTGGTGATGATGCGGTTCTTCTGGGGCTCGATGTGGGCCCACAGGTTCGGGGTATCCTCAGGATTGACGTAGTCCAGCAGGTTGACCAGCGCGCCGGCGTCGATCAGGGTCTCGGCGCTGTTGCCGCCGTCGAACAGGTCCGGCAGATCGTCCAGGTCCTGCAGCTTCAGGCCCAGGGTCTCGTCCAGGTCGCCCGCCAGGAACTCGAACTCGAACTTCACGCCGAATTCCTCTTCAATCTTCTTGTAGATCTTGTTGTCCTCGTAGGGCTGATCGCCGGGATCGCCGCGGAAGACGGTCAGGGTGATGGGCTCCAGCTCTTCCGCCGCGGCGAAAGAAACCATCAGGGTGCCCAGCAGCGCCAACGTAAGCAGTACGGCCAGCAGTTTCCTCATTGGTTTGTCCTCCCTTAGAAAAATTCTGAGCAGATTGTGCTCCGTGGTTATTATTATAACAGCACAATAACAGCAAATCAACAATCACTTGCGCATTTTTTGCTCAGCGATTGTTGATTTGCCTCTCATTAATTGTTTTCTGCTCAAAAATAAATGTGACGCCAAGGTTACATAAAGGGGTTTAGTTAACGGTTAAGCGGCATTTCCCTTAACGATAATGGCTAAATTTGTCCGTTTTACGCATCAATTTTTGCACCGACGATGCCCTCACCTCTCATTTTTTGCAGATACGCCGTGGGCAGCAGCCCGGTCTCGCGCACAAATGCGCGGCGGAAGGTGCGCATGTTTTCATAGCCGCAGGCGTAGCAGATGGCGGTGAGGGTCATGGCGGGGTCGCGCATCAGGGCCTCCGCCTTGTCGATGCGGATGGCGTTGACGAACCGGCGGAAATTGATGTGGAACTGCTGGGAGAACAGGTGGGACAGGTGGCTTTCGCTGATGCCCAGGCCGTGGGCGGTGGTGGAGAGGGTGATGTTCTCGCAGGCGTGGTCAAAGATATACTTGACCACCCGGTCCGCCAGACCCTTTTCGTTCATCTGCTCCGCGGAGCGGAACTCCATCGCCTCCAGTATGTGGGCCAGCAGCACGTGCAGATAGCCCAGGCGGGTGGGGAAGTATTCGTAGCCGGGGTGTTCCATCAGCTTGTCGATGGCGTAGAGCGCGTCCTGGGGCACCTCGCTGGCCCGCAGCACCGGCTTCACCGGCAGCATGGTGTGGAAGGTGTTGGAGAACTCGGAGATGCTGTCCGCCAGGAAGAAGGCGGCGAAGCCCTTGACATCCGGGCTCAGCTGCTCGAAGCTGTGGGGCACCAGCGGGAAGTTCAGCGCCATGTCGCCGGGCTTGAGCAGGTAGCGTTCCCCGTCGATCTGCATCACGCATTCGCCCTGCATCACGTAGGCGATCTCCAGCATCTCGTGGACGTGCAGCGGAAAGGGATAGCGCGTCATTTCGCCGACGAAGATCGTCCCCTCGCGGGTCTCATAGAAAGCTTTCATCAGTCTCACCTCCACAAACGGCAACTATTGTCCCTTATATTATAGCCTATTGTCCTCGATAAGGGAAGCAAAATGGGCGAAAAAGGCAAATTTTGTCCCTATTTTGACACGTTATGGACCTGCTTCGCCCGGGGACGGTCAGCTTCACGGCGTAAAATTTCCACAACATGGCTGAAAATGTTCCCAAATCCCTTGATTGATGGCCCTGGTTGCGATAGAATAAAGTGGTTGACAGAATCCTTACGACTATATATATCCACGGAACGAAAGGAAGTTTTCATGGCCAGATTGATCGATGAGGCCCGCAGGGAACTGGTGGAGCACATCATTCCCTTCTGGAAGGGCCTGCGGGACGACGTGAACGGCGGCTATGTGGACCTGGTGGACTTCGACCTGACCCGCCACCCGGACGCCGACAAGGGCTGCATCCTCAACAGCCGCATCCTCTGGTTCTTCTCCGAGGCCTACCTGCTCCTGAAGGACGCAAGCCTGCTGGACGAGGCCAGGCACGCCTACGCGATGCTCAAGCGCATGACGGACGACGCGAACGGCGGAGTCTACTGGGCGCTGCACGCGGACGGCGCCGTGGCCGACGGCACCAAGCACACCTACAACCAGGGCTTTGCCATCTACGCCCTCTCCGCCTACTACCGCGCCAGCGGCGATACGGAGGCGCTGGAGCGGGCAAAGGCGCTGTTTGACGTGGTGGAGGGCCGCTGCCGGGATGCGAACGGCTACCTGGAGGCCTTCACCGCCGACTGGCAGCCGGAGAGCAACGAGAAGCTGAGCGAGAACGGCGTGATGGCCTCCCGCACGATGAACACGCTGCTGCACGTGATGGAGGGCTACACCGGGCTGTATACGGCCGAGCCCATCCCGGCGGTGCGGGAGAAGCTGGTGGAGATCCTGGACATCCTGGAGAAGCACATCTGGAACCCGGTCAAGCGCCGCCAGGAGGTGTTCTTCGACCTGGACTACAATACCCTGATCGACCTGTACAGCTACGGCCACGACATCGAGACCAGCTGGCTGGCGGACAAGACCCTGGACGCGCTTTCGGACGAGGCCCTCACGGCGCGCATCCGCCCGATCCTGATGGCCATGGCCGATGAGACCTATGGCGAGGCCCTGACGGAGCGGGGCTTCATGAACGAGTGCGAGCGGGGCGTGGCCGACGGCAAGCGGGTCTGGTGGATTCAGGCCGAGGCGCTGCTGGGCTACCTGAACGCCTTTGAGCGCACCGGCGAGGCCCGGTACCGGGACGCCGTCGTTTCCCAGTGGCACTTCATCCGGAATGAGATGATCGACCCGCGCCCGGGCTCCGAGTGGTACGCCTACCTGGAGCCGGACGGCACGCCCATGCCGCTGCCCATCGTCGACCCCTGGAAGTGCCCCTACCACAACGGGCGCATGACCTTCGAGATCATCCGCCGGAATCCGGATATCGAAGTGTGACGGGGAATGACAAACCCTCAGCCCGCTGCGCGGACAGCTCCCCTTACACAGGGGAGCCATTGATATGCTCGAAGCCTCCCCTGTGTAGGGGAGGTGGCACGAAGGGCCGGAGGGGTTGTAAACAAGAGATATATTAAATGCGTTTTCCAAGGAGGACACATCATGGCTGAGATTCTTCACGAGGGCAATATCTGGCATCTGAGAAACCGGTGGATCAGCTACGCGGTTCAGGCGCTGCCCGGCGGCGTGCTGGCCCAGCTCTACGCGGGCGCGCGCCTGGAGCGCATCAACCCCGCCAGCCTCATGCGCCGCGCGGGCGTGAACGCCGAGGGCTTTTCCGTGCAGGAATGCGCCCTGGAGCGCCTGCCCCAGGAGTATCCCTCCTTCGGCCTGGGCGACATGCGGGAGGGCGCGCTGACGGTGGAGGGCCCGGACGGCAGCTGCGCGGTGGATCTGCGCCTGGTTTCCGGGGAGATCCTGAGCGAAAAGCCGGCGCTGGAGGGCCTGCCCGCCACCCGCGGCGAGGGCTGCGCGGCCCTGCGGCTGGCGATGAAGGACGCGCACACGGGGCTCGAGGTGTATCTGGACTATGCCGTCTACGACGACTGTCCCGCCATCGTGCGCAGTGCGAAGCTGGTGAACGGGGGCGACGCGCCGCTGACCGTGACCCGGGCGCTGAGCCTGTGCCTGGATCTGCCCGACGCCGATTGGGACCTGATCACCCTCGCTGGCAGCTGGGCGCGGGAGCGCAGCGTGTGCCGCCGCCCGCTGGTGCAGGGCTTCCAGGGCGTGTCCACCCAGCGGGGCGCCAGCAGCCTCCAGGTCTCTCCCTTCATGGCCCTGGCCCGGAAGGCGACCACCGAGGCCGCGGGCGAGGCGCTGGGCGCGGCGCTGATCTACTCCGGCAACTTCATCGCCCAGGCCGAGGCCACCTGCAACGGCGGCACCCGGCTGCTCATGGGCATCAACGACCGGGACTTCGCCTGGCGACTGGAGCCCGGCGCAAGCTTCCAGACCCCGGAGGCGGCGCTGGTGTACTCCCGGGAGGGCATCGGCGGCATGAGCCTGGGCTTCCACAAGCTGTGGGAGAAGCACCTGCTGCCCGTGCGCTGGATGGGCAAAAAGCGGCCGGTGCTGCTGAACAGCTGGGAGGCTGCCTACTTCGACTTCGACGAGGACAAGCTCGTGTCCATCGCCCGGGCCGCCGCGGACGCCGGGGTGGAGCTGTTCGTGATGGACGACGGCTGGTTCGGCAAGCGGGACGACGACTCCACCTCCCTGGGCGACTGGTTCGCTGACGAGCGCAAGCTGCCCGGCGGCCTGAAGCGGCTGGGGGAGAAGGTGCGGGCGCTGGGGCTGGATTTCGGCATCTGGATGGAGCCGGAGATGGTCTCTCCCCAGAGCGAGCTCTACAGGGCCCATCCCGACTGGGCGCTGCACATTCCGGGCCGCGAGCCCATCACCGCCCGCCACCAGCTGACGCTGGACCTGGGCCGGGAGGACGTGCAGCAATTCGTCTATGACTGCGTGGCCGAGACCCTGCGGGAGAGCGGCGCGACCTATCTCAAGTGGGACATGAACCGCAACTTCTCCAACATCGGCTCCGCGGCCCTGCCCGCGAACCGCCAGAAGGAGACGGCCCACCGCTACATCCTGGGCCTCTACGCCGTGACGGCCCGCCTGACCGCGGACTTCCCGGACGTGCTGTTCGAGGGCTGCGCCTCCGGCGGCGGGCGCTTCGACGCGGGCATGCTGTACTACGTGCCCCAGTTCTGGTGCTCCGACGACACCGACGCCCTGTGCCGCTGCCGCATCCAGTACGGCACCACGGTGGTGTTCCCGCCGTCCACCATGGGCTGCCACGTCAGCGCCGTGCCGAACCACCAGACGGCCCGCGTCACCCCGATGCAGACCCGCTTCGCCGTGGCCCTGGGCGGCTGCTTCGGCTATGAGCTGGATCCCCGGAGCCTGACGGAGGCGGAGCGGGAGGCCATGCGCACCCAGACGGCCTTCGCCGAAAAGACCATGGACCTTCGCCTCTACGGCGCGTTCCACAGGCTGCGCTCGCCCTTTGAGGGCAACGACACCGCCTGGATCAGCGTCAGCCCGGACAGGACGAAGGCCATATTCACCTACGTGCAGGATCGGGCCCTGCCCAACGCGCTGCCCCAGCTGATCCGGCTGCGGGGGCTGGACGAGGGCAGGCGATACAGGATCGTCGAGACCGGCGAGGTCTACGGCGGCGACGAGCTGATGCGGGTCGGCCTGTGCTGCCCGGTGCCCTCCCTGGGCGCGGGCGACGGCTGGTCGGCGCTGTACACGCTGGAGGCGGTGGAAGCATGAACATGAAGCGATATGACGTGCGGAGCGCGGCGTTCACACGCCTGGGCCGCTTCAATCCGGACGAGGCGGGCTGTGCCCTCTGGTGGTCCGGCAGCGGCGTCCGGGTGCGCCTGGACGGCCGACGCGCCGAGATCGAGGCGACGGCGGCCGACGACGACAACACCCCGTGGCTCTGCGTCGCGGCGGACGGCGAGCCGGTGGCCCGGTTCCCGCTGAGGCCGGGCACCCACCGCTATGACCTGCTGGGGGCCATGGAGGCGGGCGTCGCCCACGACATCGAGATCCTCCGGGACACCCAGCCCACCGACTCCGACACCGCGCCCATCCTGCTGGAAGCCCTCTACACCGACGGCGCGCCCGCGCCCGCGGCCCATCGGGAGAAGCTGATCGAGTTCATCGGCGACAGCCTCACCGTGGGGGAGGGCACCGTGGGGCCCGTGGACGGCATGGAGTGGCGGATGGTCTGGATCTCCAACGAGTTCGCCTTCCCGACCCTGACGGCAGGGTTGATGCAGGCCGACAAGCGGGTGGTCGCCCTGGGCGGCTGGGGCGCGTACCTCTCCTACGACGCCAACCCCGAGCACACCCTGGGCGCGATCTACGAACAGCTCTGCGGCACGGCCCCGGCGGGGCGGATGCCCTATGACTTCGCGGCCCAGCGCAAGGCGGACGCGGTGGTGATCAACCTGGGCACCAACGACGGAAGCGGCCTGGAGAAGCTGGGCGGCGACAAAGCGGCGGGCCGGGCGGCGCTGGAGGAAAGCGCGGCGAAGCTGCTTGCGCTGGTGCGCGCCCACAACCCGGACGCGGCGATCCTCTGGGCCTACGGCCTGTGCGGCGACGCGGTGGCCGAGCCCCTGAAGCGGGCGGTGGCCCGGCGGGTGGCCGGGGACGACGGGAACCTTGCATACCTGGCGCTGGACAACGCGGAAGAACCGGGCAGCCGCTGCCATCCCGGCCGGCGCGCCCACCAGCGGGCCGCGGCGCAAATCGCCGAAGCCCTTCGACAGATGATGAAATGACGGGGGTAGAAATCATGACCTATCAGGAGCTGAACGCGCGCTACGAGGCGCTGATCGCCAGGAAGAATACCGTGGACGAGCGCCGCTACAACGGCATCTACGAGCGTTGGACGGATCCGGTGCTCACCCGCGACCACATCCCGCCCTTCTGGATGTTCGATCCGAATCCCGCGACCAATCCCCACATGATGCAGCGCCTGGGCGTGAACGCCGTGATGAACAGCGGCGCGATTCTCCTGGACGGCAAGTTTACGCTGGTGGCCCGGGTGGAGGGCATGGATCGCAAGAGCTTCTTCGCCGTGGCCCAGTCCGACACGGGCGTGGACGGCTTCCGCTTCTGGGACGAGCCGATCCAGCTGCCGGACACCTGCCCGGAGGAGACCAACGTCTACGACATGCGCCTGACCCGGCACGAGGACGGCTGGATCTACGGCGTGTTCTGCTCCGAGAGCAAGGACACGAGCGCCAATGACCTGTCCGCGGCGGTGGCGGCGGCGGGCATTGTGCGCACGAAGGATTTGAAAAGCTGGGAGCGCCTGCCCAACCTGGTCACGCTGCGCAGCCCCCAGCAGCGCAACGTCTGCCTCCATCCGGAGTTTGTGGACGGCAAGTACGCCTTCTACACCCGGCCCATGGACGACTTCATCGAGACCGGCTCCGGCGGCGGCATCGGCTTCGGCCTGTGCGCGGACATCACCCACGCCGTGATCGACGAGGAGAAGATGACCTCCGTGCGCCGGTACCACACCATCACCGAGGCCAAGAACGGCGCGGGCGCGACGCCCATCAAGACGGATAAGGGCTGGATTCACATCGCCCACGGCGTGCGGAACACCGCGGCGGGCCTTCGGTACGTGATCTACGCCTTCGCCACGGCGCTGGACGACCCGTCCAGGGTGATCGCCGAGCCCGGCGGCTTCCTGATCGCCCCCTATGGCGGCGAGCGGGTGGGCGACGTGAGCAACGTGGTGTTCACCAACGGCGCCATCGCTGCGCCCGACGGCAAGGTCTACATCTACTACGCCTCCAGCGACACCCGGATGCACGTGGCCACCACCGACCTGGACCGGCTGACGGACTACGTGTTCAACACCCCCGCCGATCCCCTGCGCAGCCCGGACTGCGTGAAGCAGCGGGTGGCGTTCATCCGGAAGAACCTGGACTATCTGAAAGGACAGGATTAAGCCCGAAAAAGATTCTTCGCTGTCGCTCAGAATGACACCTGTGGGAAACGCATGTCATCCTGAACACGGTGGTTGTCATCCTGAACGCGGTGGTTGTCATCCTGAACGCGGCGGTTGTCATCCTGAGCGGAGCGAAGGATCTTCACCGCTTTGTTGTCTGATGGCACGGGACTATCTGAAAGGACAGGATTGAGATGCTGAAAGCTGCGGCGGTATTTTCCGATCACATGGTCTTGCAGCGGGAGCGGCCCGTCGCCGTGTTCGGCGAGGCGGACGGCACCGTCACCGCCACGCTGGACGTGGTGCGCGCGGAGGCCCGGAGCGTGGGCGGGCGGTTCCACCTGGAATTCCCGCCCATGCCCGCGGGCGGGCCCTACACCCTGACGCTGACCTGCGGCGAGGAGACGGCGGCCTTCACCGACGTGATGGTGGGGGAGGTCTGGCTCTGCGGCGGGCAGTCCAACATGGAGTTCCGCCTCCATGAGAACATCGGCGGCGCGGCGGAGGCGGCGACCGCCGAGGACGACGGCCTGCGGTTCTACACCGTCAACCAGGAGGCCGAGGTGGACGACGCCATGCTGGCGCGGGAGCGCGAGACCCGCTGGAAGGCGCTGTCTCCCGGCACCTGCGCCGACGTGAGCGCCGTGGCCTACTACGCCGGCAAGCGCCTGCGCGAGGCGCTGGGCGTGCCGGTGGGCATGCTCATCTGCTGCGTGGGCGGCACGGAGATCTCCAACTGGATCAGCCATGCCACGCTGTCCTCCCTCCCGGAGGGAAGGGCGGCGCTGGCGGAGTTTGAAAAGTCCATCGAGGGCATCACCGAGGCGGATTACGCGAAGGCCGCCGCGGACTATCAGGCCCGGGTGGAGAAGTGGGTCGAGGGCGCGGAGACCCTGCGGCGCGAGATGCCGGACATTCGCAATGCGGACATCTCGGCGAAGGTGGGAGACTTCCCCTGGCCGCCGCCTTCCGGACCCCACATGCTGCGCCGCCCCGGCAATCTGTTCCGCACGATGACGGGCCGCGTCGCGCCCTACGGCGCGCGGGGGCTGCTCTGGTACCAGGGCGAGAGCGATTCCGGCAAGGCCCGGGCCTACGAGGCGCTGTTCACGGCGCTGATCGGGGACTGGCGCAGGGCCTTTGAGAACGACGGTCTGTTCGTGGTGACGGCCCAGCTGCCGAACTACGCCTCGGACCCCGCCGCCGAGGATTGGGCCGCGATCCGGGACATCCAGAGGCGGGTGAGCGAGCGGGTGAACGGCTGCGCCGTGGCGTGCCTGCTGGACTGCGGAGACTCCACGGACCTGCATCCCTTCGACAAGCGGCAGGTGGGGAAGCGCATGGCCAACCTGGCGCTTCAGCACCTCCACGGCCTGCCCCTGGATGCGGAAGCGCCCCGGCTCGTCGGGGCCGAGGCGAAGGACGGGGAGCTCGTGCTGCGGTTCGACAAGCCGCTGGCGGCGCTTCGCGGCGATCTGCGCAGCCTGAAGGTGAACGGTGAGACGGCAACTGCCCGCGTGGCGGACGGCGCGCTGGTCCTCGAAGCCGCGGCCCCCGCGGCGATCCGCTACGCCTGGGAAAACGATCCGGCGGCGTGCCTGTTTGCTGAGAACGGGCTGCCCGCCTTCCCCTTTGAAATTAATCTGTAAGGAGCACGAACGACATGAGCATTGAAACAACCTATCGGCGCTGGCTGGAAAAGGCGGACGCCTCCCTGCAATCGGAGCTCAAAGGCATGGACGCCGCGGCCATGGAGGACGCCTTTTATCGCGACCTGGCCTTCGGCACCGGTGGCCTGCGCGGGGTGCTGGGCGCGGGCACGAACCGCATGAACCTGCACACCGTGGCCAAGGCCTCCCAGGGCCTGGCGGACTACGTGAACGCCCACTTCCCCGAGGCGGCGCGGCGCATCGCCGTCAGCTACGATTCCCGCATTCTGTCGGATACCTTCGCGAAGGTGGCCAGCTCCGTGTTCGCCGCCAACGGTATCCGCGCCCTGATCTGGCCCCGGCTGATGCCCACGCCCTGCCTGTCCTATGCCGTGCGGGCGCTGGACTGCGCCGCGGGCGTGATGGTGACGGCCTCCCACAACCCCGCCAAGTACAACGGCTACAAGGTCTACGGCCCGGACGGCTGCCAGATCACCACCGAGGCCGCCGAGGCGATCCTGAACGCCATCAACCGGCTGGACGTGTTCGACGATCCGAAGGCGATGGACTTTGACGCGGGCCTCAAATCCGGCATGATCTCATACATCGGCGAGGACGTGTACACCGCCTTCACCGAGGAGGTCAAGAAGCAGTCGCTGCTGGGCGGCGAGGACGTGGATAAGTCCGCCGCCATCGTCTATTCCCCGCTGAACGGCACGGGCCTCAGGCCGGTGCTGCGGGCGCTGACGGAGAGCGGCTACGCCAACGTCACCGTGGTCAGGGAGCAGGAGCAGCCCGACGGCCATTTCCCGACCTGCCCCTTCCCGAACCCGGAGATCCGCGAGGCCATGCAGCTGGGCCTGGACTACGCCCGCCGCCTGAACGCGGATCTGCTGCTGGCCACGGACCCGGACTGCGACCGCTGCGGCATCGCCGTGAAGGACGGCGACGACTACACCCTGCTCTCCGGCAACGAGACGGGCATGCTGCTGCTGGACTACATCTGTCAGCGGCGCGTGGCTCTGGGCACGATGCCCGACCGACCCGTGATGGTCAAGACCATCGTCACCACCGACATGGTGGACCGCATCGCCGCCAAGTACGGCGTGGAGGTCGTGAACGTGCTCACCGGGTTCAAGTACATCGGCGAGACCATCGGCCGCCTGGAGGCCCAGGGCCGCCCGGACCGCTACATTTTCGGCTTTGAGGAGAGCTACGGCTACCTGAGCGGCACCTATGTGCGCGACAAGGACGCGGTGGACGCCTCCTTCCTGATCTGCGAGATGTTCGCCTGGTATAAGAAGCAGGGCATCGGCCTGATGGAGCGCCTGAAGCAGCTGTACGCCGAGTTCGGCTACTGCCTGAACACGCTGCACAGCTATCAGTTCGAGGGCTCGGCGGGCTTCAAGAGGATGCAGGCCATCATGCAGGCCCTGCGGGGCGATATCGACAGCCTGGGCGGGCGCAAGCTGGTGAAGCGCCTGGACTACGCGCCGGGGTTGGACGGCCTGCCCAAGAGCGACGTGCTGAAATTCCTGCTGGACGGCGCGTCCGTGGTGGTGCGGCCCTCCGGCACCGAGCCGAAGCTGAAGCTCTACGCCTCCGTCACCGCCCCCGACCGCGAAAAGGCCGAGGCCGAGGAGGCGAAGCTGGCCGCGGATGTGGAGAAGATCATCAACAGGGAATAGGGAGCAGGGACATTGAGCGCCCGGAAAACAGTCCTGTGGACTGTTTTCAGCGAGATGGGGCCGGTAGGCCCAGGGAACAGGGAACAGGGAACAGGAAATGGGAACGGCCTCGTTTTCCTGTAGGGGCGGCGTTGCGCCGCCCGCCATCAAACCAAGGGAGGGCGAGACCTTGCCTTACCTCTACGAAACCCACATGCACACCTGCCAGGGCAGCGCCTGCGGCGTGTCCACCGGCGCGGAGCAGGCCCGGTTCTACAAGGACCAGGGCTACACCGGCATCCTCATCACCGACCACTTCACCGGCGGCAACACCGCCGTGCCCCGGGACCTGCCCTGGCGGGAGCGCATTGACCGCTTCTGCTCCGGCTACGAGGACGCGCTGATCACGGGCCAGAAGATCGGCCTGGACGTGTTCTTCGCCTGGGAGCAGAACTACGACGGCGACGAATACCTGATCTACGGCCCGGACAAGGCCTGGCTGCTCAGCCACCCGGACGTGGAGCACTGGACCCGGCGCAGGCAGCTGGAGGAGGTCCACCGGGCCGGGGGCGCGGTGATCCAGGCCCATCCCTTCCGCCATCGGGACTACATCAAGTACATCCTGCTGGGACTGAAATACTGCGACGGCATCGAGGTGGCCAACACCGGCAACACCCCCGATGCCGACGCCTGCGCCCGCCGGTATGCCGAGGCCTACCACCTGCTCACCACCGCCGGTTCCGACAACCACAACTGCGAGAAGGCCGACCCGGCGAAGCTGATGGGCGTCTGGACGGAGGAGCGGCTGACCAGCGCACTGGATTACGCCCGGCTGATCCTGGCCCGCGGCCGGATTGTGCCAAAAATCCCGGCGGGACGCTTCGACGTGGACCCCGCCGAGGCCCCGCGGCTCGTCACCTATTGGGTGGACGAGGACAACCGGGACGTGGTGCGGATCCCCACGGGGCGGGATTTTTTGAGGGAGTGACCAGATTGCCACGTCGGGCTGCGCCCTCCTCGCAAGGACGTATCAGTGGGACGATCATGGCAGCATCAACCGGTACGTCATTGCGAGGAGGCCCGGTCAGGGCCGACACGGCAAGCTGGTTTCCAAAACACAATAGAATCCATAAAAGGGGTGGCGTCCGCCGCCCCTTTGTGCTATAATATCCCCATCAAAACCTCACGGAGGCGATACCTATGAACACCATCATCACCATCAGCCGCGAATACGGCGCGGGCGGCACCAGCATCGGCAAGCGCGTGGCCAAGGAGCTGGGCATCGAGCTCTACGACCGGGACATCATCCGCAGCACCGTGATGAAGACCGGCCTGGACGCCGGCGTGATCGAGCACGAGGAGGAGGAAATCTCCTTCGGCGACGAGCTGCTGCGCCTGATCACCCCCGCCGCCTATGTGGACCGCCGGGAGGCCATCCGCGAGATCGAGCGCGAGGTGATCCTGGGCTTTGCGAGAAAGGGCCCCTGCGTGCTGCTGGGTCGCTGTGCCGACATCATCCTGGAGTCGGCGGGCATCGACTGCCTGAAGGTGTTCCTCTACGGCGACGTGCTGCACCGCGCGGCGCGGGTGGGGGAGATCATCGGCAGCACCGATCCCACTGTCATCCAGAAGCAGATGAAGCGCACCGACACGGCCCGCCGCGCCTATTACCAGCGGTTCACGGGCCGTCGGTGGGGCGACTGCGCCAACTACAACCTGATGCTGGATACCGGCATCCTGGGCTACGACACCTCCGCGAAGCTGATCTGCGAGGCCGCCCGCAGCCTGGAGAAGTAGCATGAAGCTGCTCATCGTGCGCCATGGCGAGCCGGACTATGAGACCGATTCCCTCACCGAAAAGGGAAAGCGGGAGGCGGCGCTGCTGGCGGACCGCCTGACGCAAACGCCCATCGACCACTTCTACGTCTCCCCGCTGGGCCGCGCCCGAAGGACCGCCGAGGCCACCCTCTCCCGCCTGGGCCGCGAGGCCGTGACGTTGGACTGGCTCCAGGAGTTCCGGGGCCGGATCGTCGACCCCGTCACCGGCGAAGCGAGCATCGCCTGGGACTTTGCGCCCCAGTACTGGACCCGCTGCCCGGAGCTGTGGGGACAGCAGAGCTGGCGGGAGAACGCCCTGCTTCAGACCGGCAACGCCGAGGCGATCTATGACGAGACGGTGCGCGGCCTGGACGCGCTGCTGGCGGAGCACGGCTACCGGCGGGAGGGACATCTGTACCTGACCGACGACAACACCGACGAGACGATCTGCCTGTTCTGCCACTTCGGCGTGGGCATGATCATGCTCTCCCACCTGATCGGCCTGCCCTTCTACCCGACGATCCACGGCTTCATCATGGCCCCCTCGTCGGTGACGACCCTGGTGACCGAGGAGCGCCTGCCGGGGCAGGTGTGGTTCCGCTGCACGGGGCTGGGGGACGTGTCCCACCTGTACGCCGGCGGCGAGCCCATCAGCCAGTTCGGGCGCTATCGCGAACGCTACGGCGTGGACGAGGGCCTGGGCGCGAAGGTTTAATTGCCCACAGGAGGAATCGAACATGAAGAAGTGGTTTGCGCTGCTGCTGGCCCTTTGCCTGCTGCTGGGCTGCGCCGCCCTGGGCGAGGAAGCGCAGGCGGTGCGCTGGTCCGACGTGGAGGCGGTGCTGGGGGACCTGGGCCTGACCGGCAGCTTCGTCACCTTTGACGCGGTGGACGTGAAGCTCTGGGTGCCCGACGGATTGACGGCGGTGGAGCTGACCCAGGAGATCCTGGACGCGGGCTACATCGGCTACTTTCTGGGCGAGGACGCTCACCTGGCGGTGGTGTACATCGACGCGGAGGGCATCAGCGTGGAGGAATACGCCGAGATGCTGGCGGAGTCGGGCAGCTGCGAGCAGATCGCCATGCTGAACGTGAACGGCCTGCTCGCCGTGCGCTACCAGATGCCGGAGAACGACAGCCTGAACATCGCCTTCGCCACCGAGGCGGGCTACCTGCTGGAGGTCACCATGTCGCCGCTGTCCGCCGAGGGCGCGAACGTCGTCTGGGCCATCGTGGGCGCCTCCATCCAGGCCGCGGAGTGACCCGGCCGCTGCACAAGCCCCGCCGCAGGCGGCGGGGCTTGTGTCAACCGAATATTTGTGCTATAATTCTGTATACGCGCGGTAGTGGCGGAATCGGCAGACGCCTCAGACTTAAAATCTGATACCCTCTGGGTGTGCGGGTTCAAGTCCCGCCTACCGCACCAGGGAGCCGGACCGTAGGGTTCGGCTCGTTTTTATACCATCAATCATTATTGTGAAGAGACGGGAGGAATACGCCATGTTGGTCAACAAACCGCCGATGGGGTGGAACACCTGGAACACCTTCGGCCACGAGATCTCGGACGCGCTGGTGCGGGAGAGCACGGACGCCTTTGTGGAGCAGGGCCTGAAGGACGCGGGCTATCAGTATGTGGTGATCGACGACTGCTGGAGCAAAAAAGTGCGCGACCCCGAGACCGACCGCCTGGTGGCGGAGCCGGCGAAGTTCCCGGAGGGGATGAAGGCCGTGGCGGACTACGTGCACGGCAAGGGCTTGAAGTTCGGCATGTACTCCTGCGCGGGGCAGCGCACCTGCGGCGACTATCCCGGCTCCTTCGACCACGAGTTCCTGGACGCGGAGACCTTCGCTTCCTGGGGCGTGGACTTTTTGAAGTATGACTTCTGCTACAAGCCCGTGGGCGTGGACGGCCAGCTGCTCTACCGGCGCATGGGCATGGCGCTGCGGGCCAGTGGGCGGGACATCCTGTTCTCCGCCTGCAACTGGGGCAGCGACGACGTGTGGAGCTGGATTCGCTCCACCGGGGCCCATATGTACCGCTCCACCGGCGACATCTTCGACAACCCCGAATCCTACCGAAAAATCGCGCTGAGCCAGCTGCACAAGCTGGGCACCTCCGCGCCCCAGTGCTTCAACGACGTGGACATGCTCACCGTGGGCATGTACGGCAAGGGCCTGGTGGGCACCACCGGCTGCAATGACGCCGACTACCGCAGTCAGTTCGCGCTGTGGTGCATGTATTCCGCGCCGCTGATGCTGGGCTGCGACATTCGCCGCATGAACGCACAGACCCGCGCGCTGGTCACCAACCGGGACCTGATCCGCATCGACCAGGACGCCGAGGCCCGGCCGCCCATCGCCACCTTCCACCCCTGGAACGAGAAGCTGATGACGCTGTTCAAGCACCTGGACGACGGCAGCTACGCCCTGGGCTTTTTCAACCTGGGCGAGGAGGACGCGGAGACCTTCGCCACCTTCAGCGACTTCGGCCTGCCCGCCGCCGCGGGCTACGACCTGGCGCTGGAGAGTGTGTTCGACGGGGAGCGCCTCGTGAGCCGGGAATACCTGCGTTTGAACGTCCCGGCCCACGACTGCCGGGTGTACATCGCCAGGCTGCAAAAGCGATGAAGTGCGCGGATTGCGGAAAAGAACTGGAACGGGACGAAACGGCCCTGTCCTACAAGCTGATCGGCCGGGGCGCGAAGGCGTGCTACTGCCTCAAGTGCCTGGGCGGGCAGTTCCGCCTGACCGAGGCGGCGCTGAAGGACATGATCGTTCGCTTCCGGGAGGCGGGCTGCACGCTGTTTCGGTGATGAGCGCCTGGGAATCAAAGAAATGCCTTCATCGAATGGTGGGTTAAAAATGCGTATAGAGGGGAATGGTGATTGCAATAGTCGGAATTGTGTGCTATGATAGGGCCACGAACGAAAGGACGAAATTAATGGAGACAAACCTCCCGTGGGGGAGGTGAGGAGGAGACCATGAAGAAAGTGTTTGCCGTGGCGCTGATGCTGGCTCTGGGCTTTGCGGCGGTGGCCGAGGGAAATGACCTGCTCTCGAAGATCCAGGAGCGGGGGACCATCGTGATCGCCACCGAGGGCGACTGGTCGCCCTGGACCTATCGGGACGACAGCGGCGAGTGGACCGGCCTGGAAATCGAGATCGGCAACCTGATCGCCCAGGGCCTGGGCGTGGAGGCCGACTTCCAGAAGACCCCCTGGGACGCGATCCTGGCGGGCGTGGACTCCGGCCGCTTCGACATCGCCTGCAACGGCGTGGGCGTCACCGAGGAGCGCGCTGAGAAGTACGCCTTCACCGAGCCCTACCTGTACACCGAGGTGGTGCTGGTGGTGCGCGCCGACAACGAGGAGATCAAGACCGTGGACGACCTGGCCGGCAAGAACACCGCCAACACCGCTTCCAGCACCTACGCCGCCATCGCCGAGGCGAAGGGCGCGAAGGTGACGCCGGTGGACAACCTGGCGGAGACCATCATGCTGGTGGAGCAGGGCCGCGTGGACGCCACCATCAACGCCAAGGCCTCCATCGAGGACTACCTGGCCGAGCAGCCCGACGCCAACATCAAGATCGTCGAGGTGCTGAAGGAGGGCGAGCCGGTGGCCTATCCGGTGCGCAAGGGCGCGGAGACCGAGACCCTGCTGGCCGCCATCAACGACATCCTGGACGCGGCCCGCGCGGACGGCACCCTGGGCGCGATCTCCGAGAAGTACCTGGGCGTGGACCTGACCCACGGGGAATGATCCGGAACGGTGACGCAGGATAGGGACGGCTGCCATGCCGTCCCTATAACATCATTTTACCCATATGGAGTGTAACCGATGAACGAACGACTGTGGCGCGTCCTGGCGGACGCCTTTCCGAAGCTGCTCAGCGCGGGCGTGCGGGTGACGCTGCCGCTGACGGCGCTGTCCTTCGCGCTGGCGCTGCTGATCTCGGTGGTCGTGGCGCTGATCCAGTACGCGGGGGTTCGGGGGCTGAAGCAGGTGTGCCGGTTTTACATCTGGATCGTGCGGGGCACGCCGCTGCTGGTGCAGCTCTACCTGGTGTTCTATGGCCTGCCCAGCGCGGGCGTCCTCATCGACGCCTTCCCGGCGGCGGTGCTGGTGTTCGGCTTCAACGAGGGCGCGTACATGGCCGAGAGCGTGCGCGGGGCGCTGGAGAGCGTGAGCCGCGGCCAGATGGAGGCGGGCTATTGCGTGGGCATGAACTACATGCAGATCATGCTCCATGTGGTGCTGCCCCAGGCCTTCCGCACGGCCTTTCCGGCCCTGTCCAATTCGCTGATCTCCATGCTGAAGGGCACCTCCATGGCCGCGACCATCACCGTGGTGGAGATGTTCCGCGAGGCCACGGTGATCAACGGCGTGCACTATGAATCTCTGGGCCTCTATGCCGAGGTGGCGCTGATCTACCTGGCCTTCTGCACGCTGCTCACCTGGCTGCAGCGGCTGGGCGAAAAGAAGCTGGCCAGCTACGGAGGTGAGAAGGCATGATGCTTGAGGCGCGAAACGTGCGCAAGAGCTTCGACGGGCGTGAGGTGTTGAAGGGCATTGATTTGGGGGTGGAAAAGGGCGACGTAATCGCCATACTGGGCCCCAGCGGCTCCGGCAAAACCACCTTCCTGCGCTGCCTGAACTTCCTGGAGCGGGCTGACGCGGGGAAGCTGACCTTCGACGGTGAGACGTTCGACCTGGCCGCCGCCGGCCGCGGGGACATCGCCCGCCTGCGCAAGAAGACGGCCTTTGTGTTCCAGAACTACAACCTGTTCCTCAACAAGACGGTGCTCCAGAACGTGACCCTGGGGCTGACCCTGGGGGCGAAGCTGAAAAAGGACGCGGCGCGGGAGATCGCCGTGGAGGCGCTGCGGCGCGTGGGCATGGCGGAGCGGCTGGACAGCTATCCCAGCCAGCTCTCCGGCGGCCAGCAGCAGCGTGTGGCCATCGCGCGGGGCCTGGCCATGAAGCCGGAGATCATCTACTTCGACGAGCCCACCAGCGCCCTGGACCCGGAGCTGATCGGCGAGGTGCTGGCCGTGATGCGCAGCCTGGCCGACGAGGGCATGACCATGCTGGTGGTGACCCACGAGATGGACTTCGCCCGCAACGTGTCCAACAAGGTGATGTTCATGGAGGGCGGCACCGTCGTCGAGTCCGGCCCCTCCCACGAATTCTTCGCCCAGCCGAAGGAGGAACGCTCCCGGGCGTTCATAAGGAGTATCCTGGAAGCGAGGAAATAGAGGAAAAAACAGGTTCTTCACGGAAAGTTGGGGGATTTGCAGAATGTAATCCCTTGATGATTCGTACAGATCCTTCGCGCGGCGCGGGTTTTCAATCCCCTGGATTGAAAACCCGCGGTTCGGCCCACAGGCCGAACTTGGAAACCCTCCGGGTTTCCAACCTTCTGCTCAGGATGACAGGAATTGCGTCGTTTGTCATCCTGAGCGGAGCGAAGGATCTGTACGTTGCGTTGTCCTGCAGCATTGAAGGTAGTGTTCTGCCATACATTTCCATGCATCCCACAAGTTTC
>OMZP01000009.1 GCA_900315585.1 uncultured Eubacteriales bacterium | reverse complement strand
GAGCCTTTCGTTTATTGTGCCCAAAGCCTCCCTTGTGTAAAGGGAGGTGGACCGCGAAGCGGGCCGGAGGGATTGTCATTGCTTATCTAAATGACATTGACGGCACGGGCCGCCGGTTTTCATCGGGTTCATTCCGCTTTCCAGGCGTGGAAGGCGGTCTTGTTGATGTCCAGCAGGTGGGCCTTGCGGCCGGAGAAGGTCTTCTCCATGATCTTGTAGATCATCTCCACCGGCACCACCGGCGCCACGCTCACCAGCGCGCCCAGCATGACGGTGTTGGCCGTGCGGGCGTTGCCCAGCTGCATGGCGATGTCGTTGGCGGGGACGTAGTACACGTTGATGTCGTCCCGGGTCGCCTTCTGCTCGATCATCGAGCTGTTGACGAACAGGTTCCCGCCGGGCTTCACCAGGGATTCAAACTTGATCAGCGAGGGCAGGTTCATCACCACCACGTCGTCCGCCTCGTAGATCAGCGGGCAGCTGACGGGCTTCTCCGGGCTGATGACCACGGTGCAGTTGGCGGTGCCGCCGCGCATCTCCGGGCCGTAGGAGGGCAGCCAGGTGGCGTTCATGTCCGCGTACATGGCGGCATAAGTCAGCATCTGGCCCATGGTCAGAACGCCCTGTCCGCCGGAACCGGCAAAAAACAGCTTTGTCGTCGCCATAATCACACCTCCGCTTTCCGGTACACGCCCAGCGGATAGTAGGCCGCGACTTCCTCGCGCATCCGCTTCATGGCTTCCGGCGGGGTCAGGCCCCAGTTCGTCGGGCAGGTTGAGAGCAGCTCCACGAAGGAGAAGCCCTTTCCGGCCAGCTGCACCTCAAAGGCGGTGCGCACGGCCTTCTTCGCGGCGCGAATGTGGGCCGGGGAATCCAGCGACACGCGCTCGATGTAGGCCGGGCCGTCCAGCGTGGCCAGCAGCTCGCAGATCTTCAAGGGCATGCCGGCCTGCTCGCGGGTACGGCCGTCCACGGAGGTCGTGGAACGCTGGCCGATCAGGGTGGTGGGGGCCATCTGGCCGCCGGTCATGCCATAGATGCCGTTGTTGATAAAGAACGTGGAGAACTTCTCGCCGCGGGCCGCGGCATGGATGATCTCCCCCATGCCGATGGAGGCCAGGTCGCCGTCGCCCTGATAGGTGAAGACCACCTTGTCCGGGTGCACACGGCGGATGCCGGTGGCCACCGCCGGGGCGCGGCCGTGGGCCGCCTCGCACATGTCCACGTTCATAAACTGGTGCGCCACCACGGAGCAGCCGATGGGCGCGACGCCCAGGGTCTTGCCCAGCAGGCCCATCTCGTCCAGCGTCTCCATGATGATCCGGTGGGCGACGCCGTGGGTGCAGCCGGGGCAATAGCTGGTGCTGACGGGCAGCATGCCCTCTGTCACGGTAAATACAGGTTTCATCGCGCTTCCTCCAGTATCTTCTTCGTCTTTTCAACGACCTCCAGGCTGGTGGGCAGCATGCCGCCCACGCGGTGGATCAGCTTCACCGGCACGCGGCCCTTGACGCCCAGGTTGATGTCCTGCAGCATCTGGCCCATGCTCAGCTCCACGGAGATCACGGCCTTGGTCTTCTCGGAAATCGCGTCGAACGCCTCGTAGGGGAAGGGCCGCAGGCTGATGGGACGGATCATGCCGGCCTTGATGCCCTGGCTCTCCAGAAGCTCCATGGCCTCGCGGGCCAGGCGCGCCATGGTGCCGAAGGCCACGAACACCACCTCGGCGTCCTCCAGACCC
Source organism: uncultured Eubacteriales bacterium (assembly GCA_900315585.1). GTDB lineage: Bacteria > Bacillota > Clostridia > Christensenellales > Aristaeellaceae > UBA2862. The sequence continues at coordinate 97,383 of OMZP01000009.1, read as the reverse complement.
TCGCACTCCACGCGCACGAGCTCCTTCTCCATCTCGGCGTACTTCTCGAACAGGTGCTCCACGTGCTCCTCCAGCACCTCCGGCTGGAGCCGCAGGCTCTTCACCACGCTGCGGGTGCCCTTCTCGGAGCCGGAGATGGCCCAGGGCTTGGCGGTGGCGATCTCCTCGCTGGTGTAGGCATGCTTCGCCTCCGGCAGCACCACGGGCTCCATCATCTGGCCCATGAGGCCGTCGGCCAGCACCATCACCGGGTTGCGATACCTGTCCGCCAGGGACGGGGCCTCGTAGAGGATGTCCACGGCCTCCTGGATGGAGGCGGGCGCGAACACGGGGATCTTGTAGTCTCCGTTGCCGCCGCCGCGGGTGACCTGGTTGTAGTCCGCCTGGCCCGGCTGGATGGAGCCGATACCGGGGCCGCCGCGGGACACGTTCAGAAGCGTCACCGGCACCTCCGCGCCGCAGAGGAAGCTCATGCCCTCCTGCATCAGCGCGATGCCCGGCGAGGACGAGGAGATGAAGCCGTTGCCACCCGCCGCGCCGCAGCCGTAGGCCATGTTGATGGCGCCCAGCTCGCTCTCAGCCTGGAGGAATCGGCCGCCCCGCTTGGGCAGCTCCCGGCTCATGAACTCCGGGATCTCGCTCTGGGGGGTGATGGGATAGCCGAAGTAGAAGCGCACGCCGCCGCGGATGACCGCCTCGGCGAAGGCCTCGTTGCCCTTCATCAATACCTTCTCGCTCATGCTTCCCCCTCCTCCAGCTGGTAGATTTCGATTGCGCAGTCGGGGCACACCGTCGCGCAGCTGGCGCAGCCGATGCACGCCGCCTGATCGACGATCATCGCCGGACAGTAGCCCTTGGCGTTCACCTGGGTGTCCATGGCGATGATCTGCTTCGGGCAGAAGCTCTTGCAGAGCTCACAGCCCTTGCATCGCTCCCGGTCGAAGATGACCTTGAACCTTCTGTTTGCCATATTGTAAGCCTCCTTGATGGCAGGTTTCCCTTCGATTGTGAATCAGGAATGCGGTATAACAGTGGGAATTCCTTCGGAATCTTTCCTTCTGAAGCCCTTGCGCGCAACCGACCGCTTCATTCCTCATCCCTCATTTATCTATCCAGCTGGGCCGCATGTACATTCCCAGCGGCAGCAGGTGTTCATACTTCCCCTCCACCGCTTCGGCGGGGACGATGGGGGCCGGATAGGTGTCGCACCAGAGCAGCTTGCCCGTCGCCTCGCAGAGCTGCACGCACAGCGCGTGGCCCTTTGCCACGCAGGCGGCGTCGGTCTCCCGGAGCAGGTGGCAGTTGTTGATCACGCCGTCGATGGCGCGCCCGGTCTTGGCCTCGATGGCCCGCAGATGCTCCAGCGCCCCCTCCAGATCCCGGGTCTCCGGCCGGTTGGCGTTGACCACGATCAGGAACAGGGCGTCCTCCGGGGAGAAGTACTTGCCGAACTGGTTGAGCACCACCGCGCCGGAGTCGTTGCCGCCCACGTCCACGATAACGCGACAGTCCCTGTCCTCCAGCGGCGCGCGCAGGTTCGCGCCCAGGGCCGGAAGCTCTGCGGTGATCTCGTGCTCGTAGGCGCTGCCGTACACCTTCACGCCTGCGTTCTCCAGGAGTTCCCTTCGCTCCCGGGAGCGGAAGTAGGGATTGGCGATGTCCAGATCCACCAAGGCCAGCTTCCCGTAAGGCGCGAAGCCCGCCTCCGCCAGGCGCAGCGCCAGGCTCACGCAGAACTCCGTCTTGCCGCTGCCGTAGTGGCCGGTGACCACCATCACCCGCCGATCCGGCGAGCGCAGCCCGTTGAAGGCACTCATTCAGCCGCCCCTTCCTCACGGTTCTTTTGCATTATAATCTAGCAGTATTGCCGCCGCTTGTCAAGTCACAACCTTCGCCTTTTGGCGAACATTTCCGGCAAGTTTCTACAAAATATTCGCGCGGGAGGACTGGCGCAATATAAATTTAACGTGCAGAACCTTTGACAGACGCCGTCAGGAGTGATAGAATATGCGCAATCGAATATGTTTCAAAGGCGATGACGAAGACGGCGGAGCGGATCTGCGCCCAGAGAGTCGGCCGTATGCTGAAAGGTCGATCACAGGAAGCTCACAAGCCCATCCCTTCCGAGCCGGAAGCCCGAAAACCGTTCAAAGGCGAACGATCAGTAGACGCTTCCCGTGAAAGCTGCGTAAAGGCTTAGGGCTTGATGGAGCCTGAAGGGGCACGGCAACGTGCAATTTGAGTGGTACCGCGGGTTGAATGTAACTCGTCTCAAAGAACGCGCAAGCGTTCGTTTGAGACGGGTTTTTTAATGCGGCTCACCCCCCTGCCGAGGCAGAACGATTCGAGGATTCCCCAGCAACCCCGGTACGACGAATTGAGGAGGAATTTCCAATGAACATGACGGACACCAAGGGCATGCTCTATGAGGTCGGCACCCGAATCAAGGCCCTGCGCGAAATTGCGGGCTACTCCGTGGTGTACATGGCGGAGCAGACCAAGCTGGACGTGGAGACCTACATGGACTACGAGGCCGGCAAGGCCGACCTGCCCTTTACCTTTATCCACAACTGCGCCCGCATCTTCGGCGTGGACATCACGGACCTGATCGAGGGCCGCAGCGCGAACCTGCGCTCCTACACCGTGACCCGCAAGGGCGAGGCCACCATCACCGCCCGGGAGGAGGGCATCGAGATCAGCAACCTGGCGCCGCTGTTCTCCGGCAAGATCGCCGAGCCCTTCTGGGTCACCTACAGCTACTCCGAGGAGCTGCAGAACCAGCCCATCCACACCCACGCCCACTCCGGCCAGGAGTTTGACCTGATCCTCTCCGGCGAGCTGCTGGTGCGCATCGGCGACCACGTGGAGCACCTCAGAGAGGGCGACAGCATCTACTACGACTCCTCCACCCCCCACGGCGAGATCGCCACCGGCGGCCGGGACTGCACCTTCGTGGCCGTGGTGCTGCCGGGCGAGGACACCGAGGAGGACAAGATCGTCGAGGCGGTCATGCCCGTGCGTCTGCCCAGGCAGCACATGATCTACGACAACTACGTGGATCTGGACGAGGACGGCGAGGGCCATCTTCTGCACATCGACTTCCCGAACCGGGAAAACTTTAACTTCGCCTTCGACATCGTGGACAACCTGGCCGAGCGCAAGCCGGACAAGCTGGCGATGCTCTGGGTGGACCGCAACATGAACGAGCAGCGGTTCACCTTCCAAGACATCAGCCGCAAGTCCAACCGCGCCGCCAACTACTTCAAGGCCCTGGGCATCCAAAAGGGCGACCGGGTGATGCTGGTGCTGCGGCGCAACTGGCAGTTCTGGGTGGTCATGATGGCGCTGCACAAGCTGGGCGCGGTGGCCATCCCCGCCACGGACCAGCTTTTGAAGAAGGATTACGAGTACCGCTTTGAGACCGCGGGTGTGACCGCCATCTGCATGACCGCCGACGGCGAGGGCGCGTCCCACGCGGAGGAGGCCTTCGAGACCTGCCCGTATGTCAAGACCCGCATCCTCTGCGGCGGCGAGCGCGAGGGCTGGCGCAACTTCGACGAGGAGTACCTGCGCTATCGCTCCACCTTCCCCCGCACCGAGGATTCCCCGAAGGGCACCGACCCGATGGTCATGTTCTTCTCCTCCGGCACCACCGGCTATCCCAAGCTGGCCATGCACAACCACATGTACCCGCTGGGTCACTTCATCACCGCCCACTACTGGCACAACGTGGAGCCGGACGGCCTGCACTTCACCATCAGCGACACTGGCTGGGGCAAGGCGCTGTGGGGCAAGCTGTACGGGCAATGGATGAACGAGTGCGCGGTGTTCGTGTACGACTTCGACCGCTTCAACGCCCACGACATCCTGCCGATGTTCGCCCGGTACAACATCACCACCTTCTGCGCCCCGCCCACCATGTACCGCTTCCTGATCCGCGAGGACATCTCGAAGTACGACCTGTCCAGCATCCACTGCGCCTGCACCGCGGGCGAGGCCCTGAACCCGGAGGTATTCAACCTCTTCAAGAAGACCACGGGGCTTTCCATCATGGAGGCCTTCGGCCAGACCGAGACCACGCTGGTGCTGGGCAACTTCGCCGGCACCACCCCGAAGATCGGCTCCATGGGTAAGCCCAGCCCGATGTTCGACGTGGACCTGGTGGACGCCAACGGCAACCCGGTGAAGGCCGGCGAGCCCGGCGAGATCGTCATCCGCACGGACAAGGAGATCCCCTGCGGCCTGTTCATGGGCTACTACGGCAACGAGGAGGCCACCAACGCCGTGTGGCACGACGGCCTGTACCACACCCGCGACATGGCCTGGCGGGATGAGGACGGCTACTTCTGGTACGTCAGCCGCACCGACGACGTGATCAAGTCCTCGGGCTACCGCATCGGGCCGTTCGAGATCGAGAGCGTCATCATGGAGCTGCCCTACGTGCTGGAGTGCGGCGTTTCCGCCGCGCCGGATGAGATCCGCGGCCAGGTAGTGAAGGCGTCCATCGTGCTCACCAAGGGCATCGAGGGCACCGAGGAGCTCAAGAAGGACATCCAGAACTACGTCAAGAAGCGCACCGCGCCCTACAAGTATCCCCGCATCGTGGTGTTCCGGGACGAGCTGCCCAAGACCATCAGCGGCAAGATCCAGAGGAACAAGCTGTAAGCCAAGTTCGACAACCCCTCAGTCTGCTGCGCAGACAGCTCCCCTTACACAGGGGAGCCCATCGGGAAATCGTGTCCAAAAGCCTCCCTTGTGTAAAGGGAGGTGGCCCGCAGGGCCGGAGGGATTGTAGTTGCGCAACAAATCTTACACGAGGTATCCATATGTTGTACGAATCCAAAACCTTCACCCTCAAGGACGGGCGGACGGCCGTGCTGCGCAACCCGGACCCAGAGCGGGACGCGGCGGCGATGGTGAAATACCTCACCGACACCGCCGCGGAGACGGAGTTTGTGCTGCGCTACCCGGAGGAATGCAGCCGCTATACCGTGGAAAGTGAACGCTCATTTTTGGAAGGCTTCAACGCCAATCCAAACAGCCTGTTTCTCACCTGCTTTGTCGGCGACCGGCTGGCGGGCAACTGCGAATTGCAGTTCAACACGCAGATCAAGTACCGCCACAAGGCATCCGTCGCTATCGCGCTGTACCGGGAATTCTGGGGCCAGGGCATCGGCACGGCCATGTTCCGCGCCATGGAGGAGGTCGCCCGCCAGCGGGGCGTGATGCTTCTGGAGCTGGAGTACATCGGCGGCAACGAGCGCGGACGGGGCCTGTACGAGAAGATGGGCTTCAAGGAGATCGCCGAGCACCCCGACGCCGTGCGGCTGAAGGACGGGAGCTTCCGCAGCCTGGTGTATATGATGAAGAAGCTGTAGTATAACAAAAGAGACTGTCTCAAAACAGATGTCCTGCTTCGTTCCCAACCGTAGGGACGCCATTCATGGCGTCCGCGGCGGCAAGAATGCCGCCTCTACGACGGGGATGGATTTGGACAGCGTTTTGAGGCAGCCTCTGTTTTTACGCTTATCGCTTGTTCAGATCCTGCTTGATCTGCGTGGTGGAGATCTCCGGCGTGCGGGGCAGGTACACCACCTCGCAGCCCTCCTCCCTCAGGAAGTCGAACTTGCCCTTCCAGTCGTCCCCCATCACGAAGGTGTCCACGTGGTAGAGGTGCACGTCAGACCGCTTCTGCTCCCAGTTCTCCTCCGGGATCACCAGGTCCACATAGCGGATGGATTCCAGCAGCATTTTGCGCTCCTCGTAGGAGAAATAGCAGTGCTTGTTCTTCTCCACGTGGTTGAACTCATCTGTGGACAGCGCCACGATCAGATAATCTCCCAGCGCCTTGGCCCGGCGGAGCAGGTTGATGTGGCCGTAGTGGAGCAAGTCGAAGGTGCCGTAGGTGATGACGCGCTTCATGGGAAAACCTCCCTGATTATGATTGAAAAAAGGGACAATTTGCGGTATACTCTGTCCATACAGAGGAAGGCGGGAGCATTATGAAGGAACTTCGCAGGCAAATCGAGAGCTATGCGCCCTGTGACGCCCGGGAGGCGCAGGACAAGGCGGGGCTGATCTATGCCCTTGAGCACCTTGAAACGCCCCTCACCCGGGAGAACCCCATTGCCCACTTCACCGCGTCCGCCTGGATCGTGAATCCCGCACGGAACCGGGTTCTGATGGTCTGGCACAACATCTACCGGACCTGGTCCTGGACCGGCGGACATGCCGACGGGGAGGCGGACCTGCTGGCCGTGGCCCTGCGGGAAGCGCGGGAGGAGACCGGGCTTTCCGAAATCGCGCCGGTGACGCGGGACATCTATTCTCTGGAAATCCTGCCGGTGTTCAGCCACGTCAAGCGGGGGAATTTCGTCTCCTCCCACCTGCACCTGAACGTCACCTACCTCCTGGAGGCGGACGACGCCCAGCCCATCCGGCCCAAGCCCGACGAGAACAGCGCCGTTCGGTGGATGGCCCTGGACGAGGCAGCCGAGAATAAGGAGGAGCCCTTCATGGCGGCGGTGTACAGGAAGCTGAATGAGAAACTAAGAATGAAGGAATGAAGCAATTCTGGATGAAATCCCGGCGGATTTCCTTGACTCCCGGGAGCCGGATTGCCGCGTCGCTTCGCTTCTCGCAATGACGTACCGCGAGATCAGATGCTTTGAAGTCGCTGTATGGCGACAAGACGGCACAAATGCAGAAACCCCTTTTTTGAATCCAATCAAATCCCGCAGGGATTTGCACCGCCATTCCTCATTCCTCATTCCTCACTCCTCATTCCTCACTCCTCACTCCTAACTCCTATAACTCCTCACTCACTCGGAATCGCTTCCTTCGCCCGGGACGACAGGTCCATGAACCAGGTATACTCGCCCTTCCAGCCGAGTTTGACCGTGCCCAGCGAGCCGTTGCGCTGCTTGGCGATGATCAGCTCGGCGATGTTTTTATCCGGGGTCTCCGGGTCGTAGTAGTCCTCGCGGTGGATGAACATGACCACGTCCGCGTCCTGCTCGATGGCGCCGGACTCGCGGATGTCGGACAGCAGCGGCCGATGGTTGGCGCGACCCGTGGGGGCGCGGGACAGCTGCTGCAGCGCGATAACCGGCACGCCCAGCTCCAGCGCCAGGCCCTTCAGGGTCCGGGAGATCTGGGAGACCTCCTCCTGGCGGCTGCCGGTCTTGCCGGTGGCCGTCATCAGGGAGAGGTAGTCGATCATGATGAGGTCCAGGCCCTTCTCCAGCTGCAAGCGGCGGGCCTTGCTGCGCACCTCCGGCACGGTGATGCCGGGGGTACAGTCGATGTAGATGGAGGCGGGGCCGATGCTCACCAGCGCGTCCGCCAGCTTGCCCCACTCCTCGTCCTCGATGGCGCCGCGGCGCACCCGCTGCATGTCCACGCGGGCCTCCGTGCACATCATGCGCATGGCCAGCTGCTCGGCGGGCATCTCCAGGGAGAACACCGCCACCTTCTTCCCCGCCCGGATGGCGGCGTTTTCCACGAAGTTCATGCCGATGGAGGTCTTGCCCATGGCGGGACGCCCGGCAATCAGTATGAATTCGCCGGGATGCAGACCGGTGAGCAGGTCGTCCAGCTCCGCATAGCCGGTGGGCACGCCCTCGATGCGGCCGTGGTTCTTCACCAGCTGTTCGATCTTCTCGAAGGTGCTGATCAGCACCGGCTGGATGGGCTGCAGCTCCTCGCCGCCCTTGCGCATGGTGATGTCGTAGATGGCCTTCTCCGCGTCCTCCAGAATCTCCGCGTTCTCCTTCTGGCCGGAATAGCTCTCCTGGAGGATGCTCTCGGCGGCGGCGATCAGGCGGCGCAGCGTGGCCTTCTCGTCCACGATGCGAATGTAGGCCTGCACGTTCGCGGCGGAGGGCACGCCCTGGCTGAGCTCGATCAGGTAGGCTGCCCCGCCCACGGCATCCAAACGGCCCCGACGGGTCAATTCCTCGTCGAGGGTCACCAGGTCGATGGGCCGGGATTCGTCGGACATATCCCGCATGGCGGCGAAGATCTCCCGGTTCGCCGGGTCGTAGAAGTCGTCGGGCCGCAGGCTCTCCACGGCCACCTGGGCCGCCTGTCGGGACCTGAGCATCGCGCCCAGCACGCTGCGCTCCGATTCCGGATGGCTGGGCGGCGTGCGGGCGAGGTCAGGCGTGGGGATGTACTGTTCCATAAGGCACCTTCTGTATCACTGTTAATGGAGAATGGAAAATCAAAGGCGAGGCATCGCGATTATCCATTCTTCATTATCCATTCTTCATTTCCCCTGTATCGAAACGTTCACGATCATCCGGGTGGAAATGCCGGGATAGAGCTTCAGGGTGACGAAGGACTGGCCGGCGGTCTTGATCGGCTCCTCCTGTTCCAGCTTGCGCTTGTCGATCTCGATGCCGTGCTGGGCCTTGAGGGCGGTGGCGATCTGGTCGTTGGTCACGGAGCCGTAGAGCTTGCCGTTCTCGCCGCCCTTCACCGTCAGCTGCACCACCTTGCCCTTGAGCTCCCGGGCGCGCTGCTCCGCCTCCTGGCGGCGCACCTCCTCGCGGTGCTTGTCGGCGCTGCGGGCCTTCTCCAGGCTGTTCAGCGCCTCGGAAGTGGCCTCCTTCGCCAGCTTGCGCGGCAGCAGGTAGTTCCTGGCGTAGCCGTCGGAAATCTCCAATATCTGATCCTTCTTGCCTGTGCCCTTGATGTCTTGCAGCAGGATAACCTTCATTTCGATGTCCTCCTATTCCTGCGGATCGTCCCGATCCGATTGATCGTCCCGTTCCCCGTTGATCGGGCGCTTGAACACCCCATGGGAGCCGAACAGCGCCGAGGCCGCGCCGATGAGGCTCAGCACCAGCCCAAATTCAGCGAGCAGCAGCGCCGCCACCGCCATCAGCGTGATCATCATCTTCCGGCGGGACAGGCTCGCCCCGCCCCGAAGCATCCGCCGATCCAGCGCCGACAGCGCCTGGATGGCGAATATGGACCCGCTCAGCTGGCACACCGCCTGGTAGACCGTCGCGCCGCCATTGTAGCGGCTGGCCGCGAGGATGAACCCCACGATCCAAAGCGCCAGCGCCCCGAGGCTCACCTGTCCGGGCAGGAACCACCGGCTCATGCCGATGAAGCTCTCGTTGGTGGCCAGTCCCAGCCGCGCCATCGTCCAGTTGCCCCAGAGCACCGTCAGCACACCCGAGAGCAGCGCCCCGGACAGCAGCGCCCCCGGCAGGGCCTGGGCGTAGGTCTGCTGCATCAGGTCCAGCACGCCGGAGAGCTGGCCGCGGTAGATCTCCACGGTATAGACCTCCGCCGGGCGCACCCCGCTGAGGGTGAATGCGGAGTTCAGCGCGTCCACGATGGGCTGAAGCGCCGCGTCCGGCATCCGGGCGAATTCCTGGCGGATCAGGTCCACGAAACGGGCGACCATGTTGCCGCCGAAGAACAGATACAGCGCCAGCATCGCCGCCACCAGCCCGAGGCCGTAGGCCAGGATGCCGCCCTTCATCTGCTCGAAAAAGGGCTGCTTGCGCTGCATGGCGAGGGCGCAGAAGATCGCCGGCAGCACCGCCGCCAGCACCAGCGCCACGGTCAGCGCCTCCCCCATGAACACCATGAAGGAGCCCACCGCCGCGCCGAACAGCGCGATGGCCGGGGCCCAGCCCGCGCGCACCTTCATGCGCACCGCCAATATACCGCAGGCCATCAGCACCGGCGCCAGCAGGGAGACCTGAGCGATGGCTATGAACGGCAAAAGCGTTCCGATGAGCAGCGCCAGCACGATGTTTCCCGCCAGCCTGCCCTTCGTCACGGTAATCACCTGATTGGAATCCAAGGTATGCCTCCGAAGATAATAATTCAATGTATATTATAACAGATTATGTGAAGGATGGCAAGCCAAAAGGCCTTCTCCTTCAGGGGAAGGTGGATTGCAAGCGAAGCGCAGCAAGACGGAAGAGGTCGCCTCTCCCGGAATCATCCCTTTCGATACAGCGATGATTGGGAAAAACGACCTCTTCCGACCTCGCGACGGCAGCACGCTGCCTGCTCGGCCACCTTCCCCTGAACCGCAGGCTTTGCCTGCTGGGGAAGGCTTTTGGATAACCATGGTCGTGTTTACAGGTGCTCGTCCAGCATGTCGATCGCGTCAAAGTTGCCCTCGGCGATGGCCAGCTCCATCATCTGGGCCACGCTGTCGCCGTCGGCCTCCCCCACGAAACGGGTCACGACATCCCACTTCTGCTGCTGGGCGTTGGCCACCAACACCCGTCCGATGTAGGCGGGCGTGAGGATGTCGGTGAGCTGCTCGAGGTAGTCAAAGTCCCCGGCGGCCACGGCCTCGTCCGCCAGCTTCTCCCGCTGGGCGTCGGACATGCAGTGCTCCGCCAGCTGCTTTGCCAGCACCCGGGCTTCAGCCTTGTAGGCGGCGATGGCCACCTCGTCGGCGCAGTGCTCCAGAGAGATCTGCTCGGCGTAGGTGGAGAGCCACTGCCAGTTCTCCTGCTTCGCCGCGGCCAGGGCGATCTTCTCCTGCAGCTCGTCCTCGAACTGCCAGACGTGGTCCCCCAGCCAGCCCCAGTTGCCGGCCTCGATGGCCGCGTCGATGGTGCGGGTGTCGGCATAGCCGTTCAGGTTTTCCAGCACCCAGTCGTGCATGCCCAGGCCGTTGGCCTTCTGAGCGATCTCCCGCAGCAGCTCCTCGTCCCGGATCTGGGGAATGTGCTCGGCCAGCCAGTCCCACTTCTCGTCGGCCAGGGCCCGCTCGCAGGCCGCCCGGCGCAGAGCGTCGGCCCGGGCCTGCCGCTCCTTGGCCCCCTCCACGATGCCGTTGATGGTGTCGGAGACGCTGCTCACCACGTCGCCGCCGAACTTGGTGGCCTTGCGGAAGGCCTTCTCCACGCCCGCGCCGATCTTCTGGCCCACGTCCTGCATGGCCTTGCCGAGATCTTCCGTGTTGATGCCGGCGGACTCCGCGGCCTTCCTGGCGAACCGGTCGCCCTTGGCGGCGGTCTTGGCCAGCTTGTCCACCATCTCCCGCTTCAGGAACGGGGCCACCTTGCGCAGCGCGTCCCAGTTGAGCGCCTGGTCGCTGTCCTGGATCAGCTGCTCCAGGCACTCCTGGCTGGCGTAGGGCGCGAACCTGGCGATGTCCTGGGCGGTCAGCCTGTCCCGGTGCTCCAGCAGCAGCTCGTCCACGGCGGTCTTGGTCATGAACGGGGCCATCTGCAAAAGCCGCTGCACGTCGAAGTCGTCCTCGGCCCCGTCGGCCTTCTCGCCGGGTTCCTCCGCCTCCGGCTCGCTCCGGGGCATTTCCGCGTCCTCGGCGCCGTCGTCGTCCTCGGCGGGGGCGTCCTCCCTGGGCTTGAAGATGCCGCTGACGATGTTGTTGACAAAGTTTCCTATATTCTGAATCGATTCCTCCACGGGAGAGACGGGCTTGGGCGTCTCGATGCGGTCCTCAGGCACCTCGCCGTTGAGCAGCTGCTCCATGGTGATGCCGAACAGGCCGGTGAGGGCCATCAGGGTCTGCACGTCTGGCAGCGCCGCGCCGGTCTCCCACTTGGAAACGGCCTGATGCGAGACGTTCAACGCCGCCGCCAGCTGCTGCTGGGTCATATTCTTGTTCTGCCTGAGCTTTGCGATGGTCTTTCCGACCGCGATGTTGTCGATCATATCTTCCGCCTCCATTCAGCGATGATGTTCTTGAGCTTGGCTCATATTCACTATATCACATTCTACTTCTATTTGCAAGCAACCAGAGGTAGAATTTATTAGACAGGAAGTTGCTGTTTCTGTTAGCACTCATTTTATTTGAGTGCCAAATTTTACTTGACATCCCCCTGTTTCAGATTATAATAGTGCATGTAAACCCAATATGAAATCAGACCAGAGTATTGGAGGGAAATAGATTATGTCCAAGGGAACCGTATCCATCAACGCTGAAAACATCATGCCGGTCATCAAGCAGTGGCTGTACTCCGACAAGGACATCTTCGTGCGCGAGCTGGTCACCAACGGCTGCGACGCCATCAGCAAGTATCGCTGGCTGGTGAGCAACGGCAAGGCCGAGCTGGACGAGAGCCCGGAGCGCATCGACGTGATTGCCGACAAGGAGCAGGGCACGCTGACCTTCATCGACAACGGCATCGGCATGACCGAGGAGGAGATCGTCAAGTACATCGCCCAGGTGGCCTTCTCCGGGGCGACGGACTTCATCACCAAGTACACCGAGGAATCCAAGGACCAGGGTGCGGGCATCATCGGCCACTTTGGCCTGGGCTTCTACAGCGCCTTCATGGTGAGTGACAAGGTGGTCATCGACTCCAAGAGCTACACCGACGCTCCCGCCGTGCGCTGGACGAGCGAGGACGGCATGGAATATGAGATCGAGCCCTCCGACCGCGCTGAGCGCGGCACGGCCATCACGCTGTACATCGACGAGGAGGACAAGGACTTCCTGAACCTGTGGACCCTGCGCAAGACGCTGGAGAAGCACTGCGCCTTCATGCCGGTGCCGATCTTCGTCAGCGAGGTGACCAAGCCCGAGGAGCCCAAGGAGGGCGAGGAGCCGAAAAAGCCCGCCGAGCCACAACAAATCAATGATACCCATCCCCTGTGGATGAAGCGCCCCAACGAGTGCACCGACGAGGAGTACAAGGAATTCTACCGCAAAGTGTTCAACGACTTCGAGGAGCCGCTGTTCTGGATCCACCTGAACGCGGAGTACCCCTTCAACCTGAAGGGCATCCTCTACTTCCCCCGCATCAAGAACGAATTCACCGCCAGCGAGGGCGTCATCAAGCTGTACAACAACCAGGTGTTCGTAGCGGACAACATCAAGGAGGTCATCCCGGAGTTCCTGCTGCTGCTGAAGGGCTGCGTGGACTGCCCGGACCTGCCGCTGAATGTGAGCCGCTCCTTCCTGCAGAACGACGGCTATGTGAAGAAGATGGCCGCCTACATCACCCGTAAGGTGGCCGATCGTCTGGTGACCGAGTTCAACACGAAGCGGGAGGACTACCAGCGTTACTGGGACGACATCCATCCCTTCGTGAAGTACGGCTGCATCAAGGACGAGAAGTTCTATGAGCGGGTGAAGCCGGCGCTGATCTACAAGACCACTTCCGGCGAGTACGTGACCCTGGAGGAGTACCTGAACCGCAACTGCGAGGGCGAGGAGAACAAGACCGTCTACTACGCCAGCGATGAGAAGCGTCAGGCCCAGATGATCCGCCTGTACACCGACCAGGGCAAGGACGTGATCCTGCTGGACACGCTGATCGACAACAACTTCATCAGCTTCCTGGAGTACTCCGAGCGGGACGGCAAGATCAGCTTCAAGCGGGTGGACGCCGCCGCCGACAGCCTCACCGAGGAAGGCGAGATCAGCGAGGACGCCCGGAAGAAGCTGGAAGGCCTGTTCCGCAAGGCCATGGCCGACGAGCAGGTGGACGTGCAGCTGAAGCCCTTCAAGGATGAGGGCCTGATCGCCATGATCACCGTGGACGAGCAGAACCGGCGCTTCACCGAGATGTCCAGCCGCTGGGGCGGCCCGGATATGAAGCTGCCGGAGAAGCGCACGCTGGTGCTCAACGACAAGCACCCGCTGGTGAAGTGGCTGAAGGACGCCGAGGAAAACGAGCACACCGAGACCGTCTGCGCCCAGGTGGCCGACCTGGCCGAGATGGCCCGCCAGCCCCTGGTGGCCGACCGCATGGTGGACTTCCTCAAGCGCAGCAACCAGTTGCTGACGGAGCTGATCGGGAAGTAAACCACTGAGTAAAAAAACCAGATTGCCACGTCGGGCCTGCGGCTCTCCTCGCAATGTCGTCAATTTGCGTGACGTGATGCAGTACGTCATTGCGAGGAGCCTCGAAGAGGCGACGTGGCAATCTGGTTCCCATCCTCTCCCCTGTTTTGTTTTATCGATGTAATATGTTCGTGACAATTCCCGGTCAAAGCCGGGAATTGCTTTTATTCGGTGAAAATCTGTGCTATAATATTGAATGGTATATAATGTAGTAATATGCGCCAACGAGGAAAAGCATGAAAGATACGACCAATCGGCCCCTGATCCTGGCCTCCGGGTCCCCCCGGCGGCGGGAGCTGCTTTCAAGGATGGGCTATGAATTTGAGATCTGCGCGCCGGACGTGGACGAGCACGTGACCGGCCACGCCCGGGACATCGTGTACACCCTGGCCCAGCGCAAGGCCCATGCGGCGGCGTCGCACTTCAACCGCGGCGTGATCATCGCCTCGGACACGCTGGTGTCCCTGGACGGGGCACCCCTGGGCAAGCCCGCGGACGCGGCGGAGGCCCACAGGATGCTCATGGCGCTGTCCGGCCGGGAGCACGAGGTGTTCACCGGGGTGTGCGTGCTGGACGTTGAGACCGGCAGGAGCGAGACCCGCTCCGTTCGCACCGGGGTGCGCTTCCGGCCCCTCTCCAGCGAGGAGATCGACGCCTACGTCGCCACCGGCGAGCCCATGGACAAGGCCGGGGCCTACGCCATCCAGGGCGGCGCCGGCGCGTTCGTGGAGGCGCTGGACGGGGAATTTGACAACGTGGTTGGCTTCCCAACAGAGGAAGTCAGCGAGATGCTGAATCACTTTGAAAAGTGATTATGAGTGAGGAATTAGGAGTGAGGAGTAAGAGAATGCCGTTGGGTGTTTTACTTCGAGGATGTGCAGTTTCGAGGGTATCAGGCTGCATTTCAAGGCGATTTTCCGAAGGCTTACTGGTTGCAAGTCGAGGAAAAGCAACACAGAAATGCAGCCTGAGACGCCGAAAATGCACGTTCGGGATTTTAGAAACACACTCTAACTCCTGGCTCCTCACTCCTGGCTCAGAATAACCGGAGGTTATTGTCATGGGTGTTTTTTCGAGCGGCGGCGTGGGCATCGACCTGGGCTCCGCCAATCTGACGATCTGTCTTGAAAACGAGGGCATCGTGCTCCGGGAGCCCAGCTATGTGCTGACGCTGCGGGAGGACACGGACCAGATCCTGGCCGTGGGCCGGGACGCCCGGCAGATGCTGGGCCGCACGCCCAGGGACGTGGCGCTGATCAGCCCCGTCATGGACGGCGCGGTGGGCAACATCGAGCTCACCACGGCGCTGATCCAGCGGCTGGCGGACAAGGCCCTGGGCAAGCGCCGGGCGCTGGAGAAGAACCGGCTGGTGGTGTCCATGTCCCAGGGCTGCACCCGCGTGGAGCAGACTGCCCTGGAGGACGCCGTGCGCACGGCGGGCGCCAAGCGCAGCGCCATGGTGCGCTCCAGCGTGGCGGCGGCGGTGGGCGCGGGCGTGCCCATCGAGGAGCCCAGAGGGTCGCTTCTGGTGTGCATCGGCGGCGCGACCACCGAGATCACCATCGTGTCCATGAACGGCGTGGCCGCGGCGCGGACCCTGCGCACCGGCTCAAACAGCCTGGACGACGCCATCATCCGCTACATCCGCCGGGAGAAGGGTCTGATCATCGGCCAGCGCACGGCGGAGGACCTGAAGATCGACCTGGCCAGCGCGGTGCGCTCCCCCTCTCTGATGCGCACGCAGGTGACGCTGCGCGGGCGCGACGCCGCCAGCGGCAAGCCGAACACCGTGGAGATCACCGCCGCGGACGTGCACAACGCCATCCAGCCGCCGCTGGAGATGCTGGTGGAGAACATCCGCGACGCCTTCGAGAACATCCCTCCGGAGCTGGCAGAGGACATCCTGCCCCAGGGGCTGTACCTGTCCGGCGGCGGCGCGCTGCTGGAGGGGCTGAGCGAACGCCTGGGCGAGGTGCTGGGGCTGCACGTCACCCTCGACGAGAATCCCCAGGACGACGTGGCCCTTGGCTGCTGCATGATCGCCTCCAGCGATCGGCTGATGACCCGCTTCGAGCAGAGCGGATGCCTCATTGAAATTTAATTAGGAATGAGAAATGAGGAATGAGGAATGAAAATTGCGCACGTCCTCTCTCGCTGTTCATTCCTCATTCCTAACTCCTAATTCCTCATTACTGACATTGTCCCGAAGGGGAGTTATCTGAACGATGCCAAAGAGTAAGACATCAGAAAAGCAGCGTGCCTCGAAGAAGCGGGCGACGCGGCGCTCGGCCCAGGAGCAGCGCCGGGCGCGGCTCGCCCGGCGGCGCGTGCTGTTTTCGCTGTTGGTGGTGCTGGTCGTCGCCGCCATCGTGTTCTTCCTGGTGCTGCGCAACAGCAGCGAGATCTCCATTGCCGAAAACGGCATCGGCTCGCTGTTCAGCCGCATCCAGAGCGTGTTCACCGGCGCGGCCAACGGCGTGCGGGAGTTCACCCAACGCTGGCGGGACTTTGACAAGCTCCAGGACGAGTATGACGCCCTGGCCATTGAGAACCAGCAGCTGAGCCTGCAGCTGGACAGCGCCCAGGAGGCCGTGCGCGAAAATGAGCGCCTACAGGCCGCCCTGGACGCCCGGAGCCGCTACGAGGCCCTGGACCCGATCTTCGCCCGGGTCATCGCCCGGGAGCCCGGCCAGTGGTTTGAGACCTTTTCCATCAACCGCGGCAAGAACGACGGCGTGAACGCAGGCATGTCCGTGGTGAACGGCGACGGCCTGATCGGGCGCGTCTACGAGGCCGGCATGAACTACGCCAAGGTCATCTGCATCGTGGATTCCCGCAGCGCCGTGGCCTGCATGGTGCAGAGCACCCGCGACAACGGCATCATGCGCGGGCGCGTGGCGGCCAACTCCAACGACGCCCAGTGCTACGTCTACTATCTGCCCAACCTGAACAGCATCGTGCCCGGCGACGCGGTGATCACCTCCGGCACGGACTCGCTGTTCCCCAAGGGCCTGCACATCGGCACCGTCACCGCCGTGTCCATGGACGCGGGCAGCGACGGCAGCTACGCCGTGGTGACGCCCTCGGTGGACTTCTTGCACATCGAAGAGGTGTTCGTGCTGCGCGAGATCATCGAGACCGACACGGACGAGGCCCTGCCCGCCGTCTCCACCGGCACCCGCGCGCCCAGCGCCAGCGCCACGCCCGGACCCAACGCCACCCCCACCCCGTCCCCCACGCCCGCCGAGGAGACCTGGAGCTATCCCTCTGCCGACGCGACGATGCAGATCCTCGAGACCCTGCCGGAGGACGAATGGGTCAGAGAAGACTAGCCATTTGTGGACGGGGGAGCAAGCTCCCCCGCCACTGCCACCCCCTCCAGATTTTGCTTGAACCCGAGGGTTCTGGCCGCAAAATCTGCAAGGTAGGAATTTCCTCTCCGGGTAAATGAGATTTCCCTCCGATGAAATTCCACGCGCCTGCCGCACATGTCGCCAGGCGCGATTGAAGATCGGGGTGCTGCCGCCCCCGATACCCCCGGATAAAATGTATTCTGGAGGAATCCAAAATTGCTTAGACGCCTTGCCCCCGCATTGATGATCCTGGTAACCGTGATCCTGGATACCACGGTGTTGCCCATCGTGTATTCCGGTGTGTACGCCATCCCGCTGACCGTGGTGGCGGTATTCCTCATCGGCATGCTGATGGGCCGCATGCGCGGGCTGCTCTACGGCACCATCGGCGGGCTGCTCATCGACATCACCTCCGGCACCCTGGGCGTCATGACCTTCTTCTTCATGGCCGTGGGCTTCATGATCGGCCTGATCCTCTACAACCCCGGAGAGCACCTGCGCACCGGCCGCCGCGTGGCCCGGAAGAAGCGGGTGCAGCGGGGCGTGTGGGTGTTCGTGCTGTATACCCTCGGCGAGATCACACTGTTCGTGATGCAGTACTTCAACACCGCCGAGATTCGCGCCGTCTACTTTCTGAACATCTCCGTCCGCGCCCTGATCGTCACGGCGCTGACGATACTCCTTCGCCCGCTGGCCTATTCCATCCTGCTGGGCAACAACCGCGGGCGCGTCCCCGCCCGCCACCGGGAGGTGAAGTCCTTTTGAAGCCCTATTCCAAGCGCATGTGGATCCTGGCCGGCATACTGCTGGTCGTGTTCGCGTCCTTCTTCATTCGCCTTGACTGGATGATCCAGGCCCGGGGCGACACCTACACCGAGCGGGCCGAGACCCGCTCCGCCAAGACCATCACCCTCTACGGCATGCGGGGAACCATCTACGACACCAACATGGTGCCTCTGGCCTACGACCGCCGCAGCTTCAACGTCACCTTCTACCGCGACCCGTTGAAAAACAGCGACGCGGACCGCCTGGCCTACACGCAAACCCTGGCGGAAGTGATCAAGCTGGTGGAAAGCAACGGCAAGACCACCGTCAACGACTTCTGGCTGAAAAAGGACGAGGACGGTGTGTGGCGCTTTGACAGCGGCTCGGGCAGCCCCGCCGTGGAGCAGACCCGGGAGCGCCAGTGGCGCAGCAACTTCTACCTGTCCAAGGTGGACGAAAAGGATCTGTACCGCACGCTGGTGCAGAAGTATAAAATACTGGACGTGCTGGGCAACGACGCCGACGAGGACATGATCGTGAAGGTGCTGGCGCTGTGGCAGGAGAGCCGCATGAACGCCTTCAAGCCCACCCCCGTCACCATCGCCTACGACGTGGGCTACGAGACCGTTTCCGAGATCGAGGTGCGCTCGCTGGATCTGCTGGGCGTGGACGTGGAGGAGAGCTCCTCCCGGGTGTACCCCCAGGGCGACGTGGCCTGCCACGTGATCGGCTACACCAGCAAGATCTCCGCCTCGCAGCTGGAAAGCTACCAGAACCAGGGCTACCCCAACGACGCCTACATCGGCTCCGACGGCGTGGAGCGTTCGCTGGAGGACCAGCTGTCCCCCTACATCGAATACCGGCAGGGCTCCCGCGCCGTGGAGGTGGACACCCGCGGCAAGGCCGTGCGCGAGCTTTCCTACACCGCGCCCACCGACGGCAACTCCGTGGTGCTGACCATCGACGTGGATTTACAGGAGTACATGGCCTCGCGCCTGGAGAGCGCCATCAAGGACATTCACGCCATCCAGGAGGATTCCCTGCGCTGGGGCCACTGGCTGCGGGAGAACGAGGACATCCTGAAGGAATACGAGGAGCAGGGCCGGGAAATCAAGCTGGCGGAGACCGGCGCGATGGTGGCCATGGACCCGTACACCGGCAGGGTGCTGGGCATGGTGAGCGTGCCCAGCTACGACCTGAGCATGTTCAACGACGGCAAGGTGGATCCCACGCTGTGGGACGCCGTGCTGGAGGGCAACAATCCCCTGCTGAACCGGGCCATCGGCACCAAGGACGCCCCGGGCTCCATCTTCAAGATGTGCACCGCCCTGGGCGGGCTCTCCGAGGGCGTGATCACCGTGGACGAGATCATCAACGACCGCGCCGAGGGCTTCACCGAGACCAACGCGGACCGGCCCGCCAAGTGCTGGACCCGCTTCCCGGAGGATCACCAGAACCAGAACCTGGAGACCGCGCTGAAAAACAGCTGCAACATGTACTTCTACACCGTGGGCTACCGGCTGGGCATCGACCGCCTCTACCAGTGGGCGGCCGCCCTGGGTCTCACCAGCAAGACCAACATCGAGCTGCCCGGCGAGGCCACATCCTTCGTGGGCAACCAGCACATGCTCTACGACCCGGACAACAGCCCCACCTGGCAGAACACGGCCAAACCCCTGCTGACCTATACGGCCATGAAGACCACGCTGGAGCAGATCATCCAGGATCGCAAGATGAACGTGTCCACGGAGGTGCTGGAAAAGGCGCTGGCCGACCTGATGAAGATCGCCATCAGCTACAACACCAAGGAGCAGTGGTATCAGCCCATCCGCGAGATTTTACAGTATGACATCGGCCTGCCCCGGGAGTACATCTCAAGTCACTACATGGTCAACACCTTCGTTACCTACCTGGCCGACATCTACTGGACGCCCAACGAGACCATCATGTGCGCCATCGGCCAGTCCATCACCCAGGTGACGCCCGTGGCCGTCGCCCGCTACGTCAGCGCCATTGTGAACGGCGGCACCGTGTACGACGCCCAGATCGTGGACAAGATCATCGCCCCGGACGGCACCGTGGTCATCGAGAAGCAGCCGGTGGTGGCCAACCAGATCGACAGCGACCCCCTCTACTTCGCCACCATCCGCGCCGGGATGGAGGACGTTACCGACGAGGTGGCCGGCGGTACCGCCGCCAACTACTTCAAGGACAGCAAGTACAAGATCGCCGCCAAGACCGGAACCTCCCAGCGCACGGAGCTGGACGTGGAGAACAACAGCTGGATGGTCGCCTACGCCCCGGCGGACAGCCCGAAGATCGTGGTGGTCTGCTACGTGCAGAACGGCTACGCCGGTGCCTACTCCGCCTACGCCATCAAGCCTGTGATCACCTACTACCTGGATTCCCTCCAGCACAGCGAAGGCTTCACGGTGCCGACGGAGTTTTCACTGGCGGAATAACCCCTCCTGTAGGGGCGGCGTTTCGCCGCCCGCCTGTGCGCAAATCCCTGGCGACTGAGGAAAAGACCTCATCCGCCTCACTGCGTTCGGCACCTTCCCCAAAGGGGAAGGCTTTTGGGCGATGCCCCTACAAAGCAACACCTATGGCAGGGAAAGAACATGCTTTCAAGAATACGCGCATTTTTCAAGTACATCAAGGACAACCGGTTCGACAGGAGCCTGATGAAGTATTTCGACTGGCCCCTGTTGATCATCGTGCTGGCGATCTCGCTATTCGGCGTGGTCTGCATCTTCTCGGCCACCTCCTCCCAGGTGATCGAGCAGCCCGCGAACATCATCGAAATGCTCCAAACCCAGTCCGTCACCTACCCCCGCCTGCAGCTGTTGTGGATCGGCGCGGGGCTGATCGCCATGTCCTTCATCATATTCTTCCCCTACCAGCTCTACGAACGCTACGCCAACACCATCTACGCGGCGCAGATCGCGCTTCTGACGCTGACGCTGCTGCTGGCCCAGGCGGGCCGCGGCGGCATGACCGCCTTCTTCAACTGGGGCAGCGACCGCGGCTTCCAGCCGTCGGAGGTGTGCAAGATCGCCATCATCATCGCCCTGGCGAAGGCCTTCTGCGTGCGCATGAAGCCCATCATGACCATCCACGACATCATCCCCCTGGGCATCTACGTGGGCATTCCCATCGTTCTGGTGGTCGCCCAGCCGGACTTCGGCACGGCGCTGGTGTATGTGGCCGTGTTCAGCGTGATGGTGTTCGTGTCCGGCACCAACTCCAAGCTCATCTGGGGCGTCATCGGCGTGCTGGTGCTGCTGATGATCCCGCTGTGGTACTTCATGAACAACTCCGGCTCGGACAACTTCCGCTTCACCCGCATATTGATGTGGCTGAACCCGGACGCCTACCCGGACGAGGCGCGGCAGATCATCAACGGGCAGATCGCCATCGGCTCCGGCGGCGTGCTGGGCAAGGGCATCGTCAGCCCCGGCAGCTTCGCCTCCCTGGGCTACATCTCCGACGACCACACCGACTTCATATTCGCCATCGTCTGCGAATCCTTCGGGCTGGTGGGCGGCGCGTCCCTGGTGCTGGCCTACATGCTGCTCATCGGGCGGCTGATCTACCTGGCCATGCGCACCAGCGACCCCTACGGCTCCTACCTCATCGTGGGCGTCATGGCCATGTTCATGTTCCACATCGTGGAGAACATCGGCATGGTGATCGGTCTGCTGCCCGTCACCGGAATTCCCCTGCCCTTCGTCAGCTACGGAGGCAGCAACATGCTCACCAGTATGATGGGCATCGGGCTGGTGCTGAACGTGGTGATGCGCTCCCGCCAGCACGAGCAGCGCCAGCACACCGCCACCGAGCGGGTGATCCCGCTGAAGCGGGTGTAGACCCGACGCGGCGGTAACAAGCAGAAGATCCTTCGCTTCGCTCAGGATGACAGCCTGTCAAAGCTTGTCACCCAGATACTGTTCAATTCAAAAGTAAATGATCCTTCGCTTCGCTCGGGATGACAGACTTGCGTCGTTGTCTGAGCGTAGCGAAGGATCTTTCCATTCTCCATTTTCCATTTTCCATTTTCCATTCCCCATTCCTCATTCCTCACTCCTCATTCCTCATTTCATAATCCTAATTCCCTCCACCGCGGCATACCCTTGACCGACGGGAGGGATTGGCATGTCTGAAAACCGCACGCTGCAAATTCACACGCAGTTCAGGCCCCAGGAAAACACGGCTGCTCCGAAGAAGCGCAAGTCGCGCTTTCGCTTTCATCGCACACGCCGGGAGGACAGGCCGAAGCCTCCCCTCACCCGGCGGGATCGGCTCGTGCGCAACAGCGCCGTGGCCTGCGCGGTGCTGCTGGGGGTGCTGGCCCTGGGCAACGTGAACGAGCCCTGGGCGGTAAAGGCCCGGGACGGCATTCGGCAGGCGCTGACCATGCGCATCGACCTGGACGACAGCCTGGGCGAGCTCACCTTCGTGCGCAGCCTGATGCCGGAATCGGCGCTGGTGTTCCTGAACGTCTCCGGCGGCGGGGCGATGACGCTTCCCATCGACGGTGCCGTCGCCCACGCCTGGAGCGCGCTGCAACCCTGGACGATGTTTGATGGGGCGGGCGCGGTGGTCTCCGCCGGGGCCGGGACCGTCACCGCCGTCAGTCCCCTTTCCGGCGGGCTCTACGGCGTGCTGGTCGACCACGGCGAGGGGTTGGAGAGCGTGTACGCCAACCTCTCCGAGGTCAATGTGGCCGCCGGGGACGCGGTGAACCGGGGCGATGCGCTGGGCGCGGCGGCGAACGGGCTGTACTTCGAGCTGCGCCAGGGCGGCGAGTCCATCGACCCGGCGGAAAGGCTGGGGCTGTAGTGGGGCTGACGATCGGGCGCACTAAGCTCAGGCTTCACCCGCTGGCGCTGGTTTTCCCGCTGGCGGCGGCGCTGCTGGGCGCGGGCGATGCGATGGCGGCGCTGGCCGTCAGCCTGGCGGTCCACGAGGCGGCCCACCTTGCCATGGCGAGGGCCCTGGGCGTGGGCATCGGTGAGGTCCGCATCATGCCCATCGGCGGGGCCATCCGGCTTGAAAACCCCTACGCCCTCTCCCCCGGGCGGCTGCTGGCGGTGGCGGCGGCAGGCCCGGCGGGGAGCCTGCTGGCGCTGCTGATCGCGGCGGCGCTGGCCCACTGGCGTGCGCTGGACCCAGTCTTCGCCGTGCGGCTGATGGAGACGAACCTGGTGCTGTTGGGGTTCAACCTGCTGCCCGCGCTGCCCCTGGACGGCGGGCGGATGCTGTATGCGCTGCTGTCGGAGCGGTTGGGCCGGAACCGGGCGGTGGAGGTCGGCATCCTCCTCGGTCGGATCGTCGCGGGGCTGCTTTCGGCGCTGGCGCTCGTTCCGGTTTTCCTGGGCGGGCGGCTGAACTTGACACCCCTGTTCGCGGCGGCGTTCATACTGCTCTCGGCAGAGGACGAGCGCCGCGCGCTGGGTGACGCCCGCCTTCGGACCTGGCTCAGCGAATTGAAGCCGCTGTCCAGGCCCGTGCCCGCCCGGGTGGTGGCCGTGGGCGGCGAATGCGACGCCCGGCTGGCCCTGCGCGCCGCCCGGGCCGACGCGCTCACGCTGTACGCCGTATACGAAAACAGCCGCCTGACGCGATTTACGGACGACAGGCGGCTGTTGCGGGCGGTGATTGAAAACGATGGCGATATTGCCGTTGGCAAAGCATGCGAACCATTATAGGATATGAAATGGCGCAAGGCTTCCGGCCGTTTGGCCTGACGCCTTGCGCCATGAATTGTGCTTCGCACATGATTTGCGCTGACGCGCATGATTTGAATTGCGCCACTCCCATGCGTCGCAGCGCATTTCATGCCCGAAGGCAATTCACGCCCGAAGGGCTATTCACGCGCCTGTGGCGCAATTCATGGATTCTGATTGGTCATTTCATGACAATCAGAATCACAGCGCGTCCACTTCCTCCTGGCTGAGCATGTGCACGTCGTGCATCTCAAACAGCTTCGCGGCCTTCTCGCCGTCGGACAGGCGCAGGATCAGCGCGGCCTGGCCCTCGCGGGAGGCGCGGAGGAAGGAATACATGTACTCCACGGACAGGCCCGCCTTTTCGATCAGCGTCAGCAGCTCGCACAGGCCCAGCGGGCGATCCGGCACCTCGGCGCAAATCACGTGGTTCACCTTGGCGATGTAGCCGTGGTCCCGCAGCAGCAGCAGGCCCTTGTCAATCTCTTCATTGGCCGTGATGATGCGGATGATGCCGAAGTTCTGGGTGTCGGCCACGGACAGGGCCAGCAGGTCCACGCCGCCGTTTCCCAGCAGCTCGCACATCTCCCGCAGCGCGCCGGGGGTGTTTTCAAGGAATACGGAAATCTGCCTGATAAACATCGCTGGACCCTCCTTAATGCAAATTGCGTTTGTCGATCACGCGCTTGGCCTTGCCCTCGCTGCGCGGGATGGACTTGGGCGCGACCAGACTCACCTTGGAGGCGATGCCAACCACGGACTTGATCTGGGCGGTGATGTACTTGCGGACGTTCTCGATGTGGGACACGGTGTCGCCGAACATGTCCTCGGTCATCTCCACCTGCACCTCCAGGGTGTCGGAGGAGTTCACCCGGTCCACGATCAGCATGTAGTGCGGGGCCACGCCGTCCGCGCCCACCAGCACGGATTCGATCTGGCTGGGGAACACGTTCACGCCGCGGATGACCAACATGTCGTCCGTGCGGCCCACGATGCGGCCCATGCGGGCCAGCGTGCGCCCGCAGGCGCATTTGTCGGCGGTGAGGGTGCAGATGTCGTGGGTGCGGTAGCGCATCATGGGCATGCCCGTCTTGGTGATGGTGGTGAACACCAACTCGCCGTGCCTGCCGTAGGGCAGCTGTTCGCCGGTGGTAGGGTCGATGATCTCGGCGATCACGTGGTCCTCGTTGATGTGCATGCCGTTCTTCTCCAGGCACTCGAAGGCCACGCCGGGGCCGGCGATCTCGGTCAGGCCGTAGATGTCGCAGGCGTCGATCTCCAGCAGCTGCTCGATCCGCTGGCGCATCTCCTCGGTCCAGGGCTCCGCGCCGAAGCAGCCCGCCTTCAGCTTCAAATCCTTCTTCGGGTCAATGCCCATCTCCCGGACGGTCTCGCCCAGGTAGGAGGCGTAGGAGGGCGTGCAGCAGAGGATCGTGGCGCCCAGGTCCTTCATCATCATGATCTGGCGCTGGGTGTTGCCGCTGGACATGGGAATGACCATCGCGCCCAGCTTGTCCGCGCCCTGGTACGCGCCAAAGCCGCCGGTGAACAGGCCCAGGCCGTAGGTGACCTGCACGATGTCCTCGCTGGTGGCGCCCGCTGCGGTGAGGGTCCGGGCCATCATCTCGCTCCACACGTCCACGTCGTTTCGGGTATAGCCGGAGACGATGGGCTTGCCGGTGGTGCCGGAGGAGCCGTGGATGCGCACGATGTCCTTCTTGGGCGAAGCCAGGAGGCCAAAGGGATAGTAGTCCCGCAGGTCGGTCTTTTCCATGAAGGGCAGGTACTTCAGATCCTCGAGGCTGCGGATGTCCTCCGGCTTCACGCCGGCGGCGTCCATGCGCTCGCGGTAGACCGGCACGTTCTCATACTCCCGCTTCACGGTGGCGGCCAGCCGTTCGCCCTGGATCTTGTGCAGCTCGTCGCGGCTGATGCACTCCATGGCGGGATTGAAGATTCTGTGTTCTCTCTGGCTCATATCCAATCAAACCCTTTCGCTAGTCTCTGAGCGAGTGTATTTTAACACAATTACTACAATTTGTATAGTGTTTTGTTTGTTAACACTTTAACGTCCGACCTGCTCGGCTACCAGCTGCTTCGCGCCGTAGATCTCCCGCAGCTTGGGCTTTTCGATCTTGCCGGTGGGGTTGCGGGGCACGGTGGCAAAGATGATCTTCCGGGGCCGCTTGTAGCGGGGCAGCGCCTGGCAGAACTTCTCGATGTCCTCCTCGGTGGCGGTGGCGCCGGGCTTGAGTTCGATGATGGCCGCGGCGATCTCGCCCAGACGGGGATGCGGCAGGCCGATGACGGCCACATCCTTGATGGCGTCGTGGGCGCGGAGGAAGTCCTCGATCTGCACCGGATACAGGTTCTCGCCGCCGGTGATGATGACATCCTTCTTGCGGTCCACCAGGTAGATGAAGCCCTCCTCATCCCGCATGGCCATGTCGCCGGTCCACAGCCAACCGTCGTGGAGCACCTCGGCGGTGGCCTTGGGGTCCTTGTAGTAGCAGGTCATGACGCCGGGGCCCATCACAGCCAGCTCGCCCACCTCGCCCTGGGGCACGTCGTTGCCCTGCTCGTCGATGATGCGCGCCTGCCAGCCGTAGCCGGGAATACCGATGGCCCCCACCTTGTCGATGTTCTCCACGCCCAGATGGACGCAGCCGGGGCCGATGGATTCGGACAGGCCGTAGTTGGTGTCGTACTGGTGGTTCGGGAACTTCTCCTTCCACCGCTTGATGAGGCTCCTGGGCACGGGCTGCGCGCCGATGTGCATCAGCCGCCAGGCGGACAGGTCGTAGTCCTCCAGGTTGATCTCGCCCCGGTCGATGGCGTCCAGGATGTCCTGGGCCCAGGGCACCAGCAGCCACACGATGGAGCACTTCTCTTCGGCGGCGGTCTTGATGATGGTCAGCGGCTTCACGCCCTTCAGCAGCACCGCCTTGCCGCCCACCAGGAAGGAGCCGAACCAGTGCATCTTCGCGCCGGTGTGGTACAGCGGCGGGATGCACAGGAACACGTCCTTGTGGGTCTGGCCGTGGTGCTTCTGCTCGGTCTTGCAGGCGTGCATCAGGCTCTCGTGGTTGTGCAGGATGGCCTTGGGGAAGCCGGTGGTGCCGGAGGAGAAGTAGATGGCCGCGTCGTCCTCGTCCTCCAGGTCCACGTTGGGCGTGGAGCTGGGCTGGTTCGCCGCCAGGTGCAGGTAGTTCTCGGCGAAGGTCGGGCAGTTGTCGCCCACGTAGAACAGCAGCTTCACCCGGGGCATCGCGTCGATGCTCTCCTCCACGCGGCCGATGAACTCCGGCCCGAAGAACATGGCGTCCACGTCCGCCAGGTCCGCGCAATACTGGATCTCGTCCGCGGAATAGCGGTAGTTCATGGGCACCACCAGCGCGCCGGTCTTGAGGATGCCGAAGTACAGCGGCAGCCACTCCAGGCAGTTCATCAGCAGGATTGCCACCTTGTCGCCCTTCTTGATGCCGCGGCTCATGAGCAGGTTGGCGCAGCGGTTAGCCTTCTCGTTGAACACGCCCCAGGTGATCTCCCGGCGGAACTCCTCGGAAGCGCCGTGCTCGATCAGCTCGTACTCCTTCCAGGTGACCCGGCGATCCTCGCGCACCTCCGGGTTGATCTCCACCAGCGCGATCTCAGAGCCGTACTTTCTGGCGTTTTTTTCAAGGATCTCGGTAATTGGCATGATCTTCGGCCTCCAGTTTCATAGTAATCTTTCGTTTCGGATGCTTCGCTTCGCTCAGAATGGCAGACAGTGCCTCTCATTCCGGGCATATTGCCGACGTGGACCAGGAATCCCAACAAAAACCCCGTCCCCCGCAAACGCAGAGGACGGGATGAAAACCCGTGGTACCACCTCTATTTGGCGTCGCCTCACGGCGGGCGCCCTCAGAGGGACCTTCACAGTCCCACGCGCTGTATCGGGCGCGCCCGTCGCCGCCTAATCGCCCCTTCGGGTTTTCAGCGCGCCGCTCGGGAGTGTATTCGATCGGCCCGCGCAACCGCCTCGCAGCCCCCGGCGGCTCTCTTTGTGCGCATGGAACGACCTACTTGTCTCCTTCATCGCGTTAATCAGATTATAACCTTTTGATGCGGTTATCGCAAGTTAATTCTGCGTTTAGTAATGCTCCGCTTTCCACCCGTTCAGGTCTCCGGGAACGGCTCCTGGTTGGTGCCGTCCTGCCAGAGGCGCTCGATGTTGTAATACTGGCGCTCCTCCGGGTGGAAGATGTGCACGATCACGTGGGCGTAGTCCAGCACGATCCAGCGCGCGCCGTTCTTGCCCTCCTTGCGGCGGGGCTCGATGCCCTCCTCCGCCAGGTGCTCCTCCAAATCCTCGGCCAGGGTGTGCACCGACTGCACGTTGCGGCCGCTGGCCACCACGAAGAAGTCGGTGATGGAGGTCATATGGCCCACCTCCAGGATCTGTATGTCGGTCGCGCCCTTGTTGTCCAGAATCTCGGCAATCCTGCTCGCCAATGCCTTGGGTTCCATCATGCGTGTGCGCCTCCTTTGATGGGTGTGGGTGTGTGTCTATTCCGGTGAAAACGCGCTGATCAGGTTCAGCGTGCGGGGATGGATGTCCTGCCCCCGCGATCTCAGGTGCTTGGCCGTCAGCTCCGCGCAGCAGAGCATGGCCCGGTAGATGTCCTTTTCCGCCAGCCTTCTCGCCTTTTCCAGTCCCGGGAAGGGTTCGCGCCCGGGCTCGATGAAGTCCGACACGTAGATGAGGGCATCCATGGGCGACATGTCCCCCGCCCCCACGGTGTGCTTGCGGATGGCGCTCAATATTTGCCCGTCCCGCACGCCGAACATGTCCCGCGCCAGAATCATCCCGGCGGGGGCGTGGAGGATCTGCCGGGTCTCAAGCTCCGCCTCGTCCCAGTCCGGCAGGTTTTCCATGACCAGCTTCCGCATCTCCTCCAGGGGCATGGACTTCGCGCAGTCGTGCAAGAGCCCTGCCAGCCGCGCCCGCTTGGGGTCCACGCCGCAGCTCGGCGCGAGGCGTTCGGCCGTGTCGGCCACGCCCAGGGTGTGGGTGTAGCGCCGGAAGGTGATCATGTCCCGGAGCTTGTCCAGGATCTGCGCCTCGCTGTAGTCGCAGAGGTAGAGCCCCTTCTCCCGGATGTAATCGGCCACGTTCCTTGGCACATAGGGCGCGATATCCTCCCCCGCCGCCACCTGCTGGCGAATCCTGGTGGAGGAGAGGGCCGGGCCGCTGACGGGCAGCATGGTGACCTTCGTGCCGTAGCAGGCGGTGACGGCCTGGGCCTTCATCCGGGCCAGCTCCACGTCGCAGCCGGGGCGATTGATCACCGCGAAGGCGCACAGCCGCGCCACCCGGGGAAACTCCCGCCAGCTGTCCAGCGTGTTCAGGGTGTCCGCGCCGATGATGTAGGTCCACTCCACGTCCGGGCGCTCCACGGACAGGGCCGTGAGGGTGTCCACGGTGTAGGTGCGGCCCTCCCGCTTGATCTCCACGTCGCTGGCGCAGAGCCCCGGATGGGTCTCGGCGGCCAGCCGGGCCATTTGCAGCCGGTCAGCTTTGTCGGTCACGCGGCGCTTGTGGGGCGGGTCCCCGGCGGGCATCAGCGCGACGCCGTCCAGCCCCAGCACGTCCATCGCCTTCAGCGCGATTTCAATGTGCCCGTTGTGGATCGGGTCGAGAGTGCCTCCCAGGATACCAGCCTTCATGCGCGTCCTCCGTCGTTGAATCTGTTTGATAATCAATTATAACACATAATTTCTTAACAATCTACCCCTGTAAGGAATTTTTATGGCGGCAAAAGGATAAACAGGCGGTCTGAAAGCCAAAAAAGTGAGCGCATCAGCGGCGGCAAGTCGCAATCCCGTCTTTCGGTATCATGGAGCCACACGAAAAACGGGCGGCGCAACGCCGCCCCTACAGCCGTGCAGCATCCTCACACCGAATGCCGCTTGTAACCGCAATGCACAGATCCTTCGCTGCGCTCAGGATGACACGTCTGCTCCGGGTTGTCATTCTGAGCGAAGCGAAGAATCTGTGCATATCAGTGTCGATCCATCAATCCACGTAGCCGTCGGAGGCGGCGCTGACGTTGTAGGCCCCGTCGCCCGCGTCCGTGACGGTAAAGTACATCGTCTCCTCCCCGTGGGTCAGGGTGAGGCGGCACACGCCGTCCTCGAACCGGTCCGTGATGTCCTCGGCCTGGTCGTACCAATAGAGCATCACGCGGCCGTCCTCGGTGGTCTCCAGCTGCTCCGCCCCGGCGCCCGACAGGTGCTCCAGGTACTCATCCATGGTCAGCGGGCGCTCGCTGCCGTCGGGCTCCAGGGCCACGCCGCCGCCCGCCATCTCGTGCGCCTCGCCGTTTTCGTCCTTCCAGGTGACCACATAGCTGGCGGGGGCGGGCGTGCCCGCCTCGTCGCCGTCCGCGGTGTAGGCCACGTCCGCGCCGCCGTCCTCGCCCGTGTAGAACTCCACCTGAGCGTCCGTCGCCTGTCCGCGCACCCACAGCGTGATCATCCGCCTGAAGCCGCCCAGGTCCGCGGCATAGGCCGCCGTCAGGGAGCCCACCAGCAGCACCGCGATCATCACGGCCACCGCCGCCCGGCGGGAAAAAGAATACCTCGTATGCTGTCTTTCTGTATTCATATCCATGTTCACTGCCTCCAACCAATCCTTGTTGTCGGCATGCAGCGCCTGAAACGCCCGCTTGTACCTTTCACGATTGCTCATCGTCCCACTCCTCCGTCAATGTCCTGCGAAGCTGCTGCCGTCCCCGGCTGAGGCGGCTCTTCACCGCGCCCTCGCCCAGGTTCAGCAGCTCCGCGATCTCCCTGATGGAATAATCCTCATAATAAAACAGGTGCAGGACGATACGGTATCGCTCCGGCAGGCGAAGCACCGCGTCCATCAGGTCGCGGTCGCCGGCATCCTCAAAGGTCAGCGATTCCATATAGTCCTCCAGGCTGCGGCGATTGCGCCGCCAGAAGCAGACCGTGGCGTTCTTGGCCTTGTTCACCGCCACTCGGATCAGCCACGCGCGGATGTGTTCGTCGGATTCAAACTCCTTGTCGCTCCTGAAATAGGCCAGGAACGTCTCCTGAACCACATCCTCCGCGTCCTGGGGGTTCCGGCAGACGGCGAAGGCCGCCCGGTACAGGCTGTCACCAAGTCGCTCCGCCAGATGGGCAACGGGTCGTCTCATTTGCTCACATGCCTTTCGTTGAAGGTCCCTTCACCTATAATACAATCCAAAGGTTGAAAAGGTTGCAAGGAGAGGTTGAATTTATACAAAGTTGATTGAAGGGCCGCCGGAAATGCTTTATAATGGTGTTTAGTGAGGTGTTTGCCATGTATATCGCGTCCGATTGGAAGGACTATGAAGTGATCGACACCGGCGACGGCGAAAAGCTGGAGCGGTGGGACGACGTGATCCTGCGCCGCCCGGACCCCCAGGCCATCTGGCCGAAGCAGAGCCCGAAGCTGTGGGAGCAGGCCGACGCCTGGTACCACCGAAGCGCCAAGGGCGGCGGCGAGTGGGAATTCTTTAAGAAGCTGCCGGAGCGTTGGACGGTGCGCTACGGCGATTTGCAGTTCTACGTGCGCCCCACCGGCTTCAAGCACACGGGCCTGTTCCCGGAGCAGGCCGTGAACTGGGACTGGATGGCGGGGCTGATCCGCAGCGCCCGTCGCCCGGTCCGGGTGCTGAACCTGTTCGGCTACACCGGCGGGGCCACCTGCGCCTGCGCGCTGGCCGGGGCGAAAGTGACCCACGTGGACGCGGCCAAGGGCATGGTGCAGTGGGCCGGGGAGAACCGGCGGCTGTGCGAGATCGACGAGACGAGCGTGCGCTGGATCATCGACGACGCGCTGAAATTCGTGCAGCGGGAGGCCCGCCGCGGGAATACCTACGAGGGCATCCTGATGGACCCGCCCAGCTACGGCCGCGGCCCCGGCGGCGAGGTCTGGAAGCTGGAAAACGAGCTGTACGGCCTGGTGAGCGCCTGCGAGAAGGTGCTGGCCGAGGACGCGCTGTTCATGCTGATCAACAGCTACACCACGGGGCTCCAGCCCGCGGTGCTGAACAACATGCTGACGATGACCGTGGCGAAGACCCGCGGCGGCAGCGTTTCCGCCGACGAGATCGTGCTCCCCGTCACCGAGGGCGGCGTGCTGCCCTGCGGAGCCAGCGGAAGATGGCAAAACCGTTGATTGAGTGAACTATGGAATACCTGAATTAGGAATTAGGAATGAGGAATGAGGAATGGCGGTACAAATCCTGACGGATTTGTTCAATCAAGAAATCCGCCAGGATTTCAACATCAATTCCTCATTCCTCACTCCTCATTCCTCATTATTCTACTCACCACTCTAATCATCCTGTCAGAGGAAACACATCATGAACTACAAAACCCTACCGTCCGGCTATGTCCGCGTCAAGGGACTGGACTTCATGCGCAACCGGGCGCAGATGAAGGCCATGCTGATCCTGTCGGTTTTGCTGGTGATCGTACCGGCGGCGCTGGGGCTGATCCTGGTTCCGGTGGGGCCGGGCTGGCGGCTCATCAACTCCGTGTGGTACGGCTGGCTTCTGCTGGGCGTGGCGCTGATCGCCTACGTGCCGCTGCACGAGCTGACCCACGGCGTCGTGATGTTCGCGCTGTCCGGCGTGCCGCCGAAGTACGGCCTGCAGCTCCCCTACGCCTACGCCGGGAGCACCGTGTGGTTCGATAAAAAGAGCCACATCATCACGGCCCTGGCGCCGGTGGTGGTCTGGGGCGTGGCGCTGCAAATCGCCCTGTGGCGACTGCCGCCGGAATGGTTCTGGCCGGTGATGATCGTGCAGATCTCCAACCTCTCCGGCTCCGCGGGCGATATTTACACCGCCTGGTATCTCTCCCGGCTCAGGGGCGACTACCTGATCCAGGACACCGGCGTGCGCATGACGATCATGAAGAAAGATCCTTCGCTTCGCTCAGGATGACCGCGCGGCAACGCCATACCGAATGTCAGCGAAGCATCTTTATGAGGAATACCGTATGATACTTCTGACCCTGCAAAACGTGAACAAGGCCTTCGTGATGAACGAGGTCTTAAAGGACGTGTGCCTGACGCTGCAAACCGGCCAGCGCATGGGCCTGGTGGGCGTGAACGGCAGCGGCAAGTCCACGCTGTTCAAGCTGATCAGCGGCGCGATGGAGCCGGATTCCGGCACGATCTCCCTGGTGAAGGGGGCCACCGTGGGCATGCTGACCCAGGACGCGGACATCCAGAGCGAGCTGACCATCCAGCAGGAGCTGGAGCGGGTGTTCGAGCCGGTGCGCCAGATGGAGGCGCGGCTTCGCCAGATGGAGGCGGAGATGGCCGAGAAGCACGACGACCCGGAGGCCTTCGCCCAGCTCTCCAACGCCTATTCCCGCCTGACGGACCGCTTTGAGGACGCGGGCGGCTACGAGTGGCCCAGCCGCATCCAGGGCGTGCTGGCGGGCCTGGGCTTCGCCCGGGGCCGGGAGACGCAGCCCGCCAGCCTGCTCTCCGGCGGGGAAAAGACCCGGCTGTGCCTGGCGCGGCTGCTGCTCACCCAGCCGGACCTTCTGATGCTGGACGAGCCCACGAACCACCTGGACCTGGCCAGCACCCAGTGGCTGGAGGACACCTTGAAGAAGTATCGCGGCACGGTACTGGTCATCAGCCACGACCGTTATTTCCTCAATTCCGTCTGCGACTGCATGGCCGAGCTCTCCATGAAGCGGCTCACCCAGTACGCGGGCAACTACGACCGCTTCGCCGTGCAGCGGCAGGCCAACCTGGAAAGGCAGTTGAAGGAATACAAGCTGCAACAGGCGGAGATCGCCCGGCAGGAGGCCATCATCGCCCGCTATCGCATGTACAACCGGGAGAAATCCATCAAGGCTGCCGAGAGCCGGGAGAAGCGATTGGAAAAGCTGGAGCGGCTGGAAAAGCCCGTCAGCGAGCAGAAGGTGCGCTTCAACTTCACGGCGAGGCGGCGCACCGGCGACGACGTGCTGCTGGTGAAGGATCTGAAAAAGGGCTTCGAGGGGCGCACGCTGTTCGAGCATTTGAACCTGCACCTGCGGGCTGGGGACCGGGTGGCCATCATCGGGCCCAACGGCGTGGGCAAGTCCACGCTGCTCAACATCATCGCGGGCAAACTGGCCGCGGACCAGGGCACGGTGGCCTTCGGCAGCAACGTGGACCTTGGCTACTACGACCAGCAGCAGGCCCAGCTGCACCCGGAGAAGGACGTGCTGAACGAGATCTGGGACGACTTCCCGCGGCTGGAAATGGACCGTGTGCGGGGCGTGCTGGCGCTGTTCCTGCTGACCGGGGACGACGTGTTCCAGCCGGTGGGCACCCTCTCCGGCGGTGAGCGCGGCCGCGTGGCCCTGGCGAAGCTGATGCTGAAACAGGACAACCTGCTGCTGCTGGACGAGCCCACGAACCACCTGGATATGGACAGCCGGGAGGTGCTGGAGGGCGCGCTGGAGGACTTCGAGGGCACGCTGCTCACCGTCAGCCACGACCGCTACTTCATCAACAAGGTGGCCACGAAGGTCATCGAGATGAGCCCGGAGGGCGCGGTGGAGTATCTGGGCAACTACGATGACTACCTGGAGAAAAAGCGTATCCTGGAGGCCGGCGAGGAGGAAGCCGCCCTCTCCGGCATGACGAAGACCCAGCAGGACAAGGAAAAGCGCCGGGCGCGGCTGGCGAAGGAGAGCGCGAAGGCCCTTCAACAGAGATTGAAGCAGACCGAGGCCGACATCGCCGCCACGGAGCAGCGGATCTCCGACCTGGAGGCGCAGATGGGCCTGCCGGAGGTGTACGCCAACCCGGAGGAATCCACCCGCGTCGCCCGGGAGCACCGGGAATCCCAGGAAAGGCTGGACGGGCTGTACGAGCTGTGGGAGGAACTGAGCGAAGCCGTGGCGGAGGGATAGAGAAAGCCTTCCCCTTTGGGGAAGGTGGATCGGAGCGTAGCGACGAGACGGATGAGGTCTTTGCCGATGGCTTCGCGCCTTTATCGCAACAGAGGCGCGAAGTATATCGACCAAGACCTCTTTCGTCACGGCTGCGCCGTGCCACCTTCCACATAGGGGAAGGCCTTTTGGATTTGCGTCACGATATGGAATCAAGCAGATTCCTCACCCACTCCTGTACTTCTGGAAACATCTTGACCAGAAAGCCGAGGGCAAAGACAAATACAATCAGGCAGATGCACACAATCCCAATTCCATAAAAGATGCGTTTTGCAATCCTGCTTCCCTTGGGCTTTTGCCTGTCACTCTTGACAGTAATGCGCGTGCCACAGTTCGGACATGAGTAGCTGTACTCAAAGAGGGCATACTTTGGCGTGCGAATGCGGAACATGCCAAAGCACTGGGGACAAATTCCCAGACCGATGATATTATTCCGATCGCTGAGATCGTCCCCGAAAGGCGCGGGAATGGGGTTGTTTGGGAATACTGAAAAAGCAAAGCCGTGATTCGCGCTCTGATTTTGCTGGGAAGATGCGCCGCTGCTCCCGGTGAAACGGGCTTGTTCCTTCTCCGAAGTCCGTCCGCTCTGTTTGTCTTCGGTCTTCTGCCTGGGGCGCTCCTGCCGCGCCGAAGTGCTCTGCTTCTTCCCGTTGGATGAGAAGTCAGAGCCATACTTTTCTTCCTTCTGCTTATAGGCTTCCTTATACCAATCCCTGTCATAAATGCCCATACAGTCTCACCCAACCTTTTATAGCATGACAACCGTCAAAAGACAATGGCGCAGCTGCCAAAAAACGGCAGTTGCGCCCAATCGTCTACAGCAAATGCGCGCAGTTCTTGTCGAAGGAGATATAGGCATTGTCGCCCACATGGAAGATCTTTTTGTTGATGGGGCAGTTGTCGGTGATCTTCACCAGGGTGTCCCCCACGCGCACGTGGTAGTTCTGGTAGGAACCCATGAAGCAGCTGAGCTCCACCTTGCAGGGCAGAAGGCCGGTGTCCGCGATGGCGATGGCCTCCGGGCGCAGCACGATCTCGCCGGGATCCCCCACCCTCACAGACTTGTCGGTGGCCACAGGCACGTCCACGCCGCCCACGTTCACGCAGGCCTCGCCCATGCTGACGTCGGAGATGGGGCCCTTCAGGAAGTTGCACTCGCCGATGAAGTCGGCCACGAACTCGCTGTTGGGGCGATAGTAGATCTCCGTGGGCGAGCCCA
Organism: uncultured Eubacteriales bacterium; assembly: GCA_900315585.1. Lineage (GTDB taxonomy): Bacteria > Bacillota > Clostridia > Christensenellales > Aristaeellaceae > UBA2862. The sequence goes on along the minus strand of OMZP01000009.1, from coordinate 61,515 downwards.
TCTGGGCGATCACGCCGCCCTTCATCAGGATGATGTTGTCGGAGATGGACATGGCCTCGGACTGGTCGTGGGTCACATAGATGGCGGTGATGCCCAGCGCCTGCTGGATGCGGCGGATCTCCGTGCGCATCTGCACGCGCAGCTTGGCGTCCAGGTTGGAGAGCGGCTCGTCGAAGAGCAGCACGCCCGGCTCCACCACCAATGCGCGGGCCAGGGCCACCCGCTGCTGCTGGCCGCCGGAGAGCTGGTTGGTCATGCGCTGCTCCATGCCGGAGAGTTCGACCAGGGCCAGGATGTCCGTCACCCGCCGCTTGATCTCCTCCTTGTCCACCTTGCGCAGCCGCAGGCCGTAGGCAACGTTGTCAAACACGTTGTAGTGCGGAAACAGGGCGTAGCTCTGGAACACCATGGCGGTGTCCCGCTTGTTGGGGGTGAGGGCGTTGATGGGCTCGCCGCCCAGGTAGATCTCGCCCTCGTCGGGGCTCTCGAAGCCCGCGATCATGCGCAGGGTGGTGGTCTTGCCGCAGCCGGAGGGGCCCAGCAGCGTCACGAAGGTGCCCGGCTCGATGGTCAGGTCCACGTCGTGAACGGCGTAGAAGTCCTTGCCGGTCTTGGGGTCCTTGTAGATCTTGGAGATGTGGTCCAGTTTAACGCCCTTGGGCTGTTTGACGCGCAGATCGGCCATGATCATTCAGCCTCCTTAATCTTTTTGCTCGTTCCGAAGTGCTTGATGACGAAGTTCATCAGCAGCACCGCGCCGTAGGTGATCAGGATCAGTATGCTGGCGAAGGCGCAGGCGATGCTGTAGGCGCCCTTCTCCGCGAATTCGTTGATCTGCACGGTGATCAGCAGGTAGCTGGGCGTCACCAGCAGGATGATGGCGGAGATGGCCGTGATGGAGCGGACGAACGCCGTCACCAGGCCGGAAAGGAAGGAATCTTTAATCAAGGGCAGCGTCACCGAGGTGAACACCTTCAGGCTGTCCGCGCCCATGTCATAGGCCGATTCCTCAATGGACTTGTCGATCTGCCGCAGGGCGGAGATGCCGCTGCGGGTGCCCGTGGGCAGCGAGCGCACCACGAACACGATGATCAGGATCAACCCCGTGCCGTAGATGCCGCTCAACACGCCGGTGTGGAACAGGCCGTTGGCGAAGCCGCGGATATAGCCCACGCCCAGCACCGTGCCGGGAACCGCCATGGCCAGGATGGACACCGCCTCGATGAAGCCCTTGGCCCTGAACCTGCGCTTGACCACCAGATAGCTGATGATCATGGACAGAAGCGCCGTGATGGGCGAGGCGATCAGCGACAGCACGAAGGAGTCGCGGAAGGCCTGGAAGCCGCGGTACTTGGTGAACACCTGCTGGAACCACTTGAAGGTCAGCGGCGTGAACCTGTAGCCCCAGGCGGGGAACAGCGCGCCGATGGGCACGCAAATGTACATCATGATGACGAAGATGGCCGCCAGGGAGCAGAGCACCGTCAGCGGGATGGTGACGGACTTGTCCTCGATGAGCATCCTGGCGCGGCTGGCCTTGCCGGTGAGGGTGGCCGCCGTCTTGCGCTCCAGGTAGTACTTCTGCACCGCGAACATCGCCAGCGTGATGCACAGCAGCACCACGGCCATGGCCGCCGCGCCCTGCTTGTCCATGGCGCCGGTGATCTGCAGATAGATGGTGGTGGCCAGCGTGTCATAGCTGCCGCCGATGATCATGGGGTTGGCGAAGTCTGCGATGGACTCGATGAAGGTCACCAGGAAGGCGTTGCCCAGGCCCGGGAGCAGCAGCGGCAGCGTCACCGTGGTGAACACCTTCCAGCGGCTCGCGCCCATGTCCCGGGAGGCCTCCTCCATGGAGGGGTCGATGTTCTTGAGCAGGCCCTTCAACATCATGTAGCACACCGGGAAGAACGTCAGCGTCTGCACGACGACGATGCCCCAGTAGCCGTAGACGTTGTTGCGGGGAATGCCCAACAGGAAGCGGGTAATCAGGCCCGATGTGCCGAAGAGCATGATCATGGAAAGGGAAAGCACGAAGGGCGGCGAAACCACGGGCAGCATGGATACCACCTTGAACAGCCCGCCCACGGCCTTGCGCATCCGCACATAGACCTCCACATAGGCAAACAGCAGTCCGATCAGCGTGGACAGGATGCCCACCACGAAGCCCACCTTCAACGTGTTCGTGATGGCCCTCCTGAACGTGTGCATCTGGAAAATGCGCCGGAAGGTTTCCATGGACAAGCCGTTTGAGCCGTACAGGCTGTCCACCAGCAGGATCGCCAGGGGATAGAGTATGAACAGCGTCAGAAAGGCAATCAGGAGCACGATGGTGGTCATCATGATCGGGTCCGCCATCAGCTTCTTGCGATCCAGCGCCGCGCTTTGTCCGCGTGCCATCAGCAGCCTCTCCTTTCGGGTTATGATTTGGGTAAACACACTGTGGGGACGCCATTCATGGCGTCCGTTCTCGATGATCGCTCCAAACGGACGCCACAAATGGCGTCCCTGCGCAGTTCGCTGATTTGAAACAACCCCGCCCCATGGGGGCGGGGTTTTGATTCTGTTGCTCGATTATTCCGTCTGGAAGCGGTCGTCGGCCGCGTCGCCCAGGGCGTTCATGACCAGCTCGACGTTGGCGGCGGTGTTGGCCGCGGCGTCGGCAAAGTCATAGCCGTCCCAAACCAGGCTGGGATCCAGGCCGAAGTCGATGGCCTGCTGGGGCTGGGTCGCGTTGTCCAGCACCAGGAACTGGTAGGAGCCGTTCTGCGCGGCCAGCTCGACGCACTCGGGAGAGAGGGCGTACTCCATGAACAGCTTGGCGGCGTTGGGATGCTTGGCGTGGTTGAAGATGGCCACCGGCCCGATCTCGCAGGTGGTGCCGTCGGCGGGAATGATCAGCTCGATGTTCTCATAGCCGTTGTCCACAATCTGGTAAATGCCGTCATGCAGGAAGCCGATGCCGATGACGCACTCGCCGGTGCCCACGTTCTTGGAGGGGCCGGAGCCGGACTTGGTGTACACCTGGATGTTCTTGTCCAGATCCACCAGATACTTCACGCCCTCGTCCTTGCCCTTCATCTGGAGCATGGTGTTCACGACCAGCTTGGCGGTGCCGGCGGTGTTGTAGTTGGACAGCCAGATCAGGCCCTTGTACTCTTCCTTCAGCAGGTCGTCCCAGGTCTTGGGCGCTTCGAGGCCCAGGCGATCCAGCTCGTCCTTGTTCACCATGAAGCCCAGGATGCCGGTATAGATGCCGTACCAGTAGCCGTCGGGATTCTTGTACATGTCGCTGGTGAGGTGGGCGGCGTTGGCGGGCACATAGCTGTTGTCCAGCAGGCCCTTCGCGGCGGCCTCGTCATAGGGGTTGTTGGTGCCGCCGAACCACACGTCCGCGGACACGTTCTCGCCCTCTTCCTCGATCTTCGGCGCAACCTCGCCGGTGGAGAGGCGCTGATACTGGGTCTTGATGCCGTAGAGCTCCTCAAAGTGGCGGGTCGCGGCGGCGAGATAGTCCTCCTCGCAGGAGCCGTAGACCACCAGCTCGCCCTCTTCCTGGGCGGCGGCGATCAGATCCTCGTCGATCTCCTCCGCGAAGGCGGAGCAGCACGCCAGCAGCATCATCGCCGCCAGCAGGATCGCAAGCAGTTTCTTCATACAAACAAACCTCCGTTTCAATATGGGTTTACCAACCGTTTACTATTATATCTATTCACGAACGGAATGTCAATATGGAATTAACACTATTTGTGCCGGTTACCGGGTAATGTCCTATGGCAAGTCAAGGTTTGACAACGATGCTTTGTCGGAATAGACACCGAAATTGCATGTTCAGGATTTTAAAAACACGCCCTATGCCGCCTTGGCCTTGCCGGTGAGCTTCGCCCACCTCTCCCTGCGCTTCTTGCGGCGCTCCAGGCGCTCGCCCAGATCCCTCGCGCCCACGCCGTAGACCAGGTACAGGATCAGGCCGGAGATCACCATGATGAACACGGTGGACGCGCAGCGGCGGCCGGAGCCGTTCATGTTGTAGCCGTCTCGGCCCTCCTCCGCCGTCATGGACTGGATCACCATGGCGTAGGACTTGCCGTAGCTGGAGTGGAAGGTGGCGGACATGTCGTACTCGGTGAACAGCGCGTTGAAGTTCAGCGCGAACACCGCCAGCACGCTGGGCAGCACGATGGGCAGCTTCACCCGCAGGAACGTCACCAGGGAACTGGCTCCCAGGTTCCGCGCCGCGTCCTCCAGCTCGTCGTCGATGGCGTAGAAGGCGGCCTTCACCATCCTCAGCGCAAATGGCAGCTTGACCACCGTATAGGCCATCACGATCAAGAAGCGCACGTTCTCCCGGTAGTACAGGTTCTTGCCCAGCACATACCACACGTCGTTGTTGAAGAAGATGCGGAAGGAGTAGCAGATCAGGATCGTGGGCAGCAGCCACGGGAACAGCAGGCAGGCCTCCACGATGGCGGCGCGCTTCTTGTTCCTGTGCTTGAAGATGTAGTTCACCGCGATGACCACGATCACGCAGGCCAGGGCCGCCGCCAGCGCCGACAGGATGAAGCTCAGGCGGATGCCGCCCACGGTGTCGGCGTTGGAGAACACGCCGGAGATGACGCCCTCGCGCACCCGCTGCTTGCCGCGGGAGGTGGTGTAGCTGTAGTCCTGGGTGCCGAAGAAGTTGATCAGCGTCCAGCTGGACACGTTCAGGCTCTTGGCCCGGATGGCGGGCCAGTTCTGGAACGCGAACAGCACGATCATCACCACGGGGGTCATGTAGATCAAAAACAGCACGTAGGCGTAGACGTGGGCCACCACGTTCCACACCGGGTTCTGGATCTTCTGCTTCACCAGCTTGGCCTTGGTCTTGCTGACGGACAGGTAGTGGCCCTTCTTCTCATAGTGATTCAGCGTCGTCAGCAGCACGATGGTGAACAGCGCCAGGATGATGGAGAGCAGCGCAGCCCTGGCCTGGGGGAAGGCCTCGTCCGCCGCGGAGGACCCGGCCAGGCGCACGATCTCCGGGTTGATGGAGTTGTAGCCCAGCAGGGTCGGCGCGCTCATGGCGCACAGGCCGGTGATGAAGGTCATGACCGTGAGGCTGAACAGCGTGGGCAGCAGCGTGGGCATGACCACCTTCAACAGCACCTTGAAGGGCTTCGCGCCCAGGTTCCGGGCGGCCTCGACGGTGTTGTAGTCGATGCCCCGGATGGCGTTGCGCAGGAACAGCGCGTGGTTGCTGGTGCAGGCGAAGGTCATCGTGAACAGCACGGCGCTGAAGCCGGTGAACCACTGCTTGTTCATGCCGGGGAACACCTGGATCAGCCACTGGGTCAGCATGCCGTTGGAGTCGTAGAGGAACTGATAGCCGGTGACCAGGGCCACGCCGGAGTAGATCAGCGTGGTCATGTAGCCCAGGCGCAGGATCTTCGCACCCTTGATGTCGAAGTACTCCGTGAGCAGCACGATGGAGATACCCACCACGTTCACCGTCACCACCAGGCACACGGCCAGCTTCAACGAGTTGATCACGAAGGAGGGCATGTTGCCCGCGAAGAAGAAGCGGACGACCGCCAGCGGGTCCGCGTTCCCCGCCGCGTCCTTGGTGGCGAAGATGGAAGTGAGCGTGTTCAGGCAGGGCAGCACCATGAAGCCCAGGAACAGGTAGACGAACAATATCCCGCCGAAGACCTTCCAGAGCATCGACAGCTCAAGGCCTCCCTTGCGGCTTGCGGTTTGCTGCATGAAAAGGCCCCCTTTCTCAGTAGCTCATCACGTCCTGGGGATGGATGCCCACCGTCACGGTGTCCCCGGGCTCGTAGATGTTGATGCCGTCGTTCTTCTCGATCACCTTGATGGTCTGGCCCGCGGCCTGGATGTAATACTTGATGTAGAGGCCGTAGTATTCCCGGCTCTCGATGGTGCCCTGGGCCTGATACTCCCCCGCCTCCTTGGGCCGGTTCACCCGCACCCGCTCCAGGCGGATGAAGTGATGCTGGCCGGAGGGCAGCCTGAGGCCCTCCACCACGGCCCCGGTGAGCGGGTTGATGTCGCCGATGAAGTTGGCCACGAACTCGGTCTTGGAGTGATTGTAGACCTCGTTGGGCGTGCCGATCTGCTCGATGTAGCCCTTGTTGAACACGGCGATGCGGTCCGACAGGGTCAGGGCCTCCTCCTGGTCGTGGGTGACGTAGATGGTGGTGATGCCGAACTCCCGCTGCATGCTCTTGAGCTCGTTGCGCAGCTGCACGCGCAGCTTGGCGTCCAGGTTGCTCAGCGGCTCGTCCATGCAGATGATAGCCGGCTCCATCACCAGGGCGCGGGCGATGGCCACGCGCTGCTGCTGGCCGCCGGAGAGCTGGCTGACCGCCTTGGCCAGCTGCTCGTCGGACAGGTCCACCTTCCGGGCGATGGTGTTCACCTTCTGCTCGATCTCCGACTTGCCCAGCTTCTTGAGCTTCAAGCCAAAGGCGATGTTGTCCCGCACGGTCATCGTGGGAAACAGGGCGTAGCTCTGGAACACGATGCCAATGTTGCGCTTCTCGATGGGCACGTGGGTGATGTCCCTTCCCTGCATGCTCACCGTGCCGCTGACGGGCTCGATGAAGCCGGTAATGGTGCGCAGCGTGGTGGTCTTGCCGCAGCCGGAGGGGCCCAGGAACGTGAAGAACTCGCCCTCCTTCACATGCACGTTGATGTTGTGCAGCGCCTCGAAATCATCGAACTTGACCACGATATCCTTGAGTTGGATCATATTGAATGCTCCTTTGGTTAAATGAGATGTGAGCGGAATCTGAGTGTGGAGAGTGGAGTGTGGAGAGTGGAGTTGAAGAAAGCTGAAGCATCCGGGAAATCCGTCGGGTCCTCCCCCGGAACTCCACTCTCCACTCTCCACACTTCACTCTCCTACTGAAAAGCGGGCCTTTACAGGCCCGCTTTTCAGTAGGGTGTTTTACGCCTCCGGCGCGGCCTGGGTCAGGGTCGCCCAATCCAGGTTGTCCCAATCCGGCTCGGCGGGCGCGGCAGCGTTGTCGGCCCAGAAGAAGCCGAGGTTGGTCATGATGTTGGTCCACTCGGAGGAGTGGGCGCCCACATACTCGGCGTAGGTCATGTCGGTGCCTTCCACCTTGTTCAGGGAGAAGTTCGGGATGGCGTAGATCGCGGGAACCTCGTCGAACAGCTCAGCCACGGCCTCCTCGTTGCAGGGATAGCTGTCGAACTCGTCGGACCACTCGATCTGGACCTCGGCGGAGCCGAACCAGTCGGCGAAGGCCTTGACGGCCTCGGTCTGCTCCTCGGTGCGGTTCGGGTTGTCGATCACGCCGATGTACTCGGCGATGTAGTAGGTGCCGTCGTCGATGTCCACCAGGTTCCAGTTCTCGGGCTCCAGGGTGCCGCGCAGCGGGTTCTCGGCGGTCTCCTCGGCGGCCTCGATGTTGCCGTAGAGGGAGGAGGAGTAGAAGGTGGAAACCTGCACGTCGCCGCGGATCAGCGGATCCAGGCCGTACTTGTCATCCGGGAACACCTTGCCGTTGGCGCAGTAGTTCCACAGCATCTTCCAGCCGTCCACGGAGATGCCGCCCGCCGGGGATTCCGGATCGGTGTAGGCATACAGCAGGGCGTTGTTGGTGTTCATGTTGGTGGTGCCGCCCACCTTGTTCTGGCGATACCAGGTGTAGCCGGAGTCCACCAGGTCGGACCAGTGCGCAAAGTGCACTTCCTCGCCATTGGTGCCCAGCTCGTCGTTGCGGTAGAGCATCAGGATGTTCTGGATGACCAGGCCGTAGGCCTTGCCGTCGAACTTGTACGCGCCCACCTTGTCGGCCCAGGAGGGAGTCCAGTCCATCACGGACAGGTTCTCGTAGGTGCCGTTCACCAGCTGGGACCAGCGAACCTCGTTCAGGCCGAAGATGATGTCGGCGTCCTTGTTCTCGTTGGCGGCCTGCACGGCGGCGGTGTCGCCGGAGATGACGGCGTTGTCGTCCAGGGAGATGGTGAAGCCGGCCTTCTGGGCGGCATCGATCAGCCAGGTGACGCGCTCAGGGGAGTTGGAGTTGGAATAGATGCGGATGGTGTAGCCGGAATAATCCTCGGCAGAGGCGGAAACCGCCACCAGGGACAGCGCCAGCGCCAGCACCAGCACCACAGTCAACAGCTTTTTCATGGGGAAACCTCCTTTACAAAGTTAACTTGACCGGAAAAATTATAGCACAATAGAAAGAATATGTAAAGTGTTAACGCGATATTTCGATAAAAACGATGAAAATGATCATACACGCTAAAGAAAAGCCTCCCCATCGCAATGGGGAAGCATATGGGCGCGTTCACTCTGGTTGATCGATCGGCGTCAACAGGATCGGTTCGCTCACCTCTTCACCCTCCGCGCCGATTGTCAGTCGCAGCTGCGCCGGCAGACGGCCGTCGCCATAGCAGACCAGCGCTGCGTGGTTCCCTGCCACGGATAATTCGTCGACCTTAAGTGCCTTGCCTGCCTCGTTCTCCAGCCAGAAACTATAGCGGATATAGCGCCCGCCTCTTACGCCGTTCTCGAAGTATACCGCGTAGGGGTCCGGAAACGCCTCGCCCTGGGCCGTGATCTCGACGGACACCCGGACGGAGGTCACCGTCGCCTCCACATGGACAGGCACGCCGTGATACGTTCCCTCCCCCGCGTAGGCGCGGGTCTCGGCGGGGGTGCGCTTCACCGTGGCCACGGCCTCGCCGATCTTTTCCGGGCCGCTGTCATAGCCGGTGTGGGTCTCGCCGTCTATCCATTCATAGGTGTGCATTTCCGCGTCCAGCGGGCCGGACAGCAAATACAAGTCCTTCCCGTCAAACCACCAGCGGCTTTCTTGGCGCAGCATGGGCAGGCGCAGCGTCAGCGCATCCCGGTTCCTGGCCTCCTCCGGCAAGCCCTCCGAAAACTCCATGAGGTACGCCCTTCTGCCGTCCTCCAGCGTGGTCTCGCTGCCCGCGCTGGGGAGCAGTTCGATCTTGACATCCTCTCCGGCGTACATTTGGTCGCTGGCAAACACGGAGTATTCCACAAAGCCATAGGGCTTCCCCGCTCGCTTCGCATCGATAAAGGCCTGCTGTACGGGGTCCATCGGTCCCAACTCAAAGGGCTCCGCGTCCCCCTCCTCTTTTTCCATTCTTGCCAGTTCTTCCGGCGTGGGCGTGAAGGCCTCGAAGGTCCGGACATTGTCGTCCGTGTAAGCCACGATCAGGCTCTCGCCGTCATAGTAGGCGTTGACGATCTCCACCGCAGATCTGCCGGTCTTTTCCGTTTCAACCTCACCGGGCGACCCGGTCTCAAGCTCCGCCTGGGGCGCGAGCTCCGCAAGCCGTTCGTCCCACCTTCCAAAGATACCAAACAGGTTCAGCCCCACCGCCAGCGCCGCGCCGGTCAGGGTCAGTATGGCAATGACGGCCGCCAACAGTCCGACAGACAGTTTCTTTTTCATCCTGGGTCGCGCCTCCTCCGCGCAGATCTGCCGGAGGGCGTTGTCCAGGGCACGATTGAAACCCTCGTCCGGCTCGCCAAAGGCGGCCAAATAGTCCTCTTCGCGGATCATTTCCCGAACACCTCCTCCGACAGCAGTTCCTTCAATTTCCTTCGCCCGCGCATCAGCCGCAGCTTCACGGCGCTCTCGCCGAGGTGCAGCATCGCCGCCACCTCCTTCACCGAGTAGCCCTCGATGTGGTGCAGCAGCAGGCACAGCCGCTGCCGCTCCTCCAGGGCGTCCATCGCGTCGCGCAGTGCCTGAAGCCGTGGATCGTCCTTTGGCGGCGGCACCGGCGGCGCTTCCATCGGCAGCACGCGCCGGTGCTGGCGCTGGATGTCCCGGCAGGCGTTGATCAGGATGCGGATGAACCAGGGGTTGAAGCAGCTCTCATCCCGCAGGCTGTTCTGCCTGCGCCACGCCCGAAACACTGCCTCCTGGATCGCGTCCTCCCGATCCGCCTCCGCCGACAGCTGCGCCCGGCACACCCGGTAGAGCGTCGGCCTCAGTGCCTCCACCCGGCGGGCAAATTCCTCGCTGGTCATGGTACCATGCTCCTTTGTTCCTGAAGCTTCACCTATAAGACGTTTGGGTGGGGACGGAGGTTACAGCGGAAGAAAAAAAGAGCTGTCTCAAAATACCATTGACGGTTCAATTTCCACCGTAGGGACGCCATTATTGGCGTCCGCGGGCGGCATTAATGCCGCCCCTACGGCGTTGATCAAAACGTCGCAAGTGTTTTGAGACAGCCTCCCGGTTTCCGGAGCGGGACAGATCAGTCCATGATCCGCTCCACGCAGCCCTCGCCACGCTTGTAGATGTGCTTTTCGGGCACGACGCCGCGGACGCAGGAGGTGGGATAGACGATGGAATCGCGGCCGATGATCGTGCCGGGATTCAGCACGCTGTTGCAGCCGACCTCCACCCGGTCGCCCAGCATCGCGCCGATCTTCCTGAGGCCGGTCTCAATGCCCGAGCCGGAGTGGATGACGATGTTCTTCTTGTCGGACTTGACGTTGCTGGTGACGCTGCCCGCGCCCATGTGGCTCTTGTAGCCCAGCACGGAGTCGCCCACGTAGTTGAAGTGGGGCACCTGCACGTTGTCAAACAGCACGCAGTTCTTCAGCTCGCAGGAGTTGCCCACCACGGCGTTCTTGCCCACGATGGCGCTGCCGCGCACGAAGGCGCACTGGCGGATCTCCGCGCCGCTGTCGATGATCAGCGGGCCGTTCAGGCAGGCGGACGGGGCCACCTTGGCGTCCTTGGCGATCCAGATGTCCTCGGCGGGATGGTCGAAGGCCGCCGCGTCCAGGGTCGGGCCCAGGGTGAGGATGAAGGCCTTGATGTCCTTCAGCACCTCCCAGGGATAGGTCTTGCCGTCGAACAGCGCCGCGGCGATGGTGTGGTCCAGGTCGAAAAGGTTCCTGATTTCAAGCTGCGTGTGCATGATATTCGCCTCCTGATATTGATGTCGTTCGTGTTCGCTTGAAGCGCCCCACCGCCCGCTTTGCGGGCACCTCCCCGCTGCGGCAGGGAGGCTGGGATGGCGTGATCCGCCAAAAGCTTCCCCATCGCAATGGGGAAGTGGCGCGCAGCGCCGATAGGGCACCCCGTCTGTCAAACGTCCTCCCCCAGCATGTACCTCAGCACCGCCTTGGCAGCGCCGTCGTGGTCGCAGTCCTCGGTGACCGCGTCCGCCGCCGCCTTCACGGCCTCGGTGGCGTTGCCCATGGCCACGGACAGCCCCGCCGCGCGCATCAGGTCCACGTCGTTGCCGCCGTCGCCGATGGCCAGGCTCTGGCCGATGGGGATGCCCAGGTGCTCGCACAGGCGCGCAAGCCCCGCGGACTTCGTGGCCTCCCGGGGCGATGCCTCGTAGCCGTAGCCCAGGGAATCCGCGATGAACAGGTCCAGGTCCTTCGAGCGCCGGTTAAAGTCGGCCTTGTCCTCGGCCCGGGCGAAGTAGATGTTGATCTTCTCCACGTCGTCCCGGTCGCGGGCCATGGAGATCACGTCGTCCACAAAGATCGTCCCGGCCCTGAACACCGCCTCGTAGTCCGCCACGTGGTGGGGCGCCAGGTCCTCCATGCGCTTGAGCTGCATATAGGACTGCCCGGACATGAAGCACTGGGGGATCACGTCGTACTCCATGGCCAGGTCCAGCATCGCCATGGCCGTTTCCCGCTTCATGGCCAGCTGGTAGAGCACCTTCTTCGCCTTCACGTCGTACAGGCAGCCGCCGTTTTCCCCGATGGCGTAGCCGATGGCGGGCACGGCCTCGAAGTGAGCCCAGAGCTCGGACAGGCAGCGGCCCGTGCAGAACGCCAGCGCCTTCCCCGCCCGCGCCGCCTTCTCCAGCGCCCGGACGGTGTAGGGCGTGAAGCGATGGTCCGTGTTGAGCAGCGTGCCGTCCATGTCCATCGCCGCAAGCATATAGGGTCCCGTTGCCGCCATGCCCGTGCCTCCCCTTTCAAAGATACATATATTATCATTTCTCCGGGTAAAGGTTTCAAGCGATTGCTGTAAAAACTATGCGCTTGACAATCGACGCCATCCGTCATAAACTATACATTGTATATGAGGTGATATTTATGCAGGCTCCCCCGTTCGACACGGACGCCCTCGTGAAGCGCCTGGCGGCGCTGGCCGACGGCGGCTATCGGGATTTCAGCGCGGCCCTGATCCCCGGCTCCGATACAGCGATGCTGGGCGTGCGGGTGCCGAAGCTCAGGAGCGTGGCGAAGGAGCTGCTAAAGGGCGACTGGCGGGCGTTTATCGAGGCCAGCCGGGACAGCCAGATCTACGAGATGAAGCTGCTACACGGCTACGTGCTGGGCGGCGCGAAGTGCGCTATCGACGAAAAGCTGGCCCTGACGGAGGCGTTCCTCCCCCATATCGACAACTGGGCGGTGTGCGACGGCTTCTGTTCCTCCTACCGGGTGAAGAACGATGAAAAAGACGCTTTGTTCGCCTTCGTGAAGGCCTGCGCCGAGAGCGACATCGAGTTTCGCAAGCGGTTCGGCCTCATCATGCTGATGAACTATTTCCACGACGCGCCGTACCTCGACGGGACCATGGCCGTCTATCGCGGCTTTGCCCACCCTGGCTACTACGCCCGGATGGGCGCGGCATGGGGCCTGGCGACGCTGTACCTCCACGCGCCGGAGGCCGCCCTCGCGATTTTAAAGGAAAACCTCTGGGACGACTTCACCCACAACAAGGCCATCCAGAAGCTGCGGGAATCCTACCGGGTCTCGGACGACAACAAGGCCATGCTGATGACCCTGCGCAGAAAGGTTGAAAAGCGCCATGAATGACAGCAACACCTCGATTGCCCAGCTGAAGGAGGCTGTGCACCAGCTGTGCCTCAGAAAGGGCTGGGGCGTGGAAGGCGTTCAGAACCCCCAGCACGTGGCCATGGCCATGACCGTGGAAATGAGCGAGCTGCTGGAGCACTTCCAGTGGCTGAACCCGGAGGACGTGGACGCGCTGATGGCGGGCCAGGACCCGGAGCGGGTGGCCCTGATCGCCGAGGAATTCGCCGACGTGATGATGTACGGCTTGCAGCTGGCGCGGACGCTGAATATCGACGTGACCGGGCAGGTGCTGCGCAAGATCGACATCGTGGACCATCGCCCGCCCAAGGAATACAACCCGAAGCGTTAACGCGCTTCAATACGAACCAAGAGGTACCCCACTATGATGCTTCGACATTCCAGAGAGCCCGTGGACGGGCAGCCGGTGGAAAACACGTTCCTGGCCATCGACGAGTACAGCGGCGCGCAGCTGGGCGCCTGCACCATCTACCAGGACGACAACCCGTCCCTCTATCCGGCGCGGCCGCTGCAGGTGCGCCTGCAGCTGGAGGGCAGCCCCATTCCGGACGCGCTGCTGGGCGCGGCGGTGGCCCGGGGGCGGGAGATCTGCAACGCCTCCGGCAAGTTCTGCCGCCTGTACACCCGCTGCGACCCGGACGACGACGAGATGCTGGAGAGCCTCGCGCCCATGGGCTTCAAGGACAACGACGGGCTGGTGCAGATGCAGCTTCGACTGCCCTTCGCCTGCGACTACAAGCTGCCCGCCGGGTGCGTGGTGGTGAAGGACGACCTGAGCGACGCCACGGAGCAGAAGTACTTTCTGGAGCGTTACAACGAGCTCTACAACACCGACCATGACTTTTCCTGGCTCCGCAGTTACATCGACCGGGAGGGCTTCACCCGCATCCTCACCGTGTCCCCCACGGGCATGGCCGGGGAGATATTGATCTGGCGGGAGAGCTACGCCGGCATCATCGGCTACATTCAGACCAGCAAGCGTTGGCGGCGCATGGGCGTGGGCACCTGCATGCTGGGTCTGGCCTGCGAGGAGTTTGAAAAGGCGCGGCTGTTCTGCGCCGAGGCCAACGTTCGCGCCCGCATCCCCCACGTGCTGAAGCTGATGGAAAAGTGCGGCTTCAAGCAGACGGAGCTGCTGATGCGCTATCCCGGCGTGGACATCAACCCGACGGAAAAGTGACCGGATCGCATGAAGGAGCGCGCCATGTCCCTGAACAACCAAAGAATCCTTGAAATCGCGCAGGAGCAGTCCGCCTTCGATTGCTCCTGCGACGCGTCTGACTTCACAAGCCCTGTGAGCCGCGTCCACGAATCCCTGGCATCCCCGAACGCCCGGCGCTATCTGGCCCTGCCCCATCTCTGCGACCTCGTGTCCTATGGATCGAACGTGGTGGCCTGCTGCGCACCCGAGCTGATTCCCGGCGTCGAGCGGTTCATCGCATCCATGCCCAGCCCCGCCCGCTGCTTTGAGACGCCAGGGCTGTACGCTTTGAACGAGCTCCTCGCGCCCTATGACGCCCGCGTGTGCTTCATGGCGGAATACTTCCTGCCGGACGTGGATCGCGTCCTGGCCTTCCGGCCGGATTGCGCCTATGACCTGCGCCTGCTGGGGCCGGCGGACTTTGCCCCGCTCTACCTGCCCCAGTGGAGCAACGCGCTGGGCCTGGCCCACCCGGAGCGGGACGTGCTGGGCTTGGGCGCGTATGACGGGGACCGGCTGGTCGGCCTCGCGGGCTGCTCCGCGGACTGCGACACCATGTGGCAGATCGGCATCGACGTGCTGCCGGAATACCGCCGCCGGGGAATCGCCTCGGCTCTCACCAACCGGCTGGCCCGGGAATGCCTGGAGCGGGAGATCGTGCCGTTCTACTGCGCCGCCTGGTCCAACATTCGCTCCGTGCGCAACGCCCTTCGCGCCGGGTTCAGCACCGGATGGGCGGAGATCACCGCGAAGCCCAACGCCTTCATTGCGGAGTTATTGGCAAGGCGGCCGAAACCCTAGCGTCCTCGCTTCTTCTTTTCCTCCCTCTCCCGCATAGTATGAACCGTGCGGGAAGGAGGTTTTTTGATGCATGGAAACCTGTTCTACGGCTGCGGCACGGCGCTGGTGACGCCGTTCAAGGGGAATCGGGTGGACTACGACGCGCTGGAAAGCCTGATCGACTGGCAGCTGGACAGCGGCGTGGACGCCCTGGTGGTGCTGGGCACCACCGGCGAGCCGTCCACGCTCTCCGGCAGCGAGCGCAGCGCCGTCGTCGAATGCGCCGCGGCGCGCTGCGGGGGCCGGGTGCCGCTGATCGTGGGCACCGGCGCGAACGACACGAGGAAGGCCGTGGCCCTGTCCGTGGAGGCCCAGCGCCTGGGCGCGGACGCGCTGCTGGTGGTGACGCCCTATTACAACAAGGCCAGCCGGGAGGGCCTGATCGCCCACTACCTGGCCGTGGCCGACAGCGTGGAATTGCCCATCATCCTGTACAACGTGCCGGGGCGCACGGGGCTGAACCTTGCGCCGGAGGTGGTGGCGGAGCTGGCGAAGCACCCGAACCTCTGCGCCGTGAAGGAGGCCTCCGGGAATCTTAAGCAGATGACGGAGCTGGCGCAGGTCTGCGGCGAGGGCGTGGCTGTGTACAGCGGCAACGACGGCCAGGTGGTGCCCGCCATGGCCCTGGGCGCACGGGGCGTGATCTCCGTGGCCGCCAACGTCATCCCCGCCCCAATGCACGCGCTGGCGGCGGACTGGCTGCGGGGCGAGACAAAGCGCAGCCTGGAGGCGCAGATGAGGCTCCTGCCGCTGATCGACGCGCTGTTTTCCGAGGTCAACCCCATCCCGGTGAAGGCGGCGCTGGCCATGATGGGCAGGATTGAAAACACCCTCCGGCTCCCCCTCTGCCCGCTGGCCGAGGACAAACAGGCGCGGCTGAGGGAGGTCATGGAGGGGTTGGGAGTTTTGTAGAATGAGCATGACCACCGGCCAGGCCGGTGGTCATGTCTTTACATCGTTGACTGAAGCGAAGCACAGCCAGGGCAAAAAAGGCACCCGCAGATGTGCATGGATTAGATGGAATTTAGTATTACAACAGGTCAAACATGTTCATCTGCTGGGAGCGGGAGCTGACCCAGTGGCGGCTGATCTTCCGGAGCTCCTCTTCGTTGAGGGGGCCGAAGGGGGTCGCACCCCGGGCGATGAGCGGCTGGTTGGCCGGGAAGTCCTCCCAGGCGTAGATCCAGTCGCAGGTGCGGCTCTGCAGGGCCTCCTGCTCGCCCCGGCGCCCGTCGGTGTTGAACACAAAGGCGGCGTCGGCGAGGGCGAACAATACGCGGTTCCGGGCGATGGCGTGGCTGACGGTGAACATGGCGTCCGGGTGCTCCAGGGAGAGCACGAGGCCGTTGCCGCCCGCCACCAGCAGGGCGATGCCGTCGTCCGCGAGGTGCTCCCGCATGCCGCCGCCCAGGATGTTCACCAGGCTCCCGCCCAGCTCCGCCACCAGCTGCGCCGCCATGTGGGACACCCCCGGCTCCCCGCCGGTGAGGATGCCGTAGCCCTGGGCCACCGCACCGCGCACCAGCGTCTCGATGGCAGCGCGGATCTGGGGTGTGGTCCTGACGCCGCTGATGCCCACGATGGCCACCGCAGGCCGGTCCAGAAGCGCCATGTTGCCGCAGCGGTAGAACGCCGGCGGGGCCCCCGCGCCCAGCTTGCGGCGCAGGCGGTCCGGATAGTCCCCGTCGTACTGGGTCACCACCTCGATGCCCTGGGCGGCGAAGCCCTCCAGCGCGTAGGAGAGCTGCACGCCCCGGTGCAGCAGCGTGAAGGCGCGGTAAGCCTCCTCCTCGGTGAGGTTCAGGTAGATCATCAGGCCGCTGATGTCCATGTCCATCAGCTTGCCAATGCCGTGAAACTGCGATTCCCGCGCCGCGGCCTCGAAGCGGCGGAACTCCGCCGTGCTCAGGGGTCTGGCGTACTCCTCCTTGTTCGGCGACAGCGCCATCGTCAAGAGCATCGCCGCGTATGCGTCGTCCGTGTGACCCATGCCCGCACCCCCTATCTGCGTTGGTACTATTCTAACATGTTTGTGCGTCGATTGCAAGGAAGAAGGGGTGATAATGGAGAAGGGAAAATGGAGAATGATGGCTGCCACGGAATCTATAGAGGCGCCGTTGCTGCGCCCGCCTCTGCACCACTCGCTCACAGACAGCATGAATGCTGTCCCTACGAAGATCGTTGCGGGATGCCATCCCCTCGTAGGGACGCCATTCACGGCGTCCGCCTTTGTACCCTGGATCCAGACGCATCGGCGCCCCTGCCTATCCCGCAGGCCATTCTTCATTCTTCATTTTCCATTCCTCATTCCCCTTCCATCGCCCGTCGCAGCTTCTCCAGCGCCTTCTTTTCGATGCGGGAAACGTAGCTGCGGGAGATGCCGAGGCGCTTGGCGACGCGGTGCTGGGGCCAGGGCTCGCCGTCCACGAGGCCACAGCGCAGGCGCACCACCTCCTGCTCCCGCCGGGTGAGGACGCTGTCCATGAGGCCCATGGCCCGCGAAGCCTCGATGGCCGTCTCCGCCTCGGCGGGGACCAAATCCGGTTCGGTGCCCAGCAGGTCGCTGAGGGACACCTCGTCGCCGTCCTTGTCCTGGCCCAGGCTCTCCCCCAGCAGCACCACGCCCCGGTTTTTCTTCTCGGCGCGGAAGTGCATCAGGATCTCGTTCTCGATGCACCGGGCGGCGTAGGCGGTAAGGCGGCCCGCCTCCGGACGGAAGGTCTGCACCGCCTTGATGAGCCCCAGGGAGCCGATGGAGATCAGGTCGTCCTGATCCACCCCTGCCTGGGCGTACTTGCGGGCAATGTGGGCCACCAGGCGCAGGTTGTGCTCGATCAGCGACGCGGCGGCCTCGCTGTCCCCGGCGAACATCCGCTCAACGAGCGCGGCCTCCTCGTCCTTCTCCAGGGGCTTTGGGAAGGAGGAGCGCGCGCTGAGGTGCAACAGCATCAGCCAGCCGTTTTCCGACAGCCAGAGCAGCATTTCGGGCAAAAACATAGGGCATTCCCCCGCTTTCAAAGGAATCTGCCCTACAAGGATATGAGGTTTTGTCGAAAAATGGAACCTAGAGAAAAGAGTTTAGAGATCAGAGTTCAGAGTTTAGATATTGAATGTGCCTTTGAACACCATCTTTATCTAAACTCTGAACTCTCAACTCTTAACTCTCGTTTACTCCGTCGGCTTCTGCGCCTCGGCGGCCTTCTCCAGCGCCTGTCGGCGGTCGTACTCCTCCCACAGCGGGCGGTACATGGCCACGTTGGCGTCGTGCTCCTCCTTGGTGACGGAGAAGGCCAGCTGGCCGGAGCCGGGCTCGGTGGCGCAAAAGTAGAGGTAGCCCTCGTTGATGAAGTCCATGTCCGGGTGCTGGGCCGCCTCCAGCGCCGCCACCGACGGATTGCAGATGGGGCCCACGGGAAGCCCGGGCACGTAGTAGGTGTTGTAGTTGTTGATCTGGGAGGTGTCCTCTTCGGTGAGGGCCAGCTTGTTTTCTCCCGTCAGGTAGGTGACGGTGGGGTCGCTCTCCAGCTTCATGCCCAGCCTGAGCCGGTTGTGGAACACGGCGGAGACCCGGGCGTAGTCCGTGCGGTTGGCGGCCTCCTTCTCGATCATCGAGGCCAGGATCACGGTCTGGTCCATGGTGAGGCCGGTGTCGAAGGCCTCCACGGCGTGATAGCCCTCCTCGTCGGTGTAGTACTCGGCGTTGTTGGCGTAGTACACGCTGTCGATGACCTTGTTGTGCTGGTTCAGCAGGGTCCGGATGATGCTCTCGGCGGTGGCGGAGGTGAACACCCGGTAGGTGTCCGGGGCCAGGTAACCCTCCAGGGCGTACTTGCGGCCCGGCAGGGTGCCCGCGTTCTGGGCATCCCTGAGGGCATAGCTGCTGCCCACGAACAGGTCCACGTTGTTGCAGAGCTTCAAAAACTCGCCCTTTGTCTCCAGCGCGCCGATCTGCACCAGGTAGTCCGCCACGTCCTCCACGGTCCAGCCGGGCACGATGGTGATGACCCGCTCGTTGGTCTGGCTGCCGGAGGTCAGTTCCTCGATGATCTGGTCCACGTTCATGCTGGGTGACAGCTTGAACACGCCGTAGCTCAGGGAATTGGTGAGGCCACGGAACTGGATCATGTATTTGAACACGCTCTTGTTGCGCAGCAGCTTCGCGTCCTCCAGCCGCTGGCCGATCTCGGTGACGGTCTCGCCGCTGTCGATCTGGAAGTCCACGACCTCCGCGTCGTTGCGGGCCACCGGGGCGAAGAACGCGCCGTAGACGCGGTCATAGCCGATGGACACCATGCCGATCACCATCAGCACGCTGCAAATGAAGATCAGCAGCGGCCGCACCAGCTTCCAGAGCCAGGCATACCAATACAGGCCATACTCGCGATCCTCGTGCAGGGCCCTGATGCTGTATTTTTCCGATTGAATGACCGGCCTGCGCCGCGGAGCGCGGCGCTTGCGTTTCTTAGCCATGTATCCTCCGTTGTCCGCTCAATGGCCCGAGGGATTATCTCAAAACAGATGTCAGCGCGCAATTCCAACCGTAGGGACGCCATTCATGGCGTCCGCGGGCGGCATGTATGCCGCCCCTACGTCAAACAAGGTGTTCCGAGACAGTCCTTTGGGGGCGATCAGTTCTGTGTCAGCATGTCCAGGTCCACGCCGGCGGTGTCGGCGAGGATCTTGAAGATATCGGACAGGAGCCGCTGATAGCGGAACTCCGCCATCAGGTAGGCGCTGACATCCGGGTTGAACTGCAGCAGCGCGCCGATCTGCTGGAGGCGCTGCATGTCCTCCTGGGGCATGCTCTCCCCCGCGGCCATCTTGGCCTGCAGGCGGAACTGCAGCCGCTTGTATTCGTCCAGCAGCGCCTTGTTGGTGCCGTCGTCATAGGCGGTCTCCTTCAGGCGCGTGAACTCCCGGTATTCCTCGCTCTCCTTCAGCGCCCGCGCCAGGGCATGGGCCTGATCGTATGGATTCATTCTGACCTCCATCGTTTAGACGTAAAGCATTTGGGTTTCGGTTCATCCAATGAGGAATTAGGAATGAGGAGTGAGGAATGGCGGTTGAAATCCTGCGGATTTCTAATTATTATGCCAAGGGTTTCAGGCAAACCAGCATTCCTCATTCCTAATTACTCATTCCTCATTCCCTATTCAAATATCCACAATAATCGGCAGGATCATCGGGTTGCGCTTCAGGGCGTCGAAGATGTATCGCTGCACGGACTCGCGCACGTCGTTCTTGAGGCGGTTCCAGTCGGTGGAGTCGATGGGGCCGAAGGCCTCGATGGCCCGCACGGCGGCCTGCCGCGCCCCCTCCACCAGCTCGTCGGACTCCCGCACATACACGAAGCCACGGCTGATGATGTCCGGGCCGGAGACGACGGTGCCCAGGTCGTGGTCCACGCCCATCACCACGATGAGCAGGCCGTCCTCGGACAGGTGCTTGCGGTCCCTGAGGACCACGGAGCCCACGTCGCCGATGCCCAGGCCGTCGATCAGCACCGAGCCGCTGGGCACCACGCCGGTCACGTCGATGCTGTTGGGGCCCAGCTCGATCACGTCGCCGATCTCTACCATCACCACGTTGTCGTCGGACATGCCCAGGCTCTTGGCCAGGTTGGCGTGATGGTACAGGTGGCGGTACTCGCCGTGCACGGGGATGAAGAACTTCGGCTTGATCAGCGAGTGCATCAGCTTCAGTTCCTCCTGCCGCGCGTGGCCGGAAACGTGCACCTCCGCCAGGGAATCGTAGATCACGTTCGCGCCGATGCGGATCAGCTGGTTGATGACCCTCGACACGCTCTTCTCGTTGCCGGGGATGGGCGTGGCGGAGATGATGACCATGTCGCCCTCGCGGATCTCCAGCTTCCGGTGCTCGGCGAAGGCCATGCGGCTCAGGCCGCTCATGGGCTCGCCCTGGCTGCCGGTGGTGACCACGGCGATCTGCTCGTCGGGATAGCGGTCGATCTCCTCGGCAGTAATGAGGGTCCCCTCCGGGATCTTTAAATAGCCCAGCTGCATGGCCACCTTGGACACGTTCACCATGCTGCGGCCCATCAGGCACACCTTCCGGTGGAAGCGGACGCAGGAGTCCACCACCGCCTGGATGCGGTGCACGTTGCTGGCGAACATGGCGATGATGACCCGGCCCGTGGCCTTCTGGAACTGGTCGTTGAAGGTGGCGGCCACCTTCTTTTCAGACATGGTGTAGCCCGGGCGCTCGGCGTTGGTGGAGTCGCACAGCAGCGCCAGCACGCCCGCCTGCCCAAGCTCGGCCAGTCGGCCCAGGTCGATGGGCGCGCCGTCCAGGGGCGTGTAGTCCACCTTGAAGTCGCCGGTGTGAACGACGGTGCCCACGGGCGTGCGAATCGCCAGGGCGCAGGCGCCGGCGATGGAGTGGTTCACATGGATGAACTCCACGGAGAAGCAGCCCGCCCGGATCACGTCGCCCTCGGTGACCACGTTCAGCGGGGCCACGTTTTGAAGCCGGTGCTCCTTCAATTTGTGTTCGCACAGCGCCAGCGTCAACTTCGTGCCGTAGACGGGCGCGGGCAGGTTGCGCAGCACATAGGGCACCGCGCCGATGTGGTCCTCGTGGCCGTGGGTGATGAAATAACCCCGAATCTTTTCCTTGTTGTGCTCCAAATAGCTGGTGTCGGGAATCACCAGGTCCACGCCGGGCATGTCCTCCCGGGGAAAGATGCTCCCCAGGTCGATGACGATGATGTCGTTTTGATATTCCAGCACGGTCAGGTTTTTGCCGATCTCGCCAAGCCCGCCCAGCGGTATGATTTTAAGCCGGGTTTCCTTGTTTTTTCTGGACAAACCATTGCCTCCTTTATCGCTTCATTGGGTTTCCTATCTTTTCGCCGTGGCAGCCCACCGGCAATTAATTCATCATTCAGTATGCGATACCACACCACAGCATACCAAATAAAGTATAGCACAATTTCCGTTAATTTCACAGCCAAAGCCGTGTTATTATCGGAAATTGTGCGTAAAAATGAGCGTATAGCCTTCCCCTTCAGGGGAAGGTGGATTGCAAGCGAAGCGCAGCAAGACGGATGAGGTCGTCTCCCCGAACGCTGTGCCCTGTCGAAGCGATGCGTCAGGAGAGGCGACCTCATCCGTCATTTGCTGCGCAAATGCCACCTTCCCCAAAGGGGAAGGCTTGCGCTTACCGGTTCCGGTCGATCATCGCCCGTATGGCGTCCTTGCCCTGCAGGCCGACGGAGCGATCCACGGCCTGACCGTCCTTGAACAGGTACAGCGTCGGGATGGACTGGATGCCCAGGCCGATGGCCACATCGGGGTTCTCGTCCACGTTCACCTTGGCGAACACCACGCCCTCGGTCTCCTCCGCCAGCTCGTCCACGATGGGCGCGAGCATCCGGCAGGGGCCGCACCAGGCTGCCCAGAAGTCCACCAGGGTCAGGTGGTTTTTCGACAGGTTCTCAAATTTCATATCCTCGGAGGTATAGTTTCTGATCTCTGCCATGGAAATTCTCCTTCAATCGTTATGGGTTTCATTCTTGCCGAAGCGATCACATGCTATGCAGCGTCGGCACAGAGGGCGGGCGGCGCAACGCCGCCCTGCCCGGGCCTGTTCGTCATCGCCAACCTGTCAGGGCGAAAACCGGTTTATCCTTCTCCGCTAATTCCATCGGATCCACCGCCCTCGCCGCCGTCGTTATCGTCCTCTTTATACCAAGCATCGGGGTCGTCCGGAGCTTCGCCGGCGTCTGCCGTCCCCTCGCCGATCTTTGCGTTACAGCCGGAGCAGAAGGTATAATAGGCAACCTTGCCCACCCCGACAGGCTTGTCCACGTACTTGATGTACGTTCCTCCGGCGTGGTTGCTCGCGTCCTTCCCGGTATAGAACGTCTCGCGGCTGAGCTCCGTCCCGCACTTCGCGCAATAGGTGACGGAATCGTAGCTGCCCTCCGCCTGACAGGTGCCCGCGACCGCGTTTTCCTGAACCGGATCGGCGGCCACGTGCGCGCCTGAGACCGCCGGGATCTCCCTGGTCTCGGTCGCACCGCAGCCCTCGCGCTGGCAGGTGCGTTGCTCCGCGCCGGGCTCCGTGCAGTTGGGAGCCTTTGTCTGCATCCATTCGCCCCAGTCGTGCCCCAGCGCTTCGCCGTAGGGCTGGTTGCAGCGCGTGCATACCGCCTGTTCCGTGCAGGTCGCCGTGCCGCCGGTGTGCCCCAGCGCGGGCGCATCCGATGTCTTGAACTGCGGCGCAAACGGCTCGCCGAAGTCCGCGGCATAAGTGACCGTCCCGGCTTGCTCGCAGGTGGCACTGTTCGACAAGACATTGATGGGCAAAGTAATTTTCTGCACATGTGTGCCTTCGAGCTTGCATTTGCGGACAGCAGTGCAGAAGCCGTTGTCCTGCCAATTATAGCTTGCTTCGTCCCAGTCATGGTTGTCCGGGTCGACGGGCGTCTCTGTAAGCCCTGAGAGCACCTTCCCGCAAGCGGCGCACTTCGTCCCCTCCGTCAGGCCGGTACTCACGCAGGTGGCGGGCACGGCGGGGAGCACAACAACTTTCCCGTGGTTGTCCGGGTCCAGGGGCAGCTCGGTTTTGACCTCCACGCCGCACGCCTTGCAAATGCCCTTGGTGTGATAACCGGGAGTGGTACAGGTGGAGGGCACGTCGGCGTTGGACGTGACATCAATCGGCCCCTCGTGGTTGTTCGGGTCTTTATCCGTCTCCTTCTGCTCCACGAGGATCTTCCCGCAACCTGCGCACTTCATCCCCTCCGTCAGGCCGGTACTCACGCAGGTGGCGGGCACGGCGGGGAGCACAACAACTTTCCCGTGGTTGTCCGAGTCCAGGGGCAGCTCGGTCTTGACCTCCACGCCGCACGCCTTGCAAATGCCCTCGGTGTGATAGCCGGGAGTGGTGCAGGTGGAAGGCACGTCGGCGTTGAGTCCGAGCACGAACGGCCCCTCATGGTTGTTCGGGTCTTTATCCGTCTCCTTCTGCTCCACGAGGATCTCCCAGCACACCAAGCAAATCTTTCCCTCCGACAGCCCGGTCTTTTTACAGGTGGCGGCCACGCTGGGGATGATCACCTCCCTGTGGCCGACGCCGTCAAACGCCACGGTATCGCTCTGGGCCACGAAGGCGGGGTTCGTAAAGGTCACGCTATATGTGGTAACGCCGCCGGTGCAGGTGTTGCCCGTCGTCTCAACCGCGGCTTTCGCCGTCTCCGTCTCCACATGGCCGCGGGCGCATACGCGCGAGGCGGTACAGGCCGAAAGGTCGGCGCTCCAGGAATAGGTCGGCTCGCTCCAAATGTGCCCCAGCGCAGGGAGCTCCTCGCCGGAGTGCATATGCCCGCAGCGCCTGCACTTCTTGCCCGCGGTGTTGCCCGGCTCGGTGCAGGTGGGGTCCTTCGCGTCAACATTCTTGTAGTCGTGGCCGAGGGCGGAGACGGTTTTGGTGTATACCTTCCCGCAGTATGAGCATGTCGCAGTCTGTACGCCCGCCTTTGTGCAGGTCGGCTCCGTCGTTACCTTATACCGTCCAACAGTATCGCAATTCTGTTCACCACCGCCCCCGGCAGGCTTGTACAGAGGCTTGCCGCATATGCTGCATCTGTATTCTTCATATTTGATTCGCTTTTGTCCGCAGGGAACGCGCTTGACATCGGTGATGACTCCGTCTTCATAAACGGCTACGCCGTATTGATACATCAAGAACTCAAAATTGTGTTCATGCGTTGGAAATAAATCCTCATAATCACACCCGGTATAACAAAGGCACAGCACCAGCAGCATGAGGATGAGGAGGAAGCCCTTCGCCCTCCGCAGGTTTTGTTTCTCAACGTGCTTCACAGAAACCACCCTTTCCTTTCGTCCTTCCTGTCGTTCAGTCCAGCAGTCGGTCCAGTATGCTCAGCAGCGTTCCCTTCGCCCCCGGGCCGGCGGTGGCACCCACGCAGGAGGGGCAGCCGTCCTGGCAGGGGCAGGCCAGCAGGCGCTCCCGGGCGTGGCGGAACAGCTCGTCGTCCATCTCGTACACCCGGTCGGACAGGCCGATGCCCCCCGGCACGGAGTCGTAGAGGTAGATGGTGGGACGGCCGGTGAAGGTGTCCTTCACGTGATAGACCACGCTGATGTCCTGGGGCGCGCACATCAGGTACATGGGCGCGATGTGGCGCAGCAGGTGCGCCAGGCCCACCAGGGCGTTTTTCAGGGGCTCCTTCTCGTAGCGCGCCTCCAGGCTCTCCGGCAGCGTCCACCAGGCAGCGGTGGTCTGCATCTCCAGCTCCGGCAGCGTCACCGGGCCCCAGCCCAGGTTCTCGTGGGTGTCGAAGGCGATCTTCTTGAACACGGTAACGATGGAGCTGGTGAGCACCTCGCCCCGGGCGCGGGTTAGAGGGCCGTCCTCCTCCCGGTCGAACTCGTCCAGCACCTTTAAACTCGTGGTCAGGTCCGCGTCGGTGTAGTAGCCCACATCCACCCGGCGGATGTAGGCCTTCTTGTCGTCGAAGTCCAGCTCCTCCACCTGGTACTGGGTGCCCTCGTGCATGTAGATGGCGTACTGGTGCAGCAGCATCGGCACGGTGAAGCGGTCCATCTCACCGATGACCCGGTGCTTCTTCGGGTCGGTGATGTCCACGATCAGGAAGTTCTGGTCGGAGGCGGAGCGCAGGTTGATGCCCGCCTGGGGGAACTCCTCGGCCATCCAGAAGTACTTCCCGGACACCTTGCGCAGGATGTTCTCGTCCTTCAGGTACTCCAACAGCTCCGCCGTCTCCTCCACGTCCGCGAACTGCTCCCCCTCCTCGAAGGGCAGCTCGTAGGAGGCGCACTTGAGGTGGTTCAGGAGGATGTAGAGGTTGTTGGGGTTGATCAGCGCCTGCTCCGGCGATTGCTGGAAGAAGTATTCCGGGTGCTGGATGATGTACTGGTCCAGGGGGCTGGACGAAGCCACCACGATCAGCAGGCTCACGCTCCCCCGCCGCCCCGCGCGCCCGGCCTGCTGCCAGGTGGAGGCGATGGTGCCGGGATAGCCGCAGAGCACGCAGGCGTCCAGCTGGCCGATGTCGATGCCCAGCTCCAGCGCGTTGGTGGACACCACGCTGAGGATGCGCCCGGCGCGGAGCTCCCGCTCGATCTCCCGCCGCTGGGTGGGCAGGTAGCCGCCGCGATAGCCGCGCACCTTCCCCGCGTTGCCCAGCGGGTCGCGCACCATGTCCTTCAAATACCGGGTCAGCACCTCCACCGTCAGCCGGGAGCGGGCGAACACGATGTGCTGCACCCCGGCGCGAAGCAGCGAGGCCGCGATGTTGCGGGTCTGGGGAATGCTGCCGGCGCGGATGCCCAGCTGGGCGTTCACCACCGGCGGATTGTAGAACACCACGTGCCGCTCCCCCGCCGGGGCGCCGTTCTCGTCGATCAGGCGCACGGGGCGGCCGATCATCGTCTCGGTGAGCTCCTTGGGGTTGCGGATGGTGGCGGAGCAGCAGATGAAGGTGGGGTTGGCCCCGTAGAAGGCGCAGATGCGCTTCAACCGGCGGATCACGTTGGCCAGGTTTGAGCCGAACACGCCGCGATAGGCATGGATCTCGTCGATCACCACGTATTTCAGGTTTTCAAACAGCTTCACCCACTTGGTGTGGTGGGGCAGGATGCCCTGGTGGAGCATGTCCGGGTTGGTGACCACCACGTGCCCGGCCTGCCGGATGGCGGAGCGGGCGGAGGCGGGGGTGTCGCCGTCGTAGGTGTAGGCCTTGATCTCCGCGCCCATGTCCTCGATCATGCTGTAGAGCTCCGCCACCTGGTCGCTGGAGAGCGCCTTGGTGGGAAACAGGTACAGCGCCCGACTGGCTTCGTCCGTCAGGATGGACTGGAGCACCGGCACGTTGTAGCACAGCGTCTTGCCGGAGGCCGTGGGCGTCACCACGACGAAGTCCTGCCCCGCCAGCGCCGCCTCGATGGCCTGGCTCTGGTGGATATAGGGCCTGTCGATGCCCCGCCGCCGGAGCGTCTCGACGATGCGCCCGTCCAGGTCCGCCGGGAATTGGCCATAGCGGGCCGGACGGGCCGGCATGACCTGCCAGCTCGTCACATTGTCCATGAAGGTGGGGTTTTGACGGAGTTTTGAGATGTATTCTGCGATAGTCATGATTCAGGATTGATGAGGCGTGGGGAGTGAAAATGAGGCGTGAGGAATGACGAGTGACGAGTGAGGAATGAGGAATGAGGAATTGCGGTAGAAATCCTGACGGATTTCATTTTATTCAAACAGGATCAGCTGCGATTCTTTATTCTTGAAATACGGACAAATCACCAGCGGATTTTGGTTTTTGTCAAAACAAATCCGAAGGATTTGATCCGCCATTCCTAATTCCTAATTCCTAATTCCTCATTCCTAATTCCTCATTCCTAATTCCCTGTTCAGGGTTCGACGATCACCATCTCCGTGCCCGCCACGGCCTCCTCCACCAGGGCGTCCACGTCCAGCTTGGCTTCCACCTTGGGCATGGTCTCCAGCTTGGGCTTGGTCACGGGGTGGCGGGGGGTGAACACGGTGCAGCAGTCCTCATAGGGGAGTATGGAAGTTTCGTAGGTGTCGATCTTGTTCGCGATGTCCATGATCTCGGTCTTGTCCAGGCCGATCAGGGGCCGGAACACCGGCATGTCCACCACGGCGTCGGTGCAGCACAGGGCCTCCATGGTCTGGGAGGCCACCTGGCCCAGGCTCTCGCCGGTGATCAGCGCCAGCGCGCCAAAGTCCTTCGCGATGCGCTGGGCGATGCGCATCATGAAACGGCGGGTGATCAGTGTGCCCAGCTCGTCCGGGCACTTCTCGTGGATCTCCAGCTGGCACTTGGTGAACGGCACCAGGTACACCCGCATGCCGCCGGAATAGAAGGCCAGCTTCTTCGCCAGCTGCATCACCTTGTCCTTGGCCAGCTCGCCGGTGTAGGGCGGGCTCTGGAAGTGGATGGCGCACATGCGCACGCCCCGCTTCATCAGCTGATACCCGGCCACCGGGCTGTCGATGCCGCCGGAGAGCAGCAGCGCCGCCTTGCCGCCGGTGCCCATGGGCATGCCGCCCACGGCCATGATCTCCTCCACGCAGATGTAGGCGTTGTCCCGGATCTCCACCATCAGCTTGTGCTGGGGCTTGTGCACGTCCACCTTCAGGCTGGGGTTGGCCTCCAGCACCTGGTGACCGATCTCCGCGGCGATCTCCATGCTGTTCATGGGGAACTTCTTGTCGCTGCGCTTGCCCTGGACCTTGAAGGTGCCGGAATAGCCCTGCATCATCTTCACGGCCTCGGCGGCGATCACGTCGATGTCCTTCTCCATCTCCACGGCGGGGCTGACGGAGTACACGCCGAACACCTTCGACACCCGGTCGATGGTGGCCTCCAGGTCGGAGAAGCCGGACACGTACACCCGGGAGTCGGACAGCCACACGTGGCCGCCCAGGGGCTTCACGGCCCGCTTGATGTTGTCGGTGAGCACCTTCAGAAAGTGCGGGCGGTTTGCGCCCTTCAAAAATACCTCGCCATAGCGGACGAGCAGTACGTTCTGCATGCCTTTATTTATCTCCTTTGGAACCGCACCAGCTGGCGATAGAGCGCGCCGACCCTGGCCGCGGCATAGTCGATTTCCTCTTCGGTGGTGTGGGGGCTCAGGCTGAAGCGCACGGCCCACTCCGCCGTCTTGGGGCTGAGGCCCGCGGCGGTCAGCACCGCCGACACCTTCAATTTCTTGGACGAGCAGGCCGAGCCCGTGGACACGTAGACCCCTTCTCCCTCCAGCGCGTGGAGCATCACCTCGCCCCGAACGCCCGGGAAGCCCAGGTTCACGATGTGGGGGGCCGATTGCTCCGGGGCCGCGCCGTTCACCAGCACCTCCGGCACTTCCCTGCGGATGGCCTCGATGAGCCGCAGCTTCTTCGCCATCAGCTTGTCGGGAAGGTCGCACCCGTATTTAAGCATTTCCCCGACGGCCGCGCCCAGGCCCAGGATGCCGGGGGTGTTTTCGGTGCCGGAGCGCAGGCCGCCCTCCTGGCCGCCGCCCACCTGCCGGGGCGCCAGCTTCACGCCTTTTTTGACGATCAGCGCGCCCACGCCCTTCGGGCCGTGGAGCTTGTGGCCGGACAGGGTGTACAGGTCCGCCCACTTCATGTCGAAGGGCACGCGCAGATAGCCCTGCACGCCGTCCACGTGGATCAGCGCCCGGCCGTTCACGAACCTGTGCAGCCTCTCGCCGCCCAGCAGCCAGCCGGTCTCGTTGTTCACCTGCATCACGCTGACCAGGCTCGCGCCCTCGGAAAGCGCCTTCTCCAGGGCGTCCCAGTCCAACTCGCCGGAAAGGCTCACGCCGATGGTTCGCACGTCGTGGCCCTGCTTTTCCAGCTCCTCACAGGCCGCGAGCACCGACGGGTGCTCCACGGCGCTGACGGCCACGACCTGCTTCCCCCGCATGCGGTTCACCGCGCCGAGGATCGCCAGGTTGTTGGCCTCTGTGCCCCCGGAGGTGAAGATGGCCTCGCAGCCCTCGCCGCGGACGCTTTCGAGGATCGTCTCCCGCGTCCGGCGCAGCTTCTTGAACACCTCCACCGACGGCTTGTAGACCGACGAGGGGTTATACCAGTCCTCCCGCAGGCACTCCGTCACCGCCGCCACCGCCGCCTCGCAGGGCCGGGTGGTGGCGCTGTTGTCAAGATATGCTTGCGCCATAGCTGCTCTTGCCGTCCTCGTCATACCACACGCCCCGCGGCAGGTAGTTCTTGCTGCGGATCATGTCCACCATCTCCTGGTTCAGCTCCACGATGATGACGTGCTTCAGGCCCTTCTTCTGGAAGTAGAAGTAGTACAGGTGGGCGTCCCGGTTCACGAACCAGTTGTGACGCTTGGCGCCCGGCTCGTTCAGGGTCTTCATGAAGGCCTGTCCGGCGGCGGGGCCGCAGCGGATGACGTTCTTCATCTCCAGGGCCGTCAAATACTTGCGGCGACGGTTGTTCAGTACGCGGGACACGTCCAGGTTGCCGTTGGTGAAGGTGTAATCATATTCCACGCGGCAGTTGTCCGAGGCGCGCCACAGCAGAAACGCGCCGCCGCCGAACACCGCCGTCAAGAGCAGGTTCTGCCAGGAGAACATGAGCGCGCCGGTCTCGGGGTTCATGCCCACGATGCCCGCCAGCGAGAACGCGGCCACCAGCGCGAAGGCCACCAGCACCGCCCAGCAC
Source organism: uncultured Eubacteriales bacterium (assembly GCA_900315585.1). Lineage (GTDB taxonomy): Bacteria > Bacillota > Clostridia > Christensenellales > Aristaeellaceae > UBA2862. The sequence continues at coordinate 31,411 of OMZP01000009.1, read as the reverse complement.
AGGTAATACAGCAGGGTGTACATGCCCTGTTTGTGCCTGACGGCGTAAATCTCCAGAAAATCATCCAAGGTCAGCACCTCCAAGTGCATACGCAGTTTTTCACAAATAATATTATAACATAATTTTCAGGATTGTCGAGAGTTAAACACAAAATTGACCGACATTTCTTTGCGCTTTCCCGGGATGTGTGGTATACTATGGCTATAAGTCAAACGGAGGCAACCGGCTTTGAAGTGTCCCTACTGCGGAAGCGTCTGCGCCGCGGACGCCCTGTACTGCCCGAACTGCAAGCAGCCCCTCCCCACGGCCCAGGAGGCCGGGGAGGCGGTTCGTCGCGCCCCAAAGGAGAAGCGCACGCCCCTGCAAAAGGCGATGCTCATCCTGTTCGCGGTGGCCTTCGCGGTGGGCCTCTTCATCGGCATCGTGAAGCTAACCAGCTGGATCCGGAATTACCAGCTGACCCGCCTCTACACCCGCGGGGCCTACACCCCCACCGTGTCCACCGTGCAGATGGAGGATCTGCGCTCCGGCCACGCCATCATCTTCTACGGCAAGGACGGGGACCAGGTCTACCTGCCCGAGCTGGACCGCTCGCTGTCCATCTCCGGCGGCGTGGCCCGCATGGAGGTGGCGGACTCCGACTGGTTCGACGCGAACGTGAACGACGTGGAGTACGCGGACATCACCCTCTCCCCCATGCTGATCTCCGAGACCGGCACAAAGACGGAGCTGCCCGCCTTCAACTTCCAGATCGAGGTGCCTGAATCGCCGCTGTCCGTGACCACCCCCGCCGAGCAGCGCACCACCGTGGTCACCGGCGTGTATCCTCTGGTGCTGAACGTGGTGCCCGGCAGCACGGTGTTCGTCAACGGCGAGGACGTGACCAAGTCCGTGGACCGCAGCGGCCTGCTGTCCACCTACGTGGGCGTGAAGCCCATCGGCGACAACATCATCACGCTGATCGTGCGCACGCCCAAGCACCGGGAGTGCCGCCGGGAGCTGGTGATCTTCCGCCAGCACTACGACATCAACCTGGAGCTGGACACCACCGTGGCCGACGTGAGCTCCGCCCGCACGATGGCCGTCACCGGCACCACCGAGCCGGGGGCCATGATCTCCGTGGACACCGACTACATCCCCGAGAGCCTGAGCGTGGACGCCACCACGGGCCGCTTCTCCTTCATCAGCCGCTTCACCACCTACGGCGAGAACATCATCCGCTTCCGGGCCAGCATGCCCGGCAAGCAGGACGCGGTGGTGAGCTTCGCGGTGAACTACAAGCCCTCCTTGGCGGAGATGTCCGGCCGGGCCTGGGCCATGGACTACGAGCAGCTGCGCGTGCTGTTTGAAAACTGGCGCTTCCAGAGCTTCGCCTGCAAGGGCCAGATCATCGACGCCTTCACCGACGACAACGGCGCCCGCTGCCTGGTGATGGACGTGGGCGAGACCGAGCGCCAGCTGATCATCCTGGAGAACCAGTCCAGCGACGCCAACCCGACCCTGGGCCGCCGTTACCTGGCCTACGCCTACGTGGACGGCCAGATGATGTACCAGTCCCAGTACTATCCGAAGCTGATCGCCCTGTATCTGGACGTGAACTGACAGGAGCGGTGGAATCCCGCCTTGTTCAGGTTGACTGCGGCACAGTGCATGTCATCCTGAGCGGAACCGAAGGATCTTCTGTGAAAACTGCGTAAAATCGCGGGCAGGCGTTGCAACTTGCCCGCGATTTGACTATAATAGGCCCAAGAAAACGATTGCATGAGTAGAAATGGCGCGTCAAGTACCGGCGGATGGGAGGTTGCCGCCGGGCGAAGGAGTCGGTGGCGGCTCCGCGGTGGCATTTCGCATCCGCTTGGCAATCGGTATACAGTCGCATATGGACGCAACCTCCTCCATGAAACGGAGGATTTTTTATGCCTGTGAAGAGAATGTCCACCAGGATGCTGGTGACGCTGGCGCTGCTCTCGGCCGTCGAGGTGGTGCTGGCCCGCTTCATCGTTCCCATGCCCAACCCCACGATGCGCTTTTCCATCGAGGCCGTGCCCATCATCCTGGCGGGGCTTCTGTTCGGGCCCGCCGCCGGAGCCGCGGTGGGCGTGGTGGGCGACGCCGTGGGCTCGCTGTTCTCCGGCTACGGCTACAACCCCGTCTTCGCCGTGCACCCGCTGTTGATCGGCCTGAGCGCCGGGCTTATGCGGTTCCTGGTGGACAAGAAGCTCACCTATTTCCGGGTGCTGCTCACGTTCCTGCCCGCCGTGGCCCTGGGCAGCGTGCTGTGGCAGAGCTACTGGCTGGCCTTCTTCTACGGCACCCACAGCTTCGTCTGGTTCCTGGGCTCCCGCGCCGTGCAGTTCGCCATCACCTCCGTCGTCAACGCCGGGGTGGTGTACGGGGTGCTGAAGACGGGAGTATTGCAGAGAGTTATTGGGAAATGAAGAATGGAAATAGAACGCCGCCCCTACAGATTTCTCGCGGCAGCCGTCATTCTCCATTCCTCATTCCTCATTCCTCATTCCTCATTCCTCATTCCTCATTCAAACAAAGTACCGAGGTCTGTATGAACATCAAAGATACGCTAAACTACATTCACTCTGTCTCCTGGCTGGGCACGATCCCGGGGCTGGAGCGGATCCGTGCGCTGCTGGAGCGGATGGACAATCCCCAGGACGCGCTGAAATTCGTGCACATCGCGGGCACCAACGGCAAGGGCTCCACCGCGGCGATGCTGGCCTCCATCCTCAGGAAGGCGGGCTATCGCACCGGGCTCTACACCTCCCCCTACATCCTCCGCTTCAACGAGCGGATGCAGGTGAACGGCGAGCCCATCTCCGACGAGGCGCTGTGCGCGCTGACGGAATACGTGCGTCCCTTCGCGGACGGCCTGGTAGAGCATCCCTCGGAATTCGAGTTGATCACCGCCCTGGCCTTTGAGTATTTCAAGCGGGAAGGGTGCGACATCGTGGTGCTGGAGGTGGGCATGGGCGGCGACTGGGACGCCACCAACGTCATCCGGAACACCGAGTGCGCCGTCATCACCAACATCGGCCTGGACCACACGAAGTTCCTGGGCGACACCGTGGAGGCCATCGCCCGCACCAAGTCCGGCATCATCAAGCCGGGGCGGCCCTGCGCGCTGTATCATCAGCAGGCCTCGGTGGAGGCGGTGATCGAGGGCGCCTGCCGGGAGAAGGGCGCGCCGCTGTACAAGGCGGACTTCGCCGCCATCGCCCCCATCGCCGCCAGCCTCGAGGGGCAGCGGTTCGACCTGGGCGGCATGAAGGATCTGTTCCTGCCGCTGCTGGGCGCGCATCAGCTGAACAACGCCTGCACCGCCCTGACCGCCATCCGCGCCCTGCGGGATCGGGGCTGGCGCATCCCCGACGCCGCCGTGCGCGAGGGCCTGGCGACGGTCAGCTGGCCGGGGCGGTTCCAGGTATTGAAAAAGGAGCCGCTGTTCCTGGTGGACGGCGGGCACAACCCCCAGTGCCTGGCGGCGCTGGAAACCGCCCTGCGGGACTACCTGCCCGGGCGGAAGCTGGTGTTTCTCTGCGGGGTCATGGCCGACAAGGACTATTCCGACATGTTCCGCCGGCTCACGCCCTTCGCCTCCGCCTTCGTCACCGTCACGCCGGACAATCCCCGGGCCCTGCCCGCCGGGGAGCTGAGCGCCTACATTGAACGGACGCTGGGCCTGCCCGCCACCCCCTGCGCCACCGTCGAAGGCGGCGTTCGGAAAGCGATCGCCCTCGCCGGGGAGGGCGGCGCGGTGTGCGCCTGCGGCTCGCTGTACATGGTCGGGGAGATCATCGAAGCTGTCCAACATCCTATACATTCGTGAGTCCAAGAGACCTCATCCGACCTCGCTACGCTGGGCCACCTTCCCCAAAGGGGAAGGCCTTTTCATTCCTCATTCAAAGAGAGGCGGCTGCGCCGCCTCTCTTTGCTACACCTTCACCACCACCGGCTTGCCGGGTTCGACGTCGCCCACGCTGTCCACGGGAATGGCGTAACCCTTGGCGAGGGTCCAGGGGGTGTCGCCGGGATCGGGCCAGCGGATGGCGATGCCAGGGCGGCGGCGGATGGGCTCGTCCTCCTCGATCTCCTCCACCACCTCCACCCGCTCCCGCCGACGGGTCTCGGCGGACACGGACAGGTTCAGCTTCAACTCCAGCCGGTCGCTCATCAGGGCGTTGGCCTCGGCGGAGAGCACCTGGATATCGATGAAAGACCGGTCGTTCAGCGCCTGGGGGATCGTCAGGGAGAAGGGCAGCTCGGCCTCGGCGGAGGCGGGCAGGTCGGAGCCCCCGGGCATGTACAGCACCCGCGCCTCGACGACACCCTCCACGCGGCCCTGGCCGTTCTCCGTGCCCCATTCGCCCACCACGGGCCGCGCCTGCGTGGCCAGCACCGTGCCCACCCCCGGCGCGTTCTCGCCGATGAGCACCGTGCCGCGGGTCACCTCGTTGACGCGGATGTGGTCGGCGGCGACGCAGAGGGTCAGGTCCTCGGTGTCCACGTCCAATGAATTGCCCTGGGTGGCGTAGACATCGGTGAGGGCGCCCACGCGGTCGGTGGCGTTGGCCAGCACCCGCACCCGAAGCTCCGCCTCGCAGGTCAGGCGCATGTCCCCGTCCTCTCCCGCCGGCTCGATGGCGCTCTTTAAGCTGCGCACGTCCGCCTCGGCCCAGACATCGCCGGTCAGCCACTCCGGAAGCTCCACCAGCTGGTCCAGCGCCAGCGGGTAGCGCACCACCACTGCGGGCCTTCCCGTCACGCCGCTGGCCACCAGGGTCTCCACCAGGACCCGACCCTTCACCCGCACGCCGCCCAAGTCCGGCGCGACCTCGTCGATCTCCACCGCCGCCCAGTCCATCAGGGCCGTTCGGGCGTCCAGCGCCGCCGGGAGGGACACCTCGTCCTTTAAAAGCGCCAGCTCGCTGGCTTCCGCCGCCAGCTTCACCGATTGCAGCTCCCGGTACCGGGTCTGCAAGCCCTCCGCCCCCTCCACGGAGGTGATCACCTCGGCGGGCGACAGCCGCAGCGCCTGGACCGTCAGGTTGCAGGTGACCTGGAAGATCATGTGGCCGTTCTCGTAGGCCGCGTCCACGTGGGTCACCTCGCCCCGCACCCGAGACAGCATCCCCGGCTGGGCCCCGGGGATCTCCAGCACGTGGTTCAGCGAGGTCCGGGCTGCCAGCGCCTTCACCACGCTCTCCTCCCCCTGCCGGTAGGCTGCCTGGCATAGCACGCTGCCCTCCAGCACGATCCTATCGGATTGCAGGTCCGCGGCGTCGATGGTGAGCGTGGCGTCCGCCAGCAGCGGCTCGATGGCGTCCCGGCCCGCGCCCGGCACCAGCGCCTCCGCCCGCACCAGCACCTGCGCCGTTCGCGCGCCGATCAGGTTCTCCACTTCCAGGGTCTGCCGGTTGATTTGCAGCGCCATATAAAAACCCCTCCTGTCCGCATCAATCATGGCAGTGTATGAAGCGAAGGGGGCTCGGTATGCAAATCTATGTTTGAAAAAGAGTTGAATCTCAATTAAAAATGTATGCAGATGTGGAGTGGATTTTCCGTTCTGGCAACGCAGAGCGGAGGGAGGCGATGCAGCGCATCGTTGACCGAAGCGATGTTAAGCCAGGACGGAAAAGACGCCCACAGATGCGTGTATTTTTAGTTGAGATTAGTATTAGATTGAATTGCTTCTTCGCCATGAAGGGTTGCTCATAAGCATAATGTACAGATCCTTCGCTTCGCTCAGGATGACTGCCTCGTTTCGCTGTCATCCTGAACGGAGTGAAGGATCTGTACGACAGAAATACTTGCCACGTATCGCTGATCCAAGAACAGCTGCCTCACGCCAGATTTTTAGCCAATTTTCTTCAGCTTATCCTTCACGTACTCCAACATGTTGTCCTTCTCCACCACGTCGGTGAAGCGCGCCGCCTTGCTGCGCAGCTCGGCCAGGCGCTCCGGCACCGGCACGCCGGTGGTCTCGTGGAGCATGTCCATCGCGCCGAAGCCGGATTCGGGCTGCCGGCCGGAGATGGCGGAGAGCACGTCCCGGCTGAACTTGTAGGGCGATGCTGTGGACAGCACCACGTTCACCCAGCCGTTGTCCTCGTTGGCCTTGAAGCCCTCCAGCACGGCCCAGCCCACGGCGGTGTGGGTGTCCATCAGGTAGCCGTGCTCGTCCCAGACGCGGCCAATGGCCTGGAGCGCCCGCGCGTCGTCGGCACAGCCCGCGCTGAAATGCTCCCGCATGGTATTCATCAGAGCCTCCGGCGCGGTGTACACGCCGTTCTCCCGCAGCTTCGCCATCAGGCTCGCCACCAGATCGAAGTCCCCGCCGCTGGCCAGGAACAGGTATCGCTCCAGGTTGCTGGACACCAGGATGTCCATGGAGGGCGAGGCGGTCCTGTAGAACTCCCTGCGGCGGTCGTAGACGCCGGTTTTGATGAAGTCGGTGAGCACGTTGTTGGCGTTGGAGGCGCAGACCAGCTTCGCCACCGGCAGGCCCATCCGCCGCGCGAACTCCCCGGCCAGGATGTCGCCGAAATTGCCCGTGGGCACCACGAAGTTCACCGGGTCGCCCAGACGGATCTCCCCCCGGAGCACCAGGTCGCAGTAGGCCTTGAAGTAGTAGGCCACCTGGGGCGCGAGGCGGCCGATGTTGATGGAGTTGGCGCTGGAGAGGCGCGCGCCGCTCTGTGCCGCCCAGCCGTTCGCCTGGTCGTCGGCAAAGATGTTCTTCACGCCGGTCTGGGCGTCGTCGAAGTTGCCCTTCACCGCACATACGCCCACGTTGCCACCCGCCTGGGTGACCATCTGGGCCTTCTGCACGTCGCTGACGCCGCCGTCCGGATAAAACACGATGATGCGCGTGCCGGGCACGTCGTGGAAGCCCTCCAGGGCCGCCTTGCCGGTATCGCCGCTGGTGGCGGTGAGGATCACGATCTCCTCCTTCACGCCCAGCTTGTCCTTCGCGGCGGTGATCAGCCGGGGCAGCACGGACAGCGCCACGTCCTTGAAGGCGGAGGTGGGGCCGCGGAACAGCTCCAGCACGAAGTCGTCCCCTACCTTCTCAAGGGGCGTCATATCCTCGGTTTCAAACTTGCCGTCGTAGGCCGCGTCGATCAGCCCGCGCATCTCCTGGGGCGTGAAGTCGTTCAATATCCGGCCGATGACCGTTGCGGAGATCTCCGTGGCGCTCATGTTCAGAAGCGCGCCCACGTCGATCTGCATCTGGTCGAAGTCCACCGGCGTGTACAGGCCGCCGTCCGGCGCGATGCCCCGAAGCACGGCCTCGGTGGAGTCGGCGGTGTGGGCCTTGGAGCGCGTGGAATAGAAAATCATATGGCATCCCTCGCTTGGAAAATGTGCTGCTACTATCATAGCGGGTTTTGCGGGAAAATGCAAGTGCTGCGACGGATTTTTATGCTTCGTGGCAGTGCCCGATTAGCGAACCGCGCAAGGCGCGGTTGCGCGGGTCGGCGGCTTCCCAGCGGGGAGACGCCGACAATCGTTAATTGGATGATAAACCTTGGCCGCTTCCTTTGACAAATCGGGGCGGTTGTGATATAGTGTCTTTATTGCAAAAACACGTGTTCTTGCAGGAAAGACACAAAGGAGTTGACTGCCGTGAAGATCGGACTGCTGGGACTGGGCACCATCGGCTCCGGCATCTATGAGCATCTGCTGAAGCGGGACGACATCGAGGTCGTGCGCATCCTGGAACTCAAGCGCCATCCGGGCCTGGAGCATCTGGAGACCAGCGACTACAGCGAGATACTGAACAACCCGGAGATCGACACCGTCATCGAGCTGATCGGCGGCATGGAGCCGGCCCACACCTTCACCGTGCAGGCGCTGAAGGCCGGAAAGAACGTGGTGACCGCCAACAAGCTGATGCTCTCCCACCACATGGAGGAGCTTCTGACCCTGGCGCGGGAGATGGGCGTGCACTATCGCTACGACGCCAGCGTGGGCGGCAGCATTCCCTTCCTGTACAACCTGATGCGCTACCGCAGCGCGGACGATTTGCAGTCCCTGTCCGGCATCGTCAACGGCACCACGAACCTGATCCTGGACGTGATGCAGCGGGAGGGCCGCAGCTTTGACGACGTACTGGCCGAGGCCCAGAAGCTGGGCTACGCCGAGGCGAACCCCGCCGCGGACGTGGACGGCATCGACGCCCAGTGCAAGCTGGCCATCGCCAGCGCCGTGGCCTATCAGAAGTATGTGCGGCCCGAGGACATCGACACCGAGGGCATCCGGCACATCCAGGCCGCGGACATCATAGAATTCAGGAAGATGAACCGCGTCTGCCGCCTGCTGGCCCAGTCCGGCCGGAACCCGGACGGCAGCATCTCCGCCACCGTGGAGCCCACGCTGGTGTCCGCCGATTCCACCGAGGCCGCCGTGCACATGAACATGAACACCATCTCCGTGGTGGGCGAGTATTGCGGGCTGCACACCTTCCAGGGCCAGGGCGCGGGCAAGGACCCCACCGCCTTCGCCGTGGAGCTGGGCCTGCGGGACATCCTGGACGGCATCTCCCCCCGCCTCAACCCCATCCCCCAGGGCTACGCCACCGTGGACAATCGCCAGCTGCGCCGGTCCTACTATCTGCGCACGAAGGCTCATCCGGGCGTACCGGTGGAGAAGCTGGGCGAGACGGACTTCGGGACGGCCTACCGGACCGAGCCCATGAGCGCCAGCGACATGCACGCCCTGGCGAAGGCACTGCGCGAAAAGGACGAGGGGCTGTTCTTCGCGGGGATTCGGGATTAATAACTTTGCGCTTTGCGCGAAAGGATTCTTCGACTTCGCTTCGCTCCGTTCAGAATGCCCCGAATCGCTTGTCATCCCGGGCAAAGCGAAGGATCTTACACGATAAATATCAGATGAAAGCAGGCGTATAATATGAAAAAAGTCAATATCGCCGTTCTCGGCGCGACGGGCGCGGTGGGCCGCGAAATGCTGAAGGTCCTCCAGGAGCGCCAGTTCCCCATCAACCGGATCAAGGCCCTGGCCAGCGCCCGCAGCGCGGGCATGAAGCTGCCCTTCGCGGGCGGCGAGCTCGTGGTGGAGGAAGCCACGGAAAACGCCTTCGAGGGCATGGACATCGTCCTCGGCGCGGCGAGCAACGCCCTGGCCAAGCAGATGGCCCCGGCCATCGTGAAGGCCGGCGCGGTGTTCGTGGACAACTCCAGCGCGTTCCGCATGGTGGACGACGTGCCGCTGGTGGTGCCGGAGATCAACCCGGAGGACGTGAAGAAGCACAAGGGTATCATTTCCAACCCCAACTGCTCCACCATCATCACCCTCGTGGCAGTTTCGGCGCTGAACCGCATCTCCCCCATCCAGACCATGGTGGCCAGCACCTACCAAGCCGTGTCCGGCGCGGGCGCCAACGGGCTCAGGGAGCTGGAGCAGCAGGTGAAGAATTACGCCGAGGGCAAGGCGCTGGTGAACAACGTGTTCCCCTGGCAGATCGCCTTCAACGTGATTCCCCAGATCGGCGACGACACCGGCAACGGCTACACCTCCGAGGAAATGAAGATGCAGAACGAGGGCCGGAAGATCATGCACCTGCCGGCGCTGAACGTGACCTGCACCTGCGTGCGCGTGCCGGTGCTGCGCAGCCACTCCATCAGCGTCACCCTGAAGACCGAGCGGAAGATCTCCGTCGAGGAGGCCCGCGAGGCCATCGCCAAGGCCCCCGGCTGCCGCCTGGTGGACGACCTGGCCAACAAGAGCTATCCCATGCCGCTGGACACCAGCGACCAGGACATCGTGTTCGTGGGCCGCATCCGCGACGACCTGACCGACGAGAAGGGCCTGTCCCTGTGGTGCTGCGGCGACCAGATCCGCAAGGGCGCGGCCACCAACGCCATCCAGATTGCAGAATTATTACTGAAATAACTGCTAAAAAGTTGAGGCGCACAGCCTTCCCCTTTAGTGGAAGGCACTACGGTTGAGGTCGCCTCCCTCTCCCACAAATAAAACCCCATCTTAACCCCCGCCCCATGGCAAGGCGGGGGTTTTATCTTTAGAATAGTATCTGTGACAATAACGCAGTGTTGTCCATCACGGATGCGTGCAGATCCTTCGCTCCGCTCAGGATGACAGCGTTGCGTCATCTGTCATTCTGAACGCAGTGAAGAATCTGTGGGCAGCAAATCCAGCTGCCACCGTACGAAACCATACATGCTCTGAAAGGCACCGAACATGAACGATTACAATGGCATGGAAAATATCGAAGAGGCATTGCTCGATTCTGCCCCGGAGGCGAATACCTTCGAGGCGCTGAACCTGCTGCCGGAGATTCAGAAGGCGGTGGAGGCCATGGGCTTCACCGAGCCCACGGACATCCAGCGCCAGGCGATCCCGCTGCTGCGAAGCGGCGCGGACGTGATCGGGCGCAGCCAGACCGGCACCGGCAAGACCATGGCCTTCGCCATCCCCGCGGTGGAGATGATCGACCGGGAGGAGGCCGAGCCCACCGTACAGGTGCTGATCCTCTGCCCCACCCGGGAGCTGGCCCAGCAGGGCTGCGACGAGATCAAGAAGCTGATCCGGTTCATGCTGAACGTGTGGCCCGCGGACGTGTACGGCGGCGCGGCTATGGATCGGCAGATCATGAAGCTGAAACGGGCCAACCTGGTGATCGGCACGCCCGGGCGCGTGATGGACCACATGCGAAGGGGCACGCTGAGCCTTGCCAACGTCAAGCTGGTGGTGCTGGACGAAGCGGACGAGATGCTCTCCATGGGCTTCCGGGAGGACATCGAGACCATCCTGCAAGACGTGCCCCAGGCGCGCCAGACGGTGCTGTTCTCTGCTACGATGCCCGACGCCATCCTGGAGCTGACGGACAAGTTCATGCGGGACCCCCAGTTGATCGAGATCGACGCGGCCAAAGTGACGCTGGATCAGATCCACCAGCAGTTCATGGAGGTGCCCATGGGGCGCAAGCTGGACGCGCTGAACCTGCTGCTTAGGGCCGTGGAGCCGGAGAGGTGCATGATCTTCTGCAACACCAAGCTGATGGTGGACGAGGTGTCCTCCTATCTGAACCACCACGGCTTTGGCTGCGAGGGCATCCACGGGGACATGAACCAGAGCCAGCGCACCCGGGTGATGGAGGGCTTCAAGTCCGCCCGCATCCCGATCCTGGTGGCGACGGACGTGGCGGCGCGGGGCATCGACGTGTCCGGCATCGACTACGTGGTGAACTACGACACGCCCCAGAACAGCGACATCTACGTGCACCGCATCGGGCGCACGGGCCGCGCCGGGAAGGAGGGCACCGCCATCACCCTCTGCAGCGGGCGGCGGCAGTTCTTCGCCATGCGGGACATCCAGCGGGCCGTGAAGACCCGGGTGGAGCAGATTCCCATCCCCACCGTGGCGCAGATCCGGGAGAAGCAGAACGAAAAGAGCCTGGAGAAGGTGCGCGCCGCCCTCGCCGAGGAGACGCCGATGGCGTTCCAGGTGATGGTCGGCAAGCTGATGGCCGAGGGCCACGAGCCCGCGATGATCGCGTCGGCGGCGCTCAGGCTCTGCTTCACCCGCGATGAATCCGGGCTGATCGACATCGAGGCGGACCGTAAAACCGACGGCGGTCGGCTTTACCGCAAGCTGATCCTGTCCATTGGGCGCAGGCAGAAGGTCGCCCCGAACCACATCGTCAGCGCCGTGGCAGGCCGGGCCAACCTCCCGGGCGCGCAGATCGGCAAGATCGATATCTACGACGAGAGGACCGTGGTGGGCGTGCCCGCCGAGAAGGCCGAGGCCATCGAAAGGGCCATGCAGGGCGCGACGATCTGCGGGCTGCCGGTGAAGGCGAAACTGAGCAGCGAGAAGCCCGCGGCTCGGCCAGCGTCCCGGAATACAGACCGTAGTCTATTACGCGAAAGAAACAGCAGACCAAAGTCTGTAAATTCGCAGAGTAATAACCGACCGGGTTCTAACTTGCATCATGACGAGGCAGACGCGCCCCGTCGCCAGGGTCGGGTGAAGCTCTCCCCCGCCGCCCGTGCCAGGTTGCTGGACACAAGCGACCTTAGTCGGTTTGAGTTCAAGCCGGAGCGGAAGGAGCGCGGGGCCCGAAAGGAGCGGTTCGACAACCGCCGGAGCGAGCGCCGCAGCAACGGGAAGAACCGCGACCGGGGATCAAAGCGGCGGTAAAACCGATGAAATGAAGGCATCCCTTCCCATTTGTGAGGTACGAAATGATCCGACATGTCATTGAAGCCGACCTCCCCGCCATCGGTGCGATCTATGAACGCATCCACGATGCGGAGGAGGCGGGGCGCATCACCACCGGCTGGCTGCGGGGCGTGTACCCCACCATGGAGACGGCTCGCGCCGCGCTGGACGCCGGGGAATTGTTCGTGCTGGAAGACGGCGGCATCGTCGCGGCGGCGCGGATCAACCGGACGCAGGTGGACGTATACGCCCAGGTTCCTTGGCGCTACCCGGCGACGGACGATCAGGTGATGGTGCTGCACACGTTGACGGTGGACCCGGCTCGTTCTGGCCTGGGCTACGGGCGGCAGTTCCTGGCGTTTTACGAGGCATACGCACTGGCGCACGGCTGTCCGGTGCTGCGCATCGACACCAACGCAAGGAACGCCGCCGCCCGGGCGATGTACAAGAAGCACGGGTACATCGAAAGCGGCATCGTACCCACCGTATTCAACGGGATTCCAAACGTCATGCTGGTGTGCATGGAAAAGCGGCTGGATCAGTGATCCAGCCGCTTTTTGACGCCCCATCCGCCTCGTTTCCCTACAAGGAGATAATACTAAATTCCATCTAATCCATGCACATCTGCGTCGGTCAACGATGCGCTGCATCGCCTCCCTCCGCTCAGCTTTGCCAGAACGAAAAATCCACTCCGCATTTGTACATGTTTTAGAAGGAATTTAGTATAAGGTTTATCCAGGGCTTATTCAGTGAGCAGGGCTTCCTTTGTCCTGAGCACCACCTCGTCGTTTTCCACGTCCACGACGATGGCGGTGTCCTCCTTCAGGTCCTTCTCGATCAGCAGCCTGGCGATGGGCGTCTCCACCGCCCGCTGGATGAACCGCTTCAGGGGCCTTGCGCCATAGACGCTGTCATAGCCGTTGTCCACCACCCACTGCTCGGCGGCGGGGGTGAGCTCCACGGTCAGGCGGCGGTCGGCGAGCCTGCGATCCAGGTCCTTGATCATCAGGTGCATGATGGACACGATCTGGTCCCGGGTCAGCGGCGTGTAGATGACCGTCTCATCCAGTCGGTTCAGGAACTCCGGCCGGAAGCTGCGCTTCAGGATGCCTTCCACAGCCTCCCGCGCCTCGTCCTTTAAGTGGCCGTCGGCGTCGATGCCGGCCTGGATGACATCGGAACCCAGATTGCTGGTCAGGATGATGATGGTGTTCTTGAAGTCCACGGTGCGGCCCTGGGAGTCGGTGATGCGCCCGTCGTCCAGCACCTGCAACAGGATGTTGAACACGTCCGGGTGGGCCTTCTCCACCTCATCGAACAGCACCACGCTGTAGGGCTTGCGGCGCACGGCCTCGGTCAGCTGGCCGCCCTCCTCGTAGCCCACGTATCCCGGAGGCGCTCCGATCAGGCGGGACACAGCGAACTTCTCCATGTACTCCGTCATGTCGATGCGGATCAGGTTCTTCTCGTCGTCAAACAGCGCCTGGGCCAGGGTCTTGGCCAGCTCCGTCTTGCCCACGCCGGTGGGGCCCAGGAACAGGAACGAGCCGATGGGCCGGTTCGGGTCCTGGATGCCGGCGCGGGACCGCAGGATGGCCTCGGCCACCTTCTGAACCGCCTCGTCCTGACCGATGACCCGCTTGTGCAGCTCGTCGTCCAGGTGCAGCAGCTTGCTGCGCTCACTCTCCACCAGCTTGGTCACCGGGATGCCCGTCCAGCGGGACACGATTCGGGCGATCTCATCCTCGGTCACGCGGTCGTGGAGCAGCGCGCTGCCCTTCCCCGCCTCCATGTCCTTTTCGGCCTGGGCCAGCTCCTCCTTCAGCTGGGGCAGCCTGCCGTATTGCAGCTCCGCAGCCTTGTTCAGGTCGTACTCCTGCTTGGCCTTCTCCACCTCGGCATTCAGCTGTTCGATCTCCTCGCGCAGCTTCTGCACCCTGGTGATGGCGGTCTTCTCCTGCTCCCACTGGGCCTTCATGCCGCTGAACTGCTCCCGCAGGCTGTTCAGCTCGCCCTGTACCCGCTCCAGCTGGTGTTTGGAGGCATCGCCCTCCTGGGCCAGCGCCGCCTCCTCGATCTCCTTCTGCATGATCTCCCGGGCGATATTGTCCATCTCCTGGGGCATGGAGTCGATGTCGGTCTTGATCATGGCGCAGGCCTCGTCCACCAGGTCGATGGCCTTGTCGGGCAGGAAGCGGTCCGAGATGTAGCGGTCGGACAGCCGCGCCGCGCTGATCAGCGCCTGGTCGGCGATCTTCACGCCGTGGAACACCTCGTAACGCTCCTTCAGGCCGCGGAGGATGGAGATGGTGTCCTCCACCGTGGGCTCGTCCACCATCACAGGCTGGAAGCGGCGCTCCAGGGCCGGGTCCTTCTCCACATACTTGCGGTATTCGTCCAAAGTGGTGGCGCCCACGCAGTGGAGCTCGCCCCGCGCCAGCATGGGCTTGAGCAGGTTGCCCGCGTCCATGCTGCCCTCGGTCTTGCCCGCGCCGACGATATTGTGCAGCTCGTCGATGAACAGGATCACCCGTCCCTCGCTCTTCTTGACTTCCTCCAGGACGGACTTCAGCCGCTCCTCAAACTCACCGCGATACTTCGCGCCGGCGATCAGCGCGCCCATGTCCAGGGCGATCAGCTGGCGATCCTTCAGGGTGCTGGGCACGTCGCCCCGCACGATGCGCTGGGCCAGGCCCTCGGCAATGGCCGTCTTGCCCACGCCGGGCTCGCCGATGAGCACCGGGTTGTTCTTCGTCTTTCGGGACAGGATGCGGATGACGTTGCGGATCTCGTTGTCGCGGCCAATCACCGGGTCCAGTTTCTGGGCGCGGGCCTGGTCGGTGAGGTCCGTGCCGTACTTCAGCAGGGCATCGTAGGTGTCCTCCGGGTTTTCGCTGGTGACGCGGGTATTGCCACGCACCTTCTGCAGGGCCTCCAGGAAGGTCTCGCGGGTCAGCCCAAATTCGTTGAAGATGGCCTTCACCGCGCCGTTGGGCTTCTCGATCATGCCCATGAGGATGTGCTCCACGGAGATAAACTCATCCTTCATGTAGCCCGCCTGCTGTTCGGCTTCGGTCAGGGCCGCGTCCACGGCCTGGGAGATGTACACCCGGTCGGCTTCCCGGCCGGGGCCGGAGACCTTCGGGATGCGCTGGATCTCCCGATCACAAGCCGCGAACATCTGCCGCGCGTCGATCTTGCACTTTTTGAGGATCTGCGGCACCACGCCATCCTTCTGGTTCAGCAGGGCGTAGAGGATGTGCTGCTGGTCGATCTGCATATTCTGGTTGCGGATGGCGCACTCCTGGGCCTCGCGGATGGCCTCCATGGATTTCTGGGTGAATTTCTCTGCATTCATATATTCTCCCCCTTTCAAGGGTCATGGTTGAATAAAAGTCAAATTTGACTTTCTTTGACTATTATATCCCATCTGCCGAATTTGTCAATAGGTTTGCGGAAAAAAGTTGAAAAAAGAAGCGCGTGTTCCCAAATGCGGGAAACGCATTTTTGAAACACGCCGCGGTTGCATTTTTAAAACACGCCGCGGTTCAGTTGCTTTTCGATGTAAAAAAAGCTATAATAAATGCAGATTACACACGGGAGTTCTGATCGATGAAGGACCTGATCGGTTTTTTTGATTCCGGGGTGGGCGGCATCAGCGTGCTGCACACGGCGCGGCGGCTCATGCCCAACGAGCACTTCCTGTTCTACGGCGACAATCTTAACGCCCCCTACGGGCCCCGACCCCTGGAGGAGATCCGCGCCCTGAGCGCGGCGGGCATCGAAAAGCTGTTGGAGCGGGATGTGAAGGCCATCGTGATCGCCTGCAATACCGCCACCAGCGCCTACGCGGAGATCATCCGCGCCCAGCGGCCGGACATGATCATCGTGGGCATGGAGCCGGCCCTCAAGCCCGCCCACTTCGCCCGACACGGCGGCCAGGTGATCGTGCTGGCCACGGACGCGACGCTGCGACTGGAGAAATTCGAGCGGCTGATGGCCCTGTACGGCAAGGGCGTGGTGCCCGTGGTGGGCGAAGGGCTGGTAGAGCTGGTGGAGGGCGGAAAGGCAAAGTCCCCGGAGGCAGCGACACAGCTTAAGAAGCTGTTGGGGCCCTACCGGGACCGGCAGATCGACGCCATCGTGCTGGGCTGCACCCACTTCCCCTTCCTGGCCGAGCCCATCCAGCGGATGTTCCCCCGGGCCCGGCTGTTCGACGGGCGCGAAGGCACGGCCCAGCGGCTGAAATCCCTGCTGGACGAGCGGGGCCTGCGCTCCGGCGACGGCCCCGGCGACGTGGAATACCAGAGCTCCGGCGGCGAAGCGTCCGTTCAGCTGATGGAGCGATTGATGGGAGAATTGAACTGAAAAAGCGAGACCGCTTCGCGGTCTCGCTTTTTCGACCTCGTTAGTCGCCTACCAGTTGTTGCACCAGCCCACCGTGCCGCCGTGGATCAGCTTCACGGGGATGGTGACGTGGTCCATGCTGGCGGTGTCCGGGTGCTCCAGGCGCTCGATGAGCCGTATGGCGGCCTCCCGGCCCATAGCCTCGCTGTCCTGGCGGATGGTGGTGAGCTGGGGCCTGAGGGACTGGGTGAGCCCGATGCCGTCATAGCCCGCCACGGAGATGTCCGCCGGGATGCGCAGCTCGTGCTCCCGGATGACCTCCTGGGCGGCAAAGTAGGTGGAATCGTCGGGCAGCAGGATGCAGGTGGGGCGCTCGGGCAGGTCAAGCACCTTGTTCACGCATTCGCGCACCGCGTCCGCGTCGCCATAGCGGGCCTCCATGAAATAGCCCTCCGGCACCGTCAGGCCGCGGGCCTTCATGGTGTCGTGGAACTGGCGGATGCGGGTCTCGGTGACCTCGGAATTGCGCTGGCCGCTGATGAAGGCGATGCGCTCGTGGCCGTTCTCCAGGGCGAAATCCACCAGCTGCTTCACGCCGTCATTGTTGTCGGAGAGGATGCAGGGATGGCGGTCGGTGGGATGGTCCACGGTCACGCAGGGGATCTCGCTGTCCAGCAGGTCCTTGACCTCCTGGGAATAGAAGTCCACGCAGGCCAGGCACACGCCGTCCACGTTGCGGAAGCGGCAGTGGTCCAGGAAGGTGGTGCTCTGATCGCTCATGCCGTGGTTGATGAAGGTGATGTCATAGCCGCGGCTCTCCGCCTCGGCCTTGAAGGCGTTCAGCATCGAGGCAAAGAAGGGATGGGTGATGCCGCTGTAGCTCTCGTCCACGAACAGCACGCCCAGGTTGTGGGTGTGATACTGCTTGGTCGAGCCCTCCAGCGGATAGCCCAGCTCCAGCGCCGAGGCGAGGATAGCCTTGCGCGTGTCTTCGTCCACGGCCCGATAATCCTCCAGCACCCGGCCGACCAGATAGATGGGCTGGCCGCACTTCGCGGCGACGTCCTTGATGGTTGCGGACATGGAGAAGCCTCCTTTGGCGTATCAGTTCCCAAAGCCTATATCAATATAATTATACACGGACTTAACAAAAATAGCAAGCCCCAATTTCCATTTCACGGCAAGTCTGTTCGGCGAAGGCAGGAAAACCTTGGATGGAGCCTCGGTTTCTCCTATCTGCTCTCTCTTCGCTTCTGCCTGCGCACCCGGTTGATGTGGCGCTCGAAATCCCCGGAGGCGATCAGGTCCGCCAGCAGGTACTGCTCGAACACCGGCACGGCGCAGGAGTAGAACCCCACCCGCTGCTCGAACCGCTCCACCAACCCCTTTGGCAGCACCATGTAGCCCACGCGCAGGGACGGAGACACCGTGCGGGTGAAGGTGTTCAGGTAGATCACGTTGTCCCGCGTGGCCCGGGCGAACACCGTCTCCTCGGGCTTTCGGAGCAGGGAAAACTCCGACTCGAAGTCGTCCTCCACGATGTAGCGGTCGCCCTCGTCGGCCCAGCGCAGGTACTCCACGCGCTTGGAGGCCGAGGCGGTGACGCCAGTGGGAAAGCTGCGGAAGGGCGTGATGTGCAGCACCGTCGCGGACGTTTCCCGCAGCGCGGCGCTGCGAATGCCGTCCCGGCCCAGGGGCAGCGGGTCCACCGCCACGCCCTTGGACTGGTACACCCGCTCGATCTGCTCATAGGAGGGGTCCTCGATGGCGAAGCGGCGCTCCCGGCCCAGGAACTCCACCACCAGGCCGTAGAGGTATTCCGAACCCGCGCCGATGAAGATCTGCTCCGACTCCGCCTGGACGCCCCGGTTGCGGGCCAGGTAGCCGGACAGGGCGCGGCGCAGCTGGAGGCACCCGGCGTTCGGGGACTTGACCAGCAGGTTCTCCCCGTAGTCCGCGATCACCCGCCGCATGGACCGGGCCAGCACCGAGAAGGGAAAGGCGTCCGCCTCCCCCAGGGGTTGGACCGCGGGCATCGACATGGGCGCGGCATCGGGGGCGGCGAAGCCGTCTCCCGGGCGATAGGCGACGAAATAGCCGCTCCGGGGCCGGGACTCGGCGTAGCCCTCCTGGCAAAGCAGCTCATAGCTGTGCTCCACCGTGATGGCGCTCAGGCCCCGGTCCAGGGCGGTCTGCCGCCGGGAGGGCAGCTTCGAGCCGCAGGGCCAGGCCCCGCGGGTGATCTCGTCCCGCATGAACTCATACAGCTTCAGGTATTCCGGCTTATCCGTGCGCATCTGGCCTTATTATTTTCTCCTTCTCTGGCACTTTTCATAGTGTCAGTTTTAGTATATACTCAAAGCCGTTCAAAGTCAACCGATCTTGGGGGTGTTTTTATGAACAACAAGCGCCTGAGCGTGTTCAACATCTGCTTCATGGCCATGATGGCGGCCATGGTGTACGTGGTGACGCTGTTCCGCTTTCCGATGCTGGGCTCGAAGGTCCACTTCGCCAACGCCGTCTGCCTGCTCAGCGGCATCCTGCTGGGGCCCCTGCAGGGCGGGCTGGCGGCGGGCATCGGCTCGGCCCTGTATGACGCGGTGGCCGGCTACGACCTGGTAAACATCCTGATCACCCTGGTGAGCAAGTTCGCCATGGCCTGGATGTGCGGCATGGTGCTCTACAGCGGCAAGAAGCCCCACCGGCTGGACCGCACGGCGGTGGCCTGCGCGGCGGGGGCCCTGACCTATGTGGTGCTCTACGCGCTGAAGACCTTCATCTACCAGAAGTTCGTCTACGGCTTCCCAATGGAGACCGTGAACGCCACGGTGGTCAGCAAGGTGATCCCGTCGCTGATCAACGCCGCGGTGGCCGTGGTGGCCGCGCCACTGTTCTACCACGCGGTGCTGCCTGCGCTGCGCTCCAGCGGGCTGTTGAAGCGGATGTACTCGGGCGCGGACGCATAGAACCATCCTCTGGTCAGCTCATGACTGACCGGATTCAAATGATACAAGGCAGTAGGGGCGGCGTTACGCCGCCCGCCAGGTACGACGATTGCCATCGCCGGATGAGGACGACCTCATCCGTCACGACTGCGTCGTGCCACCTTCCCCAGAGGGGAAGGCTTTTGGGCGGGCGGCGCAACGCCGCCCCTGTATCTGCGTATTCCTGACTAGAAGATAGCCCAGCCGTGCTGCTTCATGGCCTTCATGCGGGAGAGGGCGACATCCGCGTCGTGGAAGATGTCCCCCTGGGGGTTCTCCCGGTCCGCGAAGGCCACGCCCAGGCTGAGGGTGATGGGCGGCAGCTCCCGCCCGTTTTCCCGGATCAGGGCGTTGATGCGCTCCACCTTGTCGGAGACCAGACCCTTCATGCCGCTGTTGACGCGGGTCATGATCACGGCGAACTCATCCACGCCGATGCGGCAGACGAAGTCTACCGAGCGGAAGCTGTGATGGAGCACGCTGGCCACCAGCTGGACGCACTCGTCGGCCGCGCTCTGACCGTTCTCCCTCAGGATCGCGTCATAGTCGTCCAGATTGGCGATGAGCAGCGCGATGTTACGCTGGTCCGCGTCCTTCAGCAGCATCTTGTAGGCGCTGTGGTTGTACAGGCCGGTCTGCGGGTCGTGGAGCGCCTCGTAGGCGAACTGCTCCGCCGGCTTGACCTTCAACTCCCGGTCGTGGTCGGCGGTGCCATCCAGCACCTGCTTGCGCTCCACCAGGAATTGCTCGTATTCCTCGGCGGGCACGGGTCTGGAGAAGTAATAGCCCTGCACGATGTCGCAGCCCATCTCCTTCAGGGCGAACATCTGCTCGGCGGTCTCCACGCCCTCGGCGATGGTGGGCACCTCCAGGGAGTAGGCGATGTCGATCACCGCGTCCAGCATCTTGGTGTTCTTGCGCTCCTTGAAGGCGTTGCGCATGAACTCCATGTCCAGCTTCAGCGCGTCCATGGGCAGCGAGGCGATCATGTTCAGGGAGGAATAGCCGCTGCCGAAGTCGTCCACCTCGATGTGGAAGCCCGCGTCCCGAAGGCGCTTCACTGTCTCGATGATCTGGGCGGAATCCTGGGTGTAGGCGGACTCGGTGATCTCCAGCAGGAACTCGTCCGGCGACAGGTCGAACTCCTGCACCAGCCGACGCATGTGGTCCACCAGGTCGTAATCGAAGATGTCCACCCGGCTCACGTTCACGGACACCGGCACGCAGAAGCCGATGCGGTCCTTCCAGTCCCGCATCTGCGCGGCCACCGTGCGCCACACATAGCTGTCCAGCGTGCGGATGAGGCCGTTGCTCTCGAACAGGGGGATGAAGTCCCCGGGGCTGATCATGCCCAGCTTCGGGTGCTTCCAGCGCACCAGGGCCTCGGCGCTGTTCAGCACCGGCATGGTGGGCTGGATCTCGAACTTGGGCTGGTAGTAGACCACGAACTGCTTTTCTTCGATGGCCTTCGGGAAGTCCAGCAGCAGCTGCTCGGTGTAGATCTCGTTCTTGTGCAGCTTGTCGTCGTAGATGGCCACGGTGCGGGTGTAGCTGTTGCGCACGGTATCCGAGGCCAGCTTGGCCCGGTCGAACCGCTGGTCCATGTCCAGGGCCTTGTCCACGTTGGGATAGACGCCCATGCGCAGGTGCACCCGGCTGTCCATGCCGCTGCAGGCGTTCTGGAGGATCTTGTCGTAGTCCTGCCGATGGGGACAGTAGATCAGGAACGTGTCGCCCTCCCGCCGACAGACGATGCCGCCGTCGGGGTGCACGTGGTCCGCGATGCGCCCGCCGATCCGGCGCAGCACGTCGTCGCCGTAGGCCTTGCCGTACCGCTCGTTGATCATGTGGAAGTGGCTGACGTTCACCAGGATGGCGTCCATGGCCAGGTCCTTGTGATAGGCGTCGTATTGCTCGGCGTAACTGAAGAAGAACTCCTTGTTGTACAGGCCGGTGAGCTGGTCGCGCTCGGCGGAGCGGATGATGTAGCGGTTTTCGGAGAGCTCGATGGCATGGCGGACCCGGGCCAGCAGCGCGTCCGGGCGCAGGTCCGACGCGGCGATGAAATCCATGGCCCCGCCGTTGAGAAGCTCGGCCTCCATTGCCTTGTCATCCGCGAGGGCGACGACGGGAATGCGCATCAGCTGCGGGTCCTCGTTCACCTGGCGGATGATGTCGACGCCCTGCATGTCCGGAAGGGGCAGCTCCAGCAGCACCAGGCCCATGCTGTCCTTGTTGGCATAGAGCTGTTCCAGCACCGACGCGCCCGTGGAAGCGGAAAGGACCACAAAGCCATTCGCCAGCATCCCGCTGAGACGCTGGCGGCTCTCAGGTTCCCCGGCCGCCACCAAAACCTGGCGGCGATCATTCATCGGAGCGAATCCCGCTGAAGTGTCCGGCATGGTATCTCTCCCCCGCCCGCGAGGCGCGGGCCCGAAAATCGCTTGATTGAAACGCGCAATGTTAAAACACATGCCGCTATTTTACATTTCTGATTGTAACATGTTCAGAAACATCTGTCAATCATTTCAAATATAATATTGTGCGATGGTACTCTTCCTGAGTTCTTATTCCGCCGGGCTCAACCGGAAGTAGAGTGCATAGGGCTCGTAGCCGACCTCATACAGCGGCACAAAGCGGATGGCCTCCGGCTCGGTAGTGGTGAGGAAGGAGGTGGTCCAGTAGCCCCACTCCCGCTCGTCCTCCCGGCGCAGGGCGGTCTCCGGGTGGTCGGCATTCGCGTGCAGCGTGCGCTCCGAATCCACAAGGCCCGCCAAGGCGATGGGCCCGTAGAGGAAGGCCCCGCGGGTGGGATCGCCCAGAAGCGGCTCCCAGGTCAGCTTCCGGGGCAGGTCAATGCTCCACAGGTCCCCGTCGCTCCAGGCGTCCTTTGCCACGGCAGCGAAGCGGCTCTCGCCCTCCCCCGCCCAGCCGGGCACGCGCACGTGCAGGCGCAGGGCGGCGGGCTTTTCGCAGCGGACCTTGAACACCACTCGCATGACCTCCGGGTTGTTCAGCACCTTGGAGGTCACCGCGCCGATGCTCTGCTTCGCGGCGGAATCGCTGGAGAACATGAAGGAGCCGGTCTGCCAGTCGATGCGCTGGCTGAGGGTCACGGACTGGCCGTCGATGTCCAGTGTCACGTCGCTGTCGAAGAACTGGCAGACGTACACGTCCCTGCCGTCCCGGTAGTAGATGTAGCGGTTGTGGGCGGCGTTGGCCTGCACCAGCGTGCCGTGGCAGCAGTAGAAGTTGGTGGTCTCGGTGCCCCAGCCCTTGGTGTCGCCGCCCCGCATGGGCAGGAAGTAGGAGATCAGGCCGGTGCGGGGATGGCCGGGGTTGAAGCCGTTGGTGGGCCGCCAGCGCCAGTAGCCCTGGGCCATGATGCCGTTGTAGAGGTTGCGCTCGATGTAGTCGGCGTACTTCACGTCCCCGGTCCAGCGAAGCAGCACGTCCGCCAGGCGGATCATGTTGTAGACGGTGCAGTGCTCCTGGTCCTTGCGGCCCAGGCGTTTGGACACGTCGCCCTTGGGGGTCCAGATCTCGCCGCAGGTCTGGCCGCCGGTGGCGTAGCCGCCCCGATCCTCCACGGCGCACTTCCAGTAGGCCTCGACGATTTCCCGCCAGCGGGGCTCCCCCGTCACCTCGTAGGCCCGGGCACAGCCCAGCACCTCCGGCACGGTGGTGTTGGCGTGCATGTTGGTCAGCGGGTCGTGCCCGGCCAGCAGCTCGTCGAACAGGCGGTTGCGGGTATAGCGTTCCAGCAGCCGCCGGTACCGCTCCTTCCCCGTCAGCTCCAGAAGGTCCGCCCAGACCTCCAGCATGCCGCCGGTCTCCACGTCCAGGATGTCGTCCATCTGCTCCCGGGTGAACTGGCTGGCCCACCGGTCGAACCACTCGCCCCATTTGTCGGCCACTTCCAGCGCCTGGGCGTTTCCGGCCAGCTTCGCCATGTCCACCAGACCCATCAGCGTCTTGTGGACGGTGTAGTGGGGCGCCCAGACGGCCTTGCCCCGGGCGATCCAGTCCAGGTACTTCTCCGGGATGGAGCCCGCCCAGCCGTCGCCGTGCTCCGCCTGGCAGCGGGCCAGATCGTCCACCATGGCGTCGGCCCGGCCCTTGATCTCGGCGTCGCCGGTGGCGTTGTAGATCATGGCGGCGGCGCTCAGGTAGTGGCCGGTAAAGTGGCCCCGGAGGGCGCAGGTGGGCGACTCCCAGCCGCCGTGGATGCTATGGTCCAGGTCGTCGCTGGCCCAGAGGCCCGCCTCGAAGAGATAGTTCCGCATCAGGTTTTCCCGGGTGAGCCGGAGCATATAGGCCCGGTTGTCCCGCTCGCGCCGGAGAAGCTCGCCGTCCCTGAGGACCACCTGTCGTCCGCCCAGTGCCTTCATGTTCATTCCCTCCCGATTTTACTTTCTTTACAGATTATAGCAACGATTGTGAACCACTGTCAACGCATTCCTTGCAGATTGCCCGTCTGTTTCTTGCAAACCGCGTCGATTTGTGGTAAACTGATAAACAGAAACCAGTCAGAGGAGAGATAACCATGTTTGGTCGGAGGCCGGATGGCAAGCGCGTGAAGGGCATCGACCCCATCATTCGCATCACCCCCTACCTCATGCCGATGCGCTGCGACGCGCAGGTTTTCCTGAAGCACCGCATCGACCTGGAGGTCCTGTTTGACTATATCCGCAGGCAGAAGCTGGAGAAGGGCGAGCAGCTGTCCTACATGCAGCTCATCTGCGCCGCCTACGTGCGGGCCATCGCCCGGAACCCGCTGGTGAACCGCTTCATCGTGAACAAGCAGATCTTTGCCCGGAACAACTGCTCCGTGGCCTTCACGATCCTGAAGGACCCGAACAACATCGACGCGGGCGAGGCCGTGGCCAACGTGAAATTTGACCTGACGGACACGGTGTACGACGTGCGCGACCGCATCAACGCCGCCGTGGAGACCAACCGCGGCGCGGAGGCGGACAGCGGCTTCGTGAGCAAGCTGCTCAACTTCGTGTTCTCGGTGCCGGGGCTGGCCACGGTGATCGTGACGCTGATCCGGTTCCTGGACCGCTACGGCATCGCGCCCAGAGTGTTCATGGACGAGCTGCCCTTCTACGTGGGCATGTACATCACCAACACCGCCTCCATTCGTCTGCACGACGTGAACCACCACCTCTACAACTGGGGCAACGTGGGCCTGTTCTTCGGCATGGGCATCGAGGAGCGGGTGGCCGTGGTGGAGAAGGGTGAGACCCGCATGAAGCGTTTCCTGCCCCTGGGCATCACCGCCGACGAGCGCGTGTGCTCCGGCGCCCACTACGCCAAGTTCTTCAACGACATGCGCCGCTTCCTGGAGCACCCGGAGGTGCTGGAGACGCCGCCGGAGAGCGTGCAGTTCGACGAGGGCAACGAGTATCACCTGCCGAAGGTGCAAAAGCAATGATTTCCTTATAGAAAAACCCCGGTTGAATGGGCGTTCCCATTCAACCGGGGCTTTGTCATTTGAGCCTGATGTCCCTATAATCCCCGAACGGCCCGGGCAGGACGGCGTCGCCGCGGGGCTTGCCGAAGTAGTCCCCCGGCACCACGTCCAGGGCCGGGACGGCCTTGAGGTCGGTGGAATGGCGGTTCCCGCCCTCCCGGTGGAAGGGGCCGGGCGCGTCGAAGGGCGAATCCCATCGCTCATGCTCCCTCAGGGTCAGCGCATCGGTGTCCAGCTCCAGGCCAAACCAGGCCTGCTGGCCCAGCCGGTCGAAGCCGTTGAACTCCTGCCAGGTGCCAAGATCCAGGCAGGTCTCCGGCTCGGGATACATGACGCGCAGGTAGCCGCCGCTCATGCACAGGTACAGGTTGCCCTCTGACTGATTGTCGATCGTCGGGAACACGATGGCCGCCTCGCCGCAGTCGTAGAAGATGTTGTTCAGAATCTTCGCCTTGCGGGAGGTGCCGCCCCGCTCCCAGCCGCCCATGCGGAAGCCCACGGGCTTGGCATAGTAGCCGCTGTGGCGGCACTTGCCGATCAGGTTGTGGGCCACGATCAGCCGATCCGTGCCCTCGCAGTACACGCCGTAGCCGTTCACGGCCTCGTTCTCCCGCAGCTTGTACCAGCCGCTGGAGCCCGGCTCCACGGGCACCTTGGCGGGGTCGAAGCGGCCCTCCACGTTCCAGATGACGTTGTTGTCGATCAGGTTCACGCCCTCCTTCGTGCACTCGATGAAGATGGCTTCCCGCTGCTCGATGCCGTTGAGGAACAGGTTGGAGGTGATGCGGGTGTTCTCGTTGCCGCAGTCCAGCCACAGGTGGTCGGCGCGAATGGTGTTGATGAACACGTTTCTGCGGATGAGCCCGCCCACGCTGTTGTGCAGCTTGATGGCGCCCGCCTCCCAGGACAGCTCCATCCGCTGCCAACCGGTGCCCTCGATGCGGTTGTCCTCGATGAGCATGTGGCCGGCGAACAGGCCCGCGATGCCGCAGACGCCCGCGTCCCGGATGGTGCAGCCCCGCACCACGGAGGCACCGATGATCTGCCCCTCCACGATCTCGTGGTGCCAGCACTCGTTGCCCACGTCGATGCCCACGGCGTTGGACCAGTTCACCTGGCAGCCCTCGATGACCCAATGATGGCCCCGGAAGCAGGAGATCGCGCCCCGCTGGGGCACCGGCGCGCCGGTGGCGGCATGCTCGCAGGCCAGGCCCTTCACCCGGATGTAGGACAGGAAGGGGATGCTCGGCGCGAAGCACTGCTCCCGCACCGTCAGCTCGATCAGGTGGTTCTCCGGGCTCTCGTCCCCGGCGAGGCGGAAGTGCACCGTCTGGCCGTTGGCCTCCACCCAGTAGGCGTCCTCCTGCTCGGACAGCTGGTTGTAGAGGGCCACCTGCCGAAGCGCCCTGCCGTCGCAGAACACGCAGCCGCGCCGGTTCAGGTAGGGGGTCATGTCCGTCTTGTCGTACTCGATGAACAGCCGGTCGTGGAGGATGTTCACGGCGCAGAAGGGGTTGTAGCCCCGGAACATGTCCGGGTCCAGGTCGTGGGCGAACACCCGCACGCCCGCCTTCACCTCCCGCTCGCCGGGCCGTCCCCAGAGCCGCCAGCCGGTGCTGGGCCGGAAGCTGCGCACCGCCTCGGAGGCGCGGATCACCGCCGGGCCGTCCCCCGCCGCCTCGTAGCTGATCATGTGCTCCGGGTCCGTGCCGCCCCGCCGGGGCCGGACGCACTCCCGGTAGATGCCGCCGTGGATCAGCACCCGGTCCCCCGGCTCGGCCAGTTCGGCGGCGCGGTTGATGGTCGCAAAGGGGCGCTGTTCACTTCCGTCGTTGTCGTCGGAGGCGTTCGCGTCCCCGCAGGCCACGTGCAGCGTCCGCTTGTAGGTGCAGTCCTTCTCCCAGAAATCAAAGCTCGTGCCGTCCGGCAGGATCGCCGTCAAATCCTTCATGATGGGCCTCCTCGCTCGTGGGTCGGTCGGTTCAGCCTTCAACGGGAAGTTTCAGCTCCGCGTCGCCCAGGCCCTCGGCGGTCACGCGCAGCTGCGCTTCCCCCGCCTCGTAACCGGCGCGGAGCACCGCCAGCGCCCGGCCCCGGAAGGCCGTGAACGCGCCGCGGGTGTAGTTCTCGTCGGTGATGGGGTTGCCGGAGCCGAAGCCCATCAGCGTCGCCGCGCCGGTGACTTCCGCCGTCAGCTTCACATTCGCGTCCGGCACCACGCGGCCCGCCTCGTCCACGAGCTCGGCATGGACGTAGGCCAGGGCCTCGCCGTCGGCCTTCAGCGCCTTCACCTCCGGCACCAGGCGGACAGCCTTCGCCTCTCCCGTCGTCTCAAGCCGCGCCCGGGAGACCTCCACGCCGCCCGCGTAGCTGACGGCCTCCAGGGTGCCGGGGACGTAGGTCGTTCTAAACAGGAAGGTCTTGGGCATGTCGTGGACGATGGCCTCGCCCGCCTTCTTCCTGCCCGCGCTCACGCCGTTCACCAGCAGCTCCACTTCCTCCGCGCCGCTGAACACCAGCACGTCCACGGGCCGGTTCTCCTGGCCCCGCCAGGTCCACTGATCCCACACGCCGGGGAAGCCCCAGGGGGTGAGCACCTCGGTCTTGCCCAGGTTCGCGGGGTCGTAGCTGAACAGGCCGGTCTCGTCGCTTCCGAACACGATGCGGCGATAGACGCCCTGGGGCCGGGTCAGGCCGGTGATGTCAAAGTCCGCGTCGTTGGCGGTGCGCCACGGGAAGGGCGAGCCGCTGGCCCAGGGGCTCGCGCCGTCCTTCATGGCGGGATCGCCGGGATCGAAGAAGCTGGCCCGACCGATGCCGGCCTCGCCGATGTAGTCCCAGGCGGTCCAGGTGAACTCGCCCACCACCCAGGGGGTGCGCTCGATCATCGGCCAGTGCTGGCCCACCTTCACGGGATAGTTCTCGGAGCCCATGATGACCCGCTCCGGGAACATTTCGTGGTCCTGTGCGTACTTGTCCTCGTAGTAGTTGTAGCCCACCACGTCCAGGCCGTTGGCAAAGGCCTCGGTGAGGTTCTCCCAGAGCAGATCCTTCACGCCGCCCAGGTCCGCGTTCTGGAGGGTGCCCTCGGCGGCCTGCTGCCACTTGAGCAGCTGGGCCCGCTGGAGATGGTCGTCCAGGCCGTTCCAGAAGGAGCAGATGCCGTTGGAGACGGGGCGGCTGGGGTCCAGCTCGCGCACCTTTTCGGCCAACCGGGTGGCCCAGAGGTAGCCGTCGTTCAGACCGGCGCGCTCGGTGATCTCGTTGCCGGTGGACCAGATGATCACGCTGGGATGGCAGCGGTCCCGGCACACGAAGGCGGTCAGGTCCTGCTCCCAGTCGGTGTCGAAGAACTGGTTGTAGTCGCCGGGCTGCTTGCCCATGCCCCAGGCATCGAAGGCCTCGTCGAACACATACATGCCCAGCCGGTCGCAGGCCTCGATCAGGGCCGCGGAGGGCGGGTTGTGGGTGGTGCGGATAGCGTTGAAGCCCACGGACTTAAGCAGCTTCACCTTCCGCGCCTCGGCGTCGTACAGGCTCACCGCGCCGATCACGCCGTTGTCGTGGTGCAGACAGCCGCCCTTCAGCTTCACGGTCCTGCCGTTGATCCTGAGGCCGTGCTTCACGTCCGCCTCCACGGTGCGGATGCCGAACAGCACGCCCTCCTCGTCCACGGTGCCGTTTTCGATGGGGAACACGCGGGTTTTGTAGGTGCCCGCCTCTTTGACCTTCACGGACAGCCGGTACAGGTTCGGCGCCTCGGCGCTCCACAGCTTCGGACGGTCCACGGTCAGGGTCATGTGGGCGGTGATGCGGCCCATGGGCGGGGCCTGGACGCGGGTCTTGCTTGTGCAGGCGACCTTGCCGGTGGCCTCGTCCGTCAGGATGAACGCCACCTCGGCCACGCGATTTTCGGCCAGGTCGTTCTCCACCTCCGCGGAGACCGTCAGATAGGCCGTCTCCGCCGCGCCGTCCGGGGCGTACTCGATCTTTTTCGTCCAGCCGGACAGCCCGCCAAAGGCCGCGTGCAGCTTCGGCATGTGCACCAATTCCACGCCCCGGAACAGGCCCGCGCCGGAGAACCAGCGGCAGTTGGGCTGCATGCTGGGGTTGATGATGATGACGATGCTGTTGGCCTCGCCGGGATACACCAGCTGGGTGATGTCCGCCTCGAAGGGCGTGTAGCCGCAGTGGTGCAGCAGGGTCTTCGCCCCGTTGACCTCCACGGTGGCGTTCATCATCGCGCCGTCCAGCCTGAGGGCGATGCGCTCCCCCGCCCACTCCGCGGGGATGGCGAGGGTCTTGACGTAGTGGGCCACCCCCGCGTCATAGTAGCCGCTGGCCTGCCTGGGCGTCGCCTCCGGGAACACGTCCCCCTCGATCATGTAGTCGTGGGGCAGATTCACCTCGCGCCCGTGCCACTTCCCGGTCAGCCTTCCCGCCGCGTTTGGCATGCCCAGGGCGAACTCCCAGCCACGGTTGATGTTGATGCTCCGCATATCGCTTCCCCTTTCAATCATTCGTGATCTGCGCCTCGCAGGCAACCGCCGCGAGACATATGTGCTGTCAGTATTCTATCACAAAACCGCATTGTTTTCTACACAAAAATGAAGAGACTGTCTCAAGATGAATGTGAGACAGCCTCTTTTGGTACACCATCAGGGGCTCGATTCTCGCCTGCGGGCTCGGTCGGGGCAGGCTCTGGAAGCCCACTAGGCTTCCATTCACTCCCTGCCCTTCGAGTCCCTGACAAAAAAACGAAGCCACCCTGCCGGGTGGCTTTGGTACACCATCAGGGGCTCGAACCCTGGACACCCTGATTAAGAGTCAGGTGCTCTACCAACTGAGCTAATGGTGCATGGAGCGGTAGACGAGACTCGGACTCGCGACCTCCACCTTGGCAAGGTGGCGCTCTACCAACTGAGCTACTACCGCATGCGGTTGAATGGATGGAGCGGGTGATGGGAATCGAACCCACGTAGCCAGCTTGGAAGGCTGGAACTCTACCATTGAGTTACACCCGCATGCTTCAATGGAAAGCTGGAGCGGTAGACGAGACTCGGACTCGCGACCTCCACCTTGGCAAGGTGGCGCTCTACCAACTGAGCTACTACCGCAAATCGTCGGTTGTGGATTGGTGCGGGCGAAGGGACTTGAACCCATACGCCGTTGGGCACCAGAACCTAAATCTGGCGCGTCTGCCAATTCCGCCACGCCCGCACGAGCCGGGATGCGCGCTCGGACGACCCAGACGCGACAACCAACGCAGACTATTATAGCGCGAACGGCGGCATTTGTCAATACGATAATTCAGATTTTACCATACACCCGGTTGATGAGGGTCAGGCTGTCCTCCACAAACTCGAGCACGTATTCTGGGGTGACGAACCGGGAGGCGTGCTCCTTCGGGCAGGGATTGCGGTAGGCCTCCACCATCACCTCCCGCCAGCGGCCGATCTCGTATGCGGTGAGCAGCGGGTGGTCCCCGGGCGTTTCAGCCGCGTCGATCAGATCCAGCAGGTGGCCGATCCAGGGTGTGCGGTCCCGCAGGGCGAAGTCCGTGGTGATGTTCTCCAGGAAGTAAAGGTCGATGTCCAGCTTGCCGTTGGGCTTGAACAGCCCGCGGAGCCGCTCCTCATAGCGGGCCACCCACTGGGCGTCGGTGAGCACGTGCACGCCGTAGCCCACGTCGAAGGGCGAGAGGCGCTCGTGCCAGTAGTCGATCACGTCCTGCTCGTGGAGCCTGCCCCAGTTGTTCAGGTGGATCTCGTTTTTGTGGGACTTGTCGTTGCCGTCGCGCACGTGGATGGCGTCAGGAGCAATGGCGCCGTAGTAGAACTCCGGGCTCTCCAGAAACTCCGGGTGGCCCTCGGCCCAGCGCCGCGCCACCAGCAGGTGCACCATCATGTAGGCCATGCCGCCACCCCCTTTTTGAAATCCACTATTATTGTAACCAACCCGGCGGGATTTGTCAAACATCGTCGAATTAGGCGAATTTAATACAAAGGGGCTTGACGGGCGCAACGCAGAGGACTATAATGGCGCTGACAACAAAAAATGCCTTATCAAGAGTGGCGGAGGGACAGGCCCGATGATGCCCGGCAACCGGTTCGCGGTGCGAACAAGGTGCCAATTCCTGCGGCGGAGCGTCCGCCGAAAGATGAGGCGAGCTTGATTTCTTTTCAACTCGCCTTTGGGCGGGTTTTTTGTTGGTTCGCCCCGCGCCGCCTGCGACCGGCACGGGTTCCGGGCATGCGCCCACAGTCCGCTTCGCGGACGCTCAATAACGAAAGACCAACTATGAAAAGTCAACCCCTCCGAAGGGGTTGAGAGGCGGAACGGGCGAGATTTAACCTGCGCATAACAATGCAACAAAAGGGACAGG